>JADFSO010000048.1 GCA_022560735.1 Pseudomonadota bacterium
GCGAACTCGAACACGGACCCAATGTTTCCGCGGAAACATCGAGGCGCATCGCTTGTGACAGCAGTGTGGTGAAGCTATTCGAAGACGAAACCGGCGAACCGGTCAATATCGGCCGCAAATCCCGGGTGATTCCATCGGCCATGCGACGGATATTGAAAGCCAGGGACAAAGGCTACCGTTTTCCCGGTTGCACCCATCAACATTACATCGATGGCCACCACATCAAACACTGGGCCGCGGGTGGCGAAACCAGTATCGACAACCTGGTACAGCTATGCCGCTATCACCATCGATTGGTACATGAAGGTGGCTTTGGCTGCGAAAAGACCGCAGATGGACGCATTGTTTTCAAAAACAAACATGGCGAGGCCATCCGCCGTGCCGAATATCATCCCCCGATCCCGGCAAACACCGACGCGGTGGACTTGCTGCGCCAGGAAATACCCGGGATCGAGATTGATGCCAAAACCTGCGTGACCTGGTGGGAAGGCGAGAAGATGGATTACAGTATGGCGGTTGAGGAATTGGTGGGGTAGCGTTGCGATCCGTTTAATCTACTACCGTCCGTTGTTTCCACACCAAAAACACAGCCGGAATAACCAGCAAGGTCAACAATGTCGCGCTGACCATTCCGCCGACCATGGGCGCTGCGATACGGCGCATGACTTCCGAACCGGTGCCGCCACCGAGCATGATCGGCAGCAGGCCGGCGATGATCGCAGCTACGGTCATTGCAATGGGCCTGACCCTGAGTAACGCACCTTCAATCACCGCTTCACGGACATGTGCGCGGGTCAGCGATATGCCCTTTTGATTGACTTCCTCGCGTTTGTGAGCCAGCGCCTGGTTCAGGTAGACCAGCATGATCACGCCGATCTCGACGGCGACGCCGGCCAGCGCGATAAAACCGACGCCGACGGCGACGGACAGTCGGTAATCGAGCAGCCAGAGCAGCCAGATACCGCCGATCAGCGCCATCGGCAGCGTGCCGAGGATCATCGCCACTTCGGCCATATTCCTGAAGCTCAGGAACAGCAGCAGCACGATGATCAGCAAGGTCACGGGCCCGACGATGGACAGGCGTTCCTTTGCCCTGACCATGTACTCGTACTGGCCCGACCAGGTCAGCGAATAGCCGGCGGGCAACTCGACCTGCTCCGCTACCACGCGTTGGGCCTCGGCGACATAGGAGCCAAGGTCACGATCGCGAATATCCACATAGGTCCAGCCGTTCAGCCGGGCGTCCTCGCTTTTTATCAGCGGCGGGCCGTCGATGATCGTTACATCGGCAACATCCGCAAGCGCGATCCGGTCGCCGCGCGGCGTAACGATTGGCAGCAATCGCAACTGTTCCACCGAGTTTCTGAATCGTTGCGGATAGCGCAGGTTGACCGGATAGCGTTCCCGGCCCTCGACCGTCTGGGTGATGTTCATGCCACCGACAGCGGTGCGGATCACGTCCTGGATGTCATTGATATTGAGGCCATAGCGTGCGGCCTGTCGCCGGTTTATATCGACATCCACATAGCGGCCGCCTGCGACCCGTTCTGAATAGGCCGAGGCCGTGCCCTCGACATTTTCCAGCGCCTGCTCGATTTGTTTGCCGATGTCCTGAATGACGCGCAGGTCGGGTCCGGCCACCTTGATGCCGACCGGCGTCTTGATCCCGGTGGCCAGCATGTCGATGCGTGTCTTGATCGGCATGACCCAGGCGTTGGTGAGTCCGGGAAATTGCAAAATTCGATCCAGCTCGTCACGAATCTTTGCGCTGGTCATCCCCGGCCGCCACTGGTCTTTTGGCTTCAACTGGATGATCGTTTCTATCATCGTCAGCGGGGCGGGGTCGGTTGCCGTGTCGGCGCGGCCGATTTTGCCGAACACGCTTTTGACTTCCGGTAGCGTGGCGATCAGCTTGTCGGTTTGTTGCAGCAGTTCCCTCGCCTTGCCGATGGAAATGCCCGGGTAGGTGGTCGGCATATACATGATGTCGCCTTCGTCCAGCGGCGGCATGAACTCGGACCCGAGCTTGTTGGCTGGCCACAGTCCGACCAGTACGACCAGCAGGCTGACCAGCAGGACGGCTTTCGGCCGGCTGATGACCAGTTTGATCATTGGCCGGTATACGGCGATCAGGATCCGGTTGACCGGGTTTTTCATCTCCGGCGTGATGCGCCCGCGGATGAAATAGCCCATCAAGACGGGCACCAGCGTGATCGAAAGAATGGCCGCCGCCGCCATCGAATAGGTCTTGGTATAGGCCAGCGGCGCGAACAGGCGCCCTTCCTGTGCCTGCAGGGTAAATATCGGCAAGAAGCTCAAGGTAATGATCAGCAGCGAGAAAAACAGCGGCGGGCCGACTTCGGTCGCCGCCCGGGTAATCACCTGCCAGCGGTTGCGGTCATCGATCGGGTTTCTCTCGATATGCTTGTGTACATTTTCGATCATGACGATGGCGGCATCCACCATCGCGCCGATCGCAATCGCGATACCGCCCAGCGACATGATATTGGCGTTCATGCCCTGCATCCGCATGACGATGAATGCGCAAAGAATGCCGATCGGCAGACTCAGGATGATCACCATGGACGAGCGCAGATGGAACAGGAACAGCGCGCAAATCAGCGCGACGACGATGAATTCCTCGACCAGTTTTCGCGATAGCGATGCCACGGCACGATCGATCAGCAATGAACGGTCATAGGTAAGCACGATTTCAACGCCCTCCGGCAGGCTGTTGCGCAATTGCGCGAGTTTTTCCTTAACTGCTTCTATCGTGCGTGACGCGTTTTCGCCCCAGCGCATGACGATGATGCCGCCGACGACCTCACCCTCGCCATCGAGCTCGGCGATTCCTCTGCGCATTTGCGGGCCCACGCGAATCTCGGCGATATCGGCGAGCAGGACGGGAATGCCGTTGGCGGCTATTTTCACCGGCACCTGCTCGAGATCGGCAACGCTTTGCAGGTAACCCGAGACGCGCACCATGTATTCCGCCTCGGCCATCTCGAGGACCGACCCACCGGTTTCCTGGTTGGCGTTTTGTATCGCTTTCCTGATCTGTGCCAGGCTCAGTCCATAGGCGCGCAGCTTGTCCGGGTCGACCACGACCTGGTATTGGCGGACCATGCCGCCGATGGTGGCGACTTCGGAAACACCCGGTACGGTCTGCAGCTCGTATTTCAGAAACCAGTCCTGGATGGACCTTAGCTGGGAAAGATCATGCTGGCCGCTGCGGTCGACCAGTGCGTACTCGAGTATCCAGCCGACGCCGGTCGCATCCGGCCCCAATGCGGGTCGCGCATCTGCCGGCAGGGTAGGTGCAACCTGGCTGAGATATTCGAGTACCCGGGACCGCGCCCAGTAAAGATCGACCCCATCGTCGAAAATAATGTACACATATGAATCGCCAAAAAACGAATAGCCGCGTACCTTTTTGGCGCCCGGCACCGCCAGCATTGCGGTGGCCAGCGGATAGGTGACCTGGTCCTCGACGACCTGCGGGGCCTGGCCGGGGTAACTGGTCTTGATGATGACCTGTACATCCGACAGGTCGGGGATGGCGTCGACCGGGGTTTGCGAAATCGAGTAAATACCGCCGACGATCAGGATTGCCGTCATCAGCAGCACCAGGAAGCGATTGTTCACCGACCAGCGGATAATGTTTGCAATCATCAGGGTTTACTCCGCTGGCTCGGAATCCGGGACACCATCGGCCGCCTGTTCCATACGCGCGATCTCGGCGTCGATGTTCGACTCGGAATCGATCAGGAATTGCCCGGAGCTAACGACCGTCTCTCCGGCCGCAAGACCCGACAATATCTGGACCCGGTCACCCGATTCGATGCCGGCCACCACGACTTTCGAGCGGAAACGGCCAGCGCCTTCCGCCAGGACGACGCGGTCGACCGACCCGCCCCGGATCAGCGCCTGCAGCGGTATGTGAATGGCGTCAGGCACCGGCGTGCCAAAGATCCTGACGCTGGCAAACATGTTCGGGCGCAGCGCTTTATCCGGATTGTCGAAACGTATCCGCACCCGGGCCGTCCGCGTGCTGGGGCTGAGCTCCGGGTAAACATAGTCGACCGTGCCCTGCCAGGTTCTGCCCGGCAGGTAGTCAAGTTGAACTTCAGCGAGCTGGCCGCGTTCGACCCATGCAGCCTGTCGTTCGAAGACCTCGACCATCAACCAGATGGTGTCAAGCTGGCCAAGGCTCATGATCTCGCTTGCCGGCGTGATGTACATGCCTTCGCGGACCAAAAGCTGCGTGACGATGCCGTCTTTCGGCGCGTAAAAACGCACCCGTTGCTGGACCTGCCGGGTCTTTTGCAAGACCTCGATCTGGCTTTCGCGAAAACCCAGTGAGCGCAAGCGGCCGGCGGACGCTTCGCGCAATGCCGTTGAGCGGCTGGCCAGGCTGGCGACAAATTCTTCCTGTGCGCTGACCAGCGCAGGCGAATAAAGCTCAAACAAAACCTGGCCGCGCTTGACGCGGTCACCGGTGCTGCCGACGTTCAGTTTTTCGATCCAGCCGTCAACCCGCGCGTGGATATGGCTAAGCGTCGATTCGTCGTAGGCGACATAGCCAACTGTATCGATGATCCGCGACAGGCTCCCGGTCTCGACGCGAGCGGTCCTCACGCCAAGGTTATTGACGACGATCGGGTCGATCTTCACGATGGCGGGATCGTCCTGGTCACGCTGATCCGCGTAGACCGCAACGAGATCCATGCCCATTGGCGATTTACCGGGTTCGTCACGCCGGTACCTGGCATCCATCGGCGCCACCCAGTACAGGATTTCGCGCTCGTCGCTGGTGGTCGCAAGACCCGGGCCGGAAGCGCCCGGCGAAATCCACCGGCCGATAAAAAAACCGGTAAACCCGACAACAAGCAGGATAATTACGAGGCTTGGTCTTTTCATTTCAAAATCCTCCCAATGCCGCGATCGCCGCATATGAGCGCAATCTGTCTGTTTGAAGTTCGGCATGTTCGATGCGGGTATCGAGTTCATGGATATAGGCGCGCATGACATCCGCAAAATCCGCGGTGTTGGTCTGGTAGGCGGCCAGCGCCGCGGCCGAGAGCTCCGCCGATTGCGGAACGATGCGTTCTCGGTATACGCCGATGCGCCGCGATAGCTCGATCCACCGCGCGTACTCGGATGCCAGTTCCTGTCGCAAAGAGCGGGCCAGTTTCGTTCTTGCGGCCAGCGAAGACCGCTTTTGATGTCTTGCCGACGCCAGTATTCGATCCTGGCGGTTTTTATGAAAAAGCGGCAGATCGAATGTCAGCATCACGGTGGCGAAATCGGACCTGGAGTTTCCGTTTGCCAGCTCGCCGCCACGTAGGCCCAATCTGGCCTCCAGCCCCCAGGCGGGCTTGTACCGCTCGTTGGCAAGCGCAACGCTGCTCTCGCTGGCCGCGATCCGCGCATCGGCGGCGAACATGGCCGGGTGGGCATCGAGTTGCACCGTCAGCTCGGCCAGGTTCGGCACCTGGCTCCATGCGGGCAGGTCTGTGTCCAGCGGACGAGCGGCGTGTGCAGCGCCAATCCATTGTGCCAGCCGGGCACGCTGGTCTTTGACCTGGCGATCTATCTCGATCAGGCGATCGTCAAGCCGGCTCAATTCGATCTCGGCTCGCAGGACGTCCTGCTGGTTGCGGCTGCCGACCGCATACAAAGACCGGGTGATCGCCAGCAGGTCGGAAAAGTAGGCGTGGCTCTCGAGCACCAGTTTTCTGGCATGCTCCCAGTAGTAAACGCCCAGCCATGCCCGGCGGGTGGCCAGCCGGACCTGGCGTGCGCGATCCCGGGTATCCGCCGTGAGGCCGGAGGACAACGACTCGAGTCGGCGAGTCTTGAGTTTTCGCGTATCGCCCCGGGGAAAAGCCTGGCGCAACCCGATCACGGCCTGGCTCATACCTTCCGTGGTAAAGCCGCCGCTCTGGATCGGGAAATTCTGCATGCCCAGCACGATTTGCGGGTCGGGCAACTGACCGGCGGCCACCGATTGCTCCATCACGGCGGCGGCGCTTTCCGCCAGCGCCAGGAAGCCGGGCTCGTCGGCCAGTGCGATGAGCTCTGCTTCAGCGGTACTCAATGGCACGGCCTCGGCCGCCTGCGTACTGCCGGCATGGAATACCGAAGCCAGGAACAGCAGAAAATACAAGGCGATGGACCACGGCGTTAGACGGGTCGTTGCTGACTGAAAAAGCTTGTTACGGGACGCAGTCCCTTGTGGGTATGGCATGGTATCTCCTCCAAACGTGCCGGGAAAAAGGCTTAGATGGCGGAGATAGCTATTTCAGGAATACGCAGAGCTGCAAATAAACGGGAGGATCGCCCGGCGTCAATAAAACAGCCGAGCCGGGAACATGATCATAGCGCACGGATTCAGCGACCGGGAGCGGGACGAACGCGGCGGGAAGCACCCATTCGCCAACATCGGCTTTTTTCAGCTGCTGCACACGGCCGTCATAGTCGATACCGTCCGGGTAGTTGCAACGCGCCTGCTCGCCAGTGCAAGCGGTGGCGCCCGAATCGCCCTTGGACGGGCAATACGGGCAGTAATGGGAATCACCCTGCATATCGCCGGACATGCCGTGGTGCTGTGGATTCTGATCGTGATCGGAAACGGCGAATGCCATGGCGCAGGGCTGCATGGCCAGGCCCAGCCAGACCACGCACCAACTCGCCAGCACACGGGGTGCCCAGCGGCGCTGCTTGCTTCTAATGTTTCCTATTAAATTCAATTACATACACCTCAGAACCCAAAGGGTACTCCAAGTTACCAGCGACCGCAATCCGAACAGTTCACAAAAAGACAGACGCGGCATGGCGGGTTTTCCCACTGATAATGTCCGCCGCCGACAGCAACAAAGGTGCAATGCGTGCCGTTCCTGACTTTGAAATGTGCACAATACTCCCCGGTTGGGTACTCTGGTCGTCACGTTCACAGCGCCGATCCGGCATACGATTAACTAGAAAAGGACGTTAATAACAATGACGTATGGTTGGCATGACTTGCTTGGCAATATCGGAGTTGTTTTGATTCTGGCAACTTATCTGCTGCTACAGCTGGAAAAACTATCTGCAACGAGCTTGTTATATTCAGCGACCAATGGCTTGGGCGCTTTGTTAATTCTCGTATCCCTGATTTACCAGTTCAATCTTTCTGCCTTCATTATCGAAGCATTCTGGCTGTTGATCAGCATCTATGGCATCGTGCGGTATTTCTCGCGCAATAGATCCAGACTCGCGGCCAGGCAGAACAATTAGGTACGCGGGATCGGCTTGTTCAGACTGAGGGCGCGAACATACTTCACCGACCCGGACTCCCTGGTTCATGACTGTCACCAGGTATGGCCCGAGTTCAAGCTAACCGTTGAGCAAACTCCGTAGCTCAGCAATTGCTCTATCAACATCAGCTTCACTGTTATACAAGTGCGGAGAAAAGCGAACGAATTCTTGCCTTTTTTGAGCCACAATCTTGCGCTTTTTTAGTTCTTGAACGACCTCCATGGGATTCCAGCCATCTACTCGGCAAGTGACGATTGAAGTTCGCTCCGCTCTGTCTGGCGGCGATACAATTTCGATATCAAGCCGGTTCAGACCCTCAACCAGTCTATCTGCCAGTTTCATATTGTGCTCATATATGCGCTCGATACCGATATCGACCAGGTACTCGATAGATTTTTCCAAACCCTTGATACAGCCGAATGCCATCGTGCTGGACTCGAATCTTTTGGCTGTGTCTGGATATTCCAACCTGTCAGGGCTCAGGTCCCAGATGTTTTTGTGGCTACGAAAACCGACCAGCCCGGGCTCGAGATTGCCTTGCAGATGTGGTGCGAGATACATTAGCGCTGCACCGAATGGCCCGCACAACCACTTGTAAGAGCCACTGATAATGACGTCAGCGCCACATGCGGGTGCATCAATAGGGATAGCTCCTGCGGACTGCGTTGCATCGACAACGAGAAGCGCGCCATGTGCATGCGTGACTTCCGCCAATGCTGCCAGATCATAAAGCTGTCCCCCTGTATATTCGGCATGCGAAATCGATACGACTGCTGTGTTTTTGTCGATAGCACCGATTACCTTATCAATACTTGTGTAACCGTTATGTCCCCTGGCCAGTCGAATTTCAGAACCTGTATGGTGTGAAACTCGACTCCATGGATAAATGGTGCCGGGAAATACGATATCGGTACTGACAACGTTCTCATGCTTTTTGGGCATCACTGCCCAGGCGATCGAACTCAACAGTTCAGAACAACTTGAACCACCGGCAATATCTTCGGGACGACAATTAAATAGACGGGCCGCCTGAATACGCAGCCCGTCAAACGCCGTATCCTCGGCCTGATCATCGAAGTTGTTGCTGCCATTGAGCGCGAGATCAGTTTGCCAATCAGTAATTACGGTGGCCGCGCACATTGGAATCAGCGCCACGTTGGCCGCGTTGAGGTAGGACCATGACTCCGTCAGTGGAAAATCCCCACGCTCCGCAAGCAATTCCATCTTTGACCTCGCTACCTGATAGTCAACACGTCGATAATCCCGAACCAGTCGCCTATGGTTGCTTATTCCGAATGCGCGCCACTCCGCTGCTTGTCGATCCCGGCCCAACAAGCCTGCCACGCGACGCAATGGATTTTCTATTGACCATGCTGGCAAGCATACGAAAAAAGTATCGCGGCGTCCGCTTTGGGTGGTGGTCTCCCTCGATTCTGATGTGCCCTTTGATCGATTGCGCGTAGCGTGGCTGACCTGCTACACGGAGGTGATGGTCAGGGGAACCAGGAATCGGTTCCCAAAAGGTGGTGTGTAAAGCAGCTTCAGAGTTTCCCATGTGTAAACGCCCGGCGGAATCCCGATATCGGCCAGGATCAGGTCTCCCGTATGTTCAGGCAGCAGGCCCGTCTTGGGCAGGGCCAGGGTCAGGGTCCAGCGGGCTTTAATGTGCTCGCCCGGAGTCTCGCCAGTGGTGGCGTTTATGCCGGAGGGAATATCCAGGGCAAGAATTGGCGCACCCGCGCCATTTGCCCATTGAATGAGACGCAGCGCGTTACCCCTGGGCGCCTTTCCCAAGCCGTAGCCAATCAGAGCGTCGATAATGATATCTACCGGCTCGTTAGAGTTGAACAGCGATCGAATATCGGTTTCCCGGCCGGGGGTGGCCTGAAATATATGCCGCTGCCACCTGGCCGCAGTGCCGAGCCGGTCAGGCGATACCAGGCAGAGACAGACTTGGGCGCCTCGATTCGCCAGATGGCGTGCGCCGCAGATGCCTCCCCCGCCATTACCACCGGTTCCAGCCAGTACGACGATGTTCGCCTCGCGCCAGGTCTCGCCCAGGCTGACGATAGCCTGCTGCGCCAGATTTCGCCCGGCATTCTCCATCATCTGGAGGAGATTGGGCCCGGTCTCCTCGATAGCCACCCGATCCACCTCGATCATCTGTGCGGTCGTCACGGCGGGTATTTCGATGCCGGTATCTGTGAAGTATCGTAGGGGCATGAATCGCATGGTGCGTTGATTCGAGGGCCCATGCAATTGCCGGGCACGTGGCGTTTGGCCAAAAACAGCTGTTCTCAGTCCGCTTTCGAAACGATCGCCGTTGCCTCGATCTCCACCAGCAGTCCCGGTGCAATCAACGCCGAAATTTCGACCAGCGTGGATGCCGGCCGGATGTCTGCAAAACATTCCAGGTGCGCGCGCCCGACCTGGTCGGCAAAAGATGCGTCGGTAAGGTACAAACGGGTCCGCACCACATCACCCATCGAGCCGCCGGCTTTGTTCAATGCGGTTGAGATTTTTTCCAGGATGAACTGCGTCTGCCGATAGGGGTCGCTTTCGCCGACGACTTCACCATTTTCCGCTATTGCCGTGGTGCCGGATACTTCGATCGTGTTACCGACGCGTACTGCCCGCGAATAGCCGAAAACGTTTTCCCATTTCACGCCATCGGCAATATTGATTCGCTGACTCAATGCATGCTCTGTTTCACATCGAAAAAGAGCGGCCCTCAGTCGACGTCGCGGCCGCTGATCACCTCGTCCAGCGGCGGGGGCGCATGCCCGGGGCCCATGCGACCGGACTTCAACCGGCCCACATAATTGTGATAAGCGCGCATCGCCTGGCCGCCGAATATCCAGATAATCGGGATGTTGGCCAGCAGCATCACGCCGGTACCCAGCGAGGTCAGGTTGTCGAGCTGATCGTCGGTTTTGATATGACCCAATGTCGCGACGACGATCAGCGCGCAGTAAATGAGCTTGTAGCCCAGTACCGCGCGGTCTCCGATCAGGAACACGATTCCCTGTTCGCCGTAGTAACTCCAGGAAATGATCGTTGAAATGGCGAACAGCCAAACGGCAAGCGTGATCAGCCATTTGCCGAGGCCCGGCGTCACCGAATCGAATGCCTTGGCGGTCAGGGTCGCGCCTACATAAGAGCCATACACGCCGTTTTCATGCAGTACCGGTTTTACCCGCGTTTCAATGGATTTCCAGTCGACGACCAGGATTCCGTTTTCGTCGATGATCGTGCCGTTCAGACGATGCAGATTGTTTCCGCTGCCAAGGTTGGCGTCCGCCTGGATGACCGCAAAAACCAGTTCTCCTTCGACCCATTCACCCTGGTCCCGCGACGGAACAGCCTTGGTTTCCAGGCTCCATTCGCCGAGCGCGACCGGCACCACCTCCGGCGGCACGTCGTATCTCGCTTCCACACCGCGGTTCCACACACCGGTGGACAGGATCACCAGCGCCGAAAAAGTACAGACGACCAGCGTATCGATAAACGGCTCGAGACCGGCGACTATGCCTTCGCGCACCGGCTCATCGGTCTTCGCCGCCGAGTGGGCGATGGGCGACGAACCCTGGCCCGCTTCGTTCGAGAACAACGCGCGCTTCATGCCGTACATGAAGGCGTAGCCCATGGTGCCACCGACAAACGCCCCGGACGCTTCGTGGGTGGAGAACGCCGATACGAAAATCAGCTTGAGCATGCCGAGGATCTGGTCGGAGTTGATGAACAGGACATAGGTGCCGGCGAGCAGGTAAAGCGCGACCATGATCGGCACCAGCCGCCCGGCGACCGCGCCGATGCGCTTGATCCCGCCGATGATGACCGTGCCGACCAGTATCGCGAGGATAACGCCGCAAATCCAACTGGGAATGCCGAAATAGGCCTGGGTAATTTCGCCGACGTTCCAGGCCTGGAACATGTTGCCGCCGGTAACTGCCGAGACCAGCAAGGTGATGCAAAAAACCGTGCCAATAACTTTGCCAA
>JADFSO010000024.1 GCA_022560735.1 Pseudomonadota bacterium
GAGTGAGTGTCCAGAAAGAATTCCTTCGACGGCGCAATCTGGATCGCGTGCTGGCCAGGGGCTTGAGTGAGGCGCGCAAACCCCTTCCCCTCCAGGCTCACTCTATACAAGTGAGTATCGTAGGGGCGGCTTCTGTCATCGTGCGCGGTGAAGTAGATCCAGCCGATTCTCTCGTCGACACTAATGATCTCCACGACCGGAAAGTTGCCTTCCGTGAGTTGTCGAATGAGGTTCCCGTTGATGTCAAACAGGTAGAGGTGATTCCACCCATCCCGTTCTGACATCCAGATGAATTTCTTGCCATGCTCCAAAAACGTCATCAGGCTGGTTCGTGAGAAATCCCAACCATTGACGAATGTTTCGCGCGTTTCACTGATCACCACCCGCGCGGCGCCAGTCGTTGGGTTGGCGGCCACCAATTCAAACTTCTTGTACTCACGGTCGCTCCGAACAAACCACAATTCGGAACTATCGGCTGGCCAACCCAAGATGTAGATCTCTTCGTTTGGCCACGGCCCAGCACCCACAGGCACCTGCTTTTTGGAAAGAACATCCACCACCAAGAGCTCGATCTGGGCAACAGTCCCACCGGCGATAGGGTAGTATTCCCACGTCACCTCCTCGGTCGGCTTGAGCCAGTGCACGATGGGCATCTTCACCACCTTGCGGGAGTCCACCTTCTTCGCCGCGAGCTTGAGGCTGTTGGGCGACCACCAATTTCGATCACCCCAACTTGGAACCAACCAACCGTAGTCCTCGATCCCGTCGTTGGTGAGGGCAACAGAGCGGTCGTCACGGCTCGACCGCAACCAAATGTTGTGATCCTTTATGCTGGCAAGCCAGTGTTTGTCAGGCGAGGGCACATCCCCCGCTTGTGGAACCAGCCGTTTTTTCTCCTCCTGCGACAAGGCAGGAGTTTGCGTGATTACGTAGCTGTCAAGCTGGAGCATAAAGTCCTTGTTTTCCAGAGTGAACTTGATCGCTTTTTCATCGTCGTCCGCGAAAGTGAATGCCTCAAACGGAAGTCCCTTGTACGGCGGCTCGTGGCCTAACACGGTAGTGAGCTCTTGACGCACCAGCGCCGTGTCAAACAGGGGCGTCTTCGCGTTGGCCTTGGGATTAACCTTGTAGATGACGGTGTTTGCAGGTGCGCCTTCCGCATACCAAAAGCTACTGCCGTCGGCCATCCAATGGGGCTCGATTGACCCACCTTTCACATAGGAGGGAAACTCCAGGTACCGGTAGTACATCGCTTCCCGCGCGGATTGTCCGCCTTGCTGAGCAGGTGTTGGGCGCGGTTTCCCCAACGCGATGGCCAGCGATTTCGGGAGTTCTCGATATTCACCCAACGGCGGTAACCCGACTTCAGCCCGACGCTTTTCGACATGTTTGAGGTCCTCGATGGGAAAGTACCGGCGTACGCCGTCAATGACGCCATTCTGTGTCCCGTAAACTTGCGGCTTTCCTTCCCTGGTACGTACGCGATCCGTCAGATACGCCACGTGGACTGCCGAGACCTGGCCGTGCTTAAGCGCCGCTTTCATCAAATCGAGACATCTGCGCTGAAACTTTGTGTCATGGTCAGCATGAATGGCCACTGACCATGCAGCCTTTGCGCCGTCCTTGCCGACCATTCTCCGTGTCGGCCAGCCGAATTCATCGACGATCAGCTTCATCCGATCGGTGTTGCGCCAGTCGATCCTTGATTCCTCTTCGAGCAACTCGGGCGTCTCACCCTCCGAGTTGATTCGCCCGCGCACAGCCTGATCTTTTTTGGCCATGCCGAGAAGCTCGCTGCGGAGGGCCGGGTCTGAGCCGGGGAATGCCTCGCCATCCGAAGCAGGACGGCTGTCCCCCGCTTGCGACGCTATGAATCCAGACATCACCTGATGCCCCGATTCCGACGGCTCGTCAGAGCGAGCCAAGGGTGCGGCCGCCACGAGGCCGGTGGCGAGTAGGACAATGCCTCGTGCTGCTAGACCAAACATTTTCGTCTCCACCATTACGGTTTCAGGTGCTCCTGAAAGTAGCGGCGAATAGCCTCCTGCACATGGGCAAAGCTTTCCTCTGTAACATCGTGGCCCTGTCCCGGCAGGACGAGTAGATCATAGGATTTTCCCGCCCGGTTCAACGCATCAATCATTTTCATCGTATTGGAGAAGGGAACGTTGACATCGCTTGTGCCATGTATGAGTAGCAGCTTTCCTTTGAGCTGGTCAGCCAAGCGGAGATTCGATGCATAGGTGTACGCATCTTTATTCTTTTCGATTGGGCCCATTCGGGACTCCATAGCCCAATGCGCTGCAAGGTCCGTTTCCGGCGACCAGGCGACACCAAAGTGATAAACATCAGGCGCCAGCAGCATGCCGCGGATGGCCATGTAACCGCCGTGCGACCCTCCGAAAAGTCCCACCCGCCCAAGATCCATATAGGGTCGTGTTTCGGCCAGCTGTTTAAGTGTCGCCACGTGATCGGGAATTTCGTGGCGTCCAAGTTGTTCAAAACCCGTTCTCCCAAAAAAATCCCGTCCCCGTCCATCGGTCCCTCGGTTATCCACGATGAAAACGATGAATCCCAACTGAGCAAATGCTCGGGCCCACCGCCCCCCGGCGAAGCGATGCGGAACGACGCTCAAAGCCCCGTAGATTTGATCGATCACCGGATATTTCTTTTCCGGGTCAAAATCGTACGGTTTGAAGAGCACGCCATAAAGATCGGTTGTCCCATCGGCGGCTTTGACCACGAATTCCTCGGGAGGCTCCCACTTCAATTCGTTGACGAGCGCATCGATTTTGGCCTTAGACAGGACTTGCAGCAGGGTGTCATCCGCCCGCCGCAACTCCACTGCGGGCGGCCGATCCACATTCGAGTGTGTGTCGAGGAAAAACTCCGTCGATGGTGCGAACACAATTTCGTGCTGACCGGTTCCTTCCGTCAGTCGAGTAAAGTTGTTGCCTTCCAAGTTTATACGGTAGAGATGCGTATCGTAGAGTCGTTTTTCAGCACGCGCCGTGAAATATACCCAGCCGCGCTCTTCGTCCACTGCAACCACTTCCATCACCGGGAAGGATCCCTTGGTGAGCCGCCGAATTAGCTTCCCGTTCATGTCATACAGATAAAGGTGATACCAGCCGTCCCGTTCCGATATCCAGATGAATTGGTCGCTATTCTTCAGCAGAGTAAAAGTTTTCGCGCCTTGTCCTCGACCGAACCAGGGACGGGATTCCGTAATGATGAGTCTCGTCCGGCCCGTCGCAGGGTCGGCTCCCATCAAGTCCACCCGCTCCCAATAGCGATCCACCCTATAGAACAACAACTCGGATCCATCGCTCCGCCAGCCAACGATGAGAGCGTACTGGTCCGGCCCCAACCCGGTTTCAACCCGCGTTCGTTTTTGGGAGAGGATATCCACGATGAACAGTTCGGTCTGCGGTATAGGCTCGCCGGCCCGACTATAGAAGATCCATCGCACTTCCTCGATCGGCTTGAGGTAATCGACGATCGGAATCTTCGGTACCTTGCGGTAGTCTCCCTTTTTGACCGCCAGCTTGGAGCTATCCGGCGACCAAGCAGCCCATTTGCTATAGGATCGTACTGGGACGTCGCGCCACTCGTACCCTTCTATACCATCGGTTGTTAGCTGAACTCTTCTGCCATCGGTAGTGGAACGTAGCCAAACATTGCGATCCTCCAAGAAGGCGAACCAGCGCCCGTCCGGTGAACGTATCTCCATCAGGTCCATGTCGGGAAACCCGGCCCCTTTCCGTGTTATCTGCGGAACAAGTCTGCGTTGCTCCTCCTCGGATACGGGCGGAGCAGGCGTGATGGTGTAGGTGTCGAACCTGAGGACAAAAACCTTATCCTCCACTGTAAACTTGACCGCCGCCTCGTCTTGGTCCGCGAAATTGAACTCCTCGAAGGGAAGGCCGTGGTGAGGCGGTTCGGCGCCCAGCACACCAGTGAGCACCTGACGCACACGCGCGATGTCGAACAACGGCGTCTTCGTGTTGGCCTTTGGATCCACCTTGTAGATGATGGTGTTTTCAGGTGCGCCTTCCGCGTACCAAAAGCTGCTGCCATCGGCCATCCAGTGAGACTCGATCGAGCCGCCTTTAACATACTTGGGGAACTCCAGATAGCGGCGATACATCTCCTCGCGCGCGGACTGTTCTTTCGGCTGGGCGTTGACTGGTGATGTGATCAGGACCAGGCCGATCACTGCACACAATATTGCTCCTCTTGTCATCGGCGCCTCCCGATCAGATTGTAGTAGGGTATTGCTTTCGCCAGGCCGGGTCCATACGGGTCGAGAGACGCCCCTCGGCACCTCTGAATAAGGGGTCGGATCCAATTATTTGAATGACCGCGATCTTCGGGATCGCTCGCAGACAGGCCCGATAGCCAAGCGATTGCGTTTCGAGCCGGGAGGCATGTGATGGACAGAATACGTCACCTAAGTTGTTCGCTCATTACTGCCTTCGCGCTGAGCATTCTCCTGGGTTGTACGTCAGAGTCGCCCGACCAGGCCGATGCGGAGCCGGTAGCCGCTTCTGCGCTGGTAGGCCTCTGGCAGGGTTTCACATATCTGGAAGGGCGGGAGATCCGTGTCGAAATCGAAATAAGCCAGAACTCCGAGGGGGAACTGGCCGGCGTCGCGAACTTGCGCGATACCAGCACAATGGGCGTCCCGCTTGAAGTGGAACTCGCTGGCGACACTGTCAACCTCAGCACTGGTTCCGGCTCCCTCTTTAAGGGCCAGCTGTCAGACGATCTCCGGTCCATCGACGGACAGCTCTTTGTGGGTACGAAAGACAGCTGGTACAGCCTCGTTCTGAAGAAGGACAACGAGGCGTTTCGCCGGTTCGAGGTGCCACGTCTGACCGACGCTGGAGCGGTCCAGCGCAACTATTCGTATCAACCTCCGCGGGCAGCAACAGATGGCTGGCCGGTGTCCACCCTGGCTACCGAAGCTATAGACGAACGGCCAATAACGAGCATGGTCGAAAGTGTGCTCCGGGAGGAGCAGGGACTCCCTGAGGCGATCCTAATCGCGAGGAACGGAAAGCTCGTTCTGGAGGAGTATTTCTACGGCTATTCCAGGGACCGCATACACCCGATCCAGTCGGTCACAAAAAGCGTGATGTCACTGCTGGTCGGTATCGCTCAGGATGGCGGTTTCGTAGGCGGCATGGATGCACCGGTTTACACGTTTTTCCCCGAGCACGCGGGCAAGAAGTGGATTGATCGGAAGTATCCGATCACGTTGGCCCATCTCCTAACCATGTCCGCAGCGATCGACTGGAATGACGTCGGCGATGAGACAGTCAATCCCTATGAATCAACCGCGGCCATGCATCGATCGGGCGACTGGATCGGATACGTGCTGGACCTAGATCAGGCCGGCATACCGGGAGAGGTCGCATCGTACACCGGTGGGCTCTCGATCTTGTTGGGGGGCGTCATCCGTAACGCGACGGGGAAGTACGCTGATGAGTTTGCAGAGGAAACGCTGTTTGCTGACCTTCATGTGTCCAGCTACCGGTGGCAAAAAGCTGGGGACGGAACTCGTGAGACGGGTGGGGGCTTGACTTTGACAGCCTACGATCTCGCCAAAATGGGCCAACTCGTGCTTGATAAGGGCATGTGGAACGGCAAACGGGTGGTCTCCGGCAGGTGGATCGCAGAGTCGGTCAAGCGCCATCTGCCGCTGGCCGAAGGTGCTCTGGGTGGCTCGCCCTACGCGACAGGCTTCGCCTACCACTGGTGGATTCAGAGCTACGAAGTGAATGATATGACCACCCAGGCGATCGTGGGACGTGGCTACGGGGGCCAGTACCTGGGGATCTTCCCGACTCTGAACACCGTGGTTGTCATGAACAACGGAGAATGGGGTAATCCACGGGAGCGGGTTTTCGACTATGACGTCATCGTCGAGAAGTGGATCCTCCCCGCACTGAGGTGACGGCGGATGCGGGGCAGCAGATGTGTCAGGTTTTCCTCGGTGTTGATATGTTGAAGGGGGCGAAAACTCCATCGGAACTATGCGATCGCCAAAAATGCGATGATCCATGCTCGGAAAAGTGCGATAGAAAATGGTGCCGAATGTAGTGCCAGTGTAGTGATTAAGTTACCGTTATCGTAGACTTGGCGATCCCTGGCGAGGAGGCGGCTTGAACAACTTAATAGCTTAACGCCGGGTTCCACCCCGATTTCCCGGACGCCTTAGAAAAGGCCGATAATGGCCGCGGAGGTGTGTCATGGCAGGTTTGGTCATAAAGGTAACCACCAGCAAAGCGTGTAGCACGGATGCCGGTCGCTCCACTGAGCCGTAGCTACACAGCCTCGGCCAATGTGTGACTTACCCCCTATTTGTGGGAGACAGATCAATGAAACTACGTTACAAAGTCGCGGGCGGTATCCTGATTTTCCTGGCGGTTGCGATATTGTCACTGGCCCTTGTTCTGAGCCACAACTCTGCCTGCGGACCGGCACCTGCGGTCTCCGCTGAAACCGACCTGATGAAAGCCATTGTGTATCGTTGCTATGGTTCACCCGAAGTCCTTGAGTTTGCAGACGTCGAAAAGCCGTCGCCTGCGGACGATGAGGTCCTGGTAAGGGTCCACGCAGCTTCCGTCAATCCGCTTGACTGGCACTACATGAGAGGCTCTCCGTATGTCATGCGCCTGATGACTGGCCTGGGCGCACCGGATCGAACAAGACTGGGAGTGGATTTTGCAGGAACGGTCGAAGCAGTCGGCAAAAACGTCACGAAGTTCAAGCCGGGAGATGAGGTATTTGGCGGCAGCGGCGGAGCCTTCGCCGAGTATATAACTGTTGGTGAAGATAAGGCCCTGGCGCTGAAACCGGCCAACATGACATTTGAGCAGTCGGCTACCGTAGCTATAGCGGGAATCACTGCCCTTCAGGCTCTTCGTGACAAGGGAAAAATAAAGCCGGGGCAGAAAGTCCTGATCAACGGCGCGTCGGGCGGCGTGGGAACATTTGCTGTGCAGATCGCCAAGTCATTCGGTGCGGAGGTAACCGGCGTATGCAGCACACGGAATGTGGCAATGGTTCGATCGATCGGGGCCGATCACGTCATCGATTACACTCAGGACGATTACACCAAAAGCGGGCAACGTTACGACCTGATCATCGATAATGTCGGCAATCACTCGCTGTTGGCGAACAGGCGAGCTCTTGATCCCGATGGCATTTTGGTCATGGTCGGAGGAGCAAAAGGCAATTGGCTCGCGCCTTTAATGGGTCCGATCAAGGCGCTAATGTTGTCACCGTTCGTGGAACAGGAATTCGTCATGCTCCTGGCGAGACTGCGCAAAGATGACCTGGCCATTCTGCGCGACCTCATGCAAACCGGAAAGGTGACGCCGGTGATTGACCGACGTTACCGGTTGAGCGAGGTCCCGGCGGCGATCCGGTATTCGGAAAAAGGCCACGCGCGAGGAAAAATAGTAATCAATCTGGATTAGAACCGCGGTGGAAAGTAATGCCGGTATAGACTGCCGGCAAATTACCGGGATCAGTACGGAACCATGTCAGGGAGCACCAACGATCTGATAGATTTCCCCGGCGCCGTAATTCAGTACATACAATTCACCGTCCGCGCCCTCTGCGAACGACGAGATACTGAGCGTAGTATCGTCAAGCTCGTCGGGTGCAGTGCCTTGCACGCTGGTAGCCGGCACACCCCATATACGACCAGAGCCGAAGTCGCCAAATACATAGAAACCCTGCAAATTCGGAATGGCGGCGCCGCGATACACGAATCCGCCGGTTACCGAAATATTTCCACCGACATGGCCATATTCGGTGATTGGATCAACGTTGTTGGTTGAGCAACCTGTGGATGGTTCAAAACAATGTGCGCCCTCTCGCTCGTCCCAGCCATAATTCATTCCCAGTTCGACCCGGTCGATTTCTTCCCAGTCAGCTTGCCCGACATCGCCAACCCAGAGTTCCCCGGTCTGACTGTCAAAGCTGAAGCGCCAGGGATTTCGAAAACCCCAGGCATATATCTCCGGACAAGGCATCACACCGATGCCATTGACGCAGTTCGTATTGGACGAAAATGGATTAGTCGCTGGAATCGCGTAACGAGTTGGCGGCGTGACATCGATATCAAGGCGCACGATACTGCCCAGGATATGGCTGGTGTCCTGCGCACGTTCGTTAGGATCACCTCCGCTGCCACCATCGCCAAACCCGATATAGAGAAACCCGTCCTGCCCAAACGCGATGTTGCCGCCATTGTGATTCGAAAAATCCTGTGGGACAGTCAGGATTTCGAACTCTGAAGTTTCGTCAAGATCTCCTGTTGCGGGATCGATGACGAAGCGCGAAATGACCGATACGAGAGGCGATCCGGTTCGTGTATAAGAAACGTAAACACGGCCATTGGCGGCAAAATCAGGGTGAAAGGCCATACCAAGCAAACCGGCTTCGCTGGGCCCGGAATTTACTCGACCACTGATATCGATGAACACGGAACTTGAAGATACGGTCGGGTCATTGTTGAACACTCTTATGACCCCTGACTGCTCAACGACAAACCACCGTGAAATATCGCTGGGCGCCTGCATCAGGGCGACCGGAAGATTGAATGTGAGCTGATTGAAAACTCGCTGTACGCCTGTCTCCAGCGAAACCGGCGGCGGTGGTTGACTGACTGGTCCGGAACTGCCGCCGCCGCAAGAGTTGCTCGCCGCAACAAGAGCAAGCAGCAAACTCACAGCGATAACCGGATGATCGTTCATTTGATTATCCTCCTGGACTTGCCCCGGTATTGATGACACTTTGGACCCTCAAAATGAGGCGCGTTCAAATCTTCCCGGTCTGCTAGCTTTCGGAAAAACGCCTGCGAAGGCACGCCCGTTTGGCCTTGAGCGACCTCCTGTTTTTGGTCAAGGTCGCGTCGATGGTATACCAGCCAGCGATCTGCAACAGCAAGAGCGTGGTTTTTTGACTGTCGCCCGCATCGGACATTAACAAAGAGGTGGCAATTATTAGTGCCGCCCAAACGATGGCGTTGGTAAAAACCGGACGAGTATGGAATTTGTTTGTCATTACAGTTTTCCTTATTTATGTGCTGGGAGTTGATTCGCTCGCATCAACATCGTCATTGGATGCTTGCTCTACCAGGTCACCTTCGAGACAGCCTCCGGAGATCAAACCAGCAAACTCGCCATTTTTGCGGATCAGCATCATGCCGCCGAGCTTACGATAAGTCGACCCCTCGGTCGCCGTGACCACGGCCAGTACCAGTGATCGATCGTTTTTGTGCTCGGCCAGAAAGGTGGCCAGTTCACGAAGCCCGAGATTCATCCGCTCATTGTGACCCTTGCAGGCCTAAGAGGTAAATGTCTGATGTAGCCGCATGGGGAATCCCGGTTCTCCCGACAACCCTGTCAATCTCACAATCTGCTGCAGATAAACTCAGGACGTTTACCAACGCTGGTGGCTATCACTCGCATGGCAGTGGTGGCTTGAAAAACTAAGAAACTTAACACCGGCACCGTTCAGTCCTGGCGGCGTGAAGCATCCACCGTCTCCTGGATCCAGCTCAGGGTCTGGGCAAAGCCCTCTCGATTCGGGCGCGCCCGGAATCCAAGCTCGCTCCGCGCCTTTGCCGATGACACGGCGAAGCTGCACAACAGCGAGTTCAAGGACTCCTGGGAAATCAGGGGTCTCCGGCCGAGCAGACGCGACCCACGCTCGTCGGCAAAGGCCATCGCTCTCGCTATCCACAGCGGGACTGTGAGCCTGGGGCGCTTCGACCCGGCGATTTGCGTAACGCAGTCGATCATGTCACCGAAGCTCATCACCTCGCCAGCAAGTATATACGTCTCGCCAAGCCGGCCCTTCTCGGCAGCAAGCAGGATTCCCTGCACGACATCGTCGACATGGACGTAAGTGAGGGTCGATTGCTCGACTCCCGCGATCAGCGCAGGAAAGGTGCCCCTGGCGAGCTTGGTGAAGGTTTCGCCAATGAGGCTCGGATCTCCCTCACCGTAGACGGCACACGGAAGGACCGTCACCAGCGGCAGCTGTTGCTGCGCGAAATGCTGTGCGATGCGGTGGGCTTCGAGCTTCGTGCGTTCATATTCGCAGGTGAACCGACCGCAGTGCTCAAAGGTCTCATCCGCTACCTGGTCTCCGGTTTGACCGAGTTCGTACCAGGCCGCAAGATGGAATGCTGTACCGCAACCTTGCATTGCGCGACGCAGCGAGGCGGGATCGGTGATGTCGCCCTGGAAAATGCGGATACGATTTGATTCGTGCAGCTGGCTCTTTGCCGGGTTGCGTACGCGATCATCATACGCAGCTAACATCATTGTGAATGCAAGCCAGCGCAATCGAACTTGGTGCTGAAGAAAACATAATCACTCTTTTGCCATTTTTTTCTGAACTGGCCGGGTGGCTCGCGACAGTCCTCCCCCGGCATTGGCCACAGTGGCTGGCAATCAATCGTTATGTAGTTTCCGTCGGCACCCTGCTCGTACCATGCAGGTTCATTTCAGGTTTGCTGCTTATTGTCCGAGTTCAACACGTATACCTATCCAGCCACCCCGCACAGCGCCGGGTCCCAGGAAGCGCGGATCGTTAAATGCGGGCCCCAAGACTGCTTCCGGTTCGCCCAGCAAACCAAAGGTCTCGTATTCGACATCGAATAGATTCTCCACTTTGGCAATCACCGTAATGAAGTCGTTGAGGCGGTACTCGCCACGGAAATTTACCATGGCGTAACCATCCGTTTCGTCCAGCAAATTCGCTTCGTCACCGCGCAGGAACCGACCAGAGTTCAAGACGATATTCCCACCCAGTGTCAATTGAGGTGAGACAACGACGTTGACGCCAAACTTCAGTAAATGTTCCGGAATACCGGGTATACGATCGCCTTTCTCGACAGCGATCTTGCCGTCGCTATTGGTAAAAGGATGGTTTGGGCTGGCGGTCGTAAACGAATCGTCAAATTCCGCATTGACGAACACATAGTTGACGAACCAGTTTAGTCGGCCATAGTCGCCGCTCAATCCGATTTCGACGCCTCTGCGCACGGTGTCGCCGACATTATCGAAAAATCCTTCGTTCGCTGATACACCGCCCGTGGTCTGGAAAATAATGTCATCTGCATTTGTGGTATGAAACACACCGGCATTCCAAGTCAGGTTGCCGCCACCAGGGCCGCCTATTTGTTTGACTTGCCCCCGCAAGCCGCCCTCAAAACTCCTGGCCACCACCTGCTCCAGCGGCGGATCGGCCAGAAAGGCATTGGGGAGGTTACACGGGACGTCGGGATCGGAACAGATGAGTTCCACCGGTGTCGGGACGCGTGAAGACTCACCGTAGCTGCCATATACGTTAAGTGACGGCATCGCCTGCCAGGTCAGACCTACAGTCGGGTTGAATCGATGGAACCGATGATTTCCATTCAACTCTGGTTGAACGCCGGACAGGTCATCTATCTTTATCCGGGTAGTATTAAACCGCCCCGCCACGGTGAGCGTGATCTCCTTGGTCAGATAATGGATGTTGGTGAAAAAGAGCGACCCTGTTCGCGTACGCGTCGCAACTTCTGTTGCCTCGTCGGGCACAAAGCGACCGCTTCCCGTCGTACTCCGGTCCGTTTCCAAAAAGGCTACTTCAACCATCGAACGAAACTCGGCGTCCCCCTGCTGATACGCCGCACCGAAGATGAACCGATTCTTGCGACCAAAGAGATCGTGCAGAAATGTCTGTTGAATTGAACTGCCAAAGGATTCTTGCTGGAGCACGCCGATATTATTGATCGCCTTGAAGTCGACGGCATTCTCGAAGAAATTGCCGTTCTGGTCGAGTACGATGTCGAAGTCGTCCACTGCCGTGCACTCCTCGTCGCCATCCAGATCTTCGAATTCGTCAACCAGGATCTGCTCGCCTGCGATATTGCACTCTTCGAACTCCGTTCCGTCACCGTTGAAAGAATCCGTAACGATGTCACGATAAAACACGTTGCCCGACAGCAACATGGTTTCACCGAACCAGTGCGTGCCATCGATGATCACCATCTTCATATTGTTATCGGTAATATCCGGTGACGTGAAGACGGTTTTACGATCGATGTCCAAAAGCTGTACGGGAACCGGGCCATTTCCGATCAATTTGCTGTCACCATAAATAAAACCAATATCGATGGTGCTGTCCTCGCCGCGCCAGCCGGCCGCGCCGAAGAAATTCTTAACCTCGGAAGGCGATTTATCTCGCCAGCCGTCTTCGTCGAAGTAGTTTACGGTGGCGAAATAACCGAATTGGCCGTTATTCCAGCCGGCTTCCGCCTGACCGACGAGCCGGCCGAAGGATCCGCCGTAGATTTCACCACGGTAACCGGGATGGGTGAAGCCATCCTTTGTCTCAATTGACAACGAACCACCCAAGGTATTCAGGCCGAACAGGGGATTGGCTCCGCCGATTAAATTGATGCTGGCGATGGCGGATTCCGGTATCAGTTCCCAGTTGATCGTGTCGCCGAACGGTTCCATGATCCGGACGCCGTCCTGGTAAACCGCGATTCCCTGCGGCAGTCCCAGCAAGGGGGAAGCTGTGAATCCGCGGTATTGCACATCCGGTTGCAGCGGATTATTCTGCGCCGCATTGATATTCACACCGCCGAGATTCCGATTCATGAATTCGGTCAGATCGAGTGACTGACTCTGGTCCAGATCGTTACTGCTTGCAGTCTGGACATTGGCGGGTATCACTTTTTTGGGAAAGCCGACGCCGTGGGTGGGCGTTATTCCGATGACTACAATTTCATCTATCTGTTCTGTGTCCTGCGCAAAAGAACTAGTCGCCAATAATGAAATGTACAGCCCCAGAAAAAAAATGGGCATCGCTTTTCCAAACTCATTGCTTTTGGGCCAATCTATTGATAATCCCCTTGCATAATCGTTTTTTTCTTTGCTTGCAGTTTCAGGAGAAGACTTGAAAAATAATAGGAATAATTCCTGATAAAGGAAGGCAGCCCCCAGCAATCGTAAGGCCAGATTGGCGGTTGAACGCAGCTCCTGAACAATCGTATTTCTAATGTTGTGAATAACACGCATAGGTCCGGCCAGCAAGATTCCTAAAAACAGGGTGGTAACTGGCAGCAAAGGCCGGAATCGAGGGCTCATGGCGAATAGATTTATTTGCTTCAAAATCGTACGATATCGGATTCTTCATAGCAGAGCTAGGAAAAAATTTCGTTACGATCAATTGAGAGCACGTATCTGCTATTTACGAATAAAACTCCTGATCCGCATCATCCTGAGCCAGAATACGAAGATCTGGCCGATCAGTTAAGCCCAGAACGAAATACCATGACCACCACGGTCCCGAGCCCGACCACCCGATTGCCGGAATTACGAGCGTTCTTGCATATCGCCGGATAAGCTGAAACCAATTAACGTCTAATACGGGCGTGGACTGGCGATTCTGGGCCGACGAAAGATAAATTAACTGCACACACTAGCCATTGGACGACAAAAACATTACGATTACAGAATGAGAAGCGTCAACCAGTTGGACTGACATGTTTCTTAATTTCGGTAGCAATTTATCCGACAGGAATTGTTGACAAATAATGTTTTACAAACATAAAGAGACTTGCGCCGTACTCGGCGCGACTGCAAAGGCGTGTTGGGCGATGAGTATGTCAACGATTGGCTCCTCTCGCCTGCAGCGCCGAGCGTAGCATAGGTGGGGATACGCATTAGTAGCAGAACGAGAGTTCGGCCACATTGAAATCTGACGGCGCGATGCGACACCCGGGCCAATGGCTGGCGGTACTGCGGATTGCCACCGGAGTCTGGTTCATTAAGGCCATTTGGACCAAATGGGTCCTGCTCGGCGGAATTTTACCCGTGCCAATGGCATCTCAGCGCTGGATAGAGACGATGCCGAAAATCCTGGAGGGGTATGCTGAAATCAATCCACTGGCCTGGTTGAGAAGCATTCTCCAGCACAGTGTCATACCCAACGTGGAAATATTCGCGCATCTGACTGCCATTGGTGAAGGGCTTGTCGGGATCGGATTGACTCTTGGCCTGCTCACCAGGACATCAGCAGTTGGAGGTTTTTTTCTGCTCCTAATTTACGAGTTCGGTGCAATGGGTTTGCCGTTTTCGCGACACGGACTTCGGTTCCTGATGCTTGTTGCCGTCGTGGCATTTTTCTTTGCTCGCGCCGGCGCTGTCTGGGGATGCGACGCCTGGTTAAGCCGACGGTCCACTGCCCGATTGTTGTAAATTCTATGGAGATGGTCGCGGATTCGGCCCGATCGCGACGCCCCATGGTGATTCACCAACTTTGATCTTGGTTACTACGTCCATCGATTCGGTACTAACCACAGTAACATCGTCCGAAGGTCCATTTGCCGTATACAGGAAACGCTCATCTTCGGTAAGTACAATACCCCATGCCCTGGGGCCGACCTCGACCGAACCAACGACTTTTAAAGTGCTCAGGTCAATTGCCGATACCGTTTTTCCACGACCATTGGCCACGTAGAGTCGCTTGCTATCCGAGGTGATTACCATGCCCACAGGCTTTGCCGTAGCATCGAGTTCTATGGTTGCGACAACTTCGTGACTGACGACGTCTATCACCGTGATTGAATGCGCCAATTCAGCTGAGACAAACGCTCGCAACCCGTCGCGGGTAAATACTACATCACGCGGCCGTAAGCCAACAGCGATCGTCGCGATGACGGTTCCGCTGTTGGCATCCAGCACGGTAACCGCATGATCGGTTTCACTCGTGACATAAACCAACCTACCATCAGGGCTGACACGAACGCCCTCCGGCTCACGGCCGACGGCAATTGTTTTCATAATTTCGCCACTGACTATATCTACGATAGTCGCCTGATCCGAATCTTCATTGGAAACAAACAGGCGCCGGCCGTCCGCACTGAGGTCAAACTGTTCCGGGTCTGATCCGCCCGGTAGCACCTGCTCCAGATTGGCCGTCAAAACATCAACAACTGCAATACCGTCTTTGGTTTTGTCCGTTCCCTGTTTTTCGCAGTCCTCGTCAGACATGGATGGAGGACATTTCGGCGACCCTGACAATGCAACAAATACTTTTTCCCCGGCGTTACCTACCCTGATGCCGCGTGGCCGCCGACCAACGTTCAAAGTGGCTATGACTTGATTGCTTACTGTCGATATGATCGAAATATCACCGGAATCCTCGTTGCTGACATAAACGAATTCTCCGCCCGCTGGCCACCGCACCTCGGTTGAGGCTGGCGTTTCGCCTTCTTTCCCCTCTTGAGATCCGGTCTCAATATTCGGTGTCTCGTCGCAGCCAGCTAAAATGACGAGCATTAGAAATAGTCGGAAAAACGAACCCGTACTCCAATTCAACCCTACGTTACGCATGCTTTATGACCCATGGAAAGTCGTTTTGCGGTGACGCACAAGACCCGCTAGCCCGGTTTTCGCAGGACTCTTGTAACTACCGATGTCTGCTGATTACTGCGATTTTGCTGTATGCGCTGCAATCATATCCATCAGCGGCGGTGACAGGCAATCGTAGGGCTCAAGACCCAGGTGCCGCAGTCGTCCCCGAACGCCGTCCATATCGTCAGGTGAGAATCCGGACTCGATAATCGACGAGACAAAGGCAGCAAACTCTGGCGCTGACCACCCCGAATCACTAGAAAGTTCGGTGTGGATAAAGTCCAGACCGTGAAAACAGTGACTGGTATTTTCTATGCGGCCGTACATGTGTACGCCACAGTCCTTACAAGCATGCCGCTGGATGGCCGCAGATTCGTCAACGATTTCAAGCTTATCCCCATTCGCGGATACGTTAACACTGTCCCTGGAAACAACGGCTACCATAGAGAATAAAGCGCCGCTTGGTTTCCAGCACTTGCTGCAGCCGCAAACATGGTTGTGGGCAGTTTGTGATTCAACCGTCACTTCAACGGGATCGGTATCACATTGACAGGTCAATTTGCCGCCGGTGAAGCTGTCACTTCCTGCCTGAACGCCGTTGTCAATTGACGGATGCAAAGATGGTGTGGTCATTATCGTTTCCCCCTTTTTCCGTGCCTGTTATTTTTTCTTGCAGAACCTGTAATTATAGCTATATGAAGCTGGAATGGGTAGTCTTCCGTCGTCGTATGTTGCTTTTCTGTGCTTCGAGTCGGTGCCTTCCCGCTATATGCCCAAAACTGCCGGCCCGTCGTACGGCGTCGTTTGATTCAAACCACCGCGGGCACCGACCGGCGGACTCGCGATATTCACAACTGACAGCGCAGGAAAGAAACTCTTCTACCGCTGCGCAGAGCCCAGTGAAACGACGTGCAAAACTATGCGACGACCGTGATCGGTATCTCAAAGGGGAATCGAATGCAAGCACAACTGGAAGCATTGATTAAGAATTTGGTCTGCCAGCCTGCATATTGTACGAAAGATGTAAAAGCGCATTAAAGTATTTTTTGTGCTGGCTATTCGGTTTCCTCACCGCCTGCGTGCCATTCACCACCTCCGCTAAGGCATTGCTTTTTGGCACGTGCCAACACCTGTTCCGATTTATCGTAAAGAAATATTTTTACGGGCATGACGATTCCAGGTTCGAAAACCAGTCGATTGCAATACCCGGTATACGAAGCTGGGCAATACGCTACAAATCGCGTCGTGGTTTGGACCTTCGCCAGAGCCTGTGCATCGGTTTTCCATTGGCATACACCAGATTCGAAAGAAGTTCGTTCCAGCGAAATGTTTTCGAAACAAGTTGTCGTGGTTTCATCTTGCGCGTCGCTTTTATTGTGAATGACAACACAACTACCAGCTGCCTCAACAGCTGTCTGGGCGAATGCTGTTCCCACCATCGAAATCAACAGAAATACCGACAGAATTCGCACCATCAAACTCCCTGTAAACTGACCCACCCCATTTGTATTTTTCCTGAGCGTGAAGCGGCTGTTTACGCTGCCCCGAACTTGTCAATCAACGCAGTAAAACCACCTTTGTATACACCGGAAATTGCCGCTTGCGCATCAGCTTCCGGGGTCTCGTGCGGCTCGAATTCGCTCGACCACGTCACGATGGAAACCGAAGTGTCCCCACTCACTTCAAGAGTAGATTGATAATTTCGAACCGGTAACGGGCCAGCATCCAGAATAGTGTAGGTGTAACTTCGCGCCTCATCGTCATTCTCATCGAGGCGCTCGACAATCTTGCTGCCATCGACTAAGGTCAGGTAGCGGATCGAGCTGTCCCCACTACCCGCCGCCTCGCATGTAGCAATGGCCGGATGCCAAGTATCCAGCCGGTTAAAATCACCGATGACTGACCAAATATCCGCCGCGGACGCGTTGAGTGAGACTGATTCTTTTACTGTCGTCATTGTCAAGGCTCCTTGCAAGGGCACCGATGGTGCACAATATCATTTCCCACAAGAAATTGTTAGGATTCACAACGCTGCAACCATAAGCGACTCGATCGGGGAGGCCGGGCGATGAAAATACAGGTGGCGCTAATTTGCTTCATTCTGTTCGTGGGTATCGATGTCTTCGCTGCGGATTCCGAAGAGTTTCGAATTCTGAATCTGAGCCTTTTGGACGCGGCGAAAAAGGGTGAGTCGCAACTCGTCTTGTCCAAACTGAAAGAAGGCGCGTCCATACGCACGCGCGATCGCTTCGGCAACTCAGCCTTGATATATGCGGCGCGCACTGCCCACGTCGATACGGCCAGAATCTTACTGGACGCCGGAGCACAGGTAAATCAAGCTAATGTTGCCGGCAACACGCCATTGTTCGAGGCGGCCGGTAGTGGAGATGAGGACTTGGTGCGCTTGCTGCTGGATAGCGATGCCAACCCCAACGCCGTTAATATCAAGAACGTATCGCCACTTTCTAATGCTATATTTCACCAGCATGCGGCTGTCGGCGCGCTGCTGTTGCAATACGGTGCCAGGGCCGATTTCGTGGATAATACCGGTAAAAGCGGTGCGGTGTATGCGGCAGCCAATGGTGAAACACGAATACTCCGCCAATTGTTGGACGCTCACAGGGGGTCAGAAATTTCGGTAGATGCGCGCTACACGCATGACCTGACGCTGTTGATGTGGGCCGCGGGTTACGGCCAGACTGATGTCGTCGAAATGCTCACGGCGCGGGGTGCGAAGTTGGATTTAGTCGATGACCGCGGCAAATCCGCGTTACTGATGGCAGCCGAAGAAGGTCACTCCAATGTTGTCAGATTCTTGCTCAATAAGGGCAGCAATAGAGTGTTACGCGACAAGAACGGCCGAACAGCGCACGATCTGGCGCTGTTGGGCGGACACGAAGAAACAACGCGCGTGCTGACGGAATCAGCGAATTGAGACAGTTTCTATAGGCTGCTTAGGTACTGCGCAACATTGATTAATTCCTGATCGGCGAAAGACGCCAGCAGTGATCCTTTTGCAGGCGAATTTTGTCGCGACTTGGATTTGAAATCCAACATTGTCTTTGCAAGATATTCAGGATGTTGGCCCGCCAGCCGAGGTACGCGGCTATCGCCATCGAATTTACCTAGATGACACGCGATGCATTGCCCCGCTGTGATGACGGTTATTGCGGATCTGGTCACTTGATCATCGCTCGCATATTCGGTATCTGGCCAGACCTGTTCCGAAAAATACTTTGCGATGAGTTGCATTTGATCTTTATCAAGTGCAGAAACGACGGGGTCCATTATCGGATTCGCGCGCAGTCCCGATTTGAAATCTTTGAGCTGAACGTAGAGATAGTAGAATTCCTGTCCTGCCAATATCGGGTATTGTTGTTCAGTCGATGCCCCCTGATCGCCGTGACAAACTTGACATGACTTCAGTAGGTCCGCGACGGGCGCATATTCATCGCCGGTATTGGTGTCTGCCAGCGTAATTGTCGCGCCAGCGAATGTCACAAACAAAATAAAGTTCAGTAATCTTCCAATCATAAGCAATCTTGCTTTTAGAGCGATTTAGGTGATTTGACCGACTTTTATGACGTTCAGTTCCGGCGAATTTTCTGCAGATCCGGCCCCTGTAAAAATAGCGGCCGCATGTGCGGCCGCTAAAGATTACGATGACTTTTTGCCGACCTACCTGCCGAGCTTGAACGCTATTATTTCATTGCCACGCTTGTAATCAAGCTGCACATTACCGCCCGCGCCAACCACAATGTATTGGTTGCCGCCCACGTTATATGAAGCCGGTGGAGCGTTGACGCCGGCGTTCGCCTTGTATTGCCACAAGAGTTCGCCCGTCTTCGAATCGAAGGCTCTAAACCAGCCATTGCCTTCGCCGGTAAACACCAGGCCGCCGCCTGTCGCCAGAATCCCACCGATCATGGGCTGCTCGGTTTTGACCTTCCATTTGATTTTCCCGGTGTTGTAGTCAACTGCCGTGATATTACCCCATTGCTGTTCTTCAGCAATGACCTTGAATGCACCCCCTAGCCACAGTTTCCCGCCAGGATACGGCGTGGCCTCAACGTGGTACGTCATCGGCTGATGAAGATTGATCGCATAGGCCAAACCGAGGTTCGGATCGATGGCCATTGGAGACCATTCGACGCCACCATTAGCGCCAGGCAGCATGCGCTCGCCCTCGGGTGTCGGCAGGACCCAGCGATTTTCCTGAACCACCATAGGTTCGGAGAACCGTATGAGGCTGCAGTCTTTCGCACGGTGCACGTAGACATAGCCTGTCTTGCCGGCGTGCAGCACACCCTTCACTTCGTTGCCCCTGTCATCCACAACTGTCGTTAATATCGGTGGACTCACGGCGTCCAGGTCCCATACGTCGTGTGCGATGTATTGAAAATGGCACTTGTACTTACCGGTACTCAGATCAACCGCCACGAGTGAATTCGTGTACAGATTGTCCCCGGGCCGAATCGCCCCATAAAGGTCGGGAGACGGGTTACCGGCAACGAAATACACCGTATTCGTTTCCCGGTCTATCGCCATATTCTGCCAGACACCACCTCCCAGCGTTTTGTAGGGGTCACCGAGCTTTTTCAACGCCGCTTTTTCAGCTCGGATATCTCGCAGCATATCGCGACCCGTTGCGTCTTTGGTCGCCCATACGCCGACAGAATTCTCGGCCGTTGTGTGGAACGTCCACAGCTCCTTGCCGGTATCCGCATCGTAGGCCTTCACGAAACCGCGAATTCCGTACTCGCCGCCGTTCGTTCCGATGAGGATTTTTCCGTCAACCGCGGTCGGAGCCATGGTTTCGCTGTAGCCAAGCTCGGGATCGGCAATCTGCGTTGCCCACGCGAGACGACCTGTTTTCGCATCCAGGGCCACCAGCTTGGCATCCAGCGTACCCATATAGACTTTATCGCCATACGGGAACACACCGCGATTGTTTGGTCCGCAGCAATACGTCGTAATCGGACCCATGTCGTGTTTGTAATGCCAGATCTCCTGGCCCGTTTCTGCATTCAATGCGTAGACATGGTTGAATGACGTCGTGACATACATGACGCCGTTTACAATGATCGGCGTCGTTTCCAGAGACTCTACAACTTCAGTCTCGAACGTCCAGGCACGCTGTAATCGGTCGACGTTGCCGACGTTAATCTGGCGCGCCGGATAGTAACGTGTCTGCTTGTAGTTTCCGTTGGTATGCAGGAAATTATTGGAGTCACTGGCCGCGCGATCCAACATATCTTGCGTAACCGTCAGCATATCACCGTACAATGTGCCGCCGCCGACTTCCTGAGATTGCACCGAACTGATACTGAACAGCGCGATACACCATCCAACAAATAAATTTAAAAACAGATTATTGATTCTTTTGTTGCCCATCACTCTCGCCTCCCCGGTGTGAACCTTATTATTTTCCTTCCGACTGGATGCCGAATAGAAACTGCACAAATCGTGGTTCGACAATGCCAATTTAGTATACACGGTAATCGCCACAATAAGGCCCTGAACGACCAACTGGTTTCGGGCGCACAACGATCGCAATATTTCGCGTATATCATACTGATAAATAAAGGAAAATTTTCGATTTATCGTCATCCGTTCGGGTGCTTTCGTACGACTGCAGGGACGCAGGAGCAGTTGCCGAGCAGGAATCCTTTCTACGGCGCAGACTCCCCAGGCCTTCACCCAGCATCCGCGATCCCTGGTGACATGCAGCTTAGCTAGTTGCGGATTCCCCGACACCACCGGATGCTGGTAAATGATGTTTGCCCGCGACCGGTCGCATAGCGGCGTTGCTAAGCAGAGCGACGAATAGCAATGCGGCCATCAAATACATTGTTGTATTGTAAAGGCTGCTGGTGGGATCGATAGTGCCGGGCGGTGCAATTTCCATCAGCTTGGCAATCGTGACGCTCTTTTGTGCGACCAGCGTATCGAGTTGCTCGATGCCCGCGCCAAATTTCGATGCAAACACGGTCGGATCGATCTTCGCCACCAGGTTCGAAATAGCATTGCTGATCGAGGACTCTCGCAAAGAGGTGATCGCCAGCGGCCCCAGCACGCCTGCAGTACTCCAGGCCGTAAGCAGACGACCGTGAATACCGCCGACGAATTTGGTGCCGAAAACGTCCGCGAGATACGCGGGGATTGTCGCAAAGCACCCGCCGTACATGGTGAAAATGATCATGCTCGCCGCGTAAAAATAGACCAGCCAGACGACGCTGGGGTCTACACTGACACGTTGGGCACAAAACGGTATCGAGCAATACAGCACAATACCGAGAGCAAAGAAAATCCAGTAGGTATTACGGCGGCCGATGAAGTCGGACGTGCTCGCCCAAAAGAAACGCCCGACCATATTGAAAACACTAATCATCACCACATAGGTTGCAGCAAACGCCCCATCGACGACGCTTGGAAGCGTGCTGCCGAATATTTCGCTCATCATGGTCTTTGCAACTCCCAACACGCCGATGCCTGCCGTTACGTTGAGACACAGAACAATCCAAAGTTGATAAAACTGTCTGGTCTTTAGCGCCTGATCGATATCGACATCGCGATCGGTGATCATGCGTTTTGTCGCCTTGGCGGAATCTGGCGGCGTCCAGCCTTCGGGTTGCCAACCCTCCGCTGGCACGCGGTAAGCAAAAGCGGCAATCATCATCACGACGAAGTAGATAATGCCGAGCGTAACAAATGTTTGTGCCACGCCGATGGACCCGGTTCCAACGAGGTAGACGCCCTCTGGGCCTGGAACGATCATGTTGGCAACGTCGTTCGCGCCGACAATCACGACTTCTTTCAATTCGCCGGCAATTTCGGCAAAACGTTTGCCCGCTCGGGTGACTAACTGGAGGTCGGTGACCGAGCCTAGGTAATCAGGCGCACGGTAAAACATTCTGATGAAGAACCCCTTCAACGGTGCGCCGATCATGGCGCCACCGCCGAAGCCCATGATCGCCATGCCTGTTGCCATCCCGCGCCGGTCAGGGAACCATCGAATCAGCGTACTGACCGGAGAAACGTAACCCAGCCCCAGACCGCAACCGCCGATTACGCCATAGCCAAAATAAACCAACCACAACTCGTGCGTAAAAACACCCAGGCTGCCAATCAAATAGCCACCACCCCAACAGCAGGCGGCAACGACGCCAACCATGCGCGGCCCAACTCGTTCCAACCAACGGCCAGCAAATGCAGCTGATAATCCCAGGCATACAATGGCTACCGTGAAAATCCAGACCACTTCTTTGAGCGACCAATCGCTGGCCGCACTAACGACCACCCCATGTGCTTTGATCAGCGCCGGGTTGTAAATGCTCCACGCGTAAACCGAGCCGATACACAGGTGGATTGCGATAGAAGCCGGCGGAACACGCCAACGATTGAAGCCGGGTTCTGCGACGATGTGTTCTTTCGATAAGAAGGCAATCATACTAGTTGGTCATTCCTGAAACAACGATCCTTCTTTGGGCTTAATCGTTATCGGGAAAAGTCACCATATCGGTGTCTGGCACAATATCGAGCAAAGGTACGTTGTACGCAGCGAAGATCGCTGCCATCGGCACAGCGGTCTTGCGCATTAACTCTTCCAAGACCCGTTTGCGTTCACCGTCACCGTACCTCACACCCGCGGAAATCGCGAAATCGAATCGAATGCCAGGTTCTGATTCCAGGGAAATCACGACCAGTTCCACACCTTTTGCCCGGCTGGCGAAAAATCCTGCCATCGGTCCCCAGATAATGGCGGCATCGAGTCTTCCGCCCGCGAGCTCCTTCTCGATTATCTCACCGGGGTAAGCCGCGGGATCGCCAGACATAGCAAGAAAACCGACCAGCTGTTCGCCCATGCCATGACGGGTAAGCCATTTAACCCCGGGTGTCGGAGTAAACGCACCGATTCTAAGACGGTTGCGAATCTCAGGATCCAAATTGATGAAGTCTTCGCCGCTCGCCACCTCATCCAGATTACGCCCCTTCGCGTAGACCAGTGCATAGGTTGAGCGGTAGTAAGGTTTGGTCGTCAAAAGGCGGTCAAAACCGGCCGCTACCCCCATAACGATATCGCACTTGTAACCGTCTCCAGATTCATTCGGCGCTTTGAGTGTGTTGCGGATAAATCCGCGCCGTTGCGGAAACCACGTGTACTCAATTGGCAGTCCAAGTTCATTTGCCCACAATTGTGCGATCTTATTTTCGAACCCTTCCCGATTTTTGGCCGATAAAGGCAGATTGTTTGGGTCGGCGCATACTCGAAACGCGGAAGCACCTTCAGCCAGCGTGCCTGTCGACAGAGCCAAACCGATCAACAGAACCATGCCTCGTCGCATTGGGGAAGTTATCGCCAACATCTATTTACCTATGGTTTCTTCTTCGGGCGACCAGGCGGCAGAGCGCCGTCGGATCGAGCCTTGAGATAAGCGAATAATTCTTGGTATCGTTTGCTGACATTCGGATTATCTTTCCAGGGCGGCATCACGCCGACCTGACCAGTGAATCCGTTCGCCGTACGCTCCACAAACCCACTAAAATCGAACTCTCGCATACGGTCCAGCAGGTTGGGTGCGAAGGTGCTGCCCAGCGCATCCTGTGCATGGCAACGGCTACAAAAGCCATGAAACGTTCGCCACCCAATATAAGTATCGCGATCGACATAACAAAACTGCTCACCTGCATCATTCACCTGTCCGCATTCGACCGAGTAAAGCATGGAGGTGCTTGACGTCGATTCTTTGGACTGACTCCCCGCCTGAGTAACGACCGCAACTTTTTCGTTGCCGACCGATTTTGGAACTGACCTCGCTGCATTTGCCGATGCTTGATCCTGCGTGTTTTCCGCAGCACAAGCAAATTGCAAGCATGCAATAGCGATAAGAATCATACGTGCAAACCCATGTTCGCGGGCTCGATAGTCAATGCGAATTTCCATAGATCCACCGAAGTTGTGTGCGATAAAAAAACCCCCCGGCCACTGCGTGTGGCCGGGGGGTCGCAATGAAAACAAATTGCTGGCCAAATAGTTAGCAGTTTAATCGGGCAATGCGAACACCGTCAGTACACCACCCAACTGCGTGTATTTGTCTAGCCCTCGGTACGCACCGACTGCACCAAGCCCGTCGGTGTCACCCGTCAGTCCTGCCGCCATGCCGATGCCGGCCCAGCCCCCGATACCGGAGAGTATGCCGATGTACTGCTTGCCCTTATGCTTCCACGTATTCACGTTGCCGATAATGCCAGACGGTGTCTTGAACTTATACAGTTCTTTACCGGTTTTGGCGTCGACCGCTTTGAGGTATCCCTCGAGCGTACCGTAAAACACGACGTCTCCCGCGGTTGCCAATACGCCGCTCCAAACAGAGAACATTTCAGGCAATGACCATACGATTTTGCCTTTTGCGGCATCCCAGGCAATGAAGTTGCCCAGATTAGTGGTGCCATCGCCTGTAACCCGACCTGCCGGAAACATGCTCAACGTCGCACCTACAAAGGGCTGACCAGCGACGTATTCTACCTCAAACGGCTCGTAGTCCATGCACAGATGGTTTGTGGGCACATAGAACAAACCGGTTCGTGGTGAATATGCAGCCGGTTGCTGATCCTTAGTGCCCAATGCTGCCGGGCACACGTTTTTCGTGTTGGTGTCTACACCAGTCTGGTGGGTGCTGTATTTGGCAACAACTTGCGGGCGGCCAGTCTTCATGTCGATATGGGTCGCCCAGTTCACCGACGGGTCGTATTTCTCGGCTACCAGCAGTTCGCCCGTTACGCGGTCAAGCGTGTAGCCGAAACCGTTACGGTCAAAGTGCACCAGGACCTTACGATTCTTACCCTTGATCTTGATGTCGGCAAGGATCATTTCATTGATGCCATCGTAGTCCCACTCATCGTGAGGCGTCATCTGGTAGACCCACTTTGCCTTGCCGGTGTCGAGATCGCGGGCAAAGATCGTCATGGACCAGCGGTTGTCGCCGGGTCGCACCACGGGATTCCAAGTGCTCGGATTGCCAGTCCCATAATAGACGAGGTTGAGTTGCGGATCGTAGGTGTACCAGCCCCAGGTCGTCCCGCCACCGATTTTCCACTGATCTCCTTTCCACGTATTGGTGCTGGAGTTCCGGCCGACCGGTTTGCCAAGATGAGTGGTCTTGCGGGGATCGATGAGCATCTCATCGTCCGGGCCGACGCTATAGGCTTTCCACGCCAGGCTGCCGTCCTTGATATAGTATGCCGCCAGGAAGCCTCGCACACCGAACTCACCGCCACTGATGCCGGTCAGCACTTTGTCTTTGATGACGACCGGTGCGTTGGTATTGGTACCGCCTTTTTTCGGATCACCATTCTTGATGCGCCAGATCACCTTGCCGGTTTTGGCATTCAGGGCCACCAAGTGCGTGTCGGCCTGCTGCAGAAAGATTTTCCCGTCCGCATACGCAAGACCGCGGTACACCGTGTCGCAGCACATTACCGGAATCGTGTCTGGGTTTTGTTTTGGCTCGTAGCGCCAGAGGATGGTTTGGTCGTTAAGGCTGATTGCAAACACCTTGTTTGGAAACGGTGTGTGTATATACAGCGTATCACCGACCACCAATGGCCCGCCTTCGTGACCCCGCAGAACCCCGGTTGAGAATGTCCACGCAACCTGCAAATCACCAACATTCTTGCTGTTGATCTGATCGAGTTTGCTGTAGCGCGTGCCGGCGTAATCGCCTCCCCAGATCGCCCAATTGTCCGGGTTATCCATTAGCTTCATCAGCTCGCTGTTTGCGCTCGATGTGCCAGGCACAATCAGAGCCAGTGCAACACCGATCATCGAAATAATTCCAATTATTCGTTTCCTCATCTCGCCACCTCCGTTGATGGTCTTAATACCTTGCTACGCCAGCGCTGAATCCACCGCATACCGCTGCAAGTAACCCCTCCGCCTTAATATTATTTTAAGGTCGGCCTTTTATCAATCAAAAATCTAACCGCGCTCATTTTCCTTATTGGCGGTATTCGTTCTTAATCCCACGAAGCACGCTTTTTCCGCGACTTCGGTGATATTAGTTATTTTCTTGACCAGCAGGCGCGCACGTTCCGGGTCCCGAAACAGCCCGCCTCGTTCTCCAGGCGTTGTACGCAACTGAGTAAACACCTCCCCTTCAATGTATTCACCGTACGCGATCTTCTCAGCTATCTTGTCTATGATGCATACGCACGAATACAAGTTTTCATATTTTTGGCCACCATGGGAATCCATGCAACCCAATACATATTCCACTCGAGCCTGAGTTGGGAAATCATTCGCATGGACGGGAGAAGTCAAACACAGCATGCACAAAGTAGATGTAACAGCAACCCAGCGCACAATTTCGCCCATTCCCACCGAAGGTCTTTTTGTAATCGTTACCCGAATATTAGCAGAGCGCGAGTAAGGTGTCAGCCCACAGATTACATGCCCGGCCGTTACACTGGGTCAAATCAGGAAAAGGGTGAAAAATCAATACGGAATGCGAATGTCTTCAAGGAGTTTCGTGACTGCAAGTCTAACGTCAGACTCATTTAGCGGATTGGCGTGCGCATGCGCCGGCCATGGATGCTGCGGTAAAGACGGTCATGGTCGGTCTGGACACAGGCTACGACTGCTCTACATCGCGACGTTCAGCCGCGGTCAGGTCATGCTTGAGGGCAACATCGGCGTGGGGCAGACCACGCTTCTGCGTGCCATCGCCCGTACGCTCGGTGGCGGTTGCGAGCGTATCGAAGGCACTATCGACCTCATGCCGAGCGACCTGGTGTATCACACGTTTGTTGACGAAAATGGAAACCCGCAAGTAGCACCGGGGCCATTGCTCCAGCACGGCGGAGCACTTGCAACTTTTTTTTAACGAAGTTAATCGCGCACTACCGCAAAGTGCCGACCGGAACGACCTGCAAGGTCTGCCTGAATTGGAGGCCCTGAGTATCAGTGACTTCTGCAGTGAGTTGGCCCTCACTGTCCGGCACAAAGAAGAATCTGAAAATGGGGTTTTCGCTAATACCGATTCCGGTCTCGGCGGAAAAAATTTCCTCGCCGTCAAACCTGACTTTGACGTGCCGAACGAAATGGGCAGGTGCATACAGATGCGTGACCTGATCCATTTGCATGCCGTTCAGGTTCGGGTGACTGATCATCAGCTGCGCGGCGGTCGGTTGGGCGAGTCGTGCAACGCTATTGGTTCTCAGTTTGATTTTCCCGAGGCGCGCCATCGCTGCATCAAGGTCAGAACCTGCCGGCGCCGAGCAACCGCCCGTCGCTTTGATGAAGCGCCGGCTCATGAATAACTCACCATCACTGGTTTCTGCGATCGCCCGTATCGGGCCGTAGGCGTTAACCCTGACCCGAAGCGCCAGATCGGCGCGCCCGCTCTTCGGTGTGAAGTGAAAGGTGCCGACTAGCGGCCCGGGATTCTTGTCGATGAACAAGTGAATGGTTTTGATATACCGCTCGTCCGTCTGCGGTATCTGCGCCGTGATCGATATGGGCACGATGGCCGCGTCTTCCGCACGATTTGGTGCATCCAGCACGATGAGGTCATCCGATTGGGTTATTGGGCGATCCCCGAAATAAGCCTGTCGCAATCCCCCAGTCCAAACCATGTCCTCTTCGACCGTCGTTGCCTCACCCATGACTGGAGCAAGCATCATCAACACGGTGGCGCACCCCAGTTGAGCGGCGAACGCATTGCAACGCGAATTAATCATCATCCGGTCAATCCTCCCATTCCAGCTCGGCGTATGCGGCGCCCACATTACGCCGTTGGTAGCGGTCAAACAATAACCATTCCTCCGACCGGGGCTGGTCGATGTTATCCTGCGCTGAGGCTAAATCACCGCCGCTTGCAATCCAGGCCCGGACGTTCTCCCGCAGCCCGGTCAGATACTGCAGCGTCGGCTCGGCAGCCGAGGGCCAAAGTGCGCGTACCGGGCCATGGCCCGGTACGACATAAGCCAACGATTCGCTGGTCATTGCCTCGAGTTCGCCGATCCAGCCGTTGATACTGCCGTCAATGACCGGTAAATGCTCGAGAAAAACCAAGTCGCCGAGAAAAGCTGTCTTCGTTTTCTCGTCTACGACACTGATGTCGTGGTCCGTATGGGCGCTTTTGTGAGCCCGAACGGTCAAGACCCTTTCTCCAATATCCAATTGGATCACGCTTGTCAGCGTGCGTTCCGGGAAAACGAAAATCGATTCGTGGAGCGCCCTGCTCTCGTACGCGGACGCACGCTCAAGGTAAGTATCACCGCGCATCGCCAACGCGCGTGGCAGTTTGGCGTGACCGACGAATTCCACGCCGGGGCGCTTAAACGCCAAATTTCCCAGCAGATGATCTGGATGGACATGCGTATTGATCACATAACACACAGGTCGCTCGGTCACCTCGCGGATCGCGCAATCCAATGCTTGCCCTTCCGCGAGACTACCGCCGGTATCGATTACCGCAACACAGCGATCGCCGACGACAAAGCCAATGTTGGCAATCTCATCACCTTCAAATACGACTGCGGCATGTCCGGGCCGTACGTAAACGCCTGCGGCGACTTGCACAACCCCGGTTGATGGCGAGCAGGATTCCGGCGTTTGCACGGGGACCGCGCGGCAAGAAAACGCGCAAAGGGCAAAAGTCAGCTGCAACATCACCGACCTTCTGACACTGTTTTCGCGTTGACGGCTTGGCATGAATTCGTCTCAGTCTACAGAATTCTGACGAATCCCGTTTCTGCCGCAGGACAGCAATCGGCGCGAGGTCATCGAATCACCGGCTACGCTGGACGGACAAGCGGTCTTGCAGTATTTTAGACTAAGTCTAAGATTGGTGGCTCATCCAGTTCGCGTCGACTGAACGAAGTTGGGCGCCACAGGCGCTCGAATGTGAGCAGGAACACTCAGGCAAATACTGGTGCGGGCTCGTACGACAAAACCTTGTTAGACTGGCATTGCATACACAAACTGAACAGCTGCCTGCAATTACAGAAAAGTGAGAACAAACAATTGAAACGAGATAATTGGTTCCTGGCCTGGCCAGGCCTGGCAGTCATTGCGGTGATGCTGTTTGCCGGTAGCGGCATTGCGGTCGCTGATTCATCTTACCCAGACCCCGACGCGACGCAACTCGACGAAATCGTGGTGCACGCGACGCGTATGGACAAACGTATTGATGAGGTTCCGGCAGCGATCAGCGTGATAACGAAGGACGATATCCAACTCGGCCGTCAGCAACTTGGCCTGGACGAGTCGCTGTCCGCCATACCCGGTCTGTTCATGCAAAACCGATATAATTTCGCGCAGGACCTGCGCATTGCCATTCGAGGCTTCGGTGCCCGATCGAATTTCGGCATTCGCGGCATCAAGATATTGGTGGACGGAATTCCGGAATCACTGCCGGACGGGCAAGGCCAATCCGACGGCATCGACCTCGGCTCTGTAGAGCGAATCGAAGTCATTCGCGGGCCGGCATCGTCTCTGTACGGCAATGCATCCGGTGGGGTTATCAGCATTACGTCCGAGCGCGGACCCGTCGATCCCTTCGTTGACACCCGTTGGTCCTTTGGCGAATTCGACTTCAACAAATTTCAAGTAAAGGCCGGCGGCGACACGGGCCGCTTTAACTACCTGGTCAATATTTCACACATGCAGTATGACGGTTACCGTGACCATAGCCAAACGGAAAACACGTCGCTGAATGCCAGATTCGTCTATGCAACCGACAATGAAGCGGAATATGGCCTGGTCTTCAATGCTACGGATCAGCCCGTGGCTAACGATCCCGGTGGCGTGACGCTGATACAAGCGCAAACGGACCCCAAGTCGGCGCGGCAACGAAACGTGGATTTCGACGCAGGGGAGGCACTGGATCAACAACGAATCGGGTTGAGTTACAGGAAATCGTTCGGCGAGCGCCATGAGATCCGCTTGCGAAATCACTATGTGTGGCGCGATTTCGCCAACAAGCTGCCATTTACGAGTGGCGGCGCCGTACAGTTCGATCGATTTTTTGTCGGCGGCGGCGCGATATATACCTACCGCGGTGAATTATGGGACCGGCCGAACAACCTAATCGTTGGCACGGACATCGATCGTCAGGACGATGCCCGCCGACGGTTCGACAATAATATGGGCGTGCTTGGGTCACTGACACTCGATCAAACTGAAGTCGTAACCAGTCTCGGCCTGTTTGTACAAAATGAGCTTGCGCTAAGCGAAAATTTGGCATTGACCGTAGGCCTGCGTTACGACGAGGTCAAATTTGAAGTTGAGGACAAGTTCCTTGCCGATGGTGACGACTCGGGCGATCGAACCCTCAGTGAAACGAGTCCGATGATTGGCATTGTGTACACACCGTCAAAATCGACCAGTCTCTACGCCACCTTTTCCACGGCGTTTGAAACGCCGACGACAACGGAATTTGCCAACCCCAGCGGCGCCGGTGGCTTTAATCCGGACGTCGACCCGCAAATCGCCAAGAACTATGAGGTGGGTATCAGGGGAACACTCGGCGAAAACAATCGATACGAGTTGTCGCTATTTACCATAGATGTTGAGGACGAGCTGATCCCCTTCGAACTGGCAACGCAACCCGGTCGGAATTTTTTCTCCAACGCCGGAAAATCCAAGCGCAAAGGCGTCGAGATTTCGTTCGTCAGCGAGCCAGTCGAAGGATTAAGGATATCGGTCGCCTACACGTATTCGGATTTTCAGTTCGACGAATTTCTCGATGACAATGGCAACGACTTTTCTGGAAATGCACTTCCTGGTATTCCCGATGACCTGTTTCGAGGCGAAGTGGCGTACAGACATCCGTCGGGTTTCTACGGCGTCGTCGATGTACTTGATGTTGGCGATTTTTTCGTCAACAACGCCAACTCGGCCATCAATGATTCCTACAGCGTGGTGAACCTGCGTGCCGGGTTTGCCAACTTTCGATTCGGTGACTGGACGCTGTCGCCATTTGTCGGCATCAATAATCTGACGGACGAGCAATACGCCGCCAATGTGCGTATCAATGCATTTGGTGGCCGCTATTTCGAGCCGGCGCCGGAGCGGCATTTGTACGGTGGCCTCGCGATTCGGTATAATTTCGCTCGAAGGCAATAATAACCACAAGACAGAATACCCGACGGGGTAATATCAATGAAATCAAGAGCAGCGGTCGCCTGGGAGCCCGGAAAACCACTGACGATCGAAACCATCGAAGTCGACCCGCCTAAAGAGGGTGAAGTCCTGCTGCGGGTCGTCGCCAGCGGCGTTTGCCATACGGACGCATTCACCCTGTCCGGCGATGATCCCGAGGGCCTGTTCCCGGTTATCCTCGGACATGAAGGCGGCGCCATAGTCGAAGAAATCGGCGCTGGCGTAAGCAGCGTCAAACCGGGCGATCACGTAATTCCGCTTTATACGCCAGAGTGTCGCGAATGCGACTTCTGCAAGTCCGGCAAAACGAATCTGTGTCAGGCGATCCGCGTCACCCAAGGCCAGGGCGTCATGCCCGATGGCACCTCAAGGTTTTCCCAGAACGGCAAGATGATTTACCATTACATGGGGACATCGACGTTCTCAGAATACACTGTTGTGGCGGAGATCGCCGTTGCGAAAATTAACCAGGATGCACCGCTGGATAAAGTGTGCTTGCTTGGCTGCGGAATCACAACGGGCATCGGTGCGGTTCTGAATACGGCGAAGGTCGAGGCGGGATCGACGGTCGCGGTGTTCGGTCTGGGCGGTATCGGACTCAGCGTCGTGCAAGGTGCGGTCATGGCAAAAGCGAGCCGCATTATCGCCATCGATCTGAATCCGGCCAAATACGAAATGGCCAAAGCGCTCGGCGCTACGGATTACCTGAATCCGAAAGAGCACGACGCACCCATTCAGGATGTAATTGTCGATCTGACGAACGGTGGCGTTGACTATTCCTTCGAATGCATCGGCAATGTCGAGGTGATGCGCGCAGCGCTTGAATGCTGTCACAAGGGTTGGGGCGAATCGGTGATTATCGGGGTCGCCGGCGCGGGCCAGGAAATCTCGACCCGGCCGTTTCAGTTAGTCACGGGCCGCGTCTGGCGCGGCACCGCATTCGGTGGCGTCAAGGGACGCAGCGAATTACCCGGCTATGTCGATAACTACCTTGCAGGAACACTGAAGGTCGACGAGATGGCGACGCACACCATGCCAATCGAGGAAATCAATCACGCCCTGCATTTGATGCACGCGGGCGAAAGTATTCGTTCTGTGGTCACGTTTTAGCGCGACAGAGCAAAGAAGTCTTTGCATGGCAACCGGTGCCTCTGGGCACATTGCATCGGGCCAAGTGATACAAAAAGACGATTTAAAGTTGACTCTGGACGTGCGGAGCAGCATTCTGGCCGGTACGGAGTAAAATGATCGCCGTGACGGCGAGCGTATTCAGGGGAATCAATAGATCTGAAGCGAGCGGCACAAGCAGAAACCTAGGGCTTTATGAATATGACGGGCTCGCGTTCGCGGCCCGGCGCAACCGTCATAGTGAGGCGCGAGAAATGACAGCAGGCTTTGCTTCGCTGGATTTTTGTCCATCCAGGCACCTGACGCTGTCGGCGCATTTTTAGAGTGATGAGGGGAGGTTTGATCATGACGACAAAACAAACTAAGAGCTGGGTTACCGCATTGACGGGAATGATCGTCCTGATGGTAACATCGATTAATGCTCAGGCTTTCGAGTCAATGAAGGTGGGGGACTGGGACGTTGATTTTAGCGGCAACATAAACGGATTTTTCACCAATGTTGATTGCGATCCGAATGGCAACGGTGTTGTTGCCGGCGGTTTGGCGTGCGGGTCGAATGGCACAGATCGCACCGTCGGAAGTGTCCAGACGGGCTTGTTGCCGTCCTGGTTTGGGTTCCACGCCAAACATGAATCCGACAACATCACCACCGAAATCAATATTGGCTTTCAACCGGGCATCGATGGCGGCAGCCAGTCGAACAGCCTCGACGGTCCATTGCAGAACAACTCGGAAAACCTGCGGGTGGTCAATCTCAAGTTCGGTAGCGACTGGGGCACGCTCATGATCGGGCGCGACATCGGCATATTCGGATCTGACGCGCTCCTTGCGGACATGACCTTGCTGGGTGTAGGCACGGTGTCCGATTTGACTGCCGGCGGCGGCAACACAACATTGGGTCGGATCGGGGTCGGGTATCTGTATGCGGACTGGAAAGCCCAGATTCAGTACTCGTCACCCACGTGGGAAGGATTTTCTTTTGCTGTTGCATTGGTCGATCCCTGGGGTCTCGCCGGCCTGTCCGGCGATAGCCTCAACTCCGGGTCCTTCGATCAACAAGCCGATACTTACGGTTTCGAAGGCAAAGCCGTCTATAAGTTCGGCGGCGCTGACGGTTCCACAGTCAGCGGCAAGGTATGGGCCAGCTTTATCAGGCAGTCATTGGATAGTTCGTCGTTGCCCGGCCAGGACGCAACAGGATTTGATGTCGGAGTCAAAGTCGGACTTAACGACTTGGAACTCGTCGGGTATTTCTACAGCGGGGACGGAATCGGGACCACCGGTTTTCTACTCGACGCTGTAGATCTCAGTGGCAACACCCGCGATTCGGACGGTTTCTATGTGCAGGGAACTTACAAGTTCCCAGGCGCGGGCACCAAGGTGGGCATCAGCTTTGGTGAGAGCAACCTCGATCTCGCGGCCGGCGAGGCGGCCTCTACGCTGGTAAAGACCAACGAATCTTTCATCATCGGCTTGTATCATCCATTGACCTCGTCGCTGAACCTCGTGCTCGAGTACTCGAATACGGAAGCGACAGCGCACAATGGTAATAGCGCGGACGAAAACACAATCGCCATCGGCGCCATCCTGTTCTACTAGTCAGGGCGGCGCTTACAAGGCAAAATAACGGTACGGGGCGGCGCCTTTGGGCGTCGCCTTCGTCCCGCAGACCTGTTTGTGATCGAGTGCTACGCGCGCGGGCAATTCAAAGTGCAAAATCGAAAACTCCAATTGCTGCAACGTTCGATGCCACGACCTGGGCAGGTCGCAGGGTTGCTGGTGGGATATCTTTTCGCTTTCCTTACCTGCCTGCCGAGCGCTTATGCGGCTTCGAATTCGGTAATCTGGGAGCGTGGCGATCAGATTGTTAAACTCGTACGGCAGGACGACGACTCGGCGGCACCGAACGACCATCCGACTAGCATGACAGCCGACGAAATTGAGGCGATGCTTGAGACGCTACGTTTGCGCTATGCCGACGAAGATCCCGGTGGCGTCCCGGTACACGTTTTCACACAGACGGATATAGAGAATCTCGGCAAGGCTCTCGCAATCGGGCTTGGCCGCGCTGCGCCATCTCAGGACCTCATTTTTCATGTGATCGGCGCCCGCCGGCTTTCCCGCGGAGCGTTTGCGCGACGCAACCGGGTATGCGCCGGACGCGTTTTCTATCGAGACGGAAACCTCAATATCATTTTCGGTCAGATCCAGTCACCGTATCGTAAGAAAAACGTGTATGGCCAGATCGATGAAGATTTTTATCCGCGCAACTACGGCAACCGGACCACGGCGACAAAACACGATGTCGTCTTGTTGCCGAATGCGACGGCCAGTCTGTACCAAAGCAGTGGCGGTGTGCGTGATGACTGGATTGTCATAAAACCTGGCGTCGCGGCCGCAGCCAGCTCGCCGGACGCCAACCCCGAGTTGGCACTCGCGACAACTGGCGCAACTGCTGCGGCGACTGTCGAGGCGACGGCGAACACATCAACGGCGGCGTCCGCAAATGCTAATGAAACCGCAAGCGGGCGAACCGAGGATGCGAGCACCCCGTCATTGGCAGCGGACCTGGAGCAGCGCTTGAAAGCGTTGAAACGGTTGCGCGAGCGCGATCTAATCTCTGAGAATGCGTACCAAGCCAAAATGAAAGAGATTTTGCAGGATCTCTAAGGAGTGTCGAATGAGGTTCTGCCTCCTTCTTTGCGCAATTTTGTTGCCGGCTGATTATGCGCAGACCGAGGTAACGAATATCACGGTGCGCGTCGTTGCGCGAAACGCACTGTATGTCGGTGACCTTGTCGAAGGCGCGTTCGTGACGATAACGGACGCCGTGAGCGGTGAGATGTTGGCGCAAGGTATTACCTCCGGCGATGCCGGTAATCCGCAACGCACGATGCGGACTCCGCGCAAACGCGGCGAGCCGATGGCTGCCAAAGGCGATGCGAAATTTGCCGCAACTTTGGATATCGACGAGCCACGTTATATACAGGTAACCGCCCATGGCCCCCTGGGCAAGCGATTTACCGCGAATCGGGCTTCGGCGACCCAGTGGATTGTGCCGGGGAAACACCTTACCGGTGGCGATGGTTGGGTGTTGGAATTGCCGGGCTTGCTGGTATCGCCGAACCTTGCCGCGAGTACAGTTCCGCTGTCAACAGCGGCGAGCGGCATACTCATCGAAGCTGAAGTGATGTTGATGTGCGGTTGCCCGATCAAACCGGGATTCTACTGGGATCCAAAAGATTACGAAGTGGTCGCGATCGTACGCCGGGGCGGTGAGGACGTGGGTCGGTTTCCGCTCCGCTATGCCGGCGCTGCCAGCGAATTTGAGACACAATTCACAGCGCACGTTCCGGGGCTTTATGACATCAGCATATACGCCTATGATTCAGCGTCCGGGAATACCGGGGTCGGCCAAGTCGAATTAACCGTGACTGAAAATTGAGCTTGCGCAAGGAATATCCGATGGCTGCGCAATCTCACTCGATCTCGGCTTCGGCGAGATTTTTGACTTTATCCAGGCCGATAATTTTTTCCTTGCCGATCAACTGCACGAGATAGGCGCCAGACACGTCGGCACCGCTTAAGTCCAGACCCGCAACGGACGCGTTGGTCAGGTCCGCGCCCGTCAAATCCGCGCCGCGAAAATTCGCATTGTCCAGTAACACACCTCGCATCGAGGCGTACCCGGCGTCCAACCGCAGCGCGTTAACATTGCGCATATCGGCGCCATCGAGTTTAGCCATTCGCAAAACAGTACGCATCAAGCCCATCGATTGATTCTTCATGTCGGCGCCCATATTGGCGTTGCTTAAGTCGGCGCCGCGCAAGTCAGCGCGTTGCAGGTTGGCAACGATTCGAGCCCCTGAAAGATTCGCATCGCGTAAATTCGCGCGTTGCATCTGCGAAGACACGAGGCTTGCACCGCGCAAGTCCGCACGCTCCAGATTCGCATTTAATAACCACGCTGAATCCAGAATGGTATCGCGTAGATTTGCACCTCTTAGGTCCGTATTGTTCAACCGTGCCCAGCGCAAATTTGCACCCTTGAAATCGACATTCCGCAAATCGAGCCCAGAAAGTCGTTTGCTCGTCAAATCAACGCGTTCATCCGCCGTTGCCCTGGACAAAATTGCCAGGAGTTCTTGGCGCGTCAACTCCGCTTTGGTCATTTCATCGCTGGTCAAATCGACATGATCCATCGGGTCCTGCCCGCTGACCCGATCGAGTGGCCAAAACAGAATACCGCAGCCCAATAGAGCACAAAACACGCTTCGACACGAAATGCTCATTCTTTCCATTTTTTTTCTTCCAAAATTAAATTTTGTCTGGTAGTTGAAAGACAGTGGAAATAACTTTAGCACATGAGCAAAACTAGCAAATCAATGCGTAGAGGGCATGGCGCCGGGATGCGCGCGCATTTAAAACAATCCGACCACATGCAGCCGTGAATCACGTGGGTCTGGCTGCATTCGTCTTCGCCGCCAAAAATGTCGGAGCTGCACTGTTAATCGTTGCGATCGAAGCCTTGCGTTGCCGACTGAAGTCTGGCCGACACACACTACACGAGCGCGTCTGTTGCACGAGGTCAGTGGCCACTTTACTGCCGCCAGACAGCTCGGATGCGTTAACCGCGCAGCTTCCTGATGCCTGCTGCGGAATTTGGCGTCATCATGTCCGCTCCGGCAGACTCGACGAAAATTTTCTCTAAATACAAGGAATTGGTCGCCATCCAAATCGAAATCGCGGCTAATTCCTCAAACTGTGATCTGCGTCACACAAATTTCGCATTTAACCGCCTATAACGGCGCATTCGGACACGGTATTTCCCTCCCGTTTCACACAAACTGTATCGGAACACGTGGCCAAAGTAGGCCAATTGAGGTTTGGCCCTGTCGCTGGCCGCGTGACATCGCAGAGCAATTTGGCTCTCGATACGAATGTGGTGAACGACTATGGAACTCGACGCTATTTTAGTGATCCTTCTGAGCTGGGCTTCCTATCTGTCCGGTTATCCCATGCCGTCCGATCCGCCCGAAGTCCGGTTCGAGCAACACGCGTTTTTTGTCGAGAATGTCTGTGGCGGCAAGGAGTGTAATGTCGTTGGTTGGTATAACGACGCTGACGTTGTCTATATCGATGAACGGTATCGCAATGTTGAAAGTCAATTCGGGACAAGTCTGGTGGTGCACGAGTTCACCCACTATTTGCAACACAAGAGTGACTCTTTTGACTCCCTGTCGTGCGAGGACAGCATCGCGCGCGAACGGGAGGCTTATTACATTCAAAATCGCTATATCATTGAGGTGCTCGCTACAATCAAAATGGTCCACCCACGTCCCATAACATGCAATTACGCCAATGCGGGCATGAGTACTCACGGGGATTAGCGCGATTATTTTAACTACCCTGTAAGCCTCCCCTAAAATCGGTCCAAGCGAAATTGGAGTTCTCCGGCATAATCCGGGGTATGGCTTTCGGCAAGCTTTTTGAAACGATGCGGCGACAGGGCCGTCGCTGGAATCACCAGCGAGTTTACCGCGTGTATTGCCTGCTCGAACTGAACAAACGGCGGCAAGGGAAGCGCCGGCTGCCGAGCCGCTATCCCGAACCGCTGCTTGACCTTTACCTGTTCCGGTCTCTCAGAGAAGTCCGGCAAATGACTGAAGACTGGATGGTCCGATACAACAATGAACGACCACACGACTCACTGAATGGCATGACGCGCATGGAATATCTACAGGCTCACAATTACCCTGGGTAACTCTAATCCAGCATGGGACTAATTTCGGGAGGTTTACACCACCCAGAGCCGAGGTCGTTGAGGCCAAGGCCACCAGCACGAATCAACTCGTAAGCTATCGGTGCGACCCTGAAAGACATAGCGGCGCCCATCGTAGAAGATACGATCGCAAGTAAAGGCTACGAAATCCACAGGCTAACGAACGAACAGGTCAATGCGGACCCGGAACTACAAGAGTTAGTCCAACGCATGAACCAGCGTTACGATGAGGAGCTAGAGAAAATCCATCATAAAATCTACAAAGTACGCAACCGGCGTTATTCTTGTGGCAAGGAAGCGAGAATCCTTGCAAATTGGCTGCGAGTTGATGAATTGCTGACAGTGCGTATTGAGGGGGCCGGCGTTTCTTTCGGAGCATCGTTATTTGCTAACAAACGAGGATACACCAGAATGGATGTAAGCGTTATCAGCGCGGACGCCAGCGATATTGAGGCTTATTTCTTCGGTACCGTAGATAGAATTACCAACAAAAAGCTGAAGGAGAAGCCAAATTCCACGATAGAAAAGGTAGCGCGAGATGCGGTCGAAAAGTTTCCTGAGAGCGAGCAAGTCATTAAAGTTCGAAAACGTTACCCGCAGCACACCAGAAAGAAAAAAGAGGAGAACATAAGCGATGAACAGATGCTTGCCGATTTTGAATCGATGCTGGGTGACGGGACGAATGACGCTGCAGCGACGGTTGCGCCCATAGAGGCCCCGGATTCAGAAAACCCGCCTGTGGAAACTTCAGGCGGCGACCCAAAATAGAGGATCAGAATTTGCCTTGATGCGAGTCTGGGCGAGTAACACCACGGCCCGCACAGCAGGTGTGCGTTGACGGGTCTCGGAAGGCGACAGAATTTGGCCGGGGACCCAGTAGGTTTGAAAAATATCATTGCGGCACTCTCCCATTTATTCCTAGTACGCTTCTCGGGGTTGCGGCAAAAAC
>JADFSO010000025.1 GCA_022560735.1 Pseudomonadota bacterium
CGCCTGCGCAAAGCTTCAACAACGCCATCGATGCGGTCAGCTGTGCGGCCACAGTGGAAGGTGATCCGACCACCGGCAGGTCGATAGGTCCGTCATCGGACCTGCCGCCAGGCCATCCGTGTCTGACCACGCAGTATCAGAACTTCACCGGCGGCAACACGCTGCTGGATGCTGAACTGTCCGAGGGCTTTAACGTTGGCATAGTCTTCAACCCGATCGACGATCTGTCCATCAGCCTCGATTACTATTCGATCGATCTGAAGGACGAGATTTCGTCGTTGCCGATCCAGAGCCTTCTGGATTCGGAACTGGCTGTTGTGAATGCCGGCGGCATGGGCACTGCGCAGGTTAACCGTAGTGCCGGCGGCAATGTCCTCTCGATTCTGGCCAACAACCAGAACCTGGCGGGTACCAAGACCAACGGCCTGGATCTCGATCTGCGTTACAGCTTCTCGGCTGGCGGCGCGGGTGACTTCACGACCCAGCTGACCTGGAGCCATGTCAATAACTTCGTGTTTGACGCCGATGATGGCCAGGGCTTCCGGTCGACCACGTTCTCGCCGGATGATCGTATGCAGTGGAACCTGAACTGGTCGTTGTCCGATTACTCGGCGACGCTGATTGGCAATTACGTCAACTCCACGCCAATCGGTGGCGGCGCCACGATGGATGACTGGACCACCTGGGATCTGCAGCTGAACTGGGCCACCCCGTGGAATGGCCGGCTGACCATCGGCGCGCGGAACCTGCTCGACAAGGATCCACCGCTGAACGACCAGCTTGGCAACCCGTTCTACAGCAACCGGCTGCACGACATATTCGGTCGGGTACCGTATATTCGTTACACGCAGGATCTGTAAAAACGGAGACCACTTTTATCAGTGGTTGTCTGAAAAGCGAAAATGGCCCGGGAAACCGGGCCATTTTTTTGCTCCACAAACCCGTGTAAGCACCGGAGCAGTACAGGCATAATAGGCATCCACGACGGACCAGGCTCAACGATGCAAGAAACAGACGTACAGCAAGAAACCCCGGCCCTGGCCGATTTCCTGGCCAGCAAATTAAAGGATGGCATGCACCGTCAGACCGCACAGGATTATGCCGGCGCCGAATCGTTATACCGACAGGTTCTGCAGGCCGAGCCGGATCAGCCGGACGCTTTGCATTTGCTTGGGCTGATCGCGCAGCAGGCAGGTCAAAGCGCGAGCGCCATCGACCTGATCCGCAGGGCAATAAAGGTCAATCGATACAATCCCGACTACTACCACAATCTCGGCGTCGTCTATGAATCCCTGAAGAAATACGATGCCGCAATCCAGTGCAACCTGCGCGCCATACACCTCAAACCGGATTCCTTCGCTTCCCGTTTCAGTCTTGCCAATGATTACCGGCTGGCTGGCCGACTGGAGGAAGCCATCGGCGAATACCGCAATGTGCTGACCCTGGAGCCGGATTCGGCAGAAGTCTACTCCAACCTCGGGGCGGCGCTGGGTGCGCTGGGCAGATCGCAGGAAGCCGTGGACAGCCTGCAAAAGGCCCTGGAAATACAACCGGACCAGCCGGACATGCATTCCAACCTCGGTATGGCCCTGCACTCGCTGGGAAATCTTGAGGACTCCGAAAAAAATTACCGTCGTGCGCTCGAATTGAACCCGGACTTTCTGACCGCCTGGGGCAACCTGGCCGAAATCCTGCTGGAACAAGGACGGCCAGAGGAAGCGCTGGCCGCGGCGCGCCAGGCCCTGCGGGTCGATAGCAGAAACCAGGTGGCCTTCGCCCTGATTGCCATCGCCTGCAACGAACTCGGCAAGACCGGGGAAAGAGATCGCTTGCTGGATTTCTCGATGGTCAGGGCGATCGATATCGAACCGCCACACATGACGCTGAAGACCGGTCGTGATGGCGGCAAGGATCCCTTGCAGTTCTTCAATACCGAGTTAGCCAGGCACACGCTCAGTCATCCCAGCCTGATTTTCGAGCCGACGACAAAGTCAACCAAGAAAGGCCGGCAAAGCGGCGAATTGCTGGTAGAGCCAAAAGGTCCGGTCGCGCACCTGGAAAAACTGATTCGCGCGGCGGTGACAGAGTACATCGCGCAGATTCCGGACGATACCGATCACCCGTTCCTGTCCCGCAAACCGGACCACTGGCGTTTGAGCGCATGGGTGACGATTCTCAATCGGGAGGGGCACCAGCTTCCGCACATACATCCCGCCGCATGGCTGAGTGGCGTTTATTACGTGCAAGTCCCGGAACAAAACAGCGACCGGGAACACGCCGGCTGGATCGAGTTTGGCAGTGCACCCGAGCACCTGCAAAAAGACCAGCCAATGCCGATCAAGTACCTGGAACCTGTCCCCGGGCGCATGTACCTGTTCCCATCGTATTTCTATCATCGCACCGTGCCTTTTGCCGGCGACCGGCCACGCATCAGCATCGCTTTCGATGTCACCGCGATACCGGCGGGTGCGCTGCGACCGGCGATGTCGGACACGGAAATGGAACAAGCGTTGCTACGGGCGCAGCAGTTGTTTGCAGACGGGAGAAGGGCGCAGGCAGACGAAGTGGCCAGCATGATCCTGGAGCGTAATCCGGATGCAAGCCTGGCGTTGCATATGCTGGCGCGAGTCGCGCATGCGGATGGCCGCATGGCCGATGCCGCGGATTATCTCTACCGCGCACTTTCGCTGGCGCCGGATAATGCGCAATATCATGCCGAGTTATCCGAAGTCCTGCACTCGATGCAATGGCCGGAAGAGAGCGCGGCAGAACTGAACAAGGCAATCGATCTCGGGCTGGATAATGAGCAGATCTATACGCAACTCGGAGCCGCGCTGTCGGATATGGGTGATTTCGAGAAAGCTCGGGAGGCGTACCTGCGCGCGGTTGATAATCCGGCGACGCTGGGCTCAGCGTATTATGGTATTTCGCTGACTTCCGATTTTGAGAAGCAAGAGGGGTTGATCGAAAAAATGCAAACGGCGCTGAAGCGCACCGATCTTCCGGATCATGAATTGGGGAATCTGCATTTTGCCCTGGGGCGCGCCGGCAATAACAACAAAAACTATGACCAGGCCTTCGAACATTTTGCCAAGGGCAACTTGAAGCGCCGCCAGGGCATGCCGTTTACGCTGGAGGCTGAGCGCAACAACACCCGGAGAATCATCAGGACTTTTAACCCGGAGTTGTTTAAAAAATTCGCAGGGTGCGGTAATCCATCCGAAAAACCGGTCTTTATTATCGGGATGCCGCGTTCCGGGACGACCCTGGTCGAGCAGATAATTGCCAGCCACCCACAGGTACACGGCGCCGGTGAACTGAATGACCTTTGGCGCACGATCGAACAAGTCACGAGCTTTTTGCCACCTGGCTCGCAATTGCCCGAAGACATCGGCCAGGTCAATCCGGAAGCGTGGGAATTCATCGGTAATCAGTACGTCAATATAATTAGCCAGCGATCGTGGGACGCATTACGGATAACCGACAAGCTGCCATTCAACTATACGTTGGCAGGAATCATCCAGCTGATCCTGCCAAAAGCGAGAATTATTCACTGCCGGCGCAACCCGCTCGACACGTGCGTGTCCTGTTTCATGACATCGTTTGGCAGCGACCGGGGCTTTACCCGGGATCTGCATGAACTCGGCGGCACCTATCGAACCTATCAGGATCTGATGGCACACTGGCACGAAGTCATGCCAGGGCGAATACTGGATGTCGTTTACGAGGATCTGGTCGAGAATACCGAGCAGCAGGCGAGAATTCTGATCGCGCACCTCGGGCTGGCCTGGGACGATGCCTGCCTTGAGTTTTACAAGAACAAACGCCGCGTCAGCACTTCGAGCCTGGTACAGGTCCGGCAACCCGTGTACAAGACGTCGGTGGATCGGTGGCGCCATTACGAGAAACATCTTGCTCCGCTGATCAGTGCGATCGAAGAGGATTATTGACGCGGATCATCTCGTGATCGGTTGCGATTCCTGACTATCCGGCCACGATATTTCACAGGGCGATACCATGAAAATCGGCTACCTTTTCTCAGTCCCGCTGGTTGAATTCAGAATGGACAACCACGAGGGACTGTGCGAGCAACTAACAACCTTGTTCCTGCAGAAAGCGGAACAAGACGACGGAGTCCGCAATGAAATCAGGCGCGACACCCAGCATGGCGAGCTGTTCGAAAGCAAATTCGATTTATTCCATTGGCAGGATGAGCCGGTAAAGGAACTCGCGAAATTTTGCCATCGCGCGCTGGCCAGCACTATTTTCGAACTGTCGGATTATTCGGAGGATGAGTTTTCGAAACTGGTTTTCGATTACCACGCCTGGTTCCACGTTACGAAGAACGGTGGCTTCCAGGCCTTGCACCATCACCAGAACGCAAGCTGGTCGGGAATCTTCTGCGTAGACCCCGGTGATTCGCCGCAGGAGTTCCCGTACAGCGGCGCGGTGCGTTTTTATGATGCGCGGGGCTTCGCGGACCAGTACCGCGATGCCGGGAACAATCGCCTGAAATTGCCAGCCAAATTTGGCGGATACCAGATCGATCACGAAGCTGGCCGCCTGCTGATTTTTCCCTCTTACGTCGATCACGAAATCTTCCCCTATATGGGGCAGCGCGAACGCATCGTCGTGGCCTTTAACTGCATGGTAAGGGATGGGTAGCCCGCACAACCCTTTTACCGGCGAGCTGCTGGAAATCCGCCGCTTTCTCCACCAGGGGCGGGAACCGGCGGCGACAGACGCCGCCATGCCCATACTCGAAAGCGATAACCCGGAGGCGATTTTTTCCGCCGCCCGCCTGTTTTCCGACGCCGGGGCGGCGGATCAATCTGCGATCGCGCTCGAACGCTGTACCGAGCTGGATCCGCGAAACCCGATTTATCGGCTGGTCCTCGCGCGCACCTACGAGCAACTCGGCCTGGTCAAAAAGGGCGCCCGGGAATACCGTGCAGTCCTTGAGCTTGACCGCGATAATGCGGCAGCCATGCATGGCCTGGCTGCGAACCTTGCCAGTCATGGCGATAGCGAGGAAGCCGAAGATTTGCTGTTGCAAGCGGTGGTTAAAGCGCCGCAGCTGACTACGGCCCATTACCTGTTGTCGACGATCAGACGCTACCAGGACCACGACGACCCGCATTTACGACAGCTACGCTCGCTGCTGAAAAATCCGGCGCCGCAGTCGGCCAGCGATTACAGCCGCCTGTGTTTCGCGTTTGGCCGCGCCCTGGACCAGCTCGGTGATTTTGCACAGGCTTTCCGCTGGATTCAGACCGCCAATGAAGCACGCAGAAAATCATCGAAATTCGATCTCGCCGACGAGCGGTCCCTGGTTGCAGACCGAATCGCCTATTACCCGGCAAAGCTGCAAGAGCAAAAGCGACGATCCGCGTATGCAGCCTCCTGGCCGGTACTGATCGTCGGCATGCCGCGGTCCGGATCCACGCTGGTCGAACAGATCCTGGCCAGCCATCCCGATGTTTATGGCGCGGGCGAGATTATGGATCTGCAACACTGCCTGTCGCTGGCGGCAAATCGGCATCTCGAACAGGGGGAAACCCTGCCATCGGCAGCCGCAAAAATGCCGGCACACGGCTGGCGAGCAGCGGGTGAATCGTATGCCCACCACTTGCGCCAACGACATGCAAGCGCCAGCCGTATCGTGGACAAGCAGCTATTCAATTACCTCGAACTCGGCGCCGCAGGCCTGATGCTCAAAAAAATCAGGATCATTCATTGTGTCCGCGATCCGATGGATACCCTGTGGTCATGTTATTTCAATAGTTTCAGGAATGACCGTGGCTTTAGCAACGATTTCGATGACCTGGGCAACGCATGGCTGCTGTATCGGCAACTGATGCAACATTGGCGGGAACAGATACCTGGTATTCATGAAGTCAACTACGAGAGCCTGGTCGCGGATGTCGCGGGCGAGGCCAGGAAGCTGGTGGATTTTCTCGAGTTGGACTGGGACGACGCCTGTCTATCGTTCCGCGACAATCCCAGGCAAGTGACTACCGCAAGCCAGATCCAGGTCCGCCAGGATATTTATCGCAGTTCGGTAGGGCGCTGGCGCAACTACGAGCGTCAATTGCAACCGCTGCGGGAAATTATCGGGGCGGGTTAATTATTCCTGACCGGCGAACAACTCGAGTAACTCGCCCAGGTGGTTTTCATAGCGCCGCCAGCGATCCACGGAGCTTTGGTAAACAGGCTGCCTGACCTGCCAGCGACTCAAGGTCGATACCGGCCGTCGATTATTCGTGAAATCCAGGCAAGCAGGGTCCCATTCCAGGTCCAGCCACTCGACCATTTTGCGCACCTTGCCTTCCAGGTCCGTGGTCAGTTCTTCGTAGTCGATGGTCAGAAACAGGTCGCTTCCCAGGCTCCCCCAGTGATCCATAAGGCTTTGATAACACTGATAATAACCGCCGATATCCTCAAGCCGGTTGGCATAGAGATTGGCCGTCGCAAAATCCTGGAAATAGATCGACAAACAAGTATCAACTGCATTCCTGCGAATGTGGATGATTTTCGCATTTGGAAACAGGAGTCGAATAAACCCGATGTGCAGGAAATTGGCCGGGTATTTGTCGGTGATATGCCGGATATTGCCGCCACGTTCCGTCAGGCGCTTCAGGTAATCCTCGGCAGCGGCCTCCAGCGCCGGTGCGTCAAGCGTGGGCACCAGATCGGGGTACACACCGACCCGTGTTCGGCTGGCCTGTTCGATGAAACGCAGTTCACCGGCGCCATTCACCCTGGGATGACTGGCCAGAATTTGCTCAACCAGTGAAGTACCCGATCTGGGCATGCCAACGATGAACACGGGTTGCTTCGATTGACTGCCGCGCGGTTCGAAATCGTCAAAAAATTCCTGGTCAAAGGTCGAAATAATCCTGCCGACCAGGTCCCGGTGGCCCTCGATGTCGAATGTGCCCTTGCGATCCCGTTTCAGCCTGTTCGCCGTGCTGATATGTTCGAAAGCCTGATCATGCTCTCCGCAGTCATCGAGCGTCTTGCCGAGCGCATAGTGCAATTTTTCGCGGCTGAGATCATCGCGCGCCGGCTCGGCCAGTAACTCTGTCATCAGTTTGATTTCCGGGTCATCCACCGATTCAAACCGGCGCACCGCAGCGAGTTGCTGATAGACCTCGACCAGGTCCGGGTCCCTGCGCACCGCCCGCCGGAACCACTGGCTGGCTTGTTCAAATTCGCCAAATGCCGTGACCACCATGCCCAGACCGTACATCGCAGGCGCATGTTCCGGGTTCAACTCCAGCGCTTTCTCGTAGTTTTCCCTTGCCGCCGCCTCCTGGCCGTTTTGCGCCAGGACAGAACCAAGGTGCGTATGGGTTTCTTCGTTGTTGGAGTCGCCCAACTGGATGGCTCGATGAAAAGCATCGATCGCTTCGCTCCATCTGCCGGACATCTCCAGCACATAACCCAGATCGAACCAATTGTCGCCATTCATCGGCTTTAGCTGGGTCAGGTGTTTCAGATAACCGATCGCCGCCTTCAGGTCACCCTGGTCGGTGGCCAGCCTGGCCAACTCATAGGTCACCGGCGGGGCCGATGGCGCTATCGCCTGCGCCGCGTTCAGGTAACGGGTCGCCTCGGCGTACTTATGCAACAGACGCTGGACACGACCCATCAGGCAAAGACACGGCAACTGGCTGGGGTTGATTTCCAGCAGGGTCTTCAGAATCTGTTCCGCCTCGCCGAGACGACCGGCCTGTTCGTGCTGGACCGCATCCAGAAACCGGGCGCGGGCCTGCTCAGGCGATAATTGCTCCATCAAAACCTCCGGGTTGGCCCGCATGTTGCGGACAGGATGGCCATCCTACCCATACCATCGACGAGGTCAACCCAGGGAAGCCTTGATTTATCGCTGCTCGTCGAGACTCACCTGGTATTGCTCGAGTATGTCCTCGAGGGGATCGCAAATGAGCGTCTCGATCTGCTCCTGGTAATTTCGGTAACGGCCCACTGAACTCTGGTACAGGGGTCGCCTGACCTGGGCATGGCTGGCCGTTTTCACCTGTCGTTCGCGTTCATGGAAAGACAGGCAGGCCTGCTCCATCGGCAGGCCCAGGAACTCGAGAACCCGCCGTGTCTGCTTCTCAATATCGCCGACCAGGTTTTCGTAATGGACTTCAAGCATCGGCTGGGCGAGCCGTTCCCGCCAATGCGCCATCAGGCGCCAGTAATCCCGGTAGTAGTCGGCCGTCTGCCGCAAACCAAAGCCAAAAGCCAATGCCGGATCGACAAAATCCTGAAAGAAACAGGACACCGCCACATCACGCGGATCGCGCAGACAATGAATCACCCTGGCATTCGGCAGGATCGCCGCGATCAACCCCAGGTAAAGATAATTGAGCGGCATTTTGTCGCTAACGAGCGTTGCGTCTCCTGCTTCCGCCGGCAGCGATTCCAGGTACTCTCGGCCCAGGCCGGCCAGTTCGCGCGCATTGTCGCCGGCGCTCAGCCAGGCTGGCGTGCGCGCGGCAATTTCGCCGATCAAAGGCAGTTCTCCGGCCGCGTACAGCGCACTGTGCCCGGACAATATCTGCTCGAGCAGGCTGGTCCCGGATCGCGGCATACCGAGTATGAACACCGGTCTGCCGTCGGTTTCGGCGCCCTCGCCGGCGGTCGTCGGCGCCAGCTCGATTACCCGGTCCACCCAGCGCGTATGCGCAGCGGAATCAAATCGTCCGCCGCGAATCAGGTTTGCCCTGGTTGCCGCCTCGAAAGCCGCCGGATAATCACCCAACTCGTCCAGTATGTGCGCCAGGCTAAAACCGGCTTGCGCCCGGTGCCATGGCCGCCAGCCCATGCCCGCGGCTTCCTCGCGCCGCAGCAAGTCCGCCGCCTCGGCAGCATGCCCGCTGCTTTGCAGCAGTCTCGCCCGGGACACGATCAGATCGGGGGCAGTCAGTTCGCCAGCCTCATCAAGCAATTTCAGGCCACCCGCATAATCACCCCGCCGCTCGGCCAGACCGGCCAGACCGGCCAACGCCGCCACATTTTCCCTGTCCAGCTCCCGAGCCTCCAGGAACTCTTTTTCAGCTTCCTCGAAGCGGCCCAGCGCCTGCAATGTCGCCGCATACTGGGTGTGGACATCGGCGAGATCGCCGTGCTCTTTGAGCAGCGCCTCGGACAATAACAGCGCTCCCTTGATATCTGCGCCCAGGCGGACGGCGGTAACCAGGTTGATTTTGCTTTCCGCATTTCCCGGGTCCAGCTTGCTGGCCCTCGACAGTGACCGGGCGGCCGATACCGTATCGCCTTGCTTGAGTTGAATGACGCCAAGCGCGTGCCACGCCGCGGCCATTGCAGGATCGGATTCAGCGGCATCGCGAAACACGCTCTCCGCTTCGCCGAGACGATCGAGCTGCTCCAGCGTCAGCCCTTTTTCATAGAGGAACGCTGCGCCATGCTTGCCATCTGCACTCAGCAACTGCAAGGCGGCATCGACATCACCGCCAAGACGCAAGGCGCGGGCCTTGCGCCACAGGGCCTCATCGTTGTGACCGGAACGCCGCAGCAACACATCGCTCTGCCGGATCGCCGCATCGTATTCGTGCTGCCGGAGGAAAATATCCACCAGCAACAGATGATGACCCGGTTTGCCGGCGTCCAGCACGACCGACCTGTCGGCAGCTTCGCGCGCTTCCGCTCATTTCCCACGCATCAGTTGTGCCGATGCAAGCAAGTTCCAGACGCCCGCCTCCCGGTCATGTTGGCGCAAGAATTTCTTGTAGCCCGACGCCGCGGTATCGAAGTCGTTGTGCCGATGCGTGTCAATCGCCGCCTGCAATTGCCTTGGCAAGCGCTTCACGATGGCCGCCACGTTTCCAGGTCATCGCCCAGGATATCGACCAATGGCTGCAGGCAATCCAGAAAGTTCTTGTGGCGGCCCACCGAGTCGCTGTATATCGGTCTGCGGACCTGCGCGTGACTCGAGGTAATCACATTGCGCTCGATCCGGTGAAATTCAAGACAGGCCGGATCCCATTCCAGATCGCAAAACTCCAGCAGTTTCCTGACCTGGGATTCGAAATCCTCGACCAGGTCTTCATAGACGAATTCCAGCATCGGCAAGCTTATCGCTTGCCGATAGTGATCCATGAGTCGCCGGTACGCGCGGTAATAATGGCCGATGTCCTCGAGGTCATACGCGAACTGCATCCCCAACGCGCTGAAATTCTGGAAATAGCAGGACAACCCGGTGTCCAGCGGGTGACGCTGACTGTGGATAACCCTGGCTTGCGGAAATAGCAGGTTGATCAGGCCCAGGTGAATGAAGTTGCTTGGCATCTTGTCGGTAATTAAAGTTTGCCCGTCCAATATGCCTGCGGTCGCCCTTGCGAGATAAGTATCCGCAGCCGCCGACAAGTCCTCCGTGCAAAACTGCTCCAGGCAGAACGGAAATTCCTGCTTGTTGGCGGTCTGCCCCTGCATCGATAAAACCAGGTCCGACAAGTAAGACAATTCTCCCGCGGCAAACACTTTCGGGTGGGAAGCCAGTATTTGCTCGATCAGCGAAGACCCGGATCTCGGCATGCCAACGATGAAAATCATGTTTTCGCCTCGCGGCGGCGTATCAGGCTTGCCGATACGTTCGCGGCTGAAATAAGCGCTGACATTTTCCACCATGCGGTCAAAGCCAGCGGCATCGAAGCGCACATCTTTCAGACCATTACCCAGCCGGTAGGCGGCGAAGGCCTCAACATACTGCTTTGCATCGTTGTACAAATCGCCAAGCGCAAAGTTCATGCGCTCGCCGGCGGCTCGCGCGACACCCGGGCGCCCGAGTTCCTCCTGCAGGCGGACGATCGCCTGCTCCTGCCGGCCGGCGCGGCGCATCAGACCCGCCCAGGTCACCAGCAAATCAGGATGCCGGCTGCCCTGCTCGACCGCAGCCTCGAGCAATTCCAGGGCCTCGTTGTATTTGCCCTGCCAGTCGAGGACCGAGGCCAGCCCCGCCAACGCGTCCCGGTGGCGCGGGTCCAGTTTCAGCGCATGCCGATAGCTCGCCTCGGACCCGGGAATATCGCGCAAACTCTGCAGCACCGTTCCCATGTTGCTGTGCGCTTCCACCAGCTGCGGATCGATGCCGATCGCACGCTGATAGCAGCTCCTGGCCTGTGCATGGCTGCCCTGGAATTGCAGGGCCGCACCCATTCCCGCCCAGGAGCGCGCATCATCGGGCCACCGTTCCAGCAAAACCTGGAACGTGGCGCTGGCCTCCGCATAAAGCGCGGCATTGACCTGGGTAACGGCCAGGCCGTTCATTGCCTGCTGGTTGGCCGGATCGATTTCGAGGACGCGAGCATAACTGTCTATCGCGGCCAGGTTGTCGCCCTGCAATTGCAGCGCGATCGCCAGGTTGAACGGGTACGCCGCCCGTCCCGGATTCAAACTGGCCGCGGCACGGAAATCCTCGACCGCCTCATTCGTGCGACCCAGGTTTCCGCGCGCCTCGCCGCGCAGGTTATGCGCCTCTGCATCTGCCTTTTGCGTCAGCAATTCTCCGGCGATTTTCTCGGCCGCGGCAAAATTCCCGCTGACCAGCAAAGTACGCCCGATGATCAATCGTGCCGGCACCTGGTGCATGGCTGATTTTTCCGCCTTTTTCGCCGCCTCGGCCGCTTCCGAAACCTGGCCCGCTTGCAGCGCGGCTTGCGCCAGCTTGAGCTGGTGCAGGGGATTGTCAGGCTCTTCGGATACCGCCTGCCGGCAGCGTGACAGGACCGGATTATCCATCGCCACCCGCCTGCAACGCTGCAAAAAATTCGCCCAGGTGGGCGCTGTAATTACGGTACCGCCCGACCGACGAACGATACATGGGTTGGCGGACCTGATCGCTGCTCGCGGTTCTGACCAGCCGGCGGTTGCGATGAAATTCCAGGCAGGCCGGCTCCCATTCCAGACCGAGAAACTCAAGCAGTCTCCTGATCTGCGCCTCCGGGCCGGTCACGAGTTCTTCATACTGCAGATCCAGAATCGGCAGCGCCAGCGTGCGCTGCCAGTAATTCATCAGCGCCAGGTACTGAGCGTAATAATGAGCGATACCGGGCAGGCTGTAACTGAATGGCGGTCCGGCCACGCCGAATCCCTGCAAAAAACAAGACAAGCCGGTGTCCCGCGGATCTCTGCGGCAATGAATGACCCTTGCCGCAGGCAAAATCAATTGAATCAATCCAAGGTACTCAAAATTCTGCCACATTTTGTCGGTCACCAATCCGGCTGTGCCGGCCAGTGCCGCGTACCGGCCGGAAAGATCGGCCGACAAGGCCTTGATTTGACCAGTATCCAGTTGCTCCAGGCAATCCGGGTACGCCAGTTGCGCATCGACAGTTTGGCCCAGCCCAGCCGCCAATCGGCCGACCAGGTCCAGCTCTCCAGCCCCGTGAACATTCGAATGGCTGGCCAGGATTTGCTCGACCAGCGAGGTTCCGGATCTCGGCATCCCGACGATAAAAATAACCGGGCTGTCCTGCATGGCCACACTGCCCGGATGCTGCAAGACACCGCCGTCAAAAACTTTCCTGCTGCGCGCGAAGCAACGCTCCTGGCGCTTTTCCGAGTATTGCCCGCTACGAATCCGGTTGCCTTTCTCGGCCTCTGCAAAGGCTTTATCGTATTCTCCTTCGCTGTCCAGTATTGCCGACAGGGAAAAATGCGCGGTACTCCTTTGCAATGCGCCGGTGCCTTCATTCGACAGCACGGCCTCTAGCTGCGCTATTGCCTCTCGCGTGTCGCCCGATTTTTGCAACAGCTGTGCCGCCGCCAACCCGACCGCGGGGGCAACCTCGCCGGTTTTGCCGGCCAGCAACGGCCGCAGTATAGCCATCGCCTCACCGGTCTTTCCCTGCATCTCGTGGATACCCGCGATCGCCGCCGTCGCCTGCGGGTGATCCGGCTGCAGTTGAAGCGCCCTGGCAAACCACTCGCTGGCTTCGTCCAGGCGCCCCTGCGACTGCAGTACACTCGCCAGACCGCAGCAAACATCCGGGTCACCGGGCAACAGCTCCAGCGCGTTTCGAAACGCCTCTTCCGCCTCATGCAACAATCCCGACTCATGCCTCGCCAGGCCCAGGTTCAGCCAGTGCTTTCGGTTATCCGGCTCACACGCGGTCAGGCGCACGAGCAGGGTCGCCGCCTTTGCAGCCTGGCCCGCGGCCAGCCAAATACTTGCCAGTCCGCCAAGGGCGACAAGCTGAAAGGGTTCCAAAGCCAGCGCGCTGTGGAAATCTTCGACGGCCTCGTCCGTTTGCTGCAGCCTGAACAAGATATGGCCACGATGGGCAAACATCTGCGGGTTTCCGGACTCGATCCCGATTGCCCGGTTTAGCGCGTCCAGCGCCTCCGGGAGACGATCCAGGTTATTCAGGGCACGGCCGTGAACGTGGTGCAATGCGGCCTCTGCGGGCGACTGCGCCAGTGCATCGAGGCAGTGACCCAGCGCCGCTTCCGCACCATCTTTCGCCAGCAGCTCGCTGAGCTTTTTCGCGGAATACGGCATTGGAAAGCCTCAGCATCCACCGGCGATGCAATGCTGCAAGAATCGCCCACGAGCGACGGCGGGTCCCGATTTCACGCTTGTCCGGGTCATTTGAAAGCCTCAGAATAGAGCCCGCAGTTTATCAGATTCGCCTCGGGGGACGGGCTACCGGAGATCTGCGCGTCGTTTCCGGTTTGGGCAATCCGGCAACAAATAAGGCACAATCTGGCGCCCGCCGGGGCATAAACAAATCCACGAAAGGATGCGCACCAGTCGATGATCGCCATAACCTTGCCGAAGCTGCGTCTGACCGCATATGCCAGCCTGGCGTGCCTGTTGTTCCCGGGCGCGGCGCTGCCCGAGGAAGTATTTGTCGATATGGCCAGCGCAAGCGGCATAGACTTTTTTCACTTCAACGGGATGTCCGGCGAAATCTATTTCCCCGAGCACATGGGCGCCGGCAGCGCCTTGTTCGATTACGACCGTGATGGCGACCTGGACCTCTATATCGTTCAGGGCACGATGCTGGGTCCTGGCAAACAGATCGAGGACGCATTGATTCCGCCTCGCCACCCATTGCCGATGAGCGATCGCCTGTACCGAAACGACAGCAGGATCGGCGAGGATGGAAAAATGCAGATCCGTTTCACGGATGTGACGGCCGAATCCGGAGAGCTGGGCTCGGGATATGGTATGGGCGTGGCAGTCGGCGATATTGACAATGACGGCTATCCCGATCTTTATGTGATGAACCTCGGTAACAACCAGTTGTTGCGCAATAACGGCGACGGCAGCTTCAGCGATGTCACGAAGCTGGCCGGCGTCGACGATCCACGCTGGAGTACCAGTGCCGTTTTTCTCGATTACGACAAGGACGGCTGGCAGGATTTGTATGTGGCGACCTATGTCGCATTTGACTGGGAAAATCGCATTCCGTGCTTTTCCTCAACGGCTACAGCAGAATATTGCGGCCCCAAGACCTACGCTGGCACTGTCGATAAGCTGTTCAGGAATCTGGGCGACGGCCGCTTCGAGGAAGTGACGGGGATGGCCGGGATCGACGGCAAGGGTGGTGGACTCGGTGTGGTCGCAACGGACTTCAACGGCGATCAATGGCTGGATATTTATGTGACCAATGACGGATCCGCCAATTTCCTGTGGATCAACCAGCAGGATGGAAGTTTTGTCGACGATGCGCTGCTGGCCGGGGCGGCATTGAATATGGATGGCGCCCCGGAAGCGAGCATGGGCGTGGACGCGGCCGATTTCGATGACGACGGCGATGACGACCTGTTCATGACGCACCTGGCGCGGGAAACCAATACGCTATACATCAACGATGGTACCGGCTGGTTCGAGGACCGGTCGGTATCCATGGGGCTGGCCAAGGACAGCTTTCCCTATACTGGCTTTGGCGTTGCCTGGTTCGATTACGACAACGATGGCTGGCTGGATCTGCTGGTGGTCAATGGCGCAGTGAGTCATATCGAGAAACTGGTTGCAGCGAAGGACCCATACCCGCTGCACCAGCCAAACCAGCTCTACCGGAACCTCGGCAACGGCCATTACCAGGATGTAAGCGCCGAATCCGGGAAGGTTTTTGCATTATCGGAAGTCAGTCGTGGCGCAGCATTTGGCGATATCGACAACGATGGCGACACCGATGTCCTGATCACCAATAACAACGGTCCGGCTCGGCTGCTGATTAACCAGGTGGGCACGCGCAAGCACTGGCTCGGACTTGAGCTGGTCTCCGCCCGGGGCCATCCGGTCATCGGCGCCAGGGTCGCTTTGCTGAGTGGCGGCAAGAAACACCGCTGGCGGCGGACCCGGCGCGATGGCAGCTACGCATCGGCAAACGACCCCAGGGTCATTATCGGGCTCGGCGACGACGATGGCGAACAGCATCTCTTCGTACTCTGGCCGGACGGCCGGCGGGAGTCGTTTACCGGGCTGGCGGCCAATCGTTACCACCGCATCGAGTACGGCAGGGGCCGGCCGGCAGATGACTAAAAAGCAGGCGCAGAATTTCAGCGGCAAGTGCGTACTGCAGCCGGTCCTGTTCCTGATGGCGCTGTTGATGTTTTCCGGTTGCGCCAAAGGAGAGCAGCTCCAGGAACTCAACCACCCCGATCTCGGCGGCGTGGAACCTGGTGTACAGAAACGGCTGATGGCAGGGCGGCTGCGAGTCGAAGCGGCCAGGGGCGGCAAGAAAAAGCGCGCCGAAGACTGGGGAAATATGGGCATGCTCTACCACGCATACGAAATGCACGGACCGGCGCAGGCTGCTTATGCCAACGCCATCGCGCTGGATCAAAACAGTTTCCGCTGGCTCTACCTGCTTGCGTTCAGTCATCAGCGCCTCGGCGACTACGAGGCAGCGCAAAAATACTACTTGCGAGCCATGGAACTGGACCCCGCTTACCTGGGCGGCTGGATACACCTGGGGCAAGTGTATCTCGACAACCAGCAACTGGACGCGGCGAAAACCGCTTTTTCACGGGCGCTGAATATCGAGCCGGGTAGCGCGGCGGCGTTGACCGGGATAGCCAGGTTCCACATCGCCAACAGGAATTTTGACCGCGCCATCGACCCGTTAAAGCAGGCACTGGAAATCCAGCCTGCCGCAAATCAACTGCATTACTACCTGGGGATGGCGTACCGGCAGACCGGCGACCGCGACCTGGCACGCCTGCACATGGATCTGCGGGGAACCAGCACACCCTGGTTCGATGACCAGCTACTGATTGAACTCAACGCCCTGCATCGCAATTCCCGAACCTATCTGGACATCGGCAGGGATGCGTTCGAGCGCGGGGACCTGCTGACTGCGGCAGAAAATTACCGGCTCGCGCTGGAGTTCAGGCCTGCTGACGCCACCACGCACCTGGCCCTGTCCTGGGTACTCGAATTGCTCGGCAAGACCAGCCAGGCAAGGACCCAGGTCGAGCTTTCGCTTGAGCTGGAGCCGGACTCCGCCAAGGCACACTACAGCAAGGCCCGCCTGCTCGAGGAAGCCGGTGACGACAAGCAGGCCGCGCTGCACTACCTGATCGCCATCGCGGGCGACCCGCAGGCCGAACCACCGAAGTTGTTGCTGGCCAATCTCCGCATGAGACAGCAACAGTTCGCGGAAGCCGTCGTACTGTTTCAGCAGATTGACGCCGTTGACAACACCGACGTGTTGCTGCTGTTCAGACTGGCGCTGTCGCTGCACGCGAGCGGTGATTGTCTCGCGGCGGTCGCGATCATGGAGCGCGCGCTGGCCTTGCAACCGACCTCCGGCACCTTGAACCAGGGTCTGATTCGCTCGGGCTCGAGTTGCCCGGCAGCCGGGCTGGCAGACAAGCTGCGCTGGCTGGCGCTGGCGAGGCCAATGTTCGAAAAGCTGCGTAGCGTCGACAGTGCCGAAACGCTGGCCATGGCGCTCGCAGCCAGCGGGGATTTCAGCGAAGCAATCCGCTTGCAGCAGTCACTGCTGACCAATACGCCCGGCGGTGGAGCCAGGAGATTCGCTCACGGAAACCTCGAAAGATACCGGCAGAACGAGATCGCCGTCAGGCCATGGCCCGCGGATAACCCGTTCTACTCACCACCACCAGCGCCGCTCGCCGACAAACGGCGAATGGCCGGTCTGCCCCCGGCACCCTGAATCACCCGCTCAGGCATTCTTGTAGCCAAAATAGTGTATGTGCGGCTCAAGAATTGCCATGAATGGCTCAAACTTGTCCGCATAGGACAACCAGCGATCTACCGCTCGCTGGTAGATCGGCCCGGTGACCTGGTGATAACTGTTGCTCGCAAGGCGTCCTCTTTGCTTTGCATTCTCATTTAATGCCAGTACTTCCGGCCGCCAGTCGATGCCAAGGAAGCGGGTCAGGTTTCTTGCCTCTCGCTCGGGATCGCCAACCAAGTCCTCGTAGCGCAGCATGTGTACATTCAAATCCAGCCGGCCGACATAGGTCTGCCACAAGCGCATCACCTTGTCATAGAGGTTGACCGTGTCCTCAAGACTGAAGAAGTTGGCAAACGCGTCATTGCTGTTGAACTGTTGCATAAAACAGGACAAGCAGACATCGCAGGGATGACGCGCGGAAAACACCATTTTCGAGTCGGGGAACAGCCGCCGGATCAACCCCGCATGTATCGTGCGAATCGGCAGCTTGTCGACGATGATCGCCTCCCCGCCCCGCTCGACATGCTTGTCCGCCTCCGCAAAATAGATCTGCCTCAATTTTTCCAGTTCACCGCTTTCCAGGCTTTTCAGTTTTTCCGGGTAACCGGCCTGATCACCGGCGATTGCCATTTCGACGGCGTTGATGGTCGGTTTCTCCCCGAGCGTCCGAATCATCGGGTGGCCATCGAGCAGCAGATCCGTCAGCGCCGTTCCGGACCGCGGGAAACCGAAAAAGAAGACCGGTGTATCGGCAGGATCGACCGGCTCCGCGGTGGGCCACGCAGCGACATCCTCGCGTTCAAAAAACCCATGCAGGTCGTCGATCTTTTTGAGAAACCGCTGCGCATCGACCTGTTGCAGCCTTTCGTTCATCCGGCCATGGCGGTTGGCCGTCTCGAATAGTTCGAAGGCCTGCTCAAACTCTCCGGCGCGGTCTTTTTCAAGACCAAGTTCATAACTGAACTGCTGTCCCAGCCGGTGATCGAAAGCCGATAAATCGAATTTCTCAAGCCGGTCTATCGCCCTGGCGATATCGCCATTGCGGCGCTCGAATTTGGCTATCTCCAGGTTGATTCCCGGATCCCCCGGGTTGATCGCCAGCCCCTTCATGGCCACCGCCATCCCCTCCTCCAACTCGTCCAGGTCCTCGTGGAGCGCCGCCAGCTCTGCATAAGGACGAGGGTTTTCCGGATCGCAGGCAATTGCTTTCTCCAGCGCGTCGCGCGCCTCGCCTGGTTGCCTGAGTTCATTAAAGACCAGCCCCAATGCCAGCCATGCTTCCGAATTCCCGGGATTTCGTTTCAGCACGGCTTGGTAGGCAGCAACCGCCGCTTGCAGTTTTCCCGCGGTATGCAGGCTGATCCCCTCGCTAAGCCTGGAGGCCAGGTCGCCGGGATTCAACCGCACTGCCGTTGCAAAGGCATCGGCCGCTTCCAGCGGACGGCCTTTCATCATCATGATCGTGCCGAGATTGTGGTAAGCGCCGACCAGTTCTCCGTCGCAGTTGATCGCGTTTCGAAAACAATCTTCCGCCTCGTCAAGTTTTTTCTGCGCACGGTAGACATGACCGAGATTGTTATGCACCTCGGCAAACCTCGGTTGAATGGTGAGCGCCCGCAGGAACGCATCGGCCGCTTCGTCGAACTTGCGACGATTATTCAGGGCCCGGCCCAGGTTGTTGTAAACCGCTGCATTCTCCGGGTCCAGCTCCAGGGCCTTGAAGTAACACTCGATGGCCTGCTCGTGATTGGCCTGCTCCTTGAACACCATGCCGAGACTGTTGTGAGCGACCGCCAGCCCAGGTTGAATCTGCAGCGCCTGCTGGTAGACAAAAGCCGCTTCCGTGTATTGCTTGCGCGCCCGCAGGATATTGCCAAGCGTGTTGAGGAAACCTGCTTGCATGGGGTTGATGACGATGGCCTTGCGGACCAGCCGCTCGGCGTCATCAAACTCGCCGAACGTCGCATCTATGCTGCCCAAAGAATGCAACGCATCGGCGTGTTCGGGGTCCAATCGCAATGCCGCGACGTAATGCTCCCGGGCCTCTTCGAGCTGCCCATGCTTGTGGGCGGAGTCTCCGAGCAGGTAATGGCGGGTTATTTCGGCATGTGGTTTTTTTTGATTGGTCAAAATTTTTCCTGCTGTCGTGCCCGCATTATGCGGCTTCCTGCCAGCCGGGCAAGTGCCAGACTTGCCTTGGGGACGAATGAATAATATGTTTGGCACACAAAAACACGGGGCCAGATGACCATGAATCGACTGATATTCCTTGCCATAGCTTGCTTCCTGTTGCTCACTCCACGATACGGCTTTGCCGCAGAGTCATTGGCAGACTGTGCCGCTATCAATAATTCCAACGCGCGCCTCGCCTGTTTCGACAAGCTCGCAGGCGCCAGCGGCCAGGCTGACACGGCGCCTGTCGCAGCCGTTCCAGCGCCCGCAATGCCGGCTGCCAGTACCCAGGCCACGCCGCCCGCTCCCGTGGCGAGCACTGAGACCGCACCGATACCCGTTTCTGCGCCCATCACCACTTCGGCCGCACCCGCGACCGAGCCAGCTCCCGTAACCGGCGTATCCAGCTACCAGGACATTTTTGGCCTGGAAAACCAGGCTGCCGTCAAAGGCGTCAAGAAAATAAGCAGCCGCATCATCAACGATTTCGATGGTTGGGATGGCAGAACCGTTTTCCGGCTGGAAAATGGCCAGGTCTGGGTGCAGAAAGACGTCAATTCCACGATGTCCTGGCGCGGCTCAAGTCACCCGATCGCAACCATCAAACGCAAGGCCTTCAACAGCTATCTACTAAAGGTCGAAGGCGTCAACAAGTCGGTGCGCGTCAACCGGGTCAAGTAAGCGCACGACCCTCTACTGCACCGTGTCGTCGGCCTCCTGCTGTCCGATGGCAGCCAGCACATTTGCCACGGAGCCTTGTTCAGTATCCCACAGCTCGTCACGCTCGATCAGCGTATACAGCGCTTCGGCATTCGATTGCAAACTGCCGGCGATTTGCTGCCAGTCCGTAGCGGCCGTGGAACCGTCATCGCTTTTGCCTTGCTCGCCCAACTCCGCAACCTTGGAACTTTGCAGCTGCCACTTCATCGAAAAGTGGCGTGCAGCGTCACGTGGGGTCGCGGCCATACTGTCATCAATGTGGTCCGTCGGCAGATCCAGGCCGGATATAACCCAGTACTTCTTTGAGCGGTCTTGCATTGGCCAGATCTGGCCAAGAAACACGAGATGCGGCACCGCCCATACACACCGGCCGGACGCCTCCGTGGAAATCAGTCCGCTGGTGTATACATGACGATTCATGCCCTGAATCTGCTCCTTCAGCCACTCGGCAAATTTCTCAATGTCCTGATCTGTTTTGAATCCCATTACTGTCTCCTGCCGGCGCAGATTTCCCTTTGCCGATCGTTATTGCTACCCGGCCGTTGCGGGACTACCGTTCGCCGCGCGCTGCTCCCGAAGATTCGTTGGCGGCAGAAATATCTCCGCCCCATCCGGCCATGTCTTGAGCGCTCGTTTTTTCTGCTGATACCGCTGCATATCACCATACAAGATATCTTTCCGAGCGGTGTCCTGCTCCCGTATTGCCTCGAACATGGCCTCGGCCTGGTATTCCACCGCCTCGGCGAATTCACCGTTGGCAGCCAGGGCCATGGCCAGCGTCACCGCCATTTCGACACCGGACATCTCCTTGTACAGGTCGCGCGCATAAGCCAGGCTCCGCGTCCGCTGGTCGGCAGTAGCTGACGAGCAAGTTGCGTAAAGCCGGGCAGCTACAGTCCTGACCCTCACATTGTCAGGGCCCAGGGCCAGCGAATCACCGATTGGCCCGATCGCAGCGGCGCAGTTTCCCTGTACCAGGTACGCCATGCCAAGCAGGAACTGCGCGATCATGTGTTGCTGATCTTCCGCGACTACTCGCTGATATTGCACGGTCGCCTCGGTAAAGCGTCGCAATCTCATCAGCGTGTTGGCGAGCAACATACGCGCCCTGGCAAATTCCGGTCGTCCGTTCAGCGCGGAACGATAAAAGCCAACCGCAACATTGGCGCTGCCATCCTGATCCAGCCATACGGCCTTGATAAAATTTGCCCCCGGATCCGACGGACTGAGTTTCAGCGCTTCGTCGATCGCAGCATGGGCGGCATTATCCTGCTCGAGCGCGCGGTGACTTTGCGCCAACGCGACAAACAACGGCTGAAAACCGGGGCTGATGGCGGTCACCAGCTGCAAGACCTTGACTGCTTCCTTGTATTTGCCTGCTTGCACCAGCTCACCGCTCGTGCGCAAGTACTCCGCCGGGGCAACCCGGTGAGCATCCACGAAAGCAAGAACCGGATCCTCGATGACCGGTATGCGCTGATTGACCTGCTGCAGATGCTGGTCTGCGCTGTCCTCATTGTTCATCGCACGATAGGCCGCTGCCGCCTGGTTGTGTAAATAACCGGCCTCCGGTTGTGATTCCAGCGCGCGCAGGAAATAGGAAGTCGCCCGCTGATTCTGCTTTCGCTCCAGAGCGATCTGGCCCATGCCGGCCAACGCTACGGCATTCCTGTTTTCCAGCTTCAAAACCTGTTGCAATTGCGCCTCCGCCTCCTCGATGGCTCCCCGGCGAATAAGCTGCAGCCCCAATCGGGTTCGAGCCGCAATATTCGAAGGTTCGAGTGCGAGACTGATCCCGAACATGGCAATCGCACGATCGGTTTGGTCGAGTTCTTCCATGACCAGGGCAACCAGGTAACTCCAGCGAAAGTTCCCCGAATCCAGAAGCAATGCGTTCCTGTACGCAGCCCTGGCTTCATTCAGCATGCGGTAGGCGTGGAAATGCATGCCCAGGCGGCCAAAATGAAAGCCCAGCTCCGCACCGTCGAGTTCGTCCCGCCCAGCCTCAAAATAGGCGATGGCCGGTTCGATCAGTTCGCGGATCTCCGGCCGCAAGCGGCTAAGATCCGGCAGTGGAACTTCCACCAGGACGATTTCCTTGTCCTGTGGCGTCCCGCTTTCCTGCGCGCTGGTTTCCTGTGCGATCGACCATGAGCCGCAAACCAGCGCGAGCAAAACCCATGCGCGGATTCCGGCGCTCGAGGCCCTGGAGATATTGGATAATCTGTCGCTGCGCAAATTCATTCGTTTGTTTCTTTTGCCGATTCGGCTGCGTCGTTTCCGTCCGGCCACGCTACACGCATTTCCCGGTCCACCGCCGGCACCGGAATTTCTGCCGCCCGGCCATCCGGCCACAGCACCCGAAGCCTTTCTACCACTGAATTTTCACCCAAACCAAAAGTCAGGACGGGCTCCATCTGGGACAAGTAGCTGCGGGTCGGGTTCAGCGTCCTTTGTTGAGTCACACCGCCGCTGGTCAAGGTCACGATCGCCCCTACCGGGCTTCGACCAAGCGCTCCCTGGTCCAGGCGTACACGTAACCAGTGGTGCCCGGTGCGCTGGTCATTTCGCAAAATCACCGGTCGGCCGCCGCTTTGGGTAATCACAATATCGAGATCGCCATCGCCATCGAGATCGCCATAGGCGGCCCCCCGCCCAACCAGCGGTATCCCCAGGTCACCGGCCTGGCCAACCGCGATGGGTATGTATTGCCGCTGGCAATCCTGTCCGCATTGCCAGAACAGCTGGCTGGCCTGACGATAATTCTGACTTGGCTGGACTGTATTGATTTCCGGCTCCACGTGTCCGTTGGTCTGAAAAAAGTCCAGCCGCCCATCCAGGTCGTAATCGAGGAAAAACAATCCAAAACTCAGCGCCTGGCGGCTGACCGGGCCAATCCCCACGAGGATCGCTTGGTCGCTAAACAAGCCGCTGCCCTCCTGGGCGACATAGAACGATGTCATCTCGTTGGCAAAATTGCCGATGGCGACAACGACATCGCCGTTATTGCCATGCGCCACCGTATCCATGCCCATTGCGCCTGTTGCGTGACCCGCATTATCAAACGCAAGACCCAGATCGGATCCTGTTTCCCGGAATCCATGTCCCGCAAGATTTTCAAAAGCGAAATTCCGCACCGTGTCATTGGCGACCACAAGATCCAGCCAGCCGTCATGGTTCAGGTCGATCGGCACAACCGCGAGCCCCTTGCCCATCGCTTCGCCGGTGGCCGGGTTGAACACCTGCACCCACTCTGATTTGTCGGTAAAACTGCCGTCACCATTGTTCAGGTAAAAGTAGGCCTGCGTTCCAGCGTAATTGGCCGGCGGCCCGAACGCGCGACCGATACCGGTCAACCGGTAGTCAACCTCGAGATCGATATCCCGTGACCATTCGACGTAATTGGCGACGAACAAATCCAGATCCCCATCGTTATCGGCATCGAAGAAAACCGCGGCTGTACTCCACGCGTCGTCATCGCCGGCAACCCCCGCGGCCGCGCTGACCTCGACAAAATGGTCGCCGCCTATGTTGCGCAGCAAGCGGTTGGCGCCAACCGCCGTGATAAAAATATCCGTCCATCCATCGTTGTCAAAATCCGCGGTGGCGACGCCCATGCCGTACAGTTCCAGGTTCACGCCGGTCGCCGCACTGACATCGGTGAAACCCCGGTCTCCGTCATTCCGGTAGAGCCTCTGGGTTGCCCCGGCCGTTTGTTCCCGCCACGGCCAGCTTTTTCCGTTGACAAAAAACAGGTCCTGATCGCCGTCACCGTCATAATCGAAAATCGCGACCCCGCTCCCCATGGTCTCCGGCAGCAACCGCTCACCATAGGCGCCATTTTCGTGGACGAAATCGATGCCCCAATCGTCAGCCATATCCGAGAAATGAACTTGCGGCGGCGACCGGTCGCGAGTCTCCGAGAGCTGTTCCGGACCTGCCAGCCTGGCTTCCGCAACCGGTTCGGGCCGTTCTTCCCCGCGGCCGGAAAAAAGCACGATCAATACGACAACCGCCAGCCCGATCATGACCAATAACGACCAGCGAAACACCCGGCCGATGATCGCGTCATCCTGCTCCATCAAATCCGGTTCTGCCGGCAGTTTTTGTTCCTTGTTCTCTTGCATGGCTCTCAGTCCGAAGCGTGCGCCGCAGGCAAACCCGCGCTAACGGATTCGCGATGCAGATCGTAAATCGCCACCGGGTTGGCGGCGTGGTTGGCGGCCGGATTCATGCGCCTGGCCAGCGCAATGGCTCGGTCACGCGCATTGTCGTTCACTTTGTAGGTCTGGTACAGGCGACGGTGCTCCTCCGACAAGCCAGTTTCGCCGGACTGTGCGTATGCCTGGGACAGGCCGTAGTGCGCCTCCGCGTTTTCCGGCTCGATGCCCAGCGTGTGGCGGTACCAGCCGATCGCCTCGGAAATAAACGAGTTGCGCTTTTCCCTGCGCCCATCGCCGCGCTCGAGCTGTGCTCGCTCGAGCAGTGTCTGGGCCAGCATGTTGCTGACCCGGTAATCGAGGCTGAAATCGAAACCACGATCGCGCGCAAGCTGGTAGCGCGTATCGAGGATGTTGCGGAAGTTCTCGATCGCCTCATCGAGAAAACCGTTCTGCCGGTTTAGCTGGCCGGTAAACCAGGCGACGACCCAGGGATAAGCGGCCGGCTCGTGCCGGGCCACTTTGTCAAGCATGAGCACCGCTTCATCGAGCCGCCCCTCCCGCAAGTACACGCGGGCCAGGTTCAAGGGTCCGTCCGCCCGACCCAGGTTTTCGACCATCCGGAACGCTTCCTCGGCCTGTCTCAATTCACCGGCGCCGGGGGTTCGCAGCAAGCCGATGCCATAATCGTTCCAGCGCTGCCATTCCGGTATATCCGGAACGACGGCGGCGCCGATGGCCGGGTTCCGCACCGGAAAGCTTATCGAATCGGTGGCTATGGTGACGACGGGAAGGTCGTTGACCGCCTGCGGATCATCCAGCACGTAACGCATCATCGTGGTATCGAATTTCCGGTACTTCAGCGCCGCGCTGACCGTTAGCGGCCCGTCGATGTCCACCGGCACGGTAAAGCGATAGTGAACGACTTCACTGGCGCCCGGTGGAATCTGGTGATTATAGAGGTTGACAAAGATGTCTTGCGCATTGCGCCTGTCGATTCGGCGACCTTCCTGGTCGACAACATAGGCGTTGCCAAACCAGGACCAGGGATCGACCTCGCCCAGATCGTTCATTACACCGCTGCGGCCGATGAGCCTGTCCCCCGCGGATACCGTGATCTCTATCCAGACCTGGTTCGAATCGGCCGTCCCCTGCGTAAACAGGTGACCCAGCGTCAGCGTGCGCAATACCGTTTCCAGCAGGTAGCTTTCGCCGGGAACCAGGGCCGGGATCTCCGGCCGCAACGGCGCGATCAACTCGCCGCTGATTCGACCGCCACGCCTCAGCCCAAACAAGTCCAGCCGCAACGAGCCTTCGAGGAATTCGCGATGCGCTTCGTTGACCCACTCGGGCATACCCGTCATTTGCGGTACCGCCGTATTGGCGCTCGGAAACTGGTGGTCGTGGATGCGAAAATCACCGCCAACCGGGTCCGGGATAGCGGCGAAATCCTCCGATACCTGCCACGGCATGTGGCACTGGTTGCAGGAGGTCTCCGCTTTGTCCGGGTAATAAAAACTGGCCACACCGTGGCCGGATACGCCGCTGAGCAGGAAGGAATCATAGTGATTCTGCGCTCGCAGCCAGCGATAGCCATTCAATTCAACCGGCAAGTGCACCTTGTGGCAGGTACCGCAGAACTCCGCGGTCTTGTGCAACGGCTTGAGAAAGGTCTTCTTGTGAAACTCGGGCTTGGCCTTGACCAGCATCCGGTTGACCCATGCCAGCAGCGGATCGTCGCTGTAGGCAAACGGGTAATGAATGGGTTCTTCGATCGTGTAATCCGCGTTTCCCCTGGGGCTGTTGACATGGGTGATGGCATGGCAACCGGTGCAGGTAATTCCCGCCTGTGCTGTCGGATGGTTGACATCGTCGAAATCCGGATCGTCGAACGCGCCACTGAAAAACGGCACCGGATCGTGGCAGCCCGCACAGAACCTCGCTCCTTGCACATTGCCATCCCGCTGCAGCGTGAATTCCCGCGTACCACGCACCGCAAACAGGTATACCGGGTTATTGAAGGAGGCCAGATGATGCATGCTCGCTTCCCAGCCACGGTGCGCGTCTGCATGACAGTCCTTGCAATAGGAAGCCATCATCATCGCCTTGGCCGGGATAAAATTGCCCGTCGCCGTGCGCGCGAGCGATGGGAAAAAATACTGCTCCCCCGATTCGGGACCGGTCACATTCCATTGCCTGGGGTCCTGCGACTGGATGCCGAGCATGACCAGGGCGAAAGAGACCGCAACCAGGGCCACCGCGCCACCCGCTTTCCAGTTTATCCCCTTGCCGGCAAGGCGATGCAGGATGAACAGCCAGACCACCAGCAACGGTACGATCACGTGTACCCAGTAGGCCATCTCCCGTGCCGCAGGATCACGCACCTCCAGGTACGGCAGGCCGCGAGTCAAAACCAGCCCGCTGGCGAGCAGCACCAGGGCAAACGCGAACAGCGCGTAACCGACCTTGATCGCGCGGCGGTTTGGCCGGTGCCTGGCGTTGTTGATGTGAATGATGCCGTAAACAATCACCGGCAAAACAATGACCAGGCCAAGGACCAGGTGCACCAGGAACATCCACTGGTAGAAATAATCCTGGTAGGTCGCTGCACTGAACCATTCCGCCAGCGTAATCCCGGCCAGATAGACGGAATTGATGGCGAGCAGGGCAAACAGCCCGAACACCGCCAGCAATAGCCTGTGCAGTTTTGGTCCTACCGCCGGCACATATTGCCGGCGCTCGATGGTTGCATTTTGCATGTGAATTTTTGCGAACGTGCGCCTTGTATGGCGTCGCTCGTCGCCCGGGTCGTTGAGGGACTATCGGCCAGCCTGAAACCGCGTATTGTACCTTGAATTCAGGTCGTTTCGCTCGCTGATCTGCGCTGCCCGCCGCTTCGCGCCAGCCGCCCCCGGCAGACTTACCGGCAGCGGCCCGACGCTTTCGCCATTCACGGTATACATATCCATATCCTTGGCATTCCCCCTGGCCTCGAGCACCAGCCATTGCCGGTAACCATCGGCGGGCGGGTCGGGTTCGGCAAACTCCAGATGGACTTCTTCGCCCGGTCCGATGATCGCGAGGGCATCGTCATGTCTGTTCAGCAACTCGGTAATCGGGCCAAATTCCGTGTAAAAACCCGGCATATAACGCGTATCCCAGTACTGGCTGCGATCGGTGTAGCGATAATGCGGTTGTCGTTCCGGCCCGGTGGTACGCCGCGGAAAACCGCTGCGCGCCATGCGCGCCGATTGCAAGGGCAGCACCTCATGCCGGTAGTTGGCCAGGTTCTCGGCCCAGGCGACGCCAACCCTGTCCCAGTACACTTCGAGGTTGCTCGACAGCCTGAGTGCGGTCGCATCTTCGGGCAGGCGATCCAGCGGCAAGGCCATTTTTCTTGGCATCCCCGCCGGGTACCCGAACTCCGGGTAAAGCATGTGCCATTTCCCGGCGCCATCCCGATACTCCAGGCTGGGCGGCGAGTAGGATTCACCGGCTTGCCACGCCGCGAAAACGGTCTGTGAGTACGGGTACTCGACCCAGCCATCGACGATCAATACCGGTGTGGCGCCAGCGACCGGTGCGCGCAACGGTTTGCCGAATTCCAGCACCAGGCGCTGATCCTGCGCCAGTTTGCCGATAAAACGCGGGTCGCGGGCGCCGGTCGCAGCCGGCTTCAGGTCGGCTACCAATATGCTATCGGTCACATCCTGTCCCAGTTGGTTGCGGGCCGAAACCGGCCAATCCACGTGCCGATAAAAAATCGGCTCGCCGCTGACCTCCGGCGCGCCGGTAGCCATGCGTTCATCCATGATCATGGACCAGCCATCCGGTAGGTCGTAGACATGAATTCTCACCTGGTCCAGGTAGGCGTTTTCTTCCATGGGCTCGGTTATCTTGATCTGCAGACGCCCGTCTCTGGCCACCAGGGAGTCTTTGGGGAACAGGAAAAATTCCCAGGGCCGGGGTTCCGCCGCCTGCCCCGGCGAGACAAAAAAGCCCAGACCCCCGACGCCGAGCAGATCGCTGATAAAACGATATTCCTTGCCATCCCAGGCAAACAGGACCGGGCAACTCGAGAGCTGGCGCTGGGTTTCCGCAATCCGGTAAAGCCGGCCGGCAGCCAGGTCCAGCTCGGTTTGAAAAACGCCATCCGACCAGTTGATCGCGACAAAATCCGCGGCCTGCTGGCCGGCCAGCCCCATCGCCAGCGGCTGCAGACTCTGGCCGGGCCCCGAGTCACGACTGAAAGTACTGCCCATGGTCCAGCTCGCTCCGTGCCGCAGGGCGACCTGCGTGCCGATGCCGGAACGATTCGAGCGCATCGACTCCGCCGTCTCCGCCTTGCCGGTCAGCGCCAGCAACACAAATTCATGCCGTCCCGGTCCCGGCGGCAGTTCTGTGAGCCGACCCTGGTTATCCAGCAAAATCAGTGATGCGCCTCGCTGACCATCGCGCACCAGCGCCAGGTGTGCGGCCGATGGACCGCTGCCGAGGACGGTTGCGGTCCCGGCGCTTGCTCCGGCCAGGGCGATCAGGCGGGTGCCGGTATCATCGGCCCAGATCAGTTCCTCATAACCATCGCCGTCAAAATCCTGCAACGCCAGCCAGTTCGCCGCAGATGGGTTGCGCATCAGCTCGCTGCGCTGCCAGGCTCCGGTTGGCGATCGTGACCAGACCAGCAGGCGGCCCTCAGGATCCGCGCCATAGATCTCGACCCGGCCATCGGCATCCAGATCGCCGACCACAATCGCATTCAACGGCTGCCCGATAAAATCGTCGAGGCCAGCGGCCGGCTGATATTTCCAGAGCCTGTCATTGAGATACACGGCATGTGGTGGCCGTCGATTCAGCACGATCAGGTCGGCGTCACGATCGCTGTCGAGATCCGCGACCAGCACCTGGCGGCCACCCTGCCGGTCGCCAGCCAGGCCCTGGCCCGCCGCGAGCCGACGGAAGCTGCCATCCAGGTTGTTGTTCAACAACTCGACAGGGCCATCGCCGTTGACAAAAAAATAATCGAGATCGCCGTCGTGATCCGCATCGAAAACCGCACCGCCGGCACAGTGGCCCGCATGGTCCAGCGGTGCCGCCGTGTCCGCATGCCAGCTTCCGGCGGCGGTCTGACGCCAGAGCTGATTTTTCCCCTCGCGGCAAAAATAAACATCGAGCAGGCCATCGTTATCGACATCCCCCCACAGGGCGCCCCGCACGCGTTTGACCCCGCTCAGCGGGTGCTCATACGCCGGCTGAAACGTGCCGCCGGCGCCAAGCAGTACCAGTGACCCTCCCGCTGCGGCAATGAACAAGTCCTGCTGTCCGTCCTGGTCGATATCGGCGCTGCTGAGCTCGCCCACCGGAAGACCCGTCAAATGTTCAATGGCATCGGCAAATACCGGACCGGCGAGTTCGGCGGTTTCGACGGCGGCGATGCCTCCCAAAGCAATCGCCTCGGCCTTCGGTCCCATGCGCGTGTACTTGAATTCCGCGAGCCGCGCCCGCGGGTTGTCCTTGAACCGCTGGTAATCGGCCAGCATGCGGATCGCCTGTTCCCGATCGCCTTGTCGCCGCAAAATCAGCGCGGAACTGTAATAGGCGGAGCGCAGGTATGGATCCAGCTCCATGGCTTTCCGATACCACTCCAGCGCTTTGTCCGGCTGACTCACCTGCAGCAGCACCTGCCCGAGGTAGTAAGCGGCATAGGCATCCTGCGGATCGGCTGCCGTTACCCGGCCAAGATGAGACAACGCCGCGGCGGTTTCGCCGAGGTACAAACGCAGCAACCCGGCGACATAATCGGCCCGGACATGACCGGGCTCATCGGCGAGCACCTGGTCGACGATGGCGAGCGCCGCCGCATCATCGCCTTCCAGCTGGCGGTTCAGCGTGGCAATCGCAAGGTTGACCCTGGCATCGGTCCACCCCGGGTATTTCTCGATCAGCGCAGCAAAGGTCTCGTGGGCCGCGGCATAGTTGAAATGACCCATCTGGGCGACACCGCGGTTATTCATCGCGATTTGTTCGGCACTCGGCCCGGTGGCCTGCCGTTCGCAGGCGTTGAGCAGGATCAGCCCACCGAGGATCAGCGCAATGCCCGTTGCTTGACCGCGCCAGCCTTGCTTCATTGTTTCGCTCCGTCTTTGCCTTGCTGGTTCTGCTTTAGCCGGCTCTTGGCGTCGTCGATCCGAACCTTGATACTCGCGCTGTCAATCGGCCCGCTGGCCGGCTCCAGCCATTCTTTCCGGAAATAACTGTGCAAACCGGTGCGCAGATGGGCGCGCATATCATGACCGCTGCGGCGTTCTCTTTCGGCGCGCAGCATGTCTATGTGAATCGGCGCAACCACGACTTTTTCGCCGGGGCCGGGATCCGCCTGCGCCAGTATCCGTCCATCATAATCGACCACCATGCTGCCACCGGGCCAGCTAAACGGCGGGTAGTTCCTGAAGCTGGCTCCCTGGTTGGCGGCCACGACATAGACCGAGTTCTCGAGCGCCCGCGTGCGGTTTATCAAGGTCCACCAATCCATGGGCTGCGCGGTACCCCACGGATCCATGTAGGCGGAAATGCGGACGATCAACTCGGCCCCCTTGAACGCCAGCTCGCGAATGGTCTCCGGGATAAGCCAGTCGTAACAAGTCGCGACCGCCAGCCGGCCCAGCTCGGTTTCGACGACCGGCAAAGGATCGTGCGGGTAATCGGCAATATCATGCGGACTCGTATGCACTTCCCAGGGCAGCCACGGATTCACCTTGCGATACTTTGACAGGATTCCGCCCGGCCCGATCAGTACGGTGGTATTGAAAACCGCGTCCGGATAATCCGGGTCTGCCTCCAGGAACGAACCGGTCTGGATATAGCAGCCATACTTCCTGGCCAGCTTTTCATAGGCATCCGTGTGCTCGTTGGGAACCGGTATGGCCAGCTTTTCCCGCAACGCGGCGACGGTCGGATAGGCTGGCGGCGAATGCGCGAATTCCGGAAATGCCAGCAGCCGGATATCGAAAAACGGTTCGTAACCGCAAATCGTCTGCTCGATGATTTCGCACATGCGTTTGCTATTGGCGCCGATCTCCCCACGCCCGGCTGGACTGGGAAAATCGGTCTGGCAGGCCGCCGCATAATACAGATCGGTCATCGCTCGTTAAGGTTATTGTTTGGCACGATCGTCAGTTTACCCCAGCCTGCGGCGGGCAAAGCTCACGATGAGCAATTTCGCGCGGGCGGAAGGTGTCCGGATCCGCCAGCGCCCAGGCCGTTGCCCACGGTTCCTTTTCCGTGCCGGCAAGGATTTCGCCCTTGTCGAGAAACTCATGCAACAAATGTCCGGGCTTGGTATACGCCGATCCGACGCGCCGGTAGAAATGCCAGGGCCGCAGATCTTTGGGGTGGTCAAAACCGGCGGCCGCAACAAATTCGGCCAGCGCGGACATGGTGTTGCGATGAAAATTCGCGACCCTGCGCCATTTGTCTGCCACGACCAGCGCCTGGCTGCGTTTCTTGTCCTGGGTGGCGACGCCGACCGGGCAGCGATTGGTATGGCAGACCTGCGACTGGATGCAGCCGACAGAGAACATGAAGCCACGGGCGGAGTTGCACCAGTCTGCACCGATCGCCATGTAACGAACCATGTCGAAAGCGGAAACGATCTTGCCGCTCGCACCCAGTTTGATCTGCTCCCGCAGGCCCGCCCCGTAGATCAGGTTGTGGACAAAAAACAGGCCCTCGCGAAGCGGTGTGCCCATATGATTCGAAAACTCCAGCGGCGCCGCGCCGGTACCGCCTTCCGAGCCATCCACGACGATAAAATCGGGGCATATGCCGGTCTTGAGCATCGCCTTGACCAGCGCGGCAAATTCCCAGTGGTGGCCGAGGCACAACTTGAACCCAACCGGCTTGCCGCCTGACAGCTCGCGCAGACGAGCGATAAACTGCATCAATTCGACCGGCGTGGAAAAAGCGCTGTGCCGCGCCGGCGAGATGCAATCCCGACCCACCGGGACATGCCGGGCCTCCGCGATTTCTTCGCTGACTTTCGAACCCGGCAGGACACCGCCATGACCAGGCTTGGCGCCCTGCGACAATTTTATTTCGATCATCTTGACCTGATCGGTCGCCGCCTGGCTCGCGAACAGATCCGGATTGAAACTGCCGTCTTCGTGGCGGCAGCCGAAGTAGCCGCTGCCGATTTCCCAGATCAGATCGCCGCCATGCTTTCGATGATAGCGACTGATACTGCCCTCGCCCGTGTCGTGGGCGAATCCGCCCTCCTTCGCGCCCTTGTTGAGCGCCTCGATGGCGTTGCCGCTGAGAGAGCCAAAGCTCATCGCCGAAATATTGAAAACCGAGAGCGAATACGGAGCCCTGCAAGACTTGCCGCCAATCTCGACGCGGAACTGCTTTTCCTGAACGGGTCGCGGGCTGGCGCTGTGGGTCACCCAGGAATAGTGAGATTCGTAGACATCCTTTTCCGTACCAAAGGGCTTGTTGTCTTCTACGTTTTTGGCGCGCTGGTAAACCAGCGATCTTTGTTCGCGGTTAAACGGCGTGCCGCTAAGATCCGACTCGAAAAAGTACTGCCGAAATTCGGGCCGCATACCCTCGAATATCCAGCGTATGTGAGAAAAAATCGGGTAATTGCGCATCACGCTGTGGCGTATCTGGGTCATATCCCAAATACCCAGCAAGCCGAAGGCCAGGAAGACAAACGCCGGCCAGAGTAGCCAGGACGGACCGCCGGTCAGAGCAAAGCCGGTCAGCGCCACCGCAAGCGCCAACAGAAAATAGACAAAACCACGCATCATGCTCATGACACCAACCGCTCCTGTTCAAGTGTGAGTCCAGCGCTGTACCGGTTATATTTCCCCGGACTTGATGATTATCTGTTTCTCTACCTGCATATCTTTCAGGGTATAAGGAATTCCACCGACGCCGTACCCCGATTCCTTGAAGCCCGCGAATGGCATCCAGTCGACGCGAAACGCAGTGTGGTCATTGATCATGACCGACGCCGCATCGATACGCCGGCTAACCCGCAACGCGCTGTCGATGTCCCGGGTAAACACAGAGGCCTGGAACGAAAACGGCAGGCTGTTTGCCCGGGCGATCGCGTCATCGATATCGGAGAACTCGTAAATGCAGACGACCGGACCAAAGATCTCTTGCGTGCTGACCCGCACATCGGCCGGCGGATTCAGCAACACGGTCGGCTGGTAAGTCGTGGCCGAAAGAATTTTTCCGCCGCACAACAAACCGGCGCCACCGGCTATCGCCTCGCGAACCCATTCATCCACCCTTTGCACTTCGGCCTCGCGGATCAGCGGCCCGACCTCGGTTTCCGCCAGCGTGGGATCGCCGACCCTGAGGTCGCCACAGGCCCGGGCCAGTTGCTGCGCCAACTTGTCGATGATCTCGCTATGCGCGAAAATTCTTTGCACGGACACGCAGACCTGACCGGCGTGATACATGCCGCCCTTGCTGAGTAACGGAACCGCCTGGTCCAGGTCGGCGTCAGCCATGACGATCGCCGGCGCCGCCCCGCCGTGTTCGAGCGCGCAGCGGGTACCGGGAGCCAGCTTCGAGCGCAGCATCCAGCCAACCTTGCCGCTGCCGATAAAGCTGAAAAAAGCCACTCGCGGATCGCTCACCAGCGCCAGCGAAACATCGCGACCGGTCGTCAACAGCGCCTGGCACCAACCCTCGGGCAGACCCGCCTCGCGGACCATGGCGACGATGCGCATGCACGATAGCGGCGTCGCTTCGGCCGGTTTGATGATGACCGGGCAACCGGCGGCGATCGCCGGGCCGATCTGGTGAGCGATCAGGTTCAAGGGATGGTTAAAAGCGCTGAACGCCAGCACCACGCCGATCGGCTCATGAATGGTAAACGCCAGGCGATTTGCCGATGACGGCGTGATATCCATTGGAATGCAGTTGCCCGCCTGGACGCGCAGATGATCGACACAACTGCGAAAACTGTCTACGGCGCGGTCTATCTCGACCAGCGAATCCGGCAACGGCTTGCCGCCCTCGCGCGCAGATTCGGTCGCCAGGAACTCTCTTTGCCGGTGCAGCAGATCCGCAATCTTCTTGAGGATTTCGATTCGCCGGGCCGGGCTGAGCCAACCGTCCCGGTTGCGGTACAAGGCATGGGCCGTCGCCAGCGCCTGTTCCGCCGCCGCCTGGCCACCCCGCTCGACGGTCGCGATCGCCTGGTTGTCAAATGGCGCCCTTACCGTCAGCGGTTTGCCATCCGCGCTGGCGCCAGGCACCATCAATGCAAAATGCTCGCTCATGTCAAATCCTGACCTGCAGATTCCCCAGTTTTTCGGTAAGTAACATGTTCTCCCGGTAGTCGACCGGGCAATCGATTATCGCGACCGTGCCACAGGAAAGCGCCTGCTCGAGCGTCGGCAAGAGATCGCCGGCGCTTGCCACCCGGTATCCTTTGGCGCCGAAACTTTCGGCAAACTTGACAAAGTCGGGATTGGTAAAATCGATGTGGCTGGTACGACCGAACTTTTTGTTCTGGTGCCACTCGATCAGCCCGTACTTGCTGTCGTTCCAGATCAAGACAACCAGCTCCAGTCCGAGTCTCACGGCTGTTTCCAGTTCCTGGCAATTCATCAGGAAACCGGCATCGCCGGTAACGGCCACGACTTTTCGCTCGGGATAAGTCAGCTTTGCGGCAATCGCACCGGGCAAGGCGATACCCATCGACGCGAAGCCGTTCGAGATGATGCAGGTATTCGGCGCCTCTGCCTTGTACATCCGGGCCATCCACATCTTGTGGGCGCCAACATCGGAGATGGCGATGTCTTCCTTGTCCAGCGCCCGGCGCAGGTCAGAGACGATTTTCTGCGGCTTGACCGGGAACCCCTGGTCATTTTCATAGGCCTGCAGTTCGTCCACGATGATCTGGCGCAGGGTGTACGCAATCTTGCTCTCCCGCGGACGGGCCCGGTCTGCGATCTCATTCAGGGCCTCGGCGATGTCGCCGACGACCCCCGCCTCGAGCACATAATGCGCATCCACTTCGGCCGGTGTCGCGTCTATGTGAATAATCTTCTTATCCCGGTTCGGATGCCAGCTTGCCGGCGCGTACTCGACCAGGTCGTAACCGACGCAAATGACCAGGTCCGCCTTTGCAAAACCGCTGGCGACATAGTCCGTACCCTGGAGCCCCACGGTACCCAGCGACAGCGGATGGGAAAACGGCAGCGCACCCTTGGCCATGAAAGTCATCGCCACCGGTATATTGAGCTGCTCGGCAAACGCCACCAGCTCGCCGCTGGCGGAGCCGCGTATCACGCCATTGCCCGCCAGCACGATCGGGTTTCGCGAAGCGGATATCAGCTGCGCCGCCTGCTCCACTTTCTGCGGCGTCGGATACGGCCGGCTCGGGCGCTGGACTTTCAACGGCTCGCCATCCGCGGGCATATCGGCGATGTCTTCCGGCAACTCGATGAAACTGACCCCCGGTTTCTCTCTCTCCGCGTCCTTGAATGCCTTGCGTATGACTTCGGGAACCACGCCCGGCGTGCGAATCTGCGTCGAGTACTTGGAAATCGGCTCGAACAGCTTTACCAGGTCCAGGTGCTGATGGCTCTCCTTGTGCATGCGACCGGTATCGACCTGGCCGGCAAGCGCCACGACCGGCGCCCGATCCATGTTCGCATCGGCCACCCCGGTGACCAGGTTGGTCGCGCCCGGGCCCAGGGTCGCGAGGCAAACACCGGCCCTGCCGGTCAGCCGGCCATAGACATCGGCCATGAATGCCGCCCCCTGTTCGTGCCGCGTCAGGATGAATTCGAGCTTGCTGTCCAGCAAAGCATCCATGAAATCGATGTTTTCTTCACCGGGTATGCCAAACACGTACCTGACGCCTTCTTTTTCCAGGCAACGAACGAAAAGCTCTGCGACTTTCATGGATACCCCTTGGATTAGCCGGTTATTTTGAAGATTGGAAAGAGAGCGGCCCCAAAATAGCACCTTGCAACAATTCTTGTAACAGTCGCCGCAAATAGCATGCCGGCCTCTCACCACACAGCAGACCGGCATCGGCATTCTTATATCACGTGCAAGCCATTCCGCAGAAAATCAACAGGCCGGCAAGTCCTTTTTTCGATGATTTACGTGTTACGGTAAACCCTGATTCTGCGTGGAAAGCTCTTATACAAATGACCTGAATTTGGGCCTAAATTAGAACCTGAAATAAGACCTGGGGGCAACGGATGTCGCCATAGGAAAAGGGCAGGAGATGCCCGATTTTTACGGTTACGCCGATGCATCCACCGATTTAAAAGATGAGAGGTAGTAACCATGACCAACAAGACAAGCATTTTTAGTTCGTTCGCAGCAATGCTGTTTCTGGCATTGTTCCTTTGGGTGGATACCGCGGGAGCTGTTCCTGCCTTTGCCAGGAAGTACGAGATCAATTGTTCTTCCTGCCATACCGCCTATCCACAGCTGAACCGTGCCGGCCGCAGATTCAAGGAAGCGGGTTATCGTTTCCCTGGCGATGTGGATCGGGGTGGAGAAGTAACATCTGACATTTCCGATTTCCTGAAACTGGATAAAAATTTCCCGATTTCCGCAATCCTGGTTTCGCGTCCGTACGACAAAAAGGACTCCGGCGAACAAAAACTCCGTGCCTTGCATGAAGTCGAAATCATCCTGGCCGGCACACTCGGTGATCGCTGGTCCGGTTATTTTGAAATGGAAGCGGAAGACGAAACCGGTTTTGAGCTGGAGGTCGCACCACTGGTGCTGAATTATCACTATAGCGATGAATTCAATCTTCAGTTCGTCTATGGACCGGAATTCTGGGCCGACTCATACGGTTTCCTGGGCAACCACTTCCGGTTGACGCGCGGGTCTGTCGCCGTGATCGACCAAAGCTTTGGCGGCGCGGATGCTGGCGGCAAACTGCGGTCGGCGCGGCAAAACATCGGCGCCTATGGACGCTTGAACGAGAAGTTCTTCTATAACATCAACTACAGCGGCGCTGCTGGCGATGCCGAGGGTGAGGAACCATCCAATATCAGCGGTCTGTTTAATGTCGATATCACCGACGACATCATGATTGGCGCATTCTTTGTCGATGGTGAAGACAAGATGACCAACCTCGAGTACAGTCGCTATGGCGTCCAGTTCCTGGTCGATAGAGCGGGTCTCAGGGTCCAGGGTGCATGGGTCACCGCCACCGACGACCTGGTCGGCGGTATTGGCGAGCAGGACAATGACGTCTTTTCCCTGCAGGCGATGTACGTATTCAAAGACGAATCCATGCGGCCCACCTGGGTGCCGCTGATTCGCTTCGATACCTACGAGCAGAATGATGGAGCAGACAACTTCGACGAGATCACGTTGACTTTGACCCGCTACATCACCCAGAACATCAAGGGATACCTGGAGTATTGGGATCGCTACAATGCACCCACACCGGCACAGGAAGATTCGCGTTTGACCTTACAACTCCACGCAGCCTTCTAGCGAGACTGGTCAATGAGAAACTTGTGGGGCGAGCACAAAAAAACATGCTCGCCCCGCTTTTTCCTGACCGACAGGTTGCTTTCCGGACATTTCAAAAAATGAAGATGCCAATGAAAACTCTCTGCCTGATTACCGCAATCGCAATCTATTCGCTGTCTTTGCCGGTGTATTCGGCGGTTGAAGACGGCGAGGCGATTTTCAACAAGCGTTGCCATGCCTGTCACAAGCTGCCTGACCCCAATCACCCCCCCAAAGAGGGTTGGCCAAAGCGACTGGATATGATGGCGCCGATGGCAGGTCTGAAAAAAGAGCAAAAAAAGGAGGTACTGGAATATCTCCTTTCCCATTCAAAAGATGTTGGAAAAAAAGCAATGCTGGCGGACGATCGCGCCTTTTTTGAAGCGAAATGCAGTTATTGCCATGGGCTGGAACGTGTATTTCTAATACCTTTCAATGAGGAAAGCCGGCGCCATGTAGTCAAGAGAATGCAAAACCGCGCCGGTCCCGACTGGATAAGCGATGCCGACGCCGAGCGAATATTGTCGTATCTGGCAACGGCGACGCCTCAGGCACAGCCGACGGTACACCTGGACAGCAACAACGGCAGGGACATCCTCAAGACGCGATGCACGGCCTGCCATACGCTTGAGCGAATTTTCGTCGCGCTCGATGAGTATCCGGGCAATGCTGATTTGTGGCCACATATCGTCAGCCGGATGAGGAGCAAGGCGCCACAATGGATCAGTGAATACGAAGCGCAAAGTATTATCGATTATCTCCAGACGCTTGTGCCGCAGAACAAGTAGGCAGACTCAAACCGCATCAGTCATCATAATTCAAGCAGGCAACAAATGATGCCGCTCTGGCCAAGCTGCCCGCCGGGCGGGTATTATTCGCACTCCCCCAAAGCACCAGGCCTTGCATCCGTGAGTTCGGAAACAGCACAAGAAACGTCGGTTCGTTCCGATGACAGCATTGACCCTGCTTTTGACTGGCTCAGAATCGCTCGCCTGATGCTGACCTCGCGGGCCATCGACCGGATCGA
>JADFSO010000049.1 GCA_022560735.1 Pseudomonadota bacterium
GAGATGCCACATGGAAAACGCCCGCTCGACCAGCAGCTTGAGCACCTCGGTATCGACCGGCTTGCGATAAAAATCATAGGCCCCGAGACCGACCGAGCGGACCGCATTTTCGATGTCGTCATTGCCGGTAACGACGATGACCTTGGTCTCGGGCGAGAGCGTCAGGATTTCCTCGAGCGTGGCGATGCCTTCGCTGACGCCTGCTGCGTCCGGTGGCAAGCCCAGGTCCTGCAAGACCACCGCGGGTTCGTTACGCCGCAACTGGGCGATCGCCGATTCGCGATCCTCGGCGAACGACAGCTCGTAATCTGCGAAACACCACTTGAGCTGTTTCTGCAGCCCCATGTCGTCCTCGACGATCAGCAGTTTGTTTTTTTCATCTTTCGCCATCAGCTCACCCTGGTGTTTTCCTCAGCCCGTACCGGTCAGCGAATCGGCGGCAACGGCTTGATTCTTGTCACGGCTGATATCGAGCGGGAGCAGAATTTCAAAACAACTACCCTTGCCCGGCTCCGAGTACACATTGATCCGCCCGCCCATCGTCTGCGCGTAATCGCGTACCTGGTAGGCGCCGATGCCCATGCCCCGGGTGCCCTTGGTGCTGTCGAACGGCTTGAACAACCGTTCGCGGATAAATTCTTCATCCATGCCGCTGCCGCTGTCTTCGACCCGCAGGCAGGCCTGGGACAACTTTTTGAGGATCCGGACGCGCACGCTGCCATCGTCGGCAGTCGCATCCTGGGCGTTGCGAATCAGGTGCTCGAGCATTTGCACCAGGCGAGCGGAGTCCGCTTTCACGAGCACGGATTCTTCGTCGTTGATCAACTCGGGAACCGGGCGGCGCTCGGCACAGCGGCGGATCGCCCGCTCGGCGGCTTCGCGCAGCTCCATACTCTGGACCTGCTCCTGCGCATCGCCATGACGCAATTGGTCCATCAACCGGTTCATGCGCTCCACCGAGTTGGCGACGGTGTCGATCATGTCGTCGACGAATTCCGGGTTTGCCTTGTGTTTTTCGGCGTTGCCGACCAACAGCGACAACTGCGCGATCAGGTTCTTGATGTCGTGCATGATGAAAGCGGTCAGCCGGTGATAGGCATCGAACTGGCGGCTTTCAGTTAGCCGCTCTACGGCTTCGTGGCGGGCGATGTGTGTCGCAAGCTGGCGCCCTGCCGTTTTCAGCAAGTCGCGGTCTTCGTAGTCCAGGCCCTCGGTCCGCTGCCCGGCATGCAAAACGACAAAACCCATCAGTTTCTCACCCAGCAGCAACGGTACGATCAAGGCCGTGCCGGAATCCTTGATCAGGCAACTCGGCATCGCGAGGTTGGCGTAGTTTTCCGGGTGGCGCCGCCACTCCTCCATCTCGATGATCCATTGCCGGTCTTTCAGGAACTCGACCAGGCTGTCGTCTTCGTGCAGGGTCTCGAGAATTTCCTCGCTGCCGACACAGGCACGGCAGTCATAGATTTTCCGGGTTTCGTCGTACAGCCAGAGACTGCCGCCATCGCTGCCGACGATGTGCGACAGCGCGCGCACCGGCATCGCAAACAGATCGCGGCCTTCTGATTGCTTGGTCATTACCGCGATCAGCCGCAGCCATTCTTCCCGATAATCGAACTTGTTCCTGTAAAAATGCTTGACCAGGAAGACCCGCAGCCGTCCGCGCAAGGAACCGCTGGTCAGCAAGGCCAGCAATATGCCGATGCCGCCGGCGACAAATACGATTTGCACGACGCCGCCCCAGGTGCCGCCGAACAAGCGGATGTAGTAAGCGCCCGCCGACATCGCGACCAGGTAGATACCGACCGCGGTCAGGGTCGTGGAATAAAAAACCACGTGCCTGGACACGAACAATTCCAGCGACAGGTTCGGGTTGCGGCGCACCGCCAGCGCAAGAAACGGCACCAGCATCGCGTTGACCAGGCCACGCGCGTTCCAGGCATCGGTGGAAATGGCCTTGAACAAAAACGCCTGCGAGTAGAGAAACAAGTCGTAAGCGAACAGACCACCGATGGCGAACAGGATGTATTTGAGGGCCGGACGAGTTTGTGCCGGTGCGTTGCGGTAGATTTGTTCGATCAGGATCAGGCCCATCAAAGCTACCGCCAGGCCACCCGGAACCATCACGACACCGCTTGCGTCCGTGGATGAACCAGAGCTTTGCCACCACAGCAACAAAGCGATCGTCAGCGGGCCTGCCCAGACGAGATGGGCCAGCCACCGGGTCAGCCTGGACACACCCAGCGCGGCGGCGAGGTTGGCCAGGAACATGATCCAGACGCCATCGCGCAGAAACTCCGCGGTCACGACGCCGGCCACCGGGATCGCCGGGGTTGTGGCCTGCATGGCGATCAGCGTGGCCCAGATGACCGTGACCATGCTCGCGCCGATCAGCAGCCCACCTTGGAGGCGACCGCGCCATGAAGTCAGCAGCAGGATCGCGAGGATGCCAAAAAGACCGGCGGCCAATGCGTAACTGACTGTGCTGAAGCTGCTCACCGCTTATTTCCCCCGGCCCTCATGTCAACGCGCCCCCTTGCCGAGGAACACCACTTCCGCGGTTTGCAGCAGGATCATCAGGTCGAACAGCAGGTTGTGGTTTTTTACATAATATAAGTCAAATTGCAGCTTCTCCAGCGCGTCTTTCTTCGATGACCCATAGGGATAACAAAGTTGCGCCCAGCCGGTGATCCCGGGTTTGACGCAGTGCCGTTCGCGGTAATACGGGATCGTCTCGTTGAGCCCGGCGACAAATTCCGGCCGCTCGGGCCGCGGCCCGACAAAACTCATATCGCCCTTGAGCACGTTGAAGACCTGTGCCAGTTCGTCCAGGCGCAGGCGGCGAATGCCCCTCCCGACCCAGGTCACACGGCTGTCATTCGCCGTCGCCCAGCGCGCACCGCCGTCGGTCTCGGCGTCCTCGCGCATGCTCCTGAACTTGAGGAGATGAAACACCTTCCCATCCAGCCCGACCCGACGCTGGCGATAGATAATCTTGCTGCGCGGACCGTCCTCGATCAAAATCGCGAGCGCTATCATCAGCATCAATGGCCAGGTCAGCAGGACGATCACCGTGCTGGCAAGCAGGTCCAGCGTCCGGCCGCTAAACTTCCCCCACAGCGATTTGCGGAAACCACCGGACAGAATCAGCCAGCTCGGGTTCAGCACCTCCAGCGCGACCCTGCCCGACTCGCGTTCGAGGAAACTGACCAGCTCGATGACCTCGATGCCTTGCAGACGGCAATCCAGCAAATCCTTTAGCGGGAAGTCCTGTCGCCGATCATCGACGGCAATGATAATTTCGTCGATGTCGTGGGTCATGGCATAGTCAACCAGCGACCCGTTGACGGCAAGGGTCTGCTCGCCATTTCCACCACCGTGATCGCCCTCCGCCTTGACATAGCCGTGCAAGCAAAAGCCACGCTGGTCGGAGCGTCGACGCAACCGGGCGATACTCGCGGCGCGCACGCCCGAGCCATAAACGAGCACCTTTCTCTTGAACAGGTTTTCATCGATGACGCGGTAGAAAACGGCGCGCAACAGTGTGGCACCGGCAAAGGCCAACATGCCGGCGGCGAGCAAATGGATGCGCTCTATAGCCCAGCCCGGCGCGAGGTAAAAAATGAACGTCGAAGCGGCGCCGCCAATCAGGATGCCCGAAAACGCCCGCAACAAAGAACCCACAAATAAAAACCGCTGGTTAGAGCGGTAGAGGCCAAGCGATAGCAGTGAAATGAATGACAGAGTGGAAAAAACCAACGCCGGGCGCCAAAAGGTGGCGGCCGGGTCAAAATCAGGCAGCAAGGCGTTGGCCACGTACACGGCGAAGATCAGCACCACCCAGTCTGCCAGCGCGAGGAGGAAAATCGGCAAATGCATATAATGGCTGAAAATGCGAATCGACAAAATCGTTCCCCAAGCGTAAATCGATTGCCAAAAACAAACGCTCAGCCACCGCCATGCGGTCGCTGAGCGTCCATGCCAAGTGCACATCGGCCCCCGGTCCGTGGAGGCAAATGACAGCGAAACAGACTGCAAGTGTAGGTTGCTACGAATTACCGTTTTGTGACGCAGGTCACATTTGGCCAAGCCAAATTGTCGGAGAGCCAGGCAATATCACTGTGCGGCGATCGCCGGCCCTGAATCCCGCGTGTTATCTACAGTCAGTCGCTACTGTATGCCGGTCTTTTATACCACGAGGCGTTTCTTTTTGGCGACAAATCAACATATTACCGATATTTTTTGATGATTATGTTAACGACAAAAAGGGGACGGATTTATTTTTCGGCCGCTGTTATCTGGAATTGACCAAAATTCTTTCGAAAAATAAATCCGTCCCCTTATTCAAACGCTGATATTCGCCCAGCGCCCGCCCCGCCAGAAACCCAGGAACACGATTGCCTGCGCCGATCGATAAACCCCCTGCAAAACCCAGATCCCCAACAGCCCGAAACCGAGTACCGGCCCGGCCAGATAAGCCAGCGGCAGGAACAGCAGCCATTGCGCTGACACCGAGACCACCATGACCCGGCGCGAATCCCCCGCGCCCAGCAAGCCATGCATCAGGATCAGACTGACCGCTTCGAGCGCCATCAGCACGCCGACCAGGCGCATCGGAATTTGTGCCAACTCAATCGTCGACGGATCATGCAGGAAAATCCCCAGGATCAGGTTCGGCGTCAGCCACATCGGGATACCGAGCACGCCGAGGGCAACGATCCCAACCTTGGTCACATCCCAGCCCCATTGCCGGGCATCCGCTACATTGCCCCGGCCCAGCGCTTGCCCGACCAGCGTCGCCGCGGCCAGGCCAAATCCGATACCCGGCAGTATCGCGACCAAAGTTACATTGATCAGGACATTGGCCGCCGCCAGCTCCGGCGTCCCCACCTGCCCGATAATCCAGAATGTCGCGGTAAAACCGGCCGCAAAAAACAACTGTTGCAGACTGCTGGGCAACGACAGCCGGATCAGGCTGAAAACTTCGGTACGGCTTGGCAATCCATGCAAAAAACCGTTGCCCTTTGCGTGGCGCAAGCCGAGGAAAAAATAAATCCCGGTACCGACCATCATCGCGATCGCAGACGCCAGGCCCGCGCCATAGACGCCAAGCGCCGGCGCGCCAAAATGACCGAATATCAGCACGTAGTTGAGAAAGATATTCAGCCCGTGCATGACCACCAGCGTACTCATATACAACCGCGCATGATCGACCGCGTTCCAGTAACCGCGGAACGAGTAATTCATGCCGACGAAAATGATCGCGAGCGTACGCACCTGCAAATAAGGGACGCCCTGCTCGATGACCTCCGGATCGGCAATCAGGTACGGATATATATAAGGGGTCAGGAAATACCAGAAGGCCGAGAGAACCGGTGCGGCCAGCAGTACGATCAGCAAGGCCGCGTTGAGCGGTACCGCCAGCCGGTCAAAGCGCCCTTCTCCCTTGCGCCGCGACGAGGTCGCCTGCACGCCGGTCGAGATACCCAGAATCAGCGCCTGGAACATGAACAGCGCGAAACCACCGAGCCCGACGGCGGCCAGCGCCGCGTTGCCCAGCGTGCCGACCATCGCCGTATCGACCAGGTTCAAAACGTTCTGCGAAATCATCGCGCCGATGATCGGCAATGAAAGGCTCAGGATTCGGTTAAGTCGCTCTTTGCTCAGCAAACCGCTCTCCTCGGCGAATTGACTACTTGCATGGGAAAATCCAGATGCTGGAAGCCTCGGCCATTATGACCGCCACATCTCGATTCAAAAAGCTTTGATTCGACAACACGAGCCAAGTTCAGATTGAAGGTTGCCTTACAGACCAAGAGAAACCTGCAGGAAGACCTTCAGACCCGATTGGAAAACCTCATCGCATCGGGCCTGAAGGCCCTCCTAAAAAAAATAAATCTGTCCCCTTTTTTCTCTGCTACGGTGGCGTAATGGGCAACACCAACCGGGGCATACTTCTCGCAATCGTTTCCAGCGCGCTGTTCGCCGCGATGCATGTCACGGTGCGCCATTTGTCTTCTGAACTGCACGCTTTCGAAATCGCCTTTTTCCGTACCGTGTTTGGCCTGGCGGTGATGCTGCCGTGGCTCGTGCATTATGGCCGCAAATCGTTTCAAACCGATATGCGCGGCTGGCACATCGGGCGCGGCCTGATCAACAGTGTCTCCATGCTGTGCTGGTATCTCAGCCTGCAGTTGCTGCCGGTCGCCGACGCGACCGCGATCAACATGACCGGTCCTTTGTTCGTCACCCTCGGTGCCTGGTTTTTTCTCAAAGAAACCGTGACCTGGCAACGCTGGCTGGGAATTTTCATGATCATGGCCGGTGGACTGGTCATCATACGACCCGGTGTTCAAATCGCCGGCCCGGGTGTCTGGCTCGCACTGTCTTCCACCATTTTGTTTTCTTTTTCCAAGTTAATCAGCAAACGGCTGACGCGGACCGATTCGACGCGGACGATTGTGGCCTATGTGACTACGCTGATGATCCCGCCGACCTTCATCGCCGCCCTTTTTGTGTGGCAATGGCCAACGCTGGTGCAGCTATGCTGGTTATTGTTCATTGGAACGCTGGGGACACTGGCGCACCTGAGCATGACGCGTGCTTATTTGTATCTCGACATCGCCATGGCGGATCCGTTCATCGTCGCCCGCCTGGTCTGGGCGACCATGTTCGGTTTCATCATTTTCCAGGAGTTGCCGGATCTGTGGACCAGTGCCGGTGCAGCGATTATTGCGGGCGGTCTGTTGTATATTTTTCTACAAAGTCGCCGAGCATAAGAGAAAGGTATACGGATGTATTCTTCTTCGCGGCTGCAGTTCTATTGTAGAAGGGCCTTCAGGCCCGATCGACTCGGCGGTCAGTCCGGATTTTCTTGCGCCGGACCAGCCCCATGCCGGCGAGTGCTATGCCCAGTAGCAGCAAGGTCGCAGGCTCAGGTACCGGTGTCTTTTCCGCAGTAAACAGCCAGTCGGATGCGTACAGATGCGTGTCGCAAGCTCCTCCGGCGCCTTCATTTTCCGCCGAAGGACAATGATTCATCCAGCCCCATCCGCTGATTCCCGCAAAGCCGCGATGATCAAGATCGAGCTGAAACGCGTAGCTGTTTTGACCGGATACGGCGATCAGGTCATAGCTTCCGAAAGTGGCGGATGAAACAGTTCCGGTGCCACTGTTCGAGCACAAGCCGGTGCCGCAAACGTACATGTCGTTATAGGTAAAGGTGATATTCCAGATTTCTGTGGTGCCGGAAACATAGGCGCTGCCGCCATCTTCACCGCCAAATGCAGTTCCCGTGATCGTCAGCGTATTGGTCGCGCTGTCCCAGAGCATGGTCATGGATGAGGCGGCGTCTTCGAAATCGAAGGTGTAGATGTCGGCTGTATCGCCGGTCAGGAGTCCATCGAGACGCAGCCCGTACAACGGGTCCGCGGCGCCGCCATCGGGATGATTGCTCAGGTCATACAGGGTGTCCGCATCGATCACGGTCGCCTGTGCGCCAAGCGTGAAGAAAGCGGCCAGTAGACCGATGATGGGTACAGTGGCTCTCAATTGAGAATCCTTAGTCTGATGCTTAGCATCTTAAATGCAATTATTGGGCCAGTTTGTAACTTGCTGAAAACACTAAGAAAAAACGAGATGATTAATGTCAAATGTAAAGATTTTCGACTTAATGCGGGTAATTGGCAGCCGATTTGAGGGGGGATTGGGGTTTGATCGGGTCTTAAGATTCTCATACAGGCGCGAAAAAATAAATCTGCCCCCTTTTTCCGTATCTATAGTCAGGGGCGACGGAAAACGCACTGATATTCGGCCAATATTGGCCTCAGAAACGACCCCTATTCAACTCAATGTCTGGGCGTTCAGCCGGGTTGTAGAAAACTGTCAGAAAATCTTACAGCTGCTGTTACGCGAAGATTTTAACTCATTGTTTTTAAAGTATTTTTAATACTGGCACGATTGTTGCTTTATTAGAGCGCAGGTATATAAAACGCACAACCAGAATAAAGGAACAACAATGAACAAGTTAAGCAAATCCTTTTACGGACTCGCCCTTGGAGCGTTTCTGCTGCTTGGTTGGGCGCCGGCATCGATGGCGACGGTCCTGGTGATTGAGCTTGATACCGAATTTAGCGACGACGGGGACTCCCCCAATGGGCCTGCACCATGGGTAACGCTGACATTTGATGATGGTGGCGGATCCGGCTCTGTCACTTTAACGATCACGAGCAATTTGACTGGCGTCGAGTGGATTCAATCAATATATTTTAACGCAACAGTTGCTTCCGGAGGCATCATGCTGATGGATGACAACCTCACAGATCTGGGAGGAGGTTCGGCGACTAAGACAAAAGGCGATGACTGCTGCAAAGCCGATGGTGATGGTTTCTTCGACTTCCTGATCGAGTTTGCCAACGGTGATTTTACAGGAACGGATGCGATCACTTTTACATTGACAGAAATAGGATTGACCGCCAGCGATTTCGACGGCCTCAGCACCGCTGGACCTGGTGGGCAAGGTGGAGGCCTGACATCAGCAGCGCATATACAGAGTATTGTCATTGATGGTGATGGCCCTGGCCAGGCCAGCGGCAGCGGCTGGATTACCGGCGACACGACCACCGTACCCGAGCCCGCCACGTTGAGCCTGCTCGGTCTTGGTCTTATCGGCTTTGGTTTGTCACGCAGACGCAGACGCGTAGCCTGACGACAACAGTTCCTTTTCTGGAAACATGAAAACCGGTCCTTGTGGCCGGTTTTTTTATGTGTGCTCCACACTGATATTTCAGGCACGAGTCACCATACAAGCGGCTTCAGCCGCGATTGGGGGGATATCGGGTCTGGAGGCCTTCCTGCATTATCGAGCCTAGCCCTTATCGGGCCTGAAGGCCCTCCTACGTTTTCGATCCGAAGCGGGCGCGGTAGGTACAAATACGTATATTGCGTTTTCGCCGTTAAGTGATACTTGGCACCTGAATTCCAACGGAACTTGCACATGTCAGCAAAACTTCCCGCGACCCGGAAAAATAACTGGGTCAATATTGTTTTTTTCGCCGTAACCACCCTGGTGGGATTGATCGGCACGCCTTTGTATATCTATAAATATGGCATCAGTAGCTCCGAAATCGCTTTGTTCGTGTTTTTTGTCATCATCACGCCAATGAGTATCACCACCGGATACCATCGGCAGTTTGCCCATCGGACTTTCAAAACCAATGCGGTGATTCGCTTTCTGCTGCTTTTTTTCGGCGCCGCCTCGTTCGAACAATCCGCGCTCGAGTGGTCGTCTCAGCATCGGGACCACCACCGCTATGTAGACACCGACCTGGATCCTTACAGCATCAAGAAGGGTTTTTTCTATGCGCATATCGGTTGGCTGTTGTTTTGGCAACACCACACGAATTACGACAACGCCAGGGACCTGGTAACAGACCCGCTGATCAGGCATCAGCATCGGTATTATTTGCTGTGGGCCATCGGCGCGGGAATGGTCATGCCATTGGCCATCGGCGCCGCGACCGGTCACCTGTTGGGCGCTTTCATCCTGAGCATCTGCCTGCGGCTCACCGTGGTATACCACCTCACGTTCTTCATCAACTCCATTTGCCATATATTCGGCCGATCGACCTACGATATTTACGCGACGGCCAAAGACAATTGGTTTATCGCCTATCTGACCTTTGGCGAGGGCTACCATAACTTTCACCATCGTTTTTCCGGCGACTATCGCAATGGCGTGCGCTGGTACCAGTGGGACCCGAGCAAATGGCTGATCTGGATGCTGGGAAAAACCGGCCTGGCCCGGGATCTGCGGCGGATTTCGGATTTCCGCATTCTTTCGGCCCAGTTGGCGGGCGAAAACAGGCGGGTAAGCGATTGGCTGACTCGCAGCGGCACCAACACGGAACTGCTGAAGATCGGCGAAGCCGTCCAGTCGCAATACGACAAACTCAAGGGAAATCTTGCCAAATGGGAAGAAGCCGCCAGGGAATACAAGAGAATACTGCAACGCCAGGTCGCCGATTACTCGAAAGAGGTACGCGAGTCGGCGCGGTGGAATTTAGGAGAGGCGCGGCAGAAATTCCATCACACGCATCACGACTGGAAAGCGCTGCTCAGGCATTACCCTGCTACTGCATAAAGCGCATTTGCTTTAAGGAGAATTTTGCATGAAACACGATGTCACAATCATTGGCGCCGGCCCCGCAGGCCTCGGCTTCGCGCGTTCGCTGGCGAATACCGGCCTGCAAGTGGTGATCATCGAGAAGCAATCCGCCGCTGAACTTAAGGCCCCTGCTTTCGATGGCCGTGACATCGCCCTGACCCACCGGTCGGTCAGGATAATGAAGGAACTTGGGGTGTGGTCGCGGATCGATGCCGATGCGATCGGTTCGATCAGGCAGGCCAAGGTCTTCGATGGCACATCGCAGTACTTTCTGAATTTCGAAAGGCAGAAAGGGACGACCGAGCCACTCGGTTATATCATTTCAAACCATCTCATTCGCAAGGCGCTTTATGAAGAAGTGGAAACTGTCGCCAATGTCGAGATCATCACCGACGCTGCCGTGATCTCGGTGAAGACCAACGACAACAAAGCTATCGTGGCTTTGTCCAACGGCGAAACCATCGAGTCTGCCCTGGTCGTCGCCGCCGACTCCCGCTTCTCGGAAACCCGCCGCATGATGGGTATCTCCGCTGCCATGCATGATTTTGGCCGGGTCGCCATCGTCTGCCGGATGGCGCATGAACAAGCGCATCACGACGTCGCCTTCGAGTGCTTCCACTATGGC
>JADFSO010000026.1 GCA_022560735.1 Pseudomonadota bacterium
AACCCATGACCACCGGGCCAGCAGACCAATCATGATCGGCATGAAGCCGAATACGACAAATACCACGAATGAGAAGTGAATGACGAGTATCGTATCCGCCAGCAAGCAGTACAAGCCCGCGTCATTCATCCGCGGCTGACTTGGTACGTGAATTTTGCGTGATTGGGTAGTGCATTGTGATGCATTGTGCCGCAATGTGGGCAACGGACGTCCCGGTAACTCTTTGAAATATAAGGCCTTAGGCGACCCTACCCGCGACTGAAAATCCGCGTGTCGGTGGTTCGATTCCGCCCCTGCCACCAATTTATTCAACGACTTGCATCGTCGAAAGTTTTTCTTCAAATGCCATTGCGTGATTTTTGCGTGACTCAGCCTGACGCTAAGTCGCCGCAGAACCACTAACTCAGGCACATTTCCTGCTTTTTCACACACGCAATTTGCAGCGTCTATCAACCTCGATAGCTCTGCCGCAGAGTAGTGTGTTGTGATTCGTCCAGAACGATGACCTAACAGATCCTGACGGTCCTCAAAGCTCACACCAGCAGCCCTCAGGCGCCGCCCAAACGTGTGCTTGAGATCATGCACTCTGACCTGCGGCAGCCCCACCCTGCGGCGTGCCCGGGGCCAGGCTGAGTTCAGCATCCGCTGAACTGGTTTCCCGCGGTACGAGAAAACATGGCTGTCGTGCTTACCGCGGCGCTGTCAACAGTGTCCAGCGTCCAGCGACCAGTTTCGCTCAGCTCTACGTGGCCTCCGAACCTCGCACATTCCCTGTTCATGGTATCCCTAAGCCACTGTGCATCCCCCCTTGACACGTAATTCAATCTGAATCGCTTGATCTGGAAGGGAACCATCTCGAACCGTACAAGCTTGCCGGACTCCGGCTGCATGGTTACTAGGTACATCAGCACCAAGTCGTCTCGATACTCTTCGTACCCGCTGATCCCCTCGTAGTCATTCAGAAAATCACCACAGCCATACATAATCGGCCTGTCTTGGTAAACCTCGATGCCCTTTGGATGGTGAGAAGAATGCCCATGGACCACATCCACGCCCGCCTCATCGATCAACTGATGGGAGAAGTTTCTTTGTTCATCGGGAATTTCATAGCCCCAGTTGTCGCCCCAATGAATAGATGCAACGACGATGTCCCGTTCTTGCTTCATTTTCTGCACCTGTGCCGTGATTTGCCGAACAGTCTGTTGCGATAAGTCCTCAAGAAAATTGACGCCCGGCCGGTTATTCGTCGCCGCCCAATCCCGCGGTACGCCGCTGGTCGGCGATGCGTATGCAAACACCAGTACCCGTCCTTTGTCGTATACCTCTATCACTGCCGGTGCCTGGGCCTCGGCAATGTTTCTACCCGCACCGGCGCTTTTCACGTTCACTTGTCCTAACGTGGCCAAAGTCTCTACAAGGCCGGCATATCCCCAATCCAGAACGTGGTTATTAGCAAGTGCGCAACAATCAATCTTGGCGGCCTTGATGCACAGAACATTCTCCGGATGCATGCGGTAGTTAATGCCTTTGCGTTTCCAGTAGTCGTCGCTTTTCGTAATAGCTGTCTCCAGGTTGATTATCCTGACGTCAGGCATTACGCGTTCGAGTTCTTCGAGGGCGTCACCCCACGGGTAAGAAAAATCCACGCGCTTTGGGAATGGGCCGTTAATCGTTTGCGCCAGCTCTACATACCTAGTGGCATTTTTTACATATGATTCGTAGAGGCGGGGATCGGAGGGTCTGGGCAACACTTGATCGATACCCCTCCCGGTCATGACGTCACCACACATAAACAGGGTAATCACAGGCCTTGTTGATTTATTGATTAGGCCGTGAGAGCTCGTTTCACATGCTCCGGATCTGCCCGGATCATACGCAGGTAGTTCGCGGCCGCGGCATCGGGTTTGCGTTTGCCTTGCTCCCAACCTTTGACGGTATCGAGGCTCAGTTGAAACGAACGCGCGAACACCGCTTGAGACATTTTGACGCGAGCGCGGATGGCTTTGATTTCAGCCGGCGTCAAAATCACGTACACGGATGTCGGCGTCGAGGTGCCCCTGGCAACCTTCACCGCCTCTTTCATGTTGGCATCGAGTTCCTTAAACAGCTTGTCGTCCATCACCTGTCTCCTATCCAAATTCGTCGATGATTGCACTTACGAGTTGAATTCAAGACGTGCTTTTTCAGTTGCGCCTTTTGCGCGTCCATCAGATTGGGGCTCGTTCGCCGGCGAGATCCGGTTCTCCCAGGTGACGCAGAATTTGCTGGCGAGCTCTGTTGCGGAGATCCAGCGTCGCCTGCCAACCATTTCCAGCGCATTCCAGGGGTTCGCCGATGATCACGGCGACGGTTCCCCACCGCGGAAACCAGTCGTCTGATCGTAGAACTGATCGGGTACCCCGAAACGTGATCGGAACCACAGGCAGGCCATTCTCCGCTGCAGTTACGAACGCGCCCAAGTGAAAGGGCAGCAATCCGGGATACCGGGTAAAGGTGCCTTCGGCGAAAAACATGAGCGGCACACCTTCATGCGCCTGTTTTGCCAGGCGGCGGGCGTCGGCTGTGCCCTGCTGCATGTCGAAGCGCCGAACGAACTGGGTCCCGATGCGTTTCAGGAACCAGTGTAGAAATGGCTGGTCCTGAAGTTCCGCCTTGGCGACGAACGAAACCGGGTAAGGCAGGATCGACAGCAGAATCAGGCCATCCAGGTAGCTGGCATGGTTGGCCACAACGACGCAACCGGCATTTTTTTCGGGCAGGTTTTCGCTGCCCTGCACAAGCAGTGGCACGCAGGCCAGGCGCAGCAGCGCACGCGCGCTCCAACGCAGCATGGCCCAGCGCGTGGCAAGCCTGGGCAGCACGGCCAGCGCCAGCAAAGTGACGGGCAGCATCATGCTGAACACCACGTACACATAGGCTGCGTAGCCAAGATCGTAGAGCGTTCGTCTACTGCGGCGCCATCGCGGCCGCAGTCCAGTAAGCCAGAGCCTGGCGACCTGCCACCACACGGGTCGTGACCCTCTGTCGATTTGCCCCTTCTCGTAGAGCTCCCGACAAGCGGCGCGTCGGATCTTACCGTTGGCAGTCTTTAGCACGGTGCGCGGTGGGACTAGCAGCACGTCATCCGGAATAATGCCCTGCAGATCCGAGGCCAGGGTGTCGATGCGCCGTTTCAGCGCGTCCAGCGTCGCTGCATCGGATTGCCGGGTCTCGGCTACCACGATGAGCTGCTCGATGCCAGAAGCGGGGTCGATGCAGCCGAACACGGCGACGCATCCCTTGCGTATCTCCGGGAGATCACCAACGGCTTCTTCGAGCTCATAAGGATAGATGTTCCGGCCAGCACGGATGATCATGTCCTTGACCCGACTGGTCAGGTACACGTCTCCATCGCTGATGTAGGCAAGATCACCTGAATCGAGCCAATCCCCATCGAACAGCCGAGAGGTTGCCGCGGGGTTGCGGATGTAGCCGCTGGTGACCGAGGGTCCGCGAAATTCCAGCCGCCCCTCCTGCCGTTCCGACAGTTCTCGACCAGCCCGATCGACGATGCGTATCTCGTAGCCGGAAAGCGGTTGCCCGCAGGTGACAAATTCCAATGCCCCCGCGTCATCCGTCGCCGCGGGCAGAACTCGACCCGTTCGCTGGAACGCGTCACGTTGAACGCGGTCGATGAGGGGGCCTCGATGCAGAGGAGGGAAAGCAAGGCCGACCGCGGATTCCGCCAGGCCGTATACGGGGGTGATGGCAACGGGATCGAATCCGTGGGGCGCAAAGCGTTCACCGAAGCGACGGATAGTCTGCGGGCTGACCGGTTCTGCGCCGTTGAACGCCAGCCGCCAGGAGCTGAGATCGAGGCCTTCGAGTTCGGCATCCGGTATCTTGCTGAGGCACAGCTCGTATGCGAAGTTGGGTGCCGCGGAGATCGTGCCGCGGTGATTGTGAATGGCCCAAAGCCAGCGCCAGGGTCGCGCCAGGAACGCAACCGGCGACATCAGCACTGACGGCATGGCGTAGTAGAGACTGCTAAGCCAAGCACCAATCAGCCCCATGTCGTGATACAGAGGCAGCCAGCTAACGAAAACGTCATCGGGTCCGGCACCAGCCCACTCGCCCATAGCGCGGATGTTGGCGAGCAGGTTGGCGTGGGTAAGAACCACGCCTTTTGGCTGCCCCGTGCTACCAGACGTGTATTGCAGCAGCGCCACATCATCGGCGCCTACCGCCACCGGGGTATACGACCCGGCGCTGGCCAACAGCGCCTCCGGGGTGATGACGGACCGCAACCCCTCCACATGGCTCTTGAGCAATCGGCCGACGGCCTGGGCTTCAGGAACGGTGATCAACGTTCTGGCACCGGCGTTGGTGAGTATCTTGGCGTGCCGGCGCAGATGATCTTCGAGCTGGGACGGGCGGACCGGTGGGTATATGGGCACCGGAACCCCGCCAGCCAGCAGAACGCCGAAGAAGGTTTCGAGATATTTCCGGCCGGTGGGCAGCATGATCGCGACGGATTGGGTGGGTTCCAGGCCCTGGCGCACCAGGCCCGCCGCCAACGTCTGCGCACCTGCCTGCAGGTCTGCATAAGTTATGCTGCTCGGCGCTTCGGCGTTGGTCTCGTACAGCAGAACGTGGGTGCGCTCGGGCTGGTGCTGCGCGCGCCAGGCCAGCACGCTGACCAGTGTGGTCAGGTGTGCGGGCACCGCGTCGGTCGCTCCCGGCTCTGCCTGATCGAACTCGACAGGTAGGGCGGCCTCGCGATCCATCGAGCGCGCCGACAGCACCGCCTGGAGCAGATCCCGAGGCGTTTCAGCCGTGCTGAACACCTGCTCTGGCAGGCGAACCTCCAGCCCGCGCTCGATACGCAGCAGAAGCTCGACCCGGGACAGACTATCGAAACCCAGTTCTCGATCCAGATCGGTGTCTATCCCGATTTGAATATGGGACCTGCCCGGCTGCAGCTCTAGAGTCAGTGCCCGGATGATCTCGATCAGTTGACTCGCGAGTTCGGTGCCACGAGCTGATTTATTGTCTCGGTCTCCTGCCATCGTCTCCTTCTCAACTCGCTGCATGGCGCAAAACCTGTACGGAGCCATTATGTGGACTGCTTCTAATGTCTCGCTTCGACCGTGATCTCACCCGATTGACGCAACACTTTATCTTAAACGCAAAAGGTGGAGTGTATGCAAATGAAGCAAAGGAATCGTCGAGGATTCAGTGCGGCGGAGAAAACGGAGTTATGGGATCGCCGGCAAGCTGCTTTCGTTGTCAATCCTGCGCCCGGCACAGTTTATCGACAACCCGCTTCAATATTACCCAGACCGCGACTGGGAACGGCACTATCGGGACATATACGCCCACGACGATTCCGGCATTTTCATGTGCACGCCGAACTGCACACTTTCTGACCTCTTTAGCCGAATATCAGGGGCTTACAGGAAAATCCTGAGAGTAAACAACCTGGACATCCACAGACTATCTGAAACAACTAAGGTGTCCGAAAAGCTATGACGGCTAAACCGGCACCGCTTTCTGGTGGTCTGCTGCCGCAGGTGCACGCGCTGCTGGGGGATTAGGATATAACCACCGCACAGATTTACTTGGGTGTCAGGCAGGAAGGCTTGGCAGACGCGGCCGACCTCCTGTAGAATCCCGCTCTCGGTCGGGGCGTGGCGCAGCCTGGTAGCGCACCTGTCTCGGGGTCAGGGGGTCGGAGGTTCAAATCCTCTCGCCCCGACCAGTTTCCTTTCCCCTCAGTAACTTACGCTTATTACATCACCGCGGTTCTCGTACCCGTCCAGTACTGGAGGGTATGGTGCGACCAGCTCAATCCAGGCAAGCCCATGGCAACGAATCAGTTGTCATGGAACCACCGTTTTATGGCGCTCGAAGCCAACCTGAGGCCAGCTGATGGCTGGCGCCGCCAATCGGAAGCAAGTACGCTTGGCTGTATCCGAGTACAGGAGAAACCGGCGGATGTCGTTTTTCCGGGAGCTGAAGCGTCGCAACGTTTTCCGGGTGGCCGTGGCTTATGCCGTGGTTGGCTGGTTGCTGGTGGAAGTTGCGTCCGTCTTGTTCCCGACCTTCGAAGCGCCTGCCTGGGTCATGAAGGTCTTTGCGACCGTCATTATCCTGGGGTTCCCGCTGGCGATGTTTTTCGCCTGGGCGTACGAAATCACGCCGGAGGGCCTGAAAAAAGAAAAGGATATCGATCGCAGCCAATCCATTACCACCCGGACCGGGCGCAAGATCGATTACATGATCATCGGCCTGCTGTCGGTGGCTGTGGTTTTCTTTGCCAGCACGCATCAGTGGAGTGGCGAAGGCGAGAGTACCGATAAAACCGAAACGGGTGAAACTGCGGCGGTTGCCGAACAGTCGATCGCCGTTCTGCCATTCGTCAACATGTCCGACGATCCCGCTAACGAGTATTTCTCCGATGGAATTGCGGAAGAGTTGCTGAATGTCCTGGTCCGGGTCGAGGGTCTCAGGGTCGCGTCGCGCACTTCTTCATTTTCATTCAAAGGCAAAGGCATCAGTATTCCCAACATAGCCAGGGAACTGAATGTCAATCACGTGCTCGAGGGCAGCGTTCGCAAGGCCGGCAACACCGTCCGCATAACCGCGCAGCTAATCGATGTGCGCACCGACAGTCATTTGTGGTCGGCGACTTATGACCGCGAACTGGAAGACATTTTCGCGATCCAGGATGAAATAGCCGGACACATCGTGCAGGCATTGAAGATTGCTCTCGGGGCCGGTGAGCAGGAGTCGATGGCGCATGTGCAAAAGCCCACCGAAAACCTGGAAGCCTACGAGCTTTATCTCAGGGGCCGTTATTTCTGGCAGCGCCGCGGCGAAGATAATATCCGGCGCGCCATCGATATGTTCGAGCAGGCAACGGCGCTTGATACGCAGTTTGCCCGGGCCTGGTCGAGCCTGGCGGCGGCGCATGTCACCTTGCCAACCTATTCCGACACACCGACGGACGAACAATATCCGCTGGCGGTGTTCGCTGCACGGAAAGCGCTGACGCTTGATGATTCTCTTGCTGAAGCTTATGCGGTGTTGGGCGATATGGCTCGGGTGAACAAAAAGTGGTCGGCAGCGCAGACACATTATCTGCGCGCCATTGCCAGTGAACCAAAAAATTCAACCGCACACCTTTGGTATGGTGAGCACCTGCTGTCGGTTGGCCGGGTTCATGACGCGCTTGAAGAAACGCTGATCGCTTATCAACTGGATCCGCTGCACCCGGGTACCAACACGAACCTGGCGCAACTCTATTTTTGGTTGAACGACGCTGGCAACGCACTGAAATTTGGCGCGGCCGCGTGGGATCTGGGTCACCCCTTTGGTCTGTACGTACAGTCAGTGGTGCACATGCGTCTCGGGGAATTCGAGCGGGCGATAGTATTGGCCGGGCAGTTTGGCCAGCAGATTGACGACCCAGGGTTGTCCGCAGGAATAAAACTATTTTTGGAAGCACAGGGCGACGCGGCCAAAAGCTCATTGTTTCTCCAGATGTTGGCAGAAAATGAAACAGTATGGCCGCTGTTTATTGTTCTCCCGAACTTTGTAGCGTTCGACCGGATCGATGATGCCTACCGGTTGGCCGATCTGGCTCGGGATTCCATTGATGGCAGTGACTGGCATATGTTTTGGCGAGGCGACCTGGCGGCGTTTCGGAAGGATCCGCGGTTTGCGGAGTTGGTCGCAGAACAGGGGCTGGTGGATTACTGGCGGGAATATGGCTGGCCGGATGCCTGCCAGCCGGCGGGCGATAGCGTGATTTGCAAGTAGATAAGAGATTTTGATGTCGTTATTCGAAGAACTCAAACGCCGCAACGTTTTCCGCGTCGGGATTGCCTACGCGGTAACTTCCTGGTTGCTGTTGCAAGTCGCCGACATCGTGCTGGAAAATATTGTCGCGCCGAGTTGGGTGATGCAAGCGTTCATGCTGGCGCTGGCTTTGGGTTTTCCGCTCGCTTTGTTCTTCGCCTGGGCCTTCGAACTCACACCTGAAGGCCTGAAAAAGGAAAAAGATGTCGATCGTACTGCGTCGATCGCGCCACAAACCGGCCGCAAGCTGGGCTACATTATTATTGCCGTTATGGCGCTGGCGTTGAGCTATTTCATCTGGGAGTCGAGGTTTAGTTCGAGCGAAAGCGCAACTGTTGAAGAAGCCGTGGCGAGCGCGGAGAAGTCGATTGCGGTGTTGCCGTTCGTCAACATGTCTGACGACCCGGCAAATGAATATTTTTCCGATGGCATTGCGGAAGAGTTGCTGAACGCCTTGGTCAAGGTAAAAGGCCTGAGAGTGGCATCGCGAACTTCTTCGTTTGCCTTCAAAGAAAACAAGACGATCAGTATCCCCGACATAGCCAAGTCGTTGAATGTCGATCATGTACTCGAAGGCAGTGTTCGCAAGGCCGGCAATACCGTCCGCATAACCGCGCAGCTAATCGATGTGCGTACCGATCGCCACCTTTGGTCGGGTACCTATGATCGCGAACTGGAGGACATTTTCGCGATCCAGGATGAAATCGCGGGGCAGATCGTGCAGGCGCTGAAAATCGCCCTCGGTGCCGGCGGGCAAGAGGCCGTGGCTCACTTCCTGCAACCCACGGAAAACCTGGAATCCTACGAGCTATATCTGAAGGGCCGTTATTTCTGGCAGCGCCGCGGCGAAGACAATATCCGGCGCGCCATCGATTTGTTCGAGCAGGCGACACAGCTCGACCCGCAGTTTGCCCGGGCCTGGTCGAGCCTGGCGGCGGCACACATCACATTGCCGGCGTATTCCGATGCAACGGGACACGAGCATAACCCGCCGGCAATATTGGCTGCCAAGCGGGCACTGACGCTGGATGATTCGCTGGCGGAAGCCTACGCGGTGCTGGGAGATATCGCCCGCGTTAACAGGAAATGGACGAAGGCAAAAGCCTATTACGAGCGTGCCACTGCCAGTGAGCCAAAAAACTCGACGGCACATCTTTGGTATGGCGAGCACCATGCGACAGTTGGCCGTATGCACGATGCACTCGAAGAAGCACTGATTGCCTATCAGCTGGACCCGTTGCACCCGGCGACCAATGCCCATCTGGCGCAACTCTATTTGTGGCATAAAGACACCGGCAACGCGTTGAAATATGCCATGACCGCCTGGGACCTCGGGTACATCGTGGGGTTGCGAATACAACTGGATATCCATCTTTTCCTCGGGGATTCCGAGCAGGCCCTCGCGGTTGCCAGGCAATTCGACAATACACTCGAGTTCCCGGTGGGCGTCGCGGAGCTTTATGTTGGGGCGAGGATGGATGCGTCGAAAAGAGAGTTGTTTCTGCAGACGCTCGCCGAATATGAAGCGATGATGCCTTTTGGTGGTTTGTTGGTGGGTTACGCCAGTCTTGACCGGCTCGATGACGCCTATAGAGTGGCCGGCAGAGGGTGGCAATCGACCGGCGCCAATGCCTGGGGGATTTTGTGGCAAGATGGCATGGCGGCGTTTCGCCAGGACCCGCGATTTGCCGAGCTTGTTACTGAACTCGGGTTGATGGATTACTGGCGGGCAAATGGCTGGCCAGATGGCTGCCAACCGGAAGCCGATCGCCTGCGCTGCGAATAGATAAGAAATTTTGATGTCGTTATTCGAAGAACTCAAACGCCGCAACGTCTTCCGCGTGGGGATCGCCTACGTCGTGACTTCGTGGTTGTTGTTGCAGTTTGCCGACATCGTGCTGGAAAACATTGCCGCACCGGCTTGGGTGATGCAGGCGTTTATGCTGGCGCTAGCCCTGGGTTTTCCGCTCGCTTTGTTTTTTGCCTGGGCATTCGAGCTAACGCCCGAGGGTCTCAAGAAAGAGAAAGACGTGGATCGCAGCCAGTCGATTGCGCCGCAAACCGGCCGCAGGCTCGATTACGTAATTTTTGCCGTGATGGCGGTGGCGCTGACCTATTTCGTCTGGGAATCGAGATTCAGTTCCGATGAAGAGCCTGTTGTCGAACAGGCGGGGGAGATCCGGGCCGAGTCAAAAACCAGTGAAAACAAGGACAGTGCCGGCGATGCCGATAAGGCCAGGGACACCAGGTACTCGATTGCTGTCCTCCCGTTTACCAATCGCAGCGCCAACGAAGACGACATCTACTTCACGGATGGCGTGCATGACGACTTGCTGATCTAACTGACCAAAATTCGCGCCTTCAAAGTGATCTCGCGAACCTCGGTCATGGAGTATCGCGATACCGTCAAGAATCTGCGTCAGATAGGCGATGAACTGGGGGTGAGCACTATCCTGGAAGGTGCGGTTCAACGCTCCGGCGACCGGGTGCGAATCACCGTGCAGTTGATCGATACCACCAGCGACGAGCATTTGTGGGCCGAGAACTATGACCGCCAACTGACCACCGAAAATCTTTTCGATATCCAGACCGAGATCGCGACGGCAATCGCAAAAGCGACCCAGTCCACGTTGTCGGACAGCGAGATCGCCAATTTCTCCAGCGCACCGCCGACCAGCAACCTGGAAGCCTATGAGCTGTATTTGCAGGCGCGGCGACTCATCCTGGGTTCAACCAGTGTGGGCATTTCGCTGACCGGCTACCAGACCGCCATCCAGCTTTACGAAGAGGCGATCGCGAAGGACCCGCAATTTGCGCTCGCTTATGTGGGTTTGGCCGAAGCGCACCTGAGCAATTACTGGAGCTATGGCGGCGACCTGGAGGACCGGGCGAAGGCGCGTCAAGCGATCGATAAAGCGATTATCCTTAACGCGGGTCTGCCCGAAATCCAGATGGCAGAGGGCTTTTATCATTACTGGGGGCTGCTTGATTATCCCGCGGCACTTTCCTACCTGGCCAAGGCGATCGAGCTGATGCCGGGCAACGCCGAAGCGTACATGTGGCGCGGCTGGGCATTGCGGCGATCGGGCCAGTTCGAAAAAGCGATTGCATCGATGCAACAGTCGCTGAGCCTGGATCCGCGCGCCTATTTTAACTGGATGGAATTGGGGACGACCCGCCGTTATCTCAATCGCTATGATGAAGCTTTTGAGGCGCTGGAACGGGCGCGAAGTCTCGATCCGGATTCCTTTTGGCCAAAGAGTGCCCTGGCCGGTTTGTATCTGCTAAAGGATGGCGATCCGGCAAAAGCCGTTGCTGCGATGGTCGGCGCTCAACACGCATTAGAATTTGAAACACGCGGCCCCTACATTACGGTGCTTGTCATGGCGAGGCGTTTCGATGAAGCATTGGAACTGGCGGCGAACTGGCCGGTCGAATGGGAGCAACAGAGACATTTGTTGATTCTTCGCGAAGCGTCGGCCGCCGAAATACTGCACTTTGCCGGCCGCGAGAGCGAATCACGCGAACAGGCCAAACTGGCGCTTGCGCGGCTGGAGCAAATGAAACTGAGTTCGCCGGATGATTACCGGATTTACACGCCGGAAGCGATAATGCTGGCGATCATGGGTGATGCCGAAGGCTGTTTGGCTGCGGTAGAGAAAACTTTGCAACTCAAACCCGCAGACGCAGTTACGGATATGCAAATACGTTATCAACTGGTGCGGAGCCTGGCTATCGCGGGCGATACAAAGCGAACCGTCGAAATGCTCGATGCGCTGATTCCACCACCCACGACGATATCCGCCCGCTACATTGAAATTGACCCGGCCTTCGATGGCATTCGTGATGATCAGGCATTTGTTGCGATGCTGGACCGGCACCGGGGCGATGCGATCTGAAGCATCGATCCGCCGCTAGCAAGCTGCGGCGCTAGTTCCTCAACTTCGCTAAAAAGCTCGCGCCACCGAGAAATCGGCGAGCCCGGCCAGGGCGTCTCGATAAGGACTCTCGGGAATAGCGGTTAGCGCCTGTTTGGCCGTTTCAGCTGCTTTCACGGCCAGCTTCGAGGTGTAGTCCAGCGCACCCGTCGATTCGATTGCTGCCAGTACCTCATCGAGCTTGTCCAGGCCACCTTGGGTGATCGCCAGCCTGATCAGCTCCGACTGTTCTTCGCTGCCTTTTCGCATCGCGTGAATCAGCGGTAGTGTGGGTTTGCCCTCCGCCAGGTCGTCGCCGATGTTCTTGCCCAGCGCGTCGGTGCTGGCGCTGTAATCGAGCACGTCGTCAACCAACTGAAACGCGGTACCCAGGTGTCTGCCGTATTCCGCCATGGCCTGCTGCTCTTTCTCATCGCGACCGGCCAGTATCGCCGCGATCCGGGTGCCGGCCTCGAACAGTTTGGCCGTCTTGCGAAAAATCACGTCGAGATACTGCTGCTCGGTGGTCTCCGGGTTGCCGCAATTGATCAGTTGCAGGACCTCGCCTTCGGCAATCGTGTTGGTCGCATCGGCCAGGATTCGCATGACCTCGGGTTCGCCGATCTCGACCATCATCTGGAATGACCTCGAGTAGAGGAAATCCCCGACCAGTACGCTGGCCTGGTTGCCCCAGACCTCGTTGGCGGTGTCGCGGCCGCGTCTTTTCGCCGATTCATCGACGACATCGTCATGCAGCAAGGTGGCCGTGTGGATAAACTCGATAATCGCCGCCGCCGCGACCTGGCGCTCCGGCGGGCAGCCGCAGGCACGCCCGGCAGCAACCACGACCAGCGGCCGCAAGCGCTTGCCACCGCTGTTGATGATGTAATTTGCCACCTGGTCGATCAGCACGACATCGGTACTGAGCTTTTCCCGGATCAGGCGGTCTGTCGCCGCCATATCGTCCGCCAGGAGTTCGCGGATTGCGTCAAGCTGCATTGGGAGCCTTTATTTTCAGCGTGGCGGGCATGCTAGGAGGCTGCTGGCCGGGGTGTCAAGGTGTTGGGTTCGATACCGGCCGGGATGCGCCCTGAAAACGGCCCAAAACCCGGGAAATTCCTTGAAAATCATTTGACCCGGCACCTGCCAGTCATTAAAATTCCCGCTCTTTGCCGGGCTGTCCCGGCCATGGCCGTTGCTGTGCTCAGGCGGCCGAAAAAAGGCCGAATTGAGAACGGCCCTGGATTCTGGAGTTTCCGATGTACGCTGTAATTAGAACGGGCGGTAAGCAATACCGTGTAGTGCCGGGTGCCCGGCTTCGGGTTGAGAAGCTGGATGCCGAGGAAGGCGCCAAGATAGAGTTCGACCAGGTCTTGCTGGTTGGCGAGGGAACTGACGTCACGGTCGGCAAACCATTGGTCGAAGGTGGACTGGTAACGGCCAAGGTGCTTAGCCAGGGCAAGGGCAAAAAAGTCACGATCATCAAGTTTCATCGCCGCAAGAACTACCTGCGGACGAAGGGGCATCGCCAGTTTTACACCGAGGTCGAGATCACCGATGTCAGCACCAAGGGCGGCGCGAAGAAAGTTGCGGCCAAGAAGCCTGCAGCGGCAAAGGCCCCGGTAAAGAAAGCGGCGGCGAAGAAAGCCCCGGCGAAGAAAGCTGCGGCTGCGAAGGCGCCCGCCAGAAAGGCGGCCGTCAAGAAAGCACCCGCTAAGAAGGCGGCTGCAAAGAAGGCCACGGCCAAGAAAGCGGAGTAACAGCAAATGGCACATAAAAAAGCAGGCGGCAGTACGCGTAACGGCCGCGATTCCGAATCCAAACGACTGGGCGTCAAGAAATACGGCGGTGAGCACGTGGTCCCCGGCAACATTATCGTGCGCCAGCGTGGCACGCATTTTCATGCCGGGCCGAATGTCGGCCTGGGTAACGATCACACGCTGTTTGCCAAGGCCGAAGGCAAGGTTGTATTTGCAAACAAGGGTCCGCATAACCGCAAGTTTGTCTCGGTCGAGACCGACTGACGCAAAATCCGGAATAAAACCTGCTCGATCGTTGCTGTAGGAGGGCCTTCAGGCCCGATGGGACCGCCAATCGCGGCTAAAGCCGCTCCTGCAATTTTCCCCAGATTCCGTTCCTTCGTTATCCGGCTGCCTATAATCGGTCGGCCATCTGAATTCAGGTCATTATGAAATTTGTTGACGAAGCCAGTGTCAGGGTTACCGCCGGGAACGGAGGGCACGGCTGCGTCAGTTTCCGGCGCGAAAAGTTCGTCCCGCTGGGTGGTCCCGACGGTGGCGATGGGGGTGATGGTGGCTCGGTCTGGCTGGTTGCAGCATCGGGGATCAACACACTGGCCGATTTTCGGGTCCAGCGAAACTACAAAGCCGATGGCGGGATGCAGGGTTCTGGCCGCAATTGCACCGGCAAGAGCGGCAAGGATCTCGAAGTACCGGTGCCGATCGGAACGATCGTTGCAGATCGTGATACCGAGGAAGTCATCGGCGATCTGACCGCAAACGGGCAGCGCTTGCTGGTCGCAAAGGGTGGCGTGCACGGTGCGGGAAACACCCGCTTCAAAAGCAGCACCAACCGGTCGCCACGGCAATTTACCCGCGGAACCCCCGGCGAATCACGCTTTTTGAACCTCGAAATGAAGGTGCTGGCCGATGTCGGGTTGCTGGGTCTGCCGAATGCGGGGAAGTCCACGCTGATTCGCTCGGTCTCGGCGGCGCGACCCAAGGTGGCCGATTATCCATTCACGACGCTGTACCCGAACCTCGGCGTCGTCTATGTCGGTCCGCAACAGAGTTTCGTGGTTGCCGATATACCGGGGCTCATAGAGGGGGCAGCCGATGGGGCCGGTCTCGGCGTCCAGTTTCTCAAGCATCTGCAAAGGACCCGGTTGCTGTGGCATATCGTCGATATTGCGCCGCTGGAAGGTACCGGCGATCCGGTCGACGATGCCCGGGCAATCGTGGCCGAACTGGAGAAATTCAGCCCGGAATTGGCCGATCGTGAGCGCTGGCTGGTGCTGAATAAGCAGGATTTGATGTTGCCCGACGAAGCGGAGCAACGTTGCCAGGAAATCGTCGATGGCCTGGGCTGGCAGGGACCGGTCTTCCGGATCAGCGCGTTGAGCAACGAAGGCACCAAAAAGCTGGCGGGAGCAACCGCAAACCATCTGGAAAAGCTGGATGAGGGGACAAAGGATGAGCGGTTGTAGATACTCTGTTCACGGTCAAGCGGAGGGCCTTCAGGCCCGATGGGGACGGACAATCGCGGTGTAGGAGAGCCCCCTTCATGCCCGATGCGCACCCCAATCGCGGCTGAAGCCGCTCCTACGAAAATAAATCCGTCCCCTTTATTCCACCCCATCAAAAAAGGCCGGATTAACCGGCCTTTCTTCAATGCAGCCCGGAAAGAGCTCAAAAAAGCCTTATTTCATGTCCTTGATATGCTGGTTCAGACGGCTTTTGTGCCGGGCAGCCTTGTTCTTGTGGATGATGCCCTTGTCGGCCATGCTGTCAATTTTTGGGGTGGCTGCTTTGTAGGCAGCGCTGGCCACTTCTTTGTCGCCCGCGGCAATCGCGACCACGACTTTCTTGATGGCAGTGCGCAGGCTCGAACGCTGCGACATGTTGTGGGCGCGGCGTGTGATGTTCTGCCTGGCGCGTTTCTGGGCTGATTTGATATTGGCCACTGTCAAAAACTCCGTCAAAAAACCGGTCCTGGACCGCCTGGGGCCAAGGGCTCGAAAAGCCCGGTATTCTCAGTATTTTCAGCGCCTTTGTCAATGCCGAAAAAGGGGACAGATTTATTTTTCTGGCTTTGATACCGCTAACCAGCCGGAATCCGGTTGAAAAATAAATCTGTCCCCTTTTTTACGGTTGCGATTGGCCTCCTCATATCGGGCCTGAAGGCCCTCCTGCAGCCTCTATAAGGGATTCTGTCTGCTTTTTCCGGCTAGTATTGCGGGTATGCGCCGGAAAACAGACCAGTGACCCGCAGTCTATTCCGATCCACGTCCGTGGTCGGTGGCATGACCTTGCTTTCGCGGATTTTTGGTCTGCTTCGGGATATGGTGTTTTCCCGGTTTTTTGGCGCCGGCATGGTCATGGATGCCTTCTTCGTGGCGTTCAAGATCCCCAACTTCATGCGTCGCCTGTTTGGCGAGGGCGCATTTTCCCAGGCTTTCGTGCCCGTCATTTCGGAGTACAAGACGACCCGCGAGCCCGACGAAGTCCGTGAGCTCGCCGAAGCCACGGCCGGCACCCTGGGGTTCCTGCTGCTGGTCATCACGGTGATCGGGGTGCTGGCCGCGCCGGTCCTGATCGTTTTGTTCGCCCCGGGCTGGTTTATGGACGAGCCTGAGAAATATTCGCTGGCGACATCGATGCTGCGGCTGACTTTTCCCTATTTGTTGTTCATATCATTGACCGCGCTGGCCGGCGGGATCCTGAATACCTATGGCCGATTTGGCTCGCCGGCCTTTACCCCGGTGCTGCTGAACCTGGTCCTGATCGGCTTCGCGATCCTGGTTGCGCCCAACAGCGCAAATCCGGGCGTGGCGCTTGCCGCCGGTGTTTTTGTCGCCGGCGTCGTCCAGTTAGCGTTCCAGGTGCCGTTTCTGTGGCGCATCGGTTTCCGGCCGCGGTTCCGCTGGGGGGGTGACCACGCAGGAGTGCGCAAAATTGGCCGGCTGATGCTGCCCGCGTTGTTTGGCTCGTCGGTAGCACAGATCAACCTGCTGCTGGATACCCTGATCGCTTCCTTCCTGATCACCGGCAGCATCAGCTGGCTTTATTACTCGGACCGGTTGATGGAATTTCCACTGGGTGTCTTCGGCATCGCGCTGGCCACGGTCATCCTGCCCGGCCTGTCAAAAAATCATGCCGGCCAGAACCAGGCCGAGTTTTCGGCGATGCTGGACTGGGCGCTCAGACTGGTTTGCCTGATCGCGGTACCGGCCGCGGTGGGCCTGCTGATCCTGGCCGGGCCGATGCTGACGACCATTTTTCAATATGGCGCGTTTGACGATCGGGATGTGCATATGGCCGCTTTCAGCCTGATGGCCTATGCGCTGGGATTGCTCGGATTTACGCTGGTCAAGGTGCTGGCGCCGGGATATTTTTCCCGCCAGGACACCAGGACACCGGTACGAATCGGTTTGATTGCCCTGGCGGTCAACCTGGTTTTGAACCTGACCTTCGTCATCACGATGACGAAAACGGGCTTCGAAGCGCCTCACGCCGGTCTCGCCCTGGCCACATCGCTGGCGGCTTTCGTCAACGCGAGCCTGCTGTATCGAGGTCTGAGGCGCGAGGGCGTCTACCGGCCCGGCCCGGGCTGGGGCGGCCTGATCCTCAAAGTAGCCCTTGCCAGTTCGGTCATGGCGATCGCTATTGGTGATCTCGCGGGGCCGCTGGATCCCTGGTTGGCAGCGGGCGGGGTCACCCGCGCATCCTGGCTGTTTGGCTGCGTGCTGGCCGGTGCTGCCGCGTACTTTGCTACGCTGGCGCTACTGGGCGTCAGGCCTGCTGATTTCCGCAGCGGTTTGCGTGGGAAAAGCGGCGGCGCTTCCGTATAATCTTGCGCTTTTGGGCGGTTCCTGATGGAGTTTTTCCGCGGTCTGCACAGTCTGCCGCCCGACAAGAAGCCGGGGCCGGGCCCCTGTGTCGCGACCATCGGCAATTTTGACGGCGTGCATCGCGGCCATCAGCAGCTTATCAGCGAGTTGAAGAAGGAAGGGGGGCGAAGAAAGCTGCCCGTTACGGTCGTGGTTTTCGAACCCACGCCGCAGGAATTTTTCGCCGGGGAGCGCTCGCCGGCCAGGTTGACGCGATTCGGCGAGAAATATCACTTGCTCGAGGATGCGGGCGTGGACAAGCTCGTTTGTCTCAGGTTTGGCAGCGAATTGTCGGCGATGAGCCCGAGCGAATTCGTGCAGCGGCTACTCGTAGGCGGTATGCAGCTGAGGCACCTGGTCATCGGCGACGATTTTCGTTTTGGCAAAGACCGGGCCGGCGATTTCGGCTTCCTGGCGCAGGCGGGGGAACAGGCTGGTTTTACGGTCGCAAGAACGGACAGCTTTGTGCTGGATGCCGCCAGGGTCAGCAGCAGCGGCATTCGCCAGGCGCTGAAACAGGGCGACCTGGCACAGGCGGAGCGCTGGCTGGGCCGGCCTTACGGCATGAAGGGGCGGGTGATCGAAGGGGAAAAGCTGGGTCGCCGGCTGGGATTTCCCACCGCCAATATTCATCCGCGGCGGACGGTCTGCCCGGTCCACGGCATATACGCAGTGCGCGTGAACGGCCCCGGTCTCGAGCGGTGGCCCGGCGTGGCGAGTATCGGCAGCCGGCCAACCGTGAGCGCTGGCGAAGAAATCGTACTGGAGGTGCACCTGTTCGATTTCTCGGGCAATCTTTATGGCGCATCGCTGGAAGTATTGTTGCTGCACAAACTGCGGGAAGAAAAGCATTTTGCCAGCGTCGAGGCATTGACCGAACAGATGAAAAACGACGCCGACCGGGCTCTGCGGTTACTGGCGATGGATGAGGGTGGATCAAGCAGGGAACTGATGTGACGGACAGGGATTACAAGCACACGATCAATCTGCCAAAAACGGTGTTTCCGATGAAGGCCAACCTGGCCAACCGGGAACCCAAAATGCTCGAGCAATGGCAGCAGAGGCGGCTGTATGACAAATTACGCGAAATCGCCAAGGGCAGGCCACGGTTCTTGCTGCTCGACGGACCGCCATACGCAAACGGGCCGGTCCATATCGGCCACGCACTCAACAAGATACTCAAGGATATTATCGTCAAGTGCCGGACGCTCGACGGTTACGATGCGCCTTTTATCCCCGCCTGGGATTGCCATGGCTTGCCGATCGAGTTGCAGGTCGAGAAAAAGAAGGGCCGGGCCGGCCAGAAAATCGATGCGCGCGAGTTTCGCCAGGCCTGCCGCGACTATGCGCAGAAACAGATCGATGGTCAGCAACAGGACTTTATCCGTCTCGGCGTGATGGCCGACTGGGACAACCCTTCGTATACCATGCATGCCTCCTACGAAGCGGCCCAGCTCAGGGGTTTCGCCAAAATCCTCGCGAACGGGCATGTCTACAAAGGTTACAAGCCGGTGCACTGGTGCCTGGATTGCCGCTCGGCGCTGGCGGAAGCCGAAGTCGAGTACCAGGACAAAATCTCGCCCGCCATCGATGTGCGTTTTGCCGCCGTAGATCCTGCGTCAATCAATGCGTTGTGCGGTGCAAGCGGCGATGCGGCGGTGGATATCCCGATCTGGACCACGACCCCGTGGACCTTGCCCGCCAACCAGGCAGTGGCCGTGCACCCGGAGCTGGACTACGTGCTGGTAGAGACAGATCCGCCCGGGAATCAAGCGTGTCTGCTGTTGTCGGCGGGTCTGCTCGAATCGGTAATGAAACGCTATTCCATTGAAAACTATAAAGTTATTGGAAGATGCATCGGATCCGATCTGCGAGGGCAATTACTCCAGCATCCTTTCTATGATCGCCAGGTTCCGGTGATCGGCGGAGACTATGTCACGCTGGAGGCGGGCACCGGCGCCGTGCACACCGCGCCGGGTCATGGTCAGGAAGACTTTGCCGCCGGTATCGAAAATGATCTGCCGATGGAAAACCCGGTTGGCGGCAATGGCTGTTTTGTCGCAGGCACGCCGTTGCTCGAAGGGCAACATGTACTTGCGGCCAACGATTTCATTATCGATCTGTTGCAGGAAAAGGGTGCGTTGCTGTGTCATAAACCGATCGAGCACAGTTACCCGCATTGCTGGCGCCACAAGACGCCGCTGATTTTTCGCGCGACGCCGCAGTGGTTTATCGGCATGGACCAGGCTGGGTTGCGCCAGCAGGCCCTGGCCGAGATCGACAAGGTGGAGTGGCTGCCCGACTGGGGCAAAGCCCGGATCGTGGGCATGGTGGACGGCCGGCCCGACTGGTGCATTTCCAGGCAAAGGACCTGGGGCGTGCCGATTCCCCTTTTTATTCACAAAGACACCGATGCATTGCATCCCGATAGCGCAGCCTTGATCGAAAAAGTGGCCGAGCGGGTCGAGAAGGACGGTATCGACGCCTGGTTCGAGCTGGATGCCAAAGAACTGCTGGGTGACGATGCGGAAGATTATGTGCAGGTGCGCGATATCGTCGACGTCTGGATGGACTCGGGGATGATGCATCATTGCCTGGCCGGCACGCGGCCGGAAACCACACCACCCGCCGAACTTTACCTGGAAGGCTCGGACCAGCACCGCGGCTGGTTCCAGTCCTCGTTGCTGACCTCGGTGGCGATGCATGGCCGAGCGCCGTACAGGCAGGTGCTGACGCACGGTTTCACAGTCGATGAAAACGGCCGGAAGATGTCAAAGTCGCTGGGCAACACCATCTCTCCGCAGGAAGTTATCAATGTCATGGGTGCCGATGTTTTGCGCCTATGGGTGGCGGCCACCGACTATCGCGGAGAAATCAGCGTATCCGACGAAATCCTGAAGCGCTCGGCGGACGCATACCGTCGAATTCGCAATACTTTCCGCTTCCTGCTGGGCAATCTGGACGGGTTCGACCCGGCCACCGACATGCTGCCCGTGGACCAGTGGCTGGCCCTCGATCGCTGGGCGCTGGATCGGGCCATGGCGTTGCAGGAAGAAATCATCCAGGCCTATCGCGATTATGAGTTCCACCATATCTATCAGAAAGTGCATAATTTTTGCGTCAAGGATATGGGCGGTTTCTACCTCGATATCATCAAGGACCGCCTGTACACGACGCCGGTCGATGGCAGGATGCGCCGTTCTGCGCAATGCCTGATGTTCCACGTCGCCGAGGCGATGGTTCGCTGGCTGGCGCCGATTATCAGTTTTACCGCCGAGGAAATCTGGCAGAACCTGCCCGGGCAGCGCGAAGAGTCGGTATTTTTCTCGACCTGGTATGAGTGGCCGAAACTTCCGGCTAGCGATCCGGGGCTGGACTGGGATCGGCTGATCGAAGTCAGCAACGCAGTCGATCGGGAACTCGAGCGTTTGCGTGATGAGGAGGTCATCGGTTCATCGCTCGCTGCCGAGGTCGATCTGTATTGCGATGAGGAATTGCGGTGCATTTTGGATCGGCTGAATGGAGAATTGCGTTTCCTGTTGCTGACTTCCAGCGCGCGCGTACATAAGCTGAGTAAAGCCCCGGATGGTGCAACCCGGGTGAGCGACGCCTTGTCCGTGGTCGCGGCTGCGTGCGAACATGCCAAGTGTGTGCGATGCTGGCATCGCCGCGCTGAAGTGGGTAGTAACCCGGATCACCCGGAAATTTGTGAACGATGTGTCGGGAATATTTCCGGCAAAGCCGAGGATCGGCAATTCCTATGAGCAACAAGACAGCAGCACGCGAGACCGCAACGCACTGGCTCTGGCTGGTGCCACCGGTCGTAATGGCCGACCAGTTGAGCAAATGGCTGATCGCCGAGTACCTGGAGCTGTTCAGCCGAATCGAATTGCTGTCGATGCTGGGGATAACGCGCCTGCACAACACGGGTGCGGCATTCAGTTTTCTGGCCAACGCCGGGGGCTGGCAACGCTGGTTTTTCGTGTTGCTCGGAGCCGGTGTTACCGTAATGATCCTGGTCTGGCTTAGAAAGTTGCCATCCCAAGGCCAGGGAGTTCTCGCGGCGGGTCTCGCTCTGGTGGCTTCCGGTGCGCTGGGCAATGTGATCGACCGGGTCTGGCATGGCTATGTGCTCGACTTTATCAGCGTGCATTATGGCGACTGGTATTTCCCGGCTTTCAATATTGCCGATATCGCGATAACCATTGGCGCCGGCCTGCTGATTCTCGATGCAGCGCTTGAGTATATCCGCAGCAGGGCCGGCACGTCTGAATCAAAATAATGCGAGCTGTTTCAACATGGAAATCCTGCTAGCAAACCCCAGGGGGTTCTGTGCCGGCGTCGATCGGGCGATCGAGATCGTCGAGCAGGCGATCGTCAAGTTCGGTGCGCCGATCTATGTGCGCCACGAGGTCGTGCATAACCGCTTTGTCGTTGACGGGTTGAAGCACATGGGCGCGGTGTTCGTTAAAGAACTCGCCGAAGTGCCGGATGGCGCGACCGTGATTTTCAGCGCGCATGGCGTATCGCGCGCGGTCCAGGAAGAAGCGGAACAACGCGGCCTTGCCGTGCTCGATGCGACCTGTCCGCTGGTGACCAAGGTTCACATGGAAGTCATTCGTTATGCTCGCGCGGGGCGCGACGTGGTACTGATCGGCCACCGCGGGCATCCCGAGGTCGAAGGGACGATGGGGCAGTTCAGCAAACTCAGCGATGCGGATATTTACCTGGTCGAATCACCCGACGATGTGTCCGAACTGGAAGTAAAAAATCCCGAGACCCTGGCTTTTGTAACCCAGACGACCTTGTCGGTGGACGATACCGCAGAAATCATCGAAGCGCTGAAAAAGCGGTACCCGGCCTTGTCCGGGCCGCGCAAGGAAGATATTTGTTATGCGACCCAGAACCGGCAGGATGCCGTGAAGTCCCTGGTCAGGCAATGCAATGTCATTCTCGTCGTCGGCTCTCCCAACAGCTCGAACTCGAATCGCCTGCGCGAAATTGCGGAAAAAAATGGCAAGTCGGGTTACCTGGTCGACGGGCCGGACGATTTGCGGCGCGCATGGTTTTCCGAGGATGACATTGTCGGTGTTACGGCCGGTGCGTCGGCGCCGGAACTGTTGGTGCGGCAGGTGGTTGACCGGCTGATGGAATGGGGTGGCAAAACGACGACAGAGCAGACCGGCAAGGAAGAACATATCGTATTCTCCTTGCCGAAGGTGCTGCGCAGCAATCGATAAACGGGTTTTGTCGCCATTTTCCAATCGGGCCTGAAGGCCCTCCTACGCGACCCGGAGAAAATTGTAGGAGCGGCTTTAGCCGCGATTGCCCCCTATCGGGCCTGAAGGCTCTCCTACGGTTGCGACAAAATATTCCCGTGCCTGATTGTTTTCCTGCCTTTACCAGCAGGTCTGGGTTTCATCCACCGCCGCTTGCGATTCTGCATAACGAACACCAGACTGGGTGATGCTGAACAAGGCGCAGTCATCGTCGTTTAGCTGGGGGGATCCAGCCGCAGGTACAGCGCTCACCGTGTAGCCGACGGTCAGTCCACCGGCGCCTGCGACGATTGCAATGTTGTAGTAAACATTTTCTGATGCAGGGATACCCAGGCCTACCGGCGGCGGATTATTGACATCCGTCGTGTAGGTGTTGTTCTGCATGTAGAACTTTTCCTGCTCCGCCTGCACGCGCAGAAGCGTGGTTTTCGCTTCCGTGCGCTTCGCCCGGATCACAAAGTCCCGATAGGCGGGGACGCCGATGGCGAGCAGAATCCCGACGATCAGGATCACTGTCATCAGTTCTACCAGGGTAAATCCTTTTGCCGTTTTTCTCATTTACAGTGCTGGCGGTTATTCCGCCCCGTCCTGGTTCCAGAATGTTCGTATGGGGTCATTATCGAATCCCAGGTTACAAACTTCAAGCCCGACTATACATTCCGGATTCGGCGTACATTGATTGCCCACACAATTGTTCGGGTCGTCGGGAGACGGGAACAGGAATACCACTTCCGGTGCTATACCACCGGTCTTGAGTGTTCTCGACCTGTCATCGATGTCGAGATTGAGATCGCCGTCCTGGTCGAGATCGGTAAACGGCGACGCATTGACGGCATTTACCGCGTACAGCCGGTTCAGGCCCGTGCTGAGAGCGCAGCCGGTCACACCGGCTTGAGGAGAAAATGTCGTGAAGAAGATCTTGTTATCGAAGGTTCTCGATTCAGCAAGCACTTTCTCGCCCAGGTTGGACAGGTTGAGTTTCCAGCCGCGCGTACTGACCGGCAACATCGCAGCCGGGTCAAGGCTGATATCGATCAGGTTCGGATCAAGGTGCGTAATCGGAACCATTGCGTCAAACTCCAGCTGAGTCATTTTCCGAAACAGGTCGTAGTCGCGCAAGGCGTAGAACCAGTCGGCCACGTCGGTTTCCAGCGGATGGGCTCGATAACCCGAGCCAAGTGCGATGCTGAGATAGCGTTGGCCACTGCCCGCGATGATCGCGGTATCGGGAGCGTAGTAAAAACGCCGCGTATCCGCCAGCGGGGCAGGCGCCGCCAGGTCCGCCGCACCGAGTGACGCGAAGACGCCACCGGCAACCAGGCTATCGACGAACAGTCCGTTGGAAATATCGAAACGGAATACCCGGCCGCCCATGTCGGCAGCGTACATGCGATCGGCGAAACCATCGCTATCGATATCCAGCACGCGAATATCGGCGGCGATGGAGTTATTCATCGCCGACAGGGTCAGGTTGGCGGCCGGGTCGTCACCGGCCCACCACAACAGGTCCCCACTGATCGCATCGAGCATATAAATGGTGTTACCGAACAAATCCACGCTATAGTCCGTGTTGTCCTGGGTAGGATCGTAACCGCCGCCAAAAATCAACACGCGCTTATCCACGTTCTGGCTGGCGCCGGCGATATTGACTCTTGCCGGTGTCGGTGTTGACCAGGTCTGGCTGAGATGAGGCAAGTCGGCAATGCCCTTGACCCACATCAGGATCGGGTTGTTCTTTGCAGTAACGTCCAGCGCGTAATAATTTTTTCCGCCACGACGTTGACCGAAATACAAATGGACTTTGTCGCCATCGAGCGGCTCTATAATACCGTTACGATTAACGTCAATGATTAGCGTGCGCATGTTTCCGTCCACGCCATAATGCTTGTCTGGTGTCAAGGGGTTGACATACAGCTCCTTGAGGGAGGGAAGCAGTTCCTGTGGAATGAACGCCCACAGTTCAGCGCCGGTAGCCATATCGATGGCGTGCACAAAGCCATCGTTGGTCGCGTTGAAAATTACCGCGTCATTGATATCGGGCACGGCGGCTGTCCCGCCGTAGATTACCGATGCGGGTTTTGCGTGCATCGGGTCACCCATGGCAAAGCGGGTTTCCAGTACATCGCCATCCCCGTCTTCATCGGTCACGTCCACTCCACGACCCCAGTCAATCAGATCGGCCAGTAACGGGTCGCCGGCATTGCCGATATTCAGCAAGTTGTTATCTATCTTGTTGTTGCTGTTATCAAAATTGTTATTGCTGCTGGTCAGCAGACTGCCACCACCCGGAATGGGGTAATTGCCCGTATAGGTATAAAGGTTTCTAAAAGACGGGCCAGGCAGTTCGTGTGCCGCACCGCCTTCCCCGACGTTGCCGCCATCGACTCCTGCCGACCAAAAACTTTGTGCAGAGGCGGCAAAAAAACCGGTAAGCGGGTTAATCGCCGGGTTGCCCAGGCTGTCGACGACGATACCGTTCTTCAAGGCGTATTTCTTCAGGTTTCCCGGCCAGTGTTCATTATCCGATGACTCAAAAACTGAGACAAATACATCGTTCAGGCTGCGGGTTCGATTAAATGCATTGACCGATATACTGGGAGCGGTAAAGGTTGCACTGGTATCCAGGATCTCCAAAACCGTCTGGACGAGCGCGCTGGCCAGCGATGGCGCATCGTCGGCGATGAAATAGCGCCCGCCACCATCATCCGCAGTTTCCTGCAAAATCGGTATGTCGATCGTAAATCCGACCGTGTATGTGGTTACGTACTGACGACTTGCAAGGCTGCTGTTCAGATCGGTTTTGAACAAGTACTCTGCCGCGTCATCCAGGCAGGCGCCATCGCCACCTGCACCATCACAACTTGTGCCCACCAGGGTATTGAAATCGGTCTGCGCTTCAATGCGCGCGTTGGCGTCCTGATCGGCAGTCGGCAGGCCATCGGTGATCATCACAATAAAATTTTCCTGACAGGAAAACTCTACCGGACTTTGGTACTCACTTTGATTCAAAGTCTTGCGTGATCCGGGAATGGATGGCAGCGGGTTGCCCGTTCCGTTTTCAGAAGTTAGGCCAAAGTCAACGGACAGGCCCTGGTAATACAAGCCGGCCTCATACATAGCCTCCGACAGTGGCGTGAATCCGTCAGCAACCAGCGAATCTATAGTTGCGCTAAGTGACGCCATACCGGTGGTGACATCCACCATCTCGTGGATAATCATACCGCCTTGTGAGCGGGTCTCGACAGGGTCTCCCTTGTGGTTGTTGCTGAAACGCATCAGGGCGACATTTACGCCGGAGATGGAGCTCAGCATCGTCTTGGTAACGCTCTTTAGTATGTTCATACGGGAGGTTTTGATTGTTGGCGGGCTCACTGCATAATTCAGGTAGTTGCCATCGTAAATGGTGTAAGCAGTCTGCGTCCCCCACGCTATCTGCTGGGCTGCCAGATCAGTCCACGGTCCGCCATCCATGGCGTAAATCTCATTGATATTTCCATTTACCTCACCATGCACTCCCGAATCGTTTTCACATTCAACAAAAAAGGTGTCGCGGGCGAGTGCCACCGTGCTTATTGGGCCCCAAAAGCTCGTACCCTCATCGTATTGGGCTATTGTAGCGGTCGCTAAACCGTTGGTGCCAAGAGACTGTGTCGACCAGTCACAATGATTATTAACACTTAGAAACCACTCCGCTGACGTTGAGCAATCGGGAAGAGCACCACCGGAGCCTACGCGATAATAGATCCTGCTTGCGTCGCAGGAACCAGCGTACACGGTACTCGAGTCAAATGCCGGGACCGTATCCACGTCGGTATTCATCGATCCAGACGTATCAAGAATAAACAATATGTTCGGCTGTGCACTGCCGGCCACGTTGCTGTCAACGCGGTAAATTTCCGTATCGTCGGCCTGTACCGGTACGCTGATTCCGAGGGACAGAATCAGCCCCAGGGAAAATGCGCTTAGTCGTGTCAGTTTGTTCATGGCCGTAACCTCTACTCTAAATCCATTTATTTGCAAAACTCAGTTCGCCGCATACATCGGCGAAACCAAAACCTGTCATTCGTCTGGAAAATGACCTTGAAGCATCATCCGCGTCACCGACTTGCTTTTCGGGTCGTAAAAAATATCCAGGCCATTGCCTGGCGTACGCGACAGGCGCCGGAAATCCTTGTATTCAACGGGCTCGCCGTTGACCAGGTAGCGAGTGCCGGCGCTCAGACTGAGCGTCAATTCAGCGCAACCGGAACAGCGCCGGACCAAAATGTAACCATTGCTGTTGCCAGGCAAACGGAGATCCGAAGTCGAACTCTCAATGCCTTCTTCCAGGATCGTGATCTGGGTTGCCGCAATACTGAATACGGACAAGCTGAGGATCAGGGCCAGTGTTCGAATGTTCATACTTTCTCTCCAAAAAAACCGTTGCCTGGACGATTTGCCTGTGCAGGCAAGATCAGTTATTGCCGGGTCCGATAATGTAAAAACTCTGTCGATGGGTAGCAGTTGCACCCCGGTTCGATGTCCCGACGCTGGTGATATCGAAGTGATACGAGAGAAACCCCGCCCCGGCGCCGATACTGAATCCGCTGGGTACCGGCGTCACTTCGTCGAATTGCATGTCGTATCCGTAATAGTTGCCGATACTGCCTTGAATGGGTGCGGTCGGGACGACGGTCACCGTTGTGGTGCTCCAGTTGCTGCTGGCGATCGCAAGATTGATCCCGGTTTCTGCCGACTGAAATGCATTCTGCGTATACTGCGCGTTCTGCGCCATTGCGACCTCGGTTGTCGAGCTCGTCATGCTCGATATCGCGAGCAGTGTCAGGACCATCAGCAGCACGAGGCCGACGATCAGCGCCGCGCCGTTTTGCTTTCGGTTAACTGTGATGTTCATTATTTTTCTGTTCATCGCCTGGCTCCGTTAATTCACCCAGGTGTTGCGCAACTGGTAGGTTTCACTGACCAGCAAGCGCCTGAAATTGTCGTTAAAAGTCACGTTTTGATCCGCATAGACATAGTTGGTCGTATTGGTAAAGCCAGGTTCCGGTCTTTCGGCCCTGATCAGGAGCCAGATCTTGACCGCAACGATCTTGGCATTTGGATTGAAGCCTCCCGACAGAGGGTCGATGAGAGGGTTCCCCGGATCGACCCAGCGATTCACGGAACCTCTGAAAGCAGAGCCAACGATGTTGGTATCCAGACCGAACTGAACCTGGAGATCCTCAATGCCCGGGCTGATTTCCTGGTCCTGGACCGACGGCCCCGGTACCAGCGCTTTTCGCCGCAGTGACGGAACGCCAACTCCCGAACCGAACGGCACCGGTCCGGGCCCGGAATCCTGACTGACGTAGTAGGCGTGCGTGATCAGGTTTGCTACCCGCGATGTGCTGCCGGGTGGTGCCACCGGAATAACGCCGTCGGCAAACAGCGACCCCGCCATGCGCATCGAAAAAACCTGGATTCTGCCCGCTGTCGCCGCTGCTACCGGAGTGCTGCTGGCATGACGGGTTACGATTACATCGGATGCAGGCTGGGCCCCGCTGCCAAATGGCGGGCAACCGGCATAGGGAAAATTGTTGTTCGCGCCTTCGATCGCAAGATCGACGTCGATCGCCCAGTTTTGCCGACAGGAACCGGCGACGGCCAGACCCGCGGGTATGACATCGGTTTCCCCGGCTCCGCCAGCAATGACCCCGGCATCGCTGCCTCTGCCCCAGAAACTGGCCAGGCGCATGTCGGGACCCAGCATGGCCAGGGCCAATCGCGCATTTTCCTGGATCCGGCCCATGGTCTCATTGAGGCGATAGGTGTCCTTGCTTTTGACAAAAATCGTGACGGCGCCAACCATCAAAATGCTGCCGATCAGCAAGGAGATCATCAGTTCGATCAGGCTCATGCCTGGCTGAGTGCGAAGGATGCGCATCCGCTGCTTCATATCTGCACCGTCAACTGATATTGGGCCGGCAGGGCACTGCCGGCATCGTTCCAGACGACCGTGATAACAAAAGTCGTTGGCAAGGTGGCGACATTGACCGCTATCGTCGCTTGTCCGTTGGGTAGCGCGTTGGCCACTTCGGCCTGCCAGACCAGGAGATCGTTGGCGGCCATTTGTGTCGGCGTGCAATCCACACCGCCATTGACGCAGCCAAAGTTGGCGGCGGCGCCGGCATAGTCATTACGAGCGGTGCGGTTCGCGCGAATCCGGTCAGCCATGTCGGCCGCCAGAATGACAGCCTGGCTATTGAGCAAGGCCGTGCGCCCGTTCTGCAGGCTGTAAACATACATCCGGGCTACCCCAAGCAAGCCGACCGACAAAACCACCAGCGCAACCATCGATTCGACCAGCGAGAAGCCCCGTATCCGGCGATTAGCGTGTTTGCTGTATTTGTTATGAAAAATTTTCATTCGCAAGACACTCCTTTAAGGACAGGTGCCACCCAACTGAGTCAGGGCGAAATTAACATCGTCAACATCCCGGCCAACCTGTGGTCGGCCGGTGACCCCAATCATCAACATGCGTGCTGCAGAGCCAGAGCCGCCCTGGTCGACATTGCCGCGATCGTCGCAGAACAAAATCATCGTTGCAGCGGGTCCAGCGGGTCCGTTGCGGCGAAAGCCATTCGACGTAAACGATATAAAGGCGGCGTCGGAACTGACCGTGAGTTGTGCCGGCAGCGCTCCGTGAGCCTCCAAAATAATTTCGCCCGGATCGATCACGATATTGCCATCCGGTTGTCCGTTACCATCGATATCGGCATCGTCAACGAACACGACCCAACCGACCATGTTGCCGCCGACGTTGCAGGCCGGTGCGGGCGCCAAAGGGTTGTTGCTCGCACACAGCGTCACCGGCACGCGCCGTTTGACCGCCTCCGATCGCGCCCGGTGAATCGACGTGACCAGGTCATTGGTCGAACTCGCCATCCGGCTGGTCTGAATGGTTCTGACAAAACCGGGTACACCGACGCTGATGAGGATCGCCACCACGAAAATCGTGACCATCAATTCCAGCAAGGTGAACCCGTTGGACATGTGCCTGTTCATGGCTACGCAGTTTAAGGACAAATCGAGCGCCATGGACCAGTATCCCGATGACCGGGTGGGGGACGCCGACAAACGGTCATAATTAGAGACAAATCAAGCGCTTGTTGCTCGGGTCGCGGTCGGAAACCCGGGGACGCCCGGTATAACTGATGATCACGGCGCGCGCGGATTGCGCACCCCGGGAATCGCAAAAGGTTACGGTGCCATTTACGCTGCGCACGCCAAGCGGCCGGAAGCGAAAAACCCGGCGGTTTGCGGTTATTTTCAGTCCCTCGCGTGCTGATTTGACATAAAGCAGCGGTTCACCCGCATCGAGGCGGGCGGGGCTGTCCTGGTCGAGATTGGCAAAAACCAGCCAGCCCAGGTTCCACGGATCCTTCGTGCACTGCCTGCCGCCACCGGAAGGGCAAAGAACCACTTCCCGGTTTCTCTTGGCGGCCTCGCTACGGGCAAACTGTATGGTCCCGACCAGTTCATTGATCGCGGCAGTCCGCCTGCTGTCCATGATCATTTGGCGAAATGACGGGACGGCGCCGGTCACCAGTACAGCCGCAATTCCCATGACCAGCAACAGCTCGAGCAGAGTCATTCCGGAAATATTCGCACGATTTTGCATGTCACTGATTTTGTCGCGCCGGGGTCGTCGCCGACAGCCGACTATCTGGCGTCGCCAGCCTGATTCAGGCTGTTAGAATATGATCGGTATCCCAGGCGGTTGAGTTTTTTGTGCGTGCGAAAACCGATGTACTGATCGTTGGCGGCGGCATTATTGGATTGATGACGGCCCGTGAATTACTGGGTCGGGGCCGCAAGGTCATCGTCGTCGACAAAGGCCCCGCCGGCCTCGAAGCTTCCCACGCGGCAAGTGGAATTTTGTCACCATTGCCGCCCTGGGATGCCGCACCGGCGATCGTCCGGCTGACCCGGTTGAGTCTGAATATATATCCCTCGCTGGCCGAGGAATTGCTGGTCGAAACCGGGATCGATCCGGAACTGTGTTCGTGCGGGCTTTTGTACCTGGCCGATGAAGCAGGCCATAACTGGCCAGGCGACTACTTGCCCGTAGGCGCCAAGCTCATGTCCAGGCCGGAACTGGAGGAGATGGAGCCAGCGGTGTCGGTGCCGGAAGGGCAACACCTGCTGTTGCCGGCAATCTCGCAGATCAATAATCCCTGGTTGCTCGAAGCGCTGGTCGAATCCATCGGCATGCGCGGCGGCCTGATCCTGGACAACACGGAAGTCAGTGCTTTCAGACGCAACAAGAGAAGGATTTGCGGGGCTGAGACCAGCGCCGGGCCACTGGATTCCGAGCAAGTACTGGTCGCGGCGGGCGCCTGGACGGACCAACTGCTGGGTACGCTGGGGGTGCATACCGGTGTTTACCCGGTGCTCGGCCAGATGATCAGTTTTCAGACCGACCCGGGGTTTTTGAACCGGATCGTCGTCGAAGGAGAGCAATGCCTGGTGCCACGCCAGGATGGCACGATACTGGTGGGCTCGACGATCGAAAACGTCGGTTTCGACAAACAAACGACGGCCGCGGCCGCGCGGACGCTCAGCGAGTTCGCCTGGAAGCGGTTACCGGTGCTGGAAGGCCAGCGCGCTTTGGAACACTGGTGTGGACTGCGACCCGCCAGCGCCGGCGATGTGCCGTTAATCGGCGAGCTACGGCCGTTCCAGGGGCTGTACCTGGCAAGCGGCCATTACCGCCTCGGTATCACGCTGGCGACCGGTACGGCACGGCTGATGGCGGAAATGATGTGTGGCAGCGCGCTCAGCTTGCCGGCGGACGATTTTGCATTGCCGCAGGCAGCGTAGCTATAACGGTCCAGGCTCTTTATAATCAGTCTATGGCAGGTCAGAAAAAAATCTCGATGGATACGGCCAGTCTGCGCCGGCATTTACACGGCAGCGGCATCATGCCGACTCGCCAGCGCATGGAAATCGCTGGCGTATTGCTGGCAAAGCCGCAGCATTTATCGGCCGACCAGATCCTGGGGATCTTGCAGAAGGCGGGTTCGGCGGTGTCCAAGGCAACTGTCTATAACACCTTGAACCTGTTTGCCGAAAATGGCCTGGTTCGCCCGATCAATGTGGAAGGCGAGCGCACGCTGTACGATTCGAATACCGAGAACCATGCCCATTTTTATAACCTGGACAGCGGTGCGATCACCGATATCGACGCGATCCTGGTGCATGACCTGCCGCCGCCGCCGGATGGTACCGAGATTGCAGAAATCGACCTGGTGATCAGGATCAGGAATCGCAAGGAAAAATAGTCCGGCCGGCTCCTGGGGGGAGCTAATTTGAAATTCAGGATTGCCCGCGGCGCGGGCATTTTTTATACTTCGCGCCCAGCATCGGCTCAAAACGGGCGCAAACCGTAGTTGCCGGAATAGCTCAGTTGGTAGAGCAGCGCATTCGTAATGCGAAGGTCGGGGGTTCGACTCCTCTTTCCGGCACCAATACTTCCAAGGCTTTTCGTCATTTCGGTTATTTTTGTTGCAATGCGATTATCAGTTTTCATGCGGAGATTCATCGAACAACTCTCAATCTAGGTGGCTGCACAGCTACATTGTTTGCATAGCTGGCGACATGATCCGGGGCTAGATGAGCATAACGTAAGACCATTTCATAAGACTTCCACGGACCTAATCTTTGCAGGACGGGCAGGGGAGTTCCGGCTTGCACATGCCAGCTTGCCCAGGTACTTCTCAGGTCATGCCAGCGGAAGTTTTCGATACCAGCCCTTCTAAGAGCCTTATGCCACGCTTTTGTGTTGGTCTGGGTAATCCTTTTCCCTTTGTAGGTGAATACAAAGTCTTTTCCTGGCTGGGAATCGACCACGCCCCTGGTTACATCATTCAAAGGCAAGCCAAACGGTTTGCCATCTTTCATGTATCTCGCTGGGATCGTCACATGATTACCGTGAATCCATGAGCGGCGCATTTCTACTAATGGGGTTTTGCGCAAGCCAGTATTGACAGCAACAAGAGCCAGCGCTTGTAGATGCGAAGGCAATTCATGGTACAGCCGAGCAAATTCGTCTTTGGTTATCCACCGCGGTTCCTTTTTGATAATCCGGTACATCGGAACTTTGGGCGCGTGTTCTATCCATCCCCATTCCAGTCCAGCGTTTAACATGGCGCGGAGGAGGGCCATGTGGCGGTTGGCTGTGGACTTTGAACTTTCCTTGGTCTTTTCCTTTCGCAACTCAATAATTTTTGCACGATTAATCTCTCTTACCAGCATTCCGGTCAAGCGTGGATTGAGCCACTTCATCAATGCAGCATCCGTCGCCAAACTCTTTTTCGTTGACTGGTCTAGCCATTCCAAAGCCAATTCGTCATAGGTACGGTCGGGACTGGCCCCTAACTGCACTTGTCGCCAAACTTGCTCTCTCAATGTGTGTTCATATTCTTCGGCTTTTCGCCGGTCAGTTGTGCGACACGATCTGCGAGTTTCTTTGCCACCGATGCTGAATCGAGTATGGAAATTACTCGTTCCTTTTGGTTTATATATTGACATGGATACTTTCTCCTAATTGTTTCTATCAAATCCTCTTCAATAAAAACCCAACATTTCCCGATTTTAGCCCCCGGAATTTCTCCGTTTCTGGCCTTGCGTTTAACTGCATCCTTGCTTATTTTTAGAAAATCAGCCGCTCCTCCAACCCCTAGTGTTTCATTCACAACGCTGATACTCCAGCGAAATCGCCATAAGCCCGGCAATCGGCAATTTAGAGTAGGCGTACATCAGAAAGGACCTCCGCCAATATCATCAGCTTTCACTATCTGTAATTCAGTCATTGCCCCTCTCAACCAGTAATTGTCCTGGGTATTATCAGTCATGCAGTAGTCTCCCCGATATAGGGATTTTGGCGCGCATCTACTGCCTCTTTAAGGTTAAATTTCCCGTTCAAATACATGACCATTACTCAATATGCGCCCAAGTGAGGCCCTGCTTGATTTTCATAACTGTTGTGTAATGAATACCAAAACGATTGGCGAGTAACTGTGTTGGCTTGCTTGATCGCTTGATAAATTGCGCCTGCGACTCTGTAAGTTTTGACGCTCCCTGCTGCTCACCCCTTGCTGTGCGCCCCTTCATATCCCTATCGGCAATGTTCTCAGCATGTGTAGCCGCCCTAAGATGGGCTGGATTCACGCAAAGCGAAACATCGCATATGTGCATAATCACCTTGCCGTCAGGAATTCGGCCATTGCATACCATCCAGGCGAAACGATGAGCGCGAAAGTACACGCGCTTACCGCTCTCGGAAAATTCAAATGTGCCATACCGCTGACCACAATCATTTGGTGACGCAAGAGTTCCTTGCCAAAGCCAACAACCGTCAACCTCACTGCGGTCTACTTTTGACCAAAACCGACCAACAGTTTTCTCCAAAAACTCACGCCTGGTTAAATTCTTATCCGTCATGGAATCCATTCTCACCAAATACAAGCAAAACAAGCTATTTCCCAATAAAGCCAAGGGAGGCACGGGAAGGAAAACACGCTTTTCCTATAAGTCCCTATAAAAACAATTTGTAAGACACTTAATACAAAAAAGGTCATTTGACTCCCGTCCCTCCCTAATTATCCAAATATCTTGGGTCATCTTGGGTATTTAACCGCAAACCCTTATATTTAATCGTGCTGGCCTTAACTCTTAGGAATCCTCGCTCTATTAGTGCATTGCTAAACCGTTTGTTTGAAACCGCGAACTCGCCGGTAGAATTTGCCCACTCTCGATACGCCGTGTATAACCAGTTAGCCTTTATTTCGTATTCCTTATTACTGATGTCACAACGCTCCTCAAGGAAAGTGCCCAATACGTCCTGCTCTGAGCGGTAGTCTTTTGTTGCGTCTGTAACGGCCTTGGGAGGGTTTAGCCCCTGCGCCTGCCACTCTAAGCAGCCCTGCAAAGCCCAATTAAGAATTCCGGCGGCTTCCTTTTGGAGCTTGTCTCCTAAATCTAAATCCCGGTCTTGTTTAGATATTTGTACTTTGAAGGGTATTAAGTGAATTCGCCGCCAAATCCCCTCATCTGTACCCCTGATATCGGGCTTGTGGTTGCCAAAAATCCATAGTTTGAATTCTGGATTAAACTGGAAAGGCCGACCAAACGGAAAGCGGGCCGTAATAGTATCGCCGCCAGTTAAGTCCTTTATTTTGGCTTCTGCGAATCGCCTGCCTTCGTCTAACTCGGATGCAATAACTAACCGTACGCCTACCAAGTTAGCGACGTAATACTGGTCCGACGAATCCCGCTCTTTTGCTAAAAGGGTTTCTGCTCGTGTTGTTGATGCGTATTCGCCTAAAGCGTACTGAATCGCCTCCATAAGAGTGGTTTTCCCGTTAGAACCAGTACCGTACAAGAAGAAAAGGCATTGTTCGGATACTTTGCCGGTCAGCGAATAGCCCACTGCGCGTTGAATGTAACTAATTAACTCTTGGTCGCCGCCAAAAATCGTATCTAAAAACGAATGCCATATTGGGCACAACGATCCTTCGCCATGAAACGCGGTTTTAGAGATATGAGTAATCAGGTCCTTCGGGTTAGGGTCGCGCATGATCCCCGTATTAAGGTTTATCGTGCCGTTTTGGACGTTCAACAGCATTGGATTTGTGTCCAGGCTTTCAGGATCAATAGCTATTCCAGGCTCGGATTTGGCAAGCTCCACCATTGCCCCTCGTGCCGCTGCCGATTCGGAGCGGAGCGCGTGTTTTAACGCCTTCTCTTTGGAATCGCCTGAAAACTGGACTGCCTCAGCGCAAATGGTGGCGGTTGTTTCCTGGGCCAGTGCTTGTGCCTGACAAAGCGTGTCTGGCTTCCAGCGATTACCGTCCCAAACAAGCCACTCCCCCCGCAGATGTACCCAGCGCACTTTGTTGCCATGTTGATAAGCGTACCGTTTTGCATTGCCCGTATCGGTAAATCTTTCTCCTGGGGCAATTCGGGTAACGTTATAATTGCCGTCAGCCTTGCGTTCGAGTAAATCAAACACGCTACCCTCAGCATTTCCTGAGTTGGTTCCTGCAACGTCGTCCTGGCTCATGCGGCACCAACTTGGGGCAGTCTCGCCCCCCTTGCAGTTCGCTCTTGGAGACGAATTTTGTCCTGCTTTGCGTGGAGCCTTTTCTGGCGCGTTCCGGCGTCTATTTTTCTCAGGGTTTGCGGGGATCGCCTGCGCCACTGGTCGGGTTGTTTATCTCCAACGCAACGCATTGGGGAAGTTACCCCTCTGCTCTTTTCGCTCCTCTTTAATGCGTGCCGGGTTTTTGTGAGTAAGTTATTTACGAACTCATATCCTTCGGATTCGTACAATTGATGGAAAGACGCGTCAAATATCCATAACGCGACTTTCCCAGATTCGAGTGTTTGAAACCATTCGTTAATTTGCCCCCTGATTGCCCCCTGATCCTGGTCAATTAAGGGGTCTGCACTTGAATTTTCGGTACTTTTGTGTATCCTAAACATGTCAATATCTTTCCTTAAACCTATTGGCTTGATTGACGAAATAGCTCAGCCTCAAACTGGGCTATTTCTATTTCCGGGACTTGAAATTCCGACCGTGTTTTCCTCTACGCAAGTCCTTCTCGGCGTGCGTATTTTTTTGATTGGAATTAAGCGACTTTCCCTTGGGATAAAATTTCCCTTATCCACTCGTCAACGGCTTCCGCGTCATAGGCGACACGACCGCTGGAAATTCGGACTGATTTAGGAAATTCGCCTGCCTTTTCTTTACGCCATAAGGTTGGCTGGGACAGACTGGTTCTTTTTAGTACTTCATCTCTCGATATTAACTGCATGGAACACCTCTTGGTTATCACAGAATATTCTTCTATATAGGAAGTATAACCAGGGGTGTTGGACAGAATCGGCGTTACTGTCCGGTGTCTTTTGTGTATTTTTTTGCTAACGAAAAATAGTGTTTTTTGTACGTGCTCTCGGCAATGGGGCTTGATGTCTTGTTTGTTTGGTAGTCGGTTTGCAAAAGTCCATCACCATCACCAAAAACCTCCCATTCCCCACTTATTAACCAATCTTCGGTAATTTTCCATGATCCCTCTACTTGTAAGGCATCATATGATTCGCACTCTGTGAGGCGTTTCCAGGCGTTTTCTTTGGTTATTTTCGGGTTCTCAAGGATCAGATTAATTGTGGCGCCCACTATTCCGCCTTTCATGGTGCGAAGCTTGCCTTGCCCGCTACGGTTTTCTAAATACTCCTCAGGGAAACGATTGACTGTTTCACGTGCCGCCGTTAGGGTTGCGTCCTTTAAGACTCTTTCACCGTCTACTACTTCCATTAGCTTTTTAGACAACCGGAAAAAATCTTTAATCTTGTATTCGTTTTCCTGACTCTTTTTTTTCATTGCGTTCCTTCCTGCGCCCTTCTTAAAAGGCCAAGGCGGGCTGGCGAAGGTTGCCAGCTTTCGGGCATATCCAAATCATACGCCAAAGAAATCGCGCTGACAGTGGGCTTTTTAGCTTCGGGATTTTTCCAAGAAATGGGCCCAATAGCAGGGGAAACTTGGGGGAAATTGGATAATTTAGGGTAGTTTGTGGTATAAGAATGAAGTGAGCCGAAGGAGTGTGTAACCACTCCCCCGACTCTAACCACAGCCAGTAGGGTTAGTACTGACAATGGCTAAGCCGATGTTATCAACATTAAGGCACGATTACTCATACGGGTGGTCGTGCTTTTTTGTGCCTGCTGGCTCTTATAGGAGCTAATCATGGCTAACAATCCCACAACGACAATTGATGAGAGACTGACCCAGGACGAATTGTCCGAACTGCGCGCTATTCGACGGTCGAGTATGGCAATTGAGTCTTGCGCGGAAATTATCAATGAACATCATGCCAATGAAGGGGGCCTTCCGAGCGAAGCAAGCGTATTTATTGCGCTTAATGTTGAGCAGGTAAGTGGGCTTGGCT
>JADFSO010000027.1 GCA_022560735.1 Pseudomonadota bacterium
TGTAGAGTGGTTCCCCCGCCTTAATTGCCAATGCCGAAGAGTATCCGAGACCCGAGAGTCTGCGTCACAAGGCAGGCAGGCAAATATGCAAGGTCGGGGGAACCGGGGTTCACTGTAGAACTTCACTAAGGAGAAGACAATGAACCAAGCTGGAATCGATGTATCCAACCAGACCTTCGACATCCAAAGACGCTGCGGCGAGGTTTTGTCGCACCGTGAGTTTGCCAATAGCCGGGCCGGGCACCGCCAGGCGATTCGCTGGATGCAGCGCGGTGGTGAGGGTGCGCGCATCTGTCTGGAGGCGACCGGTATCTATCACCTGCAGTTGGCGCTGGCCTTGGACCGAGCGCCAGGCATCGAGGTGATGGTGGTTAATCCCCGGGCGAGTCGTCGTTTTGCCGAGGCGCAGATGGTGCGCGCCAAGACCGACAAGACCGATGCAGCGGTACTGCTGCAGTATGTCGAGCGGATGGCGTTTACCGCGTGGACCGCACCGACTGAACAACAGCTGGAATTACAAAGCCTTGCGCGCCGGCTGATGCAGTTGAAGAAAGAGCAAGCGCGAGAACGTTCACGCTTGCACGCCGCACAACGCGCGGGTGCACATACCCGCCTGACACAACGGGATATCCGTGAGCATCTTCGTTATCTGCAGCGCCATGCTGAAAGTATCCAGGCTCAAGCTATTGCGCTGATGAAGCAGCATGAAAGTCTGGCGGAAGACCTTTATCTGTTGGATAGCGTACCGGGCATCGCCGAACTGAGTGCGATGAAACTACTCGCTGAGCTCGGCCTTCTGTCAACCGGGCTCTCACCGGCACAATGGGTTGCCCAGGCAGGCCTGGATCCGCGACCACAGGAATCCGGAACCTCGCTCAGATCGCCACGACGAATCTCCAAACAAGGCAATGCCAACCTGCGTGAGGCGTTGTTCATGCCGGCCTTGGCGGCGATCCGCACCGATCCCAACGTCAACGCCTTCTACAACGCCTTACTGGCCCGCGGCAAACAAAAAATGCAGGCCATTATCGCCGTTATGCGCAAGCTGCTGCATGCCATCTGGGGCATACTGAAGCATCGACAGGAATGGGATGGTTCCAAGTTCTACCGGATAGACCCTGCTCAGTCCGCTTGACCGTGAACAGAGTATCTACAGCAATAATACAGAATTTCACATTCGAGTTGTCTGCAGACCTATGTCGAGAATTGATTTTAGGGTTCGATAACTTTAACCGGCATGCCAAAAGGGCTGCCGGTTTCCTGGCAGCCCTTTTTGAGAATGGATCCTGCACTTGTTTTTTTGTCGAAGTTTTACTCCCCGATCGGTACGGTGGCAGTCGCGGCTATTTGCCACTTGCCATCTGTTTTTTGCCAAACGTGCATGCTCCAGTGGGGGTCAGGTGCACCGGCACTGTGAACCATCACGGCGATATCCTCGCTAAGGAAGCGAACTTCATAGTCACCGGCGATATACGGTCCCGCCGGTGCGCCGGCGCTTGTTTCATCTGCGATCATCTCTGCCTTACCCGTTACACCCGTCGGTCCCAGGGCCAAAATGCCGTCAGCAAGAAAGTGCTCGAGCGCGCCCTGTTCCAGGCCTGATCCCCATTCCTTGTCCAGTTGTATCAGCGCATCGGAATCACCGGCATTTGCCGCCGGCATCATCAAGACCAGGCAAATTACCAAACCTGCTGTTTTTCTTGTATTCATGGTTTGCTCCTTGTTCGGCAGCCTCCTGCCTGTGCGAAAAAGACATTTACCTGGCGATCGCCAGAATCACCGCCGGTTCTTGTTAGCCAGTAGTCTAGTACAAGGACAGAAATTCGCAATCTTTCCCGCGGGGTGCGCTCAGGCGTCAAGCGCGTTTTTCATTGACTTCAAGGGTCTTGCAGCCAAAAAGTGGATGGTCGCGTTTGGCTCATGATATCGCCACGCCGGGCTTGGCAGCCTGGCAGTGAACTTCATCTTTGAGGGCGCGCGTCAGCGGGCAGGTAAGTACATCTACTTATTTTTCGATCCGTGATTTTGATGCCCACTGCATGTAATTGACTTTCAGTATCTCTATGTGCCCGCTTATAGGTCAGATGCCCGCCGTCTTTTGCATTCGCGCTCGGTACGGTGATGCGGACCACGGGTCTTCGTGGACAAAAATACCTGGCCGGAAAAACCAGTGAACGAAAACCATACTCCGAAAAGCTTTAACAGGCCTCGGCCCGCCGCACCGGTGGATTCCGCTGCTGAATGGCGTTCCTGGCTGACCGGGATTAGCAATGCCCTGCTGCTGTACGGGGCGGTATCCGGCCTCGCCATTTACCTGCTGCCGTTCAGCGAGTTCAACCAGTTCAGTGTGCTTGTGCATACCGTCATCGGCTTGTTGATGGTTATTCCGGTGGTCTGGTTCGTCGCCAGCCACTGGTCGGCTCGAAGAGCAGGCCGCCTCAGTCATTACCAGCTTTTGGGCTATGTATCCGCTGCCTTGCTAACCATGTGCATTATCACTGGGCTGTTATTGACCTGGTCAGGGTTTGTCGGTCCGGCTATCGATTACACCTGGGACATCATCCACCTGGTTACCGGTATCGGGGTCTTGTCATTTGTTGTCGTGCACCTGGTCATGGTTACGCTGCGTAAGATCGGCAATCTGCAACCGAAAGAAATCGTGCGGCCGGCACAGCAGCGTTTCGTCTTGATTACTACGCTCGGCTGCGCTTTGTTGATCGCCGTCACCGCAGGCGCCAGCCTGATCTATCAGGAGCCCGATCTGACTCAGTCTTTTGCAGACGACTACAACTGGCGATTTGGCGATGATCGGCCGTTTGCCCCCAGTCATGCCCGTCTGGATAATTCGATCTGGCAGGAATCCGTGCAGCAGCAGATCCGCGATGCCATCGGCCCGGATGACTACGCAATCTATCGTGCGACGTTCGACAAACACCAGCAGTCGGCCGTTGGTGCGGGGCTGATTACATTGATCAAGAAAAGCCTGCACGACGCCAGCATAAAGACCGCCGACCCGAGTGCCCTGGAGCGAATCTTTCACTCGGCGATCGACAGCATGAAGGCCGGTGGGGCTGTGCAATCCCGCGCGCTCGCGGGATCCGCCGGTTGCGGCGCCAGTGGTTGTCACCAGCAAATCTACAAAGAATGGCTGCCCAGTGCTCATAGCTACTCGTCGCTGGATAAGTTGTTTCAAACCGTGCAGTCGATAATGGTGACTGAGACTGCGCCGGAAGTTACCCGCTATTGTGCAGGCTGCCATGACCCGATTTCGTTGCTCAGCGGCGCCAAGGACTCCGGAAACCTGACCTTAAGTGCAGAGGGTTCGAGCGAAGGCACTTCCTGCATCGTTTGTCACAGTATCGTGCAGACGGATATCCAGGGGAACGGCGATTACAGGATTCGACCACCGCGGCGGTATGTGTTTGAAATGCAGGAAGGCGCCAGCGCAAGGTTCATCAGTAACTTTTTGATCCGCACATACCCTGAGCAACATATCCGCTCATATTCGCGACCGCTGTACAAGACGCCGGAGTTTTGCGCGGCCTGCCACAAACAGTACATCGACAAGGAAGTCAACACAGACATCGGCAAGGTCCAGGGACAAAACCAATATGACAGCTGGAAAGAGAGCCGCTGGCATCATGAAGGTGAGCCGGAGAAAACCATCACCTGTCGCGAGTGCCACATGTTTCTGGTAAGCAGCACGGACCCGGCTCGCGGTGATGCCAGCGATTTCAATCGCACCCTGGACGATGGCAAACACCGTAGCCACGGCATGGCGACCAGTAACCAGTACATTCCGCTGTTGCTGGAATTGGAGGGCGCCGAACAACATGTGGAACAGGTAGAAAAGTGGCTGCGGGGTGAGATCGAGATTCCCGAGATTGCAGACAGGTGGACCGAGGGCCCGGTGGTTCGCATGGAAATCGTCGCGCCATCGTCGGCGTCGCCGGGCGAAGTCATCGATCTCCAGGTCATCCTGACCAATAACAAGACCGGGCACGATTTTCCAACCGGCCCGCTGGACATGATCGAAAGCTGGGTCGAGGTAGTGGTTACCGACGGCAGCGATAACGTCATCTATCATGCCGGCGGACTGGATGAAACCGGTCGTATCGATCGATCGCCGATCGTATACAAGGCCGACGGCTTCGATCGCAAGGGGGAGCTCATCGACCGGCACAACCTCTGGGACATGGTCGGCGCGAGCTACAAACGGACCATGTATCCCGGCGCCACCGATTCCGCGATCATGAACTTCCAGTGCCCATCCATGGCAAGAGAACGCCTGTCGCAGCGGCCGGGGGCGGGCGAGCGAACAGAGCAATTCTCCATTGCCACTCCGGCAACGGCAGAAGCCGGCCAACTGACCGTACGTGCCATGCTTTGGTACCGGAAAGCGAATCCCGATTTTCTCGACCGGGTGTATGGCCGCGACCCTGTGGTGCGATCCCCGGTGACGCAAATGTCACAGGCAATGGCCGTGATTGATATTGAACGTGATTCGGTTTCGCAGCCTAGGTAAACGACGCCGGCTGCTCCTGGGATGGAGCATTGCTATCCTCATCGGCGGGGTAGCGATCGCTTATCTCGGCGTTTTCCTGAAGCCGCGGCTCGATCCTGGCCGACTCAGCGCCGACGGTACCGTAGAAGGCCTGACCAGCGTTCTCGATCGTACCGTGACCACCGGGCCAGCACCGTTCAGCTTCGAGGACGTGAGAGAGAAATCGGGAATTGATTTCCAGCACTTCCCGGCCACCCGGAATTCCTTGTTGCCCGAAGATATGGGTTCGGGGCTGGCCTGGGGGGATTACGACAATGACGGCGATCCCGATCTGTACCTGGTCAATTTCTCCGGATCCATACTTGCGGCGCATGCGGATGAGCAAACCGGGCGGCCGGCGCTGTATCGAAACGACGGACAAGGGCAGTTTGAGGACGTATCGGCGACCGCCGGCGTGGATCAAACAAGTTATGGTCTGGCGGCATGCTGGGGGGATTACGACAACGACGCGGATCTGGATTTGTACGTGACCAACTACGGGCCCAATATCCTGTATCGGAACAACGGCGATGGTACTTTTACAGAAGTAACTGAACAGAGCGGCGTGGGCGATGACCGTTTCAGCGCGGGGTGTATCTGGGGCGACTATGACAACGACGGCCATATCGACTTGTACGTGTCAAACTATGTCGCGTTCACCTACCGTGATACCGATGCCACGCAACGCAGTCGACAATACGCCGCGGAAACACCCTACACGCTCAACCCCTCTTCATATCCGCCGGTCGGCAACCGGCTGTACCGAAACAACGGCGACGGGACTTTTTCCGATGTGGCGCAAGCTGCGGGCGTCGCCAATGCACAAGGTCGCTCGCTGGGAGCAAGCTGGTTCGATTTCGACAACGATGGCTGGATCGATCTTTACGTTGCGAATGACGTGTCCGCCAACGGGGTCTTCCGCAATCGAGGTGACGGCACTTTCGATGACATAGGCGCGAGTTCACTGGCGGCAGATTATCGGGGCGCGATGGGGCTGGCCGTGGGTGATTATGATCACGATGGGGACCAGGACTTGTTCGTCACCCACTGGATCGCCCAGGAGAATGCGTTTTACGAAAACATGACGGCAGACCGCATGCTCGACGCGGCAGGCAATGCACGCCTGTTTTTTATGGATTCCGCGGAATTGCTGGGGCTTGGCCAGGCATCGCTCCGCATGGTTGGATGGGCGACCGGCCTGGCTGATTTTGACAACGATGGCCAGCTCGATCTGTGGGTCGTCAACGGTCACACGCTGGAGAGAAAACAAGACCACAGGCTCCTGCAGCCGCAAACCATGCAGTTGTTTCAGCAGCGGCCGGGGGAGGGCTTTTTTGAAACCGGGCAGCTCGCGGGTCCGGGTTTTAGCAAGCCGGTCGTTGGGCGCGGTGGCGCACAGGCTGACTTCGATGGCGATGGCAGGATGGATATCGCGGTCATGGTGCATGGCGGACAGCCGCTGTTACTGCGCAACACGACTCCCACGACCAGTCATTGGCTCGCCGTTCGCCTGCGGCAGAGCGACGGCAATACCCAGGCTTTGGGGAGCCGCGTTGTTGTTCGTACCGGTGATCTCGTGCAAACAGCGCAGCTTGGGGCCGATGGCTCTTATTTGTCGCAGGCCCACAGCGATCTTCATTTTGGCCTGGGCGAGGCGACACGGATCGACGAACTCACCATACGCTGGCCTGACGGCAGTGTGGAAAAGCACGTAGATTTGGCAACGGACCGCCTGCTCCGTTTCGATCACCAGCCTGCCTACTGAGGCTCGCCAAACCCCGGTGCAGAGTGCCTTGCCCGGATCCTGCCCGCTGCGACCGCCGCCAGCCGTTTGAACCAAACCGGCCGGCGACAATCTGAAAAACTATCCCGGTTATAATGCAGACAATGATTAACATGGGAAAATTTCCTGGGGCTGCATTGTTGCCCCTGCTGCTGGCCGCTTGCGCGACACCGATTCCGTCGGCGCAGACCGGTAACGAAAGCCGTGACCGATTGTTAAGCGGCGAAGCGCTTCCTGCACCGATTCGGGCCGGCATCAGCCAGCCTGACGACGATGTCCTCGGCCTCAGTGCGGACATGATCCGCTTCGCGGACCAGGCCACGGCAAGCAGCAGAAACGAGACTGACAAAATAAATGCGCTGTTGCGGGCATTGATTCAGTCGCCCGGAACGAACTTTATATTCGATCCGGCGGCGACCTATACCGCCGCGCAGACCTTCGAGCATGGTCGGGCAAATTGCCTCGCATTCGCCGGCATGATGACGGTGATGCTGCGCCACCTCGATATTCGGGCCGAGTTCAACGAAGTGGACGTGCCGGAGGTCTGGGATATGCGGAGCCCGAAGACGATGGTCCTGTATAAACACGTCAACGTCATCATTCGCCCGCGCGGCGGGCAAAAAAAGGTCGCGGATCTTGATATGGCCGCGTATGACGATAGCTACCGGCAGAGAATCATTTCCGATGAACAGGCGGTCGCGCAGTATTACAACAACAAAGCGATGGCCTTTCTGTTCGATGAAGATTTGGCAAACGCGTTCAGTTACCTCGTTACGGCCATCGATCTGGATCCGCAGGCCTCATACCTGTGGGCAAATCTTGGCACCTTCTACCGGAATGTTCCTAATCGAAACGCCGCCGAGCTTTCCTACCAGGTCGCGTTGAGCGAGAAACCGGGCAACCTGATCGCGATCAGCAATCTGGCGCGGCTGTACAGCAACGACGGGCAGCTCGAACTCGCTCGCAAGCTGGACAAAAAGGCGGCGTATTTTCGCAGCCGTAACCCGTACTTCCGTTACCGGCAGGGCATGGACGCTTTTTCGAACCAGAATTTCGGCGCCGCCATGAGCCACGCCAAGGCCGCGATCCGGCTGTACCCGAAAGAGCATCGCTTCCATTTCCTGCTGGGCGCAATCTACGAGAAAACCGGCAACGCGAAAAAAGCCGAGGCCAGCATGCTGAAGGCGGTCGAGATGAGTACGGACGCGATCCAGAAAACCACCTATCGGAGCAAAATGGATCACCTGCTTTCGTCGCGCTAACAACAGCCGGCCAGATCCGCCCGCGCGTGGTTCTGTTCTTATTGTTCGAGCGTCTTGTACCGCCCAAAACGCTTTCGGTTTGGTCTGTTGACAGTAGTTGAGTTTGCTGGCTATCGTCGATTGTGAATTTTCGGTCGAATCCAGAGCGCAATAATCAATAATGCGATCAGCAGGGGTGTACCGGCAGATCCACCGCCCCCGCCACCGCCCGTCACCGTGTTTGTTACGGTGACCGCCGTGAGGCTCGACGACGTCCCGCCAAATGAGTCGGTTACCGTCAGCTGAAAATTAAGTGTCACGCTGGCGGAAACCTGGGGTGCGACAAAACTGCTGATCGCCGAATCTGGATTGCTCAAGGTTACTGACGGGCCGATCGTTTGCAGCCAGGCGAAAGTGATCGGGTCGCCGTCGGGATCTGAGGAACTCGATCCATCGAGGACAACGGTCGTTCCTTCCTGAACTGTTTGACTGAACCCGGCATTTGCGCTCGGTGCGGAGTTGGCAGCATTTTGAATCGTGATGGTGGCGACATCGATCGTCAAAGTGCCACCGCTCGGGGCGGAAAGCATCACCTGAAAGTCTTCGTCGCCTTCCGATTCACTATCTGCAAGTATCGGAACCTCGATCGACCTGGCGGTCGCATCGCCGTCTGCCCAGTCGAGTTGCCCGCTTACCGTCGTGTAGTCGGTCCCGCCAGTCGCCGAAATGTCGATGGTCTGGTATTGGACGCTCAATGCGCCTTCCGCGCCGCCACGACGATTAACCATGACAATTGCCAGGCTGTCGCGCTCGCTGAGTTGCAAAGCCGCAGCAGCGAAGCCCATCGAACTGGGTGCGCCGGCGTCGCTGATAAAAGCGCTGGCGACATCGGATGGGGTAATCGAAGCGCCTCCTTCCGGCTGAAACAAGCGCACGAAAAACCGCTCGGGGTCCTCGTTGATGCCATCGGCGGTCAGGCCGATGGCAATGCTTCGGTCCGTGGCGTCGCCATCGGCCCAGCTCAAAACGCCGCCGGCCGAGACAAAGTCCAGGATGCTCGCGGATCCCGCTTGCGTGTCCCAGGCGACGCTGACCGCACCGCTGTTGCCGCCGCTTCGGCTGACGGTGAGTTGCAGCGTGCTTCCTTCACTGGCGCCGGCGGTTGCCGTTATCGAGAAAGTACCCTGCGCCGAGTCGAGGGTTCGATCTTGCAGCACAAACAACCCGCCGTTTATGTCGCTGAGCAAAAGGTTGCCGCTGGGCAGGTACGGATAAACTCCCCAGGCCCCGGCAAAGTTCGCGAAATTATTGGCCGGAAAAGTATCGAAAAACCCGCTTTCGACCGGTTGAACCGGGTTGCTGATGTCCAGGATCGTCAGCCCACGCGTGTAATTGGCCATGTAATAGCGATTGCCGCGCACGAAGCCGTTGTGGTCGATCGCCGCTTCCGTGCCGGTCCAGGTTCCCGCGAGGACGGGTTGTGCGAGGTTGCTCATGTCAAATATGCGCAACCGGGTGTTGCCGCCAAAATCGAGTTCGTCGAGTTCGTCCTGGACGAACGCGTAATTGCCGTCGCGGGTGAACCACGCCGAGTGTACGAAACCCAATTCGGCATACAGGGTCGAACTGAGACGCACCGGATTCGCCGGATTGGTCGCGTCCCAGATTTGCAAATTGTCCTCGTTCGCATCGATCAGGAGCACGCAATGCGTCGTTGCGGCAGGGCACTGATTGATGCGCGCATCGCGAATGGTTACCGAGCTCAGATCATGCGAGCTGCCGACGACGGGAGCGTCGGCGGTCAGCGTCAGTACCGTCGGCACATCGAGGGCGTAAGCCCGGATTCTGCCGTTGCTCAGGTTTGAGCCGGCGGTGTACAGGACCGGCGGCACGCCATCGACCACCGAGTTGGTCGTATAGTCCAGGTTCGTGATATAGACATTGTGTGCGCTCAGCTCCGGCGATACGGCGACCGAGCCGCTAACCGAGTGCGGCAGGCCGGACAGATCGATGAGCCGCAGGCCGATATTCGCATTATCTGTGGTCACATAGGCGAACGCGTGAAAGCGTTGGCTGGTCTCATCGAAAAACTGGTAGACCTTGATATCGCGCCAGGTCGAGCTGGCGCCCGCCACGGTGTCGATTTCGAACGGCGACGAGGGGTTGGAAACATCGACGATGGCAACGCCGTTTTCCAAACCGATCAACGCGTACTCGCGCTCGGTATTCAGATCGTAAAACCCCCAGATGTCGTTGGCGTGCTGCGGGTTGCTGCTGAATTCGTCCAGCGCGATATGGGACAAAAGATCAACTTTGTTGCAGGGGAATCCGCCTGCGGAGCCATTAACACAATCAGCGGCCGAGATCGCTGGATTAACCGATGACGCCTCGCCCGGGTTTTGCCCGGCATGAGCCATGGTTCCGTACACCACGTAAAGCAGGAAAATGATTGTCGCGTTGATGAGGCGCTTCAACATGGCCATACTCGTTGCCCCTTCTGTTTAGCGATTCTTGTTACAGATGGCGCCAGCATAGCCGGCTCTTGGCCGTGCAGGTTAGTCGGAGATACAGGAATTGGCAGAAAAAGCAGGCGCGCCTCGGCGGACCGTGCAGTCGAAGCGCTTTGCTCAGGGCGTCAGGCGCTTCTGCCGGCCGGTGAGTACGATCTCGGAATGAGTATCCAGGCCCTGTGGCCTGTCGAAGCGTGGCTCCGTGCAAACCTGGTTACGGCCAAGAGCCTTGGCCTCATACAGGGCTTCGTCGGCCCGGCGAATGGTTTCCTTGATTTCCTCGCCGGCCCGGTACTGGGCGACGCCGACCGACACGGTGACCTTGATATCGTTGACAAAGGTCCGCTTCTCAGTCAGTTCGCGAATTCGCTCGGCGCAATTTATTGCTCCCGGCAAGCCGGTGCCGGGAAGCAACACGATAAATTCCTCACCACCATAACGGCCCATCGGATGACCGCGCCTGCGAACCTGGTCCATCGATCGCAGGATGCCGCCGGCGCGCATCGTGAACTCCGCAAGCACCTGGTCGCCGGCCTGGTGGCCGTGGTCGTCATTGACGCGTTTGAAATGGTCGAGATCGAAAATACAGATCGAAAAAATCCGGTTTTCTTCATCGGCGCGAACCTTTTCCTCGTCCAGGCTGCCCATGATGAAGCGGCGATTATAGGTCCGGGTCAGTTCATCGCGCTCGGCCTGGTGGGTGGCGGTTTCGATGGCGCGCTTGAGGCTCTGATTCTGCCGGCGGAGCTTTTGCTTGAGGCTGCCGACGTAATTGCCGAAATAGGCGCTCCACAAGATCATCACCGTCAAAACGGAATAACGTAGCGCTTCGCGAGTCAGTACTTCGCGGCTGGCTTGCAAGACATCGTCGAAAAACAGCAAGGCGCCGTACCCGGCCAGCGAAAATATTGCCAGGAGCAGGAGTTCCCTGCGGCTCAACTGGAACATCCCGAACAGCATTGTCACAACGTAGATCATCAGCATTATTTCTCTGGCCAGTGGCGAGAGATACATGAATGCCAGGATCCAGCACATCGCAACCAGGCACTGAAAAAGCGTTAGCGATGGATCGCTGAATCTCTCGTTCAGACCAGAGCGCAATACGACAAAAATCAGCAGATTGGAAGCCGCAATGCCAGCGAGCAGGAACAACAACAGTTCCCGGTCGAGGGTAAGGGTTCCGCTGAGGTACCCGGCCACGCCCAGGGAGACCCACAAGACATACGACATCAGCGCCATGCCGAATCGGCGGAGGCGCAATGCCTGTTTTTCATCGTTTTTCGGTACCAGCGAAAAATCCACTTACCAGTCCCTGGTTTGGTATATGTCACATAGCATCGGGGAAATCGGGCTTGCAAAGCGTGAGGGCTGTCGCATTCATGAAAACTGGTTTAATTATGTCAAATGGTCTGGCGCAAATGAGGGAACTGCGGGGGGTCTGCCGATGATCGCAGTACGGCGCGGTGACAAAAAACCAGGGGTGGGGACGGGTCAGCCGAGGATGCTCTCCCGGCGATAAAACAAGCTGGCGAGCCAGACGAAAAGTGCGCCGACCAGCAAGGTGCTTGCAGCCGAGACCAGGATCCACTCGGGCTGCAACGCTTCGCCTTTCATGATGGCGGTGATCAACAAGTGCTGGCTGAGACTGGGAACGGCCATTAGCTTGAAGGTGGGGTCAAGCGAGAAAATCGCCGCAAAAATAATCGGCAGGGTCGGTACCAGCAACACAACCGTCAGGTAGGTCTGGGCTTCCTTGTAACTTCGGGTGAAACTAGCGACCAGCGTCATCATGCCGGCGCCAAACAAGGTAAATGGCAGCATGACCGCGAACACCGACAAGGCGATACCGGGACCGAAGTTGGCTTGCATGTCGAGCGCCTGAAGATCGAGGAAATTGAGGCTGATCGAAAACGCGGTGACGGTTACCGCCAATGCCGCCAGCATGAACGTGCAGGTCGCCGCGACTTTACCCAGGATCAGCTGGCCGGTGGGTACCGCCAGCGTCAGCAGCGGCTCCAGTGAGCCACGCTCCCGTTCACCGGCCGTCGTGTCGATCGCCAGGTACATGCCGCCCATCAACATGGAGAACAATATGAAATAGGTCAACATCCCGAGCACGACCAGCGCTCGCCCAACCGCCGTTGAAACATCGACCTCATCGACCACCACCGGGTGCAACACCAGCGGATTGATCCCGCGGGCTTGCAGGCGCAACGCCGCGAGCTGGTTGCGATAAGCACGGAGCAAGTTTCTTGCTTTGCGCACATCGCCGCGGTCGCGGCTCCTGGCATTGTTGACCACCAGTTGTATCGGCGCAGGCTGTCCCGCGCGAAGCTGTTCGCCGATCGATTCCGGGATGATCAGCACCATGCTCAAATCACCCCGGCTGACTGCCTCGCGAGCATCCGCCGGACCAGGCACGACATCGACGCCGTTGGCGCCGAGCCACTTTATCAGTTCGGGTGCGTGTTCCTGTCCGCTGACCGGCAATTCAAGCAACTCGTCCAGATCGGCGGTCGCTTCGTTGAGCATGAAATTCATCATGAATACGAAAAGTATCGGGCCAAACAGCGGGCCGAATAGCAGCGAGGAAAGCAGCGTGCGCCGGTCACGCAGATTGTCCAGTACCTCTTTGGCCCAGACGACCGTCAGCAGCCTCATCTCGCTTCCTCCGCCCCGACCAGGTCGACGAATGCCGACTCCAGGTCATCGGCGCCGGCCCGCGCAAGAATTTGCTCCGGTGTTCCATCGGCGACGACCCGGCCATGCGCAATAATGACAATCTGGTCGGCCAGTGCGGCGACCTCCTGCATGATATGGCTGGATAGCAAGATGCAATGCCCCTGGTCGCGCAATTGCAGCAGCAACTTGCGTAAAGACCGCGTCGCCATCACATCCAGGCCATTGGTCGGTTCATCGAGCAGCAGGTTTTTTGGCTGGTGGACGAGCGCGCGCGCCAGTGCGACCCGGGTGCGCTCGCCCTGGGAAAATCCCTTGGCGTGCCGATTCGCGATAGGCCCCAGGTCCAAAACAGCAGACAATTCGGTCACCCGTCGTTCGAGCTCCGCATTTTCCAGCCCGCTAAGCCGGCCGTAATAGCGGATGTTTTCCAACGCAGTCAGGTGCGGGTACAGACCGGCGCTGTGCGGCAGAACACCGATCTTGCGGCGTGCCGCTTGCAAATCGGCCTGGTTGTCGACGCCATCGATCAGTGCCAGGCCGGCATCGGGTTTCAATACCGTGTAAAGCATGCGCAGGGTGGTCGATTTGCCCGCGCCGTTGGGTCCGAGCAGCGCCGTAATTTTCCCGTCTTCGGCGTCGAAAGATATGTTGTCCACCGCGTGGACTTTGCCAAAAGACTTGCTCAGCCCCTGTGCCCGTATCATGGCGATGGCCCGTTGAAATCGAGGAAAAAGCCAACCGGTTCGGCACGCTCGATGCAGCTTTCGTCCAACGCCTGCGGATCGGGATTGGCGATGAACTCGCCGAGTAACTGCGGCAGACAACCGGTGCTGATCTGGCCATGGCCTTGCCCGGCCAGTTCCAGGTGCCGGGAATTGCTCAACGTCTTCTTGGCTCGCCTGGCATAGACCGGTGGTGTCACCGGGTCGGCCTCGCCCGACAACAACAGGACGGGTACGTCGCTGACCACCGGGGTTTTGAAATCGTCGTCGATGACTCCCGCGGGCCAGACGTCGCAAATGGCGATCATGCCATCGAGCATTATCGTGCCCAGGAAAGTCTTTTCGAGTTGCGGCGTATAGCTGTCCGGATCGTCAAGAAACGGCACGTCCTCCGTGCAGATGATCGCATTGTGCATCCCCAGCGCCAGCATTTCGCCTATGCTGCCGGTGATCATCAACGATTGCGCCAGCAAGGGAGCGGGATTTCCGCTTGCTGCCTCGCTGAGCAGCAAAGGGATCAGGGCGACCGTCTCCGACGAATAGGTGAGCATTCGCAGTGCGCCCACAAACTGATTTTCATCGAGCCGCTTATCGAGCATCTTGCCGGTCAGCGGGTCTGGCAAGGTCACGGATACAGGCTCCTTTGCCAGTTGCTCCTGCAACGATTTGACATCGGCCGCCGGGTCGGGAAAGGCCTCGTGGCAGGCGGGGTCCGCGGCGCAACGGGCGAACGCCATATCGAGGGCTCTTTGCGCATCGATCGCGATGCCGGGGCCCAGCGCCAGGTCGGCCGACACCACGCCATCGATAATGACGGCGCGTGTGGCCTGCGGGTAGCGACGAAGATAATGCAGCGCTACCCGTGTGCCATAGGAGCCGCCAAGCAGGTTCAATTGTTCGAAACCGAGCGCCTGCCTCACCTCGTCCAGATCGCGAACAGCGACGCTGGTCGTGTAATAACGCGGATCGGTATCCAGGGCTTCAAGACACTCGCCGACAACCTTGCGCAGCAACTCCACGCTCCACTCCTGGTCGTCGATTTCTTCCTGTTGCTCGCAACTCAACCGGTTGGATCTGCCGGTGCCGCGCTGATCGACCAACAGGATCGGATGCTTTTCGCGCACCCGCGAAAGCGCCGGTGCGACGCTGGTATACAGGTCCTGCGCGGACTGACCGGGCCCACCGGCCAGCAAGGCCAGCGGCGAGCCGGCGGCTGTTTCGTCAACCGCCGGTACCAGCGCGATGTGCAGGCGAATTTTCCTGCTGTCCGCATCTTCGCGGTTCTCGGCTACCTCGAACCAGCCGCAGCGCGCCTCGACGCGCCGCAGACCCGATGGCGCGTAAAGATTGCAATCCTGCAGTTCATCGATGGATGAGATCGGCGGCGCATCGGCCGGCAGATCGCTTTCGGCGAGGGTCGAAGAAACCGGCGCAATTAACAGAAGGCTTGCCAGCAGGCCGCCCACCGGCCGGTTCACCCGGACTTTGACAGTGGGATGGATCGAGGAAGATAAAAAAAAGGCTCTGCTGACGGGCGATCGGGATACGGGCATCGCCATCAGTGTAAAGCATTACGCTGGTACGGGCACCATTGGGCGCTTACAATGCGCCACCCAGGCAAGACTGGTTGAGTTTGATGAAACACCCGGAACAATACGACGTTATCGTCGTCGGCGGCGGTCACGCCGGTACCGAGGCGGCGCTGGCTGCCGCGCGTATGGGTGCGCGTACCTTGCTGTTGACGCAGAACATCGAGACCCTGGGCCAGATGAGCTGCAACCCGGCGATCGGCGGTATCGGCAAGGGACACCTGACCCGGGAGGTCGATGCACTGGGCGGTGCGATGGCGCACGCGGCCGATCTTGCCGGTATCCAGTTTCGCACGCTTAATGCGAGCAAGGGTCCGGCGGTCCGGGCGACGCGCGCACAGGCGGATCGGGTGCTTTACCGGCAGGCGATCCGTTCGATCATCGAAAACCAACCCGGGCTGAGCCTGTTTCAGCAGACCGTCGACGACCTGATCGTCGAAAACGACCGGGTAAGTGGCGTCATGACCGGGATGGGGTTGAATTTTGCGGCGCATGCGGTGGTGCTGACGGTCGGCACTTTCCTCGGTGGTCTGATCCACGTGGGCGAGAGCCAGTATCGTGGTGGCCGGGCCGGCGATCCGCCCGCCAACCGGCTGGCCGCGCGGTTGCGGGAGCTGCCGTTTCGGGTCGGACGCCTGAAGACCGGTACGCCGCCGCGGCTCGATGGCCGCAGCATCGATTATCGTCAGCTCGCCGAGCAGCTTGGCGACGATCCGGCGCCGGTGTTTTCGTTCCTGGGCCGGCGGGAAGAACACCCGCGGCAGGTCAGTTGTCACATCAGCGGCACCAACGAGCGCACCCATGACATCATTCGCCAGGCTTTGCATCGTTCGCCGATGTACAGCGGCGCGATAGACGGGGTCGGGCCGCGCTATTGCCCATCCATCGAAGACAAGATCGTCCGCTTTGCCGACAAGACGTCACACCAGATTTTTATCGAGCCCGAAGGTCTGAACACGCACGAGGTTTACCCGAACGGTATCTCGACCAGCCTGCCCTTCGATGTGCAATTGGCGTTTCTGCGCAGCATTCGTGGTTTTGAGAATGTGCATGTCACGCGACCCGGTTATGCCATCGAGTACGACTATTTCGATCCGCGTGACCTGCGCAGCAGTCTCGAGACCCGGTTTATCGCCGGCTTGTTTTTCGCCGGTCAGATCAATGGCACGACCGGTTACGAAGAAGCCGCAGCCCAGGGCATTCTCGCCGGCATCAACGCGGTGCTGAAGATTCGCGGCGAGCCGGGTTGGTGTCCGCAGCGGCATGAAGCCTATATCGGGGTCCTCGTGGACGACCTGATCAGCCGTGGAACCAGCGAGCCCTACCGCATGTTTACCAGTCGCGCCGAACACCGGTTGTTGTTGCGCGAGGACAATGCCGATCTTCGCCTGACACCGGCGGGACGCAGGCTCGGTGTCGTCGGCGATAAGCGCTGGCAGGTTTTTGAGGGCAAAAGGCAAGCCATAGAGGCCGAACAGGCACGGCTGGCGAAAATAGTCATTCAACCCGGCGATATCCCGCCCGGGCTTGCCGACGAAATTGGCGGAGTTCCCGGCCGCGATATCAAGGCCTTGGATCTGCTGCGCCGGCCCCAGGTTTCTTATCGACAGCTGGCCCGGATCGCGGTGGTCGGCGAGCCCGAGCATCAAGACCCATGGCTGTGGAGCCAGGTTCGGGAACAGGTAGCGATCCAGGCCGGCTACTCGGGCTACATCGAGCGGCAGGAGGCGGAAATCAGGCGTTTGCAGCGCAAGACGAATACCGTCCTGCCCGGCGATCTGGATTACCTGCAAGTCGGCGGTCTGTCGGCGGAAGTGAGCGAGAAGCTGGCCGCGGCCCGGCCCGCAACGATCGGCGAGGCGGCCAGAATCCCGGGGGTCACGCCTGCGGGCGTGTCATTGCTGCTGGTTCACCTGAAGAAGCGCGAATACAAGCGCTCGGCTTAATCCCGCGCCGGCTATATACTTCCACCGTGCCCATTGGACGGACACGGAAATGCGAAGAATCTTAATTCTGCTCGGCCTGCTTGTGCTGCTCTGGATAAGTTGGCGGCAAGTCGATGACGCTGCGCCGGGCGATGGCGACGCGGACACGGCCGCCGTGTTGCACCGGGGCAACGGGGCCGAGCCGGAAACGCTGGACCCGCAGATTGCCCGCAGCGATTCCTCGGGCGCGATACTCAGGGACCTGTACGAGGGGCTGACCCGGCTGGGCCCGGATGGCCAGGTGATTGCCGGCGCCGCGTCGAGTTGGGATGTTTCCGCCGATGGCAGGATTTACACATTCCATCTCCGGCCCGAAGCACGCTGGTCGAACGGCGATCCACTGACCGCCCATGACTATGTTTTCTCGATGCGCCGCCTGGTTGACCCGGAAACCGCGGCCGCGTTCGCGTTCTTTTTGAGCCCGCTCATCAACGCGCCGGAAATCATCGCCGGTGACAGACCCGCCGCCGATCTTGCGGTTATCGCGCTCGATGAGCACACGCTGGAAATACGCCTCAGGGCCCCGACCCCCTACCTGCCGGGCGTGCTCACTCATCCGGCGAATTTCCCGGTGCACCGGCCTTCGCTGAGCCGGCATGGCAGAGCATTTACCCGGCCGGGGAATCTCGTTTCAAATGGTGCGTATGTGCTTTCCGAGGCCGTGACCGGCTCGCATTACTCGTTGGAGAAAAACCGGAAGTACTGGGACGCCGAAAACACCGCTATCGCGAAAGTCGTATACCACCAGATCGTCAACCAGAACGCGGAGCTGGCCAGGTTTCGTGCCGGCGAACTCGATATTACTTATACCGTGCCCAACAACCAGTTTGCGCTGGCCGCGGAAAACTATCCGGACCAGCTCAAGGTTTCGCCGCAACTGACGACTTATTATTATGGCTTCAATCTGCGGCGCGCGCCGTTCGCCGGACAGCGCGGGTTGCGCCGCGCCCTGTCCATGGTCGTCGATCGCCGGCTGCTCGTGGGCAGCATCCTGACCGCCGGCCAGGAACCGGCGTATGGCTGGGTGCCGCCGGGGGTCGCCAACTACACGGCAATCGAACCCGAGTGGGCCGGCTGGACGATGGCGCAAAGGCTGGCCGAGGCCCGGCGCTTGTATCGCGCAGCCGGCTACAGCGCAGCCAGGCCGCTAAAGATCGAGATCCGCTACAACAGCGCCGATATACACCGCAACATCGCGGTGGCGATCGCCAGCATCTGGAACGAAACCCTGGGCGTGCAGGCCAGCCAGCTCAACGTGGAGTTCCAGGTTTTGCTGCAGGACATGCGCAACGGGAATGCCGATGTTTTCCGCAGCAGCTGGATAGCCGATTACGATGATGCCTATACCTTCCTGGAGATACTGCGCACCGATGCGGCGGCAAATTTCGTCGGCTATGCCAATCCCGATTACGACAACTTGCTGGGGCAGGCCGCGGCGACGCCGGACGCCGATCAGCGCCGCGTTTTGCTGCAACAGGCGGAGGCCATCATGCTCGAGGACCAGCCATTGATGCCGATTTATTTTTACGTCAACAAGCGCATGGTCGGTTCGCGGGTCGAAGGCTGGCAAAGCAACAGCCTGAACATCCATTACAGCCAGGATTTGTCGCTGGCCGCCCCGGACGCGGCGGATTGAGCCGGTGCTCGCGTTTACGCTGAAAAGGTTGTTGTCCGCCGTCCCCACGCTGTTGCTGGTGGTGGCGACGACGTTTTTCCTGATCCGTATTGCGCCGGGCGGGCCGTTCGACAGCGAAAGAAACCTGCCGCCGGATATCCAGGCCAATATCGAGCGCAGTTACCATCTCGATGAGCCGCTGCTGCAACAATTTGGCCGTTATCTAAAAGGTGTCGTCAGGGGTGATTTCGGCCCCTCTTACCATTATCGCGACCGCGATGTCAGCGATCTGATTGCGGAAAGTTTTCCGGTCTCGTTCAAGCTCGGGATGACGGCGTTGCTGCTGGCGTTGCTGGGCGGGGTAACGGCGGGCGTATTCGCCGCGTTGCGGCGCAACAGCTTTAGCGATCACGCGCTGATGTCACTGGCCATGAGCGGAATATCCATACCCAATTTCGTGCTCGCCCCGTTATTGGTCTTGCTGTTTGCGGTGCATCTGAACTGGCTGCCGGCCGGCGGTTGGCGCGGCCTGAGTAGTGTCGTGCTGCCTGCGTTTACGCTGGCTCTGCCGCAGGCTGCCTATATTGCGCGGCTGACCCGGGCGAGCCTGCTCGATGTGCTGGGCAGCGATTTCCTGCGTACCGCGAGAGCGAAGGGGCTGTCGCGCAGCCAGGCGGTGTGGCGGCACGCGATGAAACCGACGCTGCTGCCGGTCATATCCTACTTAGGTCCGGCGACCGCGGCCTTGCTGACCGGATCGGTGGTCATCGAACAGATTTTCCAGATACCGGGTCTCGGCCGTTATTTTGTAACCGGCGCGCTGAACCGCGATTACACGCTGGTCATGGGCGTGGTGATTTTCTACGGTGCCCTGATCATCATGATGAACTTGCTGGTCGATCTGCTGTATGCCTGGCTGGACCCGAGGAGCCGGCAGAAACAATGAACGGCGGCGGCATAAATGCCACCGTGGGTGGCCGCAGTCTCTGGCAGAATGCCGGCGAACGGCTGCGACGGAACAAGGCGGCGATGTTCAGCCTGTGGTTGTTGCTGGTGTTCGTTGTCCTGGTGGTGGCCGGTCCCTGGCTGGCTCAGCATGACTACACGCAGACCAATTTGTCACTGGGTTCGACCGCCCCGAGCCTGGCCGGAGGCCACTGGTTCGGCACCGATGCGCTGGGTCGCGATGTGCTGGCGCGCACGCTGGCGGGTGGGCGCATCTCGCTGCTGGTCGGTCTCGTGGCCACCCTGGTTTCGTTGCTGATCGGTGTTTTCTGGGGCGCCGTCGCCGGTTACTGCGGCGGGCGCGTCGATGCGCTGATGATGCGTTTCGTCGACTTGTTATACGCGATGCCGTTCATGTTTTTCGTGATTCTGCTGATGGTGGTTTTTGGCCGCAACATCCTGCTGATTTTTGTCGCGATCGGCGCGATCAACTGGCTGGACATGGCGCGCATCGTGCGCGGGCAGACGATCAGCCTGCGCCACCGTGAATTTATCCAGGCCGCGACGCTGATGGGCGCCGGCACGCTGACCATTATCGTCCGCCATGTCATACCCAACCTGCTCGGTGTCGTCGTCGTCTATGTCACGCTGACCATACCGCAGGTCATGCTGGTCGAATCGTTTCTCAGTTATCTCGGGCTTGGCGTACAGGAGCCGTTCACATCCTGGGGTGCGCTGGTCAACCAGGGCGCGCTGGAAATGGAAACCGCACCGTGGCTACTGGGTTTCCCGGCGCTGTTCCTGGCGGGGACCCTGTTCTGTTTCAATTTTATCGGCGATGGTCTGCGGGATGCGCTGGATGTCAAGAGTGACGAGGACGGCTGGTGAGCCTGCTTGAAGTCAGTCAGCTCAAAGTCAGTTATCCCACCCGGGATGGCGTGTTCGATGTCGTGCGCGACCTGAGCTTCGAGCTGGACGAAGCGGATAGCCTCGGCATCGCCGGCGAGTCCGGTTCAGGAAAGAGCCAGACCGCGCTGGCGATCATGGGCTTGTTGCCAGCCAACGCACAAGTCGGCGGCAGCATCCGGCTGGATGGGCAAGAGCTGATCGGGGAGAGCGAGCGCGTTCTGGACCGCTTGCGCGGCAAGAGTCTCGCAATGGTGTTCCAGGATCCGATGAGTGCGCTGAATCCTTATATGACGGTGGGTCGCCAGATCGGTGAAGTTCTCGAGTTGCACCAGGGAATGAGCGCCAATGAAGCCGCGAAACGTTCATGCGAATTGTTGCAGATGACCGGCATCGATGAGCCGGGGCGACGCAGCAAGGCGTATCCCCACCAGTTTTCGGGTGGCCAGCGCCAGCGCATCCTGATCGCAATGGCCCTGGCCTGCGGTCCGCGCCTGCTGATCGCCGATGAGCCCACGACTGCACTGGATGTCACGGTGCAGAAGAAGATCCTGGAATTGTTGCGCTCCCTGTGTAAGGAAACCGGTACGGCGCTGATCCTGATCAGCCACGATCTGGCCGTGTTATCGGGAATGTGCCGGAACCTGATGATCATGTATGGCGGCAGGGAAATGGAACGCGGCCCGAGCCAGCGGGTATTGCTGCAGCCAACCCACCCCTATACCGCGGCATTGCTGCGGACGCTGGAAGATCTGCATGGCGGCGCGGGGGCGTTGGCGGTGATTCCGGGGGAACCGCCGGACTTGCGGAATCCGCCGGGCGGCTGCCCGTTTCACCCGCGCTGCAGCGAAGTCCTGCCCCATTGCAGCAAGGAAATTCCACGAACCAGGCCGGTGCGGCGGATCGGGGATAAGCAATCCCATTGGGTGGCCTGTCACCTGGAGCAAGAACAGTGAGCGCCGTGGTATTGAAGGTCGCAGACCTGCGCGTCAGTTACCGGCGCAGCGGCGGCAGCTTTCTCGCGCTCGAAGGGGTGGGGTTCGAACTGATCCGCGGTCAGACGCTGGCAGTCGTCGGCGAATCGGGCTCGGGAAAATCGACACTGGCATACGCTTGCGCCGGCTTGCTGACGCCTGAGCAAGGCAGCGTCGAATTGCTTGGCCGACCGCTGGCCAGGCAGCGGGCGAAAGACCTGCGATGGCAGGCGCAGCATCTGCAAATGGTTTTCCAGGATCCGGTCTCTTCGCTAAATCCCAGGCAGACCATCGCCAAATCGCTGGCCGAACCGCTGTTGTCGGTCGCCGGCAACGCGCGGCCCGCCGCCGCCGAAATCAGCAAGCGGCTGGCCGAGCTGATCGCCCAGGTCGGTCTGCGCCAGGACATCGCCAATCGTTATCCGCATGAGTTGTCAGGCGGGCAATGCCAGCGAGTGGCAATCGCGCGGGCGCTGGCCAACCGGCCCGAAGTGCTGATTTGCGATGAACCCGTCAGCGCACTGGATATCTCGGTACAGGCGCAGGTCATCAACCTGCTGCTGGAACTGCAGCAAAAGCTGGCGCTGTCTATTTTGTTTATCGCGCATGACCTGGGCGTCGTGCGGCGGATCGCCGACCAGTTGATTGTCATGCACCAGGGCAAGATCGTGGAGCGTGGCCCGGCGCGGCAAATACTCAGCGAGCCGCAACATCCGTACACGCAAAACCTGCTCGCGTCGGAGGCGAAGCTGGATTTCGGGTAGCGCTGGCGGGTGGTGAGTTACTGCGGCACGACCGGCAACGGAATCGGCATGCCGTTGACGGTCAGCAGGCCGCCGTCATACAGGGCTTCCAGGGTCAGTTGCTCGCCCTCGTCGATCAGCATGCCGGTCTGCAGCAAAGCTGTCATTTGTTGCGCCATGACGGGATTGCTCCGGGAAACAAAATCGAACAGCGAGCGGCTGATCCGCAAGCTTGATTCGGCAGACATGGAAAATATCGCGTTCATGACCGCCGCTTCGCCACTCAGATCGCTTGCCGGGATTTCGAACCGGATCACAAACCGCGCATCGCCCTGAGCGGTGTTGATTTGCAGCTCGGAAATTTCGAGCGTCAAGCCCGCTGCCAGCAACTCCATTCCTGCATCCTGCAAAGCCGCCGGCACCTCCGCGCTCGCCTCTGCGTTGGCCAGATCCTGCTCCTCCAGGGCGTTCTTCAAGCGCCCGACAGTCGCAGCATCGACATCGGCAGACATCGATAATTGGACTGAATTGCCTGCGATATCATTCATTTCGAGGTCGGCGATCGACAGCGTGACACTTCCGGTCAGCCGGCCCTGCTCGATACCGCTGTCGCCGGATATAGTCATTCCCTTCAGGGAAAAGGCCGTAGGAATCTCAGCCGATGATTCAACCACGGTCAGCGCTTCTACACGGGTCGTAGAGCTGCCGACCCAGAAACCGAAATCACTGTGTTCAGCCGAGCTTGAAAAACTGATTTCACCGAGACGGAACTCGCCATCTGCGGAGACGATACTCAAAGGCTTGATAAGCCCGACGGTTTCCACATGGCTCAAGCCTGCATCGTAATCGACTTCCAGGTGCGCGCCTTCCCAGGTGATCGTGGCTCCGCCGTCCCCGGCCTTATTGCCAAATTCTTCGGACAGGGCTTCGAAAACCAGGGACAGCGATCCGCTGCCATCAAATGAAATCCGGTTGTAGATACCGCCGGGAAATTCGACGGGTTCTTTATCTCCATCGACGTAACTGACCCGGGTGCGGGTGGCCGCGATGGCAAAACTGACCGCTGGCATATTGGGGTCGCCCATCCCGAATATCAGCGGGCCATGGAAAATCTCGGTTGCCACGAAAATACCGCTGTGCTGGTCTGCGACCGAGCCGTCTTCCGCAACCAGCATGTCCTTGAAAACCAGTTCCTGGGTATTGACCGACTTGAACCAACCCGAATCGGCCTGAGTCTCTTCGAACAGCAGTCCCGGCACCAGTTCCTCGAGATCCGCCAATGAACGGTAAAACTGTTTCCCGGCAAGTGAGCCGGTCAGCAGCGGGGAAACCAGCGCGAGAACGACGAACATCATCAAGACAGTAAGGAAAATCAGTACGGCAATAGGCAGGCGGCGCATGCTACATTCCCAGTCCAGGTGTGCGCCGGATGCTATCACAGCGAAGCGGATGCCACGCATGGCTGGAAAACGGTGAACGATGTGAGTGGTTTTTTTGCTATCAAACTGGCGGGGATAAGCGGCGATGGGGATTTGCTCGGCGGGCTTCGTTGCCAGGCGATCCTGGTGGTCAATGTTGCCAGCGAATGTGGCTATACGCCTCAATACGCAGGGCTGGAAGCGCTACACCAGGAAATGGGCGGCATGGGCCTGGTCGTGCTCGGTGTGCCGTGCAATCAGTTTGGCGCCCAGGAACCCGGTAGCGACGAGGAAATTCTCGGTTTCTGCAGGCAAAAGTATGCGGTGAGTTTCCCGATGGCCGCCAAGGTAGATGTCAATGGTTCCGGGAGGCATCCGCTGTACGACTGGTTGACCAGCGAGGAAAACGGATACCCGGGTGACATCGAATGGAATTTCGAGAAATTCCTGGTGGATGCGGAAGGGACGCTGAGAGCGCGGTATCCATCGGCCACAACGCCCGATGACGCCGGCCTGATGACCGATCTGGCGGCCATTTTTTAACGCGAACCCGCTGGAGAATCCGCCCTGCGGTGGCATTTTTAGCGGCGGGCATTTAAGATTTCGCCACTTGTGCAACATGGCGATGATACCGCTGGTTCGGACGGAGACAAAAATAGTGACCAGAAAAAGACTGATAATGGCGTTGGTGGCGCTGCTCCCGTTGGCCGCAATGGCCGATGGCGATGCGAAAAACGGCCGGGTACTGACCGATACCTGCCTGGGTTGCCATGCGATCGAAAATTACCGGAGCCTCTACCCGATGTACAAGGTTCCCAAGCTGGGCGGACAGAATGAAGCCTACATAGTCGCTGCGCTGAAGGCCTATCGGGATGGCGCGCGGCCGCACAAGACCATGCAGGCCCAGGCGGCCACGCTGAGCGACCAGGAGATAGCCGACGTGGCGGCCTATTTCGCCAGCCGCTTTGATGACTGAGGGGATGATAACAATGAGAAAACACGGGGTTCAGGTTTTCGCGGTACTGGCCGGAGCCATGCTGCTTTGCGCCACAGCCGTTGCCGATGGCGACGCGGACGCGGGCAAGGAAAAGTCGGTGGTTTGCGCGAGTTGCCACGGTGTGACCGGCGAATCGGTCATGCCTGACTACCCGGTACTCGCGGGTCAGCATCAGGACTACCTTGAACACACTCTCAAGGCCTACCGCAGCGGTGAAAGAAACAACCCGATCATGGCTGCCTTTGTCGCCGCGCTTAGCGATGAAGACATTGCCGATCTGGCCGCGTACTTTGCGGCGCAGGAGGGCCTGTTCACGCTGCACCGGTAATGCGCGTGCGCCTGGGAAAAAGTCGGCTGCGGACAGCCGGCTTTTTTTGTTTTTGAAGAGTACCCAGCCGATATGACAGCAAAGACCAACGAGCCGCAGCCGGACATCATCGATCAGGGCGGCGGTGTTTTCGCCATCGATACCGGGTATCTAAGGCCGCGAATGGATGCCAGCCACCTGCTCGTACAGCAAGGCCGGGGCGCGTTCGTGGACACCGGCACCGCGCATTCGGTGCCTTTGTTGCTGGCGGCGCTGAGCCGTTGCGGGCTAAGCCCTGCCGATGTCGACTATGTACTGCTGACCCATATCCATCTCGACCACGCCGGTGGCGCCGGAGTGTTGATGCAGGCATTACCGAACGCGACCCTGGTCGTGCACCCGCGTGGCGAACGGCACATGGTCGACCCGGAAAAACTGATCGCCGGCAGCATTGCCGTTTATGGCGAAAAGCTGTACCGGCAACTGTATGGGGAATTGCTGCCGATCCCCGGGGAGCGAATCCGCGTGATCGAAGACGGGGAAAAACTGAAACTCGCCGATCGTGAGCTGAAATTCCTGCACACGCCCGGTCATGCCCTGCATCACTATTGCATCGTGGATCGCGCAGCGGATGCGATCTTTAGCGGCGACAGCTTTGGCGTGTCCTATCGCGAGTTCGATACCGCGGCCGGCGCCTTCATCATGCCCACGACCACACCGATACACTTCGATCCCGAAGCTGCGCATGCGTCGATAGACCGCCTTCTGAGTTACAAGGTCAGCCGAATTTTCCTGACCCATTACAGTGCCGTGTCGCCGCCGGAAAAACTGGCGCGCGATTTACATGCCGATATCGACGCGTTTGTCGAGATTACCCACGATAATGCAGCGAGCGATGACCCGCATGGTGCGATGATCGGCGCATTGTACGACTACCTGAGCCTGCGCCTGGATCAGCATGGCTGCGAGCTGGACCATGCGGAAAGGCACCGACTGCTCGACCCGGATATTGAACTCAACGCGCAGGGGCTGGAATATTGGCTGGATCGCAAGATGAGGGGCTGACCCGCATGTCACCAGGGCGATAAGCGCCGGGAACCCGTTATGGAAACATTCAAAGCCTTTCGTATACACGACGATGACGGGAAAGTCAGCGCCAGGTTCGAAACCCTGACGCTGGACGATCTGAGCGCGGGCGAAGTCGTTATTCGCTCGTCTTTCTCGTGCATTAACTACAAGGATGCGCTGGCGGCGACAGGCGCCGGCAAAATCCTGCGGAAATTCCCGCTGGTCGGTGGCATCGATGTGGCCGGCAAGGTCATCCACAGCGATGACGACCGCTATGCAGCAGGCGACCCGGTCGTGGTCACCGGTTGCGGGCTCGGCGAAGAATACGATGGCGGCTATGCCGAAATTGTCCGGGTCAAGGGCGACAGCGTGATCCCGCTTCCCGATGGCCTCAGTGAGAAACAGGCGATGACGCTGGGCACGGCGGGGTTTACCGCGGCGCTGGCGATTACCCGCATGGAGCACAACGGGCTGACGCCGGAAGCCGGACCGGTGGTGGTGACCGGCGCCACCGGTGGCGTGGGCAGCCTGGCGGTGGACATGCTGGCCGGCGCCGGTTACCGGGTCACCGCGGTGACCGGTAAGGCTGATGCTTCGTCCTATCTGGAAACGCTGGGCGCCAGTGAGATTTTGCTGCGCGAACAGATCGATTTCGGCAGCCGGCCCATGGAAAAGGCGATCTGGGCCGGGGCGGTGGATAATGTCGGTGGCGAAATGCTGAGCTGGCTGACTCGCACGATGAGCTGGTGGGGAAGCATCGCCAGCATCGGGCTGGTCGGGGGTCACGAACTTCATACCACGGTGATGCCGTTCATATTGCGCGGCATAAACTTGCTGGGGATCAATTCGATGGCGACGCCGCGCGAGCTGCGCCTGAAAATATGGCAACGGCTGGCCGGTGATCTCAGGCCAGGCCACCTGGAACGGATTTGCGCCCAGGTCATAGCCTTCGACCAGTTAGCGGGCGCATTCGACGATTGCCTGCACGGCAAAAATATCGGTCGCAGCGTCGTCAAGATCGCGTAGACCCCCGGCCGCGCCCCTGCATTTGGGAAACGGCGCTCCGCTGCGCTAACATAACCGCCCATTTTGCAACACCGTTGAATCAACGGCGGCCATCCGGAGATGACGACAGCATGAGCACAATTCATTCAGCGGGTGAGCGCCTCTGGCAGGCCATGGGCGAAGAAAGCCCGCTCCAGGTCGTGGGAACCATCAACGCGTTTAGCGCATTACAGGCAAGAAAATCCGGTTTTAAAGCGATCTACCTGTCCGGCGCCGGTGTCGCCAACGCTTCTTTCGGCTTTCCCGATCTGGGTATCACCAGCCTCAACGATGTCTGCGAGGATGTGCGCAGAATCTGCGGCGCAGTCGAATTGCCGTTGCTGGTCGATGCCGATACCGGTTGGGGTCAGGCGTTCATGATTGCGCGGACGGCACACGATTTGTGCGTGGCGGGCGCGGCCGGCATGCACATGGAAGACCAGGTTGGCGCCAAGCGTTGTGGCCACAGGCCAGGCAAGGAACTGGTTGCGGCCGGCGAAATGGCGGACCGGATCAAGGCGGCGGTGGATGGCCGGCCCGACGACCGTTTCGTTATCATGGCGCGCACCGATGCCCACGCGGTGGAAGGTCAGCAGGCCGCGATCGACCGGGCGTTGCACTATGTTGAAGCGGGCGCCGATATGATTTTCGCCGAAGCGCTGACCGAGCTGGACGAATATCGGGATTTTGTAACGCAAGTCGGCGTGCCCGTGCTGGCCAACATCACCGAGTTTGGCAAAACGCCGTTGTTTAGCCTCGATGAACTGGCGGCTGTCGGTGTGCAGCTTGCGCTGTATCCATTATCCGCGTTCCGGGCCATGAGCAAGGCTGCCGAGAACGTGTACAGTGTCCTGCGCAAACAAGGCACGCAAAAATCCTGCACCGACGCCATGCAGACCCGCGATGAGTTGTACGCAGTCCTGGACTACCACGAATACGAGCGCAAGCTGGACGAACTGTTTGCCGCCGAGAAGTCGTGACCCCGGGACCAAGCCATTGGAGAGCAAGTAATGAGCGCAAAGAAACCCCCTGGCGGCCTGGCCGATATAATCGCTGGTGAGACGGCGATCGCCACCGTCGGCAAGGAAGGCGCCGGGCTGACCTATCGCGGATACGACATCGAAGACATGGCGAAAAACGCCACCTTCGAAGAAGTCGCCTACCTTTTGCATCATGGCGATCTGCCAAACCGCAAGCAGCTCGACACCTACCTGGCCAAACTCAGAGGCATGCGGGGCTTGCCGAAGGCGTTAACGGACGTACTCGAGAACACGCCCGCAGATTCGCACCCGATGGACGTATTGCGTACCGGTTGCTCGGTGTTGGGAAACCTCGAGCCCGAAGGGGATTTTTCCAAGCAAGCTGAGGTCGCCGACCGTTTGCTCGCCTGTTTCCCATCGATGCTGATGTACTGGCATCGCTATCATACCGATGGCGTGCGTATCGACACAGAAACCGATGCGAATTCGGTCGCCGGTCATTTCCTGCATCTGCTGCACGGCAAGCCGCCCAGTGATTTCCATCGCCGGGTGATGGATGTCTCCCTGATTTTGTACGCGGAACACGAGTTCAATGCCTCGACTTTTACCGCCCGCGTCATCGCCGCGACGCTGTCCGATTTCTACTCGGCCATCACCGGTGCGATCGGCGCTTTGCGCGGGCCATTGCACGGCGGGGCCAACGAAGCCGCGATGGCGCTGATCGAGCGCTTCGAAAACGCGGAACAGGCTACCGAGGGTATCCATCAGGCCCTCGCGCGGAAAGAGAAAATCATGGGCTTTGGCCACCGTGTCTATACGACATCGGACCCGCGCAACGTCGTGATCAAGGAACTCTCGCGGCAATTGTCGGAGGAAGTCGGCGATACGCATTTGTTTGCCGTGTCCGAGGCGATCGACAAGGTGATGTGGGATGAAAAGAAACTGTTCCCGAATGCAGATTTTTATTCGGCGACCGCCTACCATTTCATGGGCATCCCGACGCCGCTGTTCACGCCGATCTTCGTGTGCTCGCGCATCACCGGCTGGTCCGCCCATATCATGGAGCAACGCGCCGACAACCGCCTGATTCGCCCGGCTGCGGATTACATTGGCCCGAGTTTGCGCGAGTGGGTGCCCATCGCAGAGCGTGATTGAGTTTTGACCCGCATAGTTCACCAAGGCGGTAGCCGCCGGGCTTGCCGCCCGGTCGTCTTCAGGAGCAAAAATGTCTTCCAGTGATATCCGTTCCGCCAAACGGCCGGAACCCGACGCGGTGTTAACGAAAATCGCGGACTATGTCTGTGATTACCGGGTCGACAGCGAGTTGGCCTACGACATTGCACGTTATTGCCTGATGGATACCCTGGCCTGTGGTTTCCAGGCCTTGTCATTCCCGGCCTGCACCAAGTTGCTTGGGCCCATCGTCCCCGGCGCCACGCTGCCCGGCGGCGCGCGCGTGCCCGGCACGAGCTTCGAGCTGGAGCCGGTCATGGCGGCGTTCAATATCGGTGCACTGATCCGCTGGCTGGACTTCAACGACACCTGGCTGGCGGCCGAATGGGGACATCCATCGGACAACCTCGGCGGCATCCTGGCCGTGGCCGATTATCTGAGCCGCCAGGCCGAGGCGAATGGCAAACAGCCGCTGACTATCCATGACGTGTTGACCGCGATGATCAAGGCGCACGAAATACAGGGCGTGCTGGCGCTGGAGAACAGCTACAACCGGGTCGGTCTCGATCATGTGCTGCTGGTGCGGGTGGCAACGACCGCGGTGGTAACGCGCATGCTGGGTGGCGATCGGGAGACCGTCATCAATGCACTGTCCAATGCCTGGATCGATGGCGGCGCATTGCGCACTTATCGGCACGCGCCCAATACCGGTTCGAGAAAAAGCTGGGCGGCCGGCGATGCGACGAGCCGCGGCGTGCGCCTGTCATTGATGGCGATGACCGGGGAGATGGGTTACCCATCGGCGCTGAGCGCGCCGGGCTGGGGCTATTTCGAGGTGTTGTTCGAGGGCAAGGAATTCAGCCTGCCGCAGGAATTCGGCAGCTATGTCATGGAGAATATCCTGTTCAAGATATCCTTCCCGGCCGAGTTCCATGCGCAAACCGCGGTCGAATGCGCGATGACTTTGCACCAGCAGGTCAAGGACCGGCTCGGCGAGATCGAGAAAATCGTCATCGAGACGCAGGAGCCCGGTGTGCGCATCATCGACAAGACCGGCCCGCTGGATAACCCGGCGGATCGCGACCACTGCATTCAGTACATGGTGGCCATCCCGCTGCTCTTCGGCCGGCTGGTGGCGGCCGATTATGAAAACGACATTGCCGCGGACCCGCGTATCGATGCCCTGCGAGACCGCATGGAGGTTGTGGAGAACGAGGGTTTCACGACTTCGTATTTCGATTCCGGGCGGCGTTATATCGGCAATGCTTTACAGGTCTTCTTTAAAGACGGCAGCAGTACCGAGCGGGTCGAGGTGGAATTCCCCATCGGCCATCGCAAGCGTCGCGCAGAAGGTATGCCGGTGTTGCTAAAGAAATTCGAACGCTCGGCGGCGGAGCAGCTCGACGCGGGCCAGTGCCAGGCATTGAATGCGCTGTTTGCCGATCCGCAGCGCCTGTCCGCGATGGCGGTTTCGGATTTCATGGCGATGATGGTCAAGGCCTGAACCTGCGACGTTTATTCGATGATGCCCGGAGAGTGATATCTTGATCAAGGCGATAAATCGACTGCTGGCTGCGATCGGGGCCTTCGTCGTTGTCGCGATGCTGACGGCCTGGGGTTTCGGGCAATGGCAAAAATCCAGCCAGGCCAGCGCAAACGAAATGCGCAGCTTCGCGCGCACAAACCCGGCGCCTGAATTTCCATCCGCTTTGGACTGGCTGAACACCGGTGGTCGCGCGCTGAGCGTCGCACAGCTCGGCGGCAAAGTGATCTTGCTGGATTTCTGGACCTATGGCTGCGTCAACTGTCTGCATATCATCCCCGATCTGAAACGGCTGGAGCAGAAATATGCCGAGGAGCTGGTGGTCATCGGCGTGCATTCCGGCAAATTCGAACGTGAATCCAGGACCGCGGCAATCAGGCGTTTCGTGCAGCGTTACGAAATCATGCATCCCGTCGTCAATGACGGTGAGCACGAGATCTGGCAGGACTATGGCGTCCGCGCGTGGCCGACGCAGGTCGTGATCGACCCTGTCGGCAACATCGTCGGCCAGGTATCCGGGGAGGGAAATTACGATTTACTGGATACGATTATCGGCAGGTTGGTGAATGATTTTGAAATCGATCGTTTTGCACTGAACCTGGTTGCCGAAGAACGGCCGGGCGGTCAGCTGAGTTTTCCCGGCAAGGTGCTGGCCGATACCGCAAATGGCCGCTTGTTTATCGCGGATACCGGGCATCATCGCATCGTGGTTGCCGGTCTGGACGGGCAGGTGCAACAACTGATCGGCACGGGTCAGGCCGGTTATGCCGATGGGGGTTTTGGCGAAGCGCGTTTTCGTCTGCCGCAGGGCATGACCTTGCTGGACAAAGACACCTTGTTATTGGCGGATACGGAAAATCATGCCATTCGCAGGATAGACCTCGCGCAAAAAACGGTGACGACGATCGCCGGAAACGGCCGGCAAGGCTATATGTTTGAAGACCTTGCAGGTCCTGGCGACGGGTTGAATTCTCCGTGGGACCTGTTGCGCATCGGCGACACCGTCTATGTTGCGATGGCGGGACAACACCAGGTCTGGACCCTGGATCCGGTCAGCGGCCGGCTAAAAGCCTTTGCCGGTTCGCGGCGCGAGCAGCTCAGGGATGGAAAATTGCTTTCGGCAGGGCTCAACCAGCCAAGCGGGCTGGCCACCGATGGCGAGAATCTGTATATCGCCGATAGCGAGGCCAGCGCGATCCGCAGCGCGGACCTCGGCGGCGGCGGCAGATTGCACACCCTGATTGGAACCGGCCTGTTCGATTTTGGCGATGTCGATGGCCGCGGCCGCAGGGTCAGATTGCAGCACCCGCTCGGCGTGGCCTGGAATGCGGGCGTGATTTATATCGCGGATACCTACAACAGCAAGATCAAACGCCTGGACCCGGACAGCCTGAAGGTCGTCAGCCTGACGCCCGGGGAGCCGAGCCTGGAAGAACCGGGTGGTCTGAGCGTTGGCGGGCAGTATCTTTATATCGCTGACACCAACAATCACCGCGTGCGCATATTTGACCTCGACAGCGGGGTACTCAGGGATTTTCCGCTACATGATCCGGATGGCCTGCTGGAGGTAAGGCGCCAACGATGACGATTGCGCAAATGTTGCGGCAAGGATTGGCGGAGCTTGGTCAGACCTTGCCGAGTGGCGCCGAACAAAAGCTGCTGAGCTTTCTCGAACTCTTGCGGCACTGGAACCGCACGATCAACCTGACCGCGGTCCGGGAAATCGATGATATGGTCGCGGCCCACCTGCTGGACAGCCTGGCAATCAGGCCGTGGCTGGCTGGCGAGCGGATCCTGGATGTCGGTTCCGGTGCGGGGTTGCCGGGTATTCCGCTGGCGATCGCTGAACCGCACCGGTCTTTCGTACTGCTCGACAGCGCAGCCAAACGCTGCCGTTTTCTGACCCAGGCCGTGGTCGAACTCGGGCTCGCCAACGTGCGGGTAGAAAACCGGCGCGTTGAGGATTATCTTGTGAGCTCAGACGAGGGGCCTTCATTTTCGACAATTACCGCAAGGGCATTTTCCAGCCTGGATAAATTTGTGGCGGCGGCAGGACATTTGCTCGACGACCGGGGTAGTCTGCTGGCGATGAAAGGGAAAATGCCGCGAGACGAGCTCAACGAGCTGCCCGATGGATGGCGGCTGCAGCACGCGGAAAAACTGGTGATACCCGGGCTGGCGGCGGAGCGGCACCTGCTGATTCTCGGCCGGCAATAGACAAAGGATCCGAAACGGATATGGCACGAATCATAGCGATTGCGAATCAGAAGGGCGGCGTCGGCAAGACCACGACGGCCGTCAACCTGGCCGCGTCGCTGGCGGCGACAAAACGCCGCGTTTTACTGGTGGATGTCGATCCGCAGGGCAACGCCACGATGGGTGCCGGCGTGGACAAGTACGAGCTGGAGCGGGGAACCTATGAGGTACTGATGGGTGAATGCGTTGCCAGGGAGGCCATCCTGAATGTCGAGAACGCACGTTTCGACGTCCTGCCGGGCAACGAGGACCTGACTACCGCCGAGGTCAAGCTGCTCAACGAATATGGCCGCGAATTGAAACTGCGCAAGGCGCTGGAACCGCTGACCGATGACTATGACTACATCATCATCGATTGTCCGCCATCGATTAACATGCTCACGGTCAATGCGCTGACGGCCGCCGATAGTGTGCTAATCCCGATGCAGTGCGAGTATTACGCGTTGGAGGGTTTATCCAGCCTGGTCAGGACCATCGAACGGATTCGCGAGACGGTCAACCCCAAGCTGCGCATCGAAGGCGTGCTGCGCTGCATGTACGACCCGCGCAACAACCTGGCAAACGATGTATCGGGTCAATTGATCCTGCATTTCAAGGACAAGGTGTTTCGCACCGTGATCCCCCGCAACATCAGGCTGGCAGAAGCGCCAAGCTTCGGTCTCCCGGTGCTATACCACGACAAGAAATCGCGTGGCGCGATGGCTTACCTGGCGTTGGCCGGAGAAATCAACCGCCGGCACGAAGAACACCAGGCGATGGCAAGTACGGCGTAGATTAAAAAGGACTTTTGGCGATGAGCGGCAATACGAAGGGGCAGGAATTGATGACGGCGAAACGCAGGGGGCTGGGCCGTGGCCTGGATGTGTTATTGAGTGGCGCGGTGCCGTTGGGTGGCGACAGTGAAAGCCTGCGCACCTTGCCGATCGACCTGATCAGGCCCGGCCCATTCCAGCCGCGTCAGGATATGCGCGAGGACACGCTGCAGGAGCTGGCCGATTCGATTCGTGCGCAGGGCCTGGTGCAGCCGATCCTGGTTCGACCGCTTGGCAACGGCGAGCAGTTCGAGATCATCGCGGGCGAGCGCCGTTGGCGTGCCGCACAAATGGCCGGCATGCACGAAATAACCACGATCGTTCGGCGGATTCCGGACAAGGCCGCGATCGCCATGGCGCTGATCGAAAACATCCAGCGCGAGGATCTGAATCCGCTGGAAGAGGCGCAAGCGCTGGACCGGCTCATCCGCGAGTTCGAAATGACCCACCAGCAGGCCGCCGACGCCATCGGCCGGTCCCGGGCGGCGGTCAGTAATTTGCTGCGGCTGCTCGATCTGGGCGCGCGACTCAAGAAACTGCTGGCGGCCCGCGAGCTGGACATGGGTCACGCCAGGGCCCTGCTGGGTCTGCCGACCCAGCGCCAGCAGACCGAAGTCGGTTTGCTGGTCGCGAAAAAAGGGCTGTCGGTCAGGGAAACCGAGGCCCTGGTGCGCCGCCTGCTCAGCGGCGGCAAAAAAGACCGCAAACCGGCGCGCCGCGACCCGGATATCGCTCGCCTGGAGACCGAACTGAGCGAGAAGCTCGGCGCAAAGGTCAGTCTTAGCCATGGCGCCAAAGGCAAAGGCAAGCTGGTCGTCAGCTACAACAGCCTGGACGAGCTCGAAGGCATCCTCGAACACATCAAATAAACCACTGTTTTGTTGCCAGTCCAAAAGGTCGCCACTATAATAGTGCGGCTTTGAGCCGCCCCCTGGGCAGATGACAATCCGGGGGCAAACAGGACGCCACACGCCGTATTGAAAGACCATCGGTGGTGGCGTTTTTATGTACCCGGGCATGGCCCGGGCCGAAGTCCGAGGATGTAGCAGGGGAATTCGTGAGCGCCGATGCTCCGCATGTGAGCAGCACCAGCAAACCGCTCAGCGCCGCCAGGGCGATGTTCGGGATACTCGCCGCCCAATTGGGCGTCGGTCTTTTGCTGGCAGCGATCGGTGGCTTGTTCGCAGGGAGGACTGCGGCCTATTCCGGTCTGATTGGCGGCATGATTTGCCTGTTGCCAAACACATTTCTGGCTTTAAGAATTATTGCGGCTGGCATGAAGCGCGAGCCGAGGGCATTGCTACGCGGCGCGTACGCGGGCGAGGCCGGGAAAATGATGCTCAGCGCCATGCTGTTCATCGTGGCATTCACGCTGGTCAGGCCATTGGCGCCAGGCTGGCTTTTTGCCGGATTTATCGCTACCCAGGGCGTGATGTGGGT
>JADFSO010000050.1 GCA_022560735.1 Pseudomonadota bacterium
CAGTTTCTGACTTGCATATTGAGTTGTATTTTCATCGCGCTGGTGAGGCCAAGCACCTGGCCGGTCAGCACGGCGATCGGGCCACCCGAGCTGATGACCAGTACGCGCTCGCCATGGCGCAGGAAGCTTAATGCATCGGCCACCCGCCGCTCGAATTCCTGCCAGGATTCCGGCAACGGTCCTTGCAACCGATCTTCGCTCCAGACCAGCAGCGCCTGTTTCAGCACCTTGTAGAAACCCTTGATTCCATCGACATGGCCGGCCTTGCCAAGGCCGACGGCTTTTTCCGGGTACTGGCTGGCAAATGCGCTGCATAGCGCGATGAAGTCATACTCGTCCAGCCCCGGATGTTGCTCGGTTTCGACTTTGATTGCCATTGTTTCAATGGCGACGCTCGCCGTCTGTACATGGCGTTGCATGCTGCCGGTCACGACCCGGTCGAAGCCAGGGTTCAGCCTTGATAAATACCGGCCCAACGACCTGGCCTGCTCGAGCCCCAGCTCAGACAACTGGTCGTATCGTGTGCCATCGATCGTGGCCTCTGCATGTCTTACCAGGTAGATTTCGGGCATCGATCCATCACTTGCCTTCGTGCAAACGGAATGACAGCTTAGTCAATACTCGGGATATTATGAAGGGCCAGTCGCCGGCAGGCCTGCTCCGGATACCAGGCTAAGCCTGAGCTTTTCCAATTTTCTGGCCTGAGCCGATGCTGTATTGGATAAAATCGTGGAAATGGAGCAAAGTTAAGGCGGTCACAATATCGACCCGATCGGTTTTTTGACGCGGAGCATAATATGCCGTTGGCCATTCGCGTTTTCCTGGCTTCTTTGCTGCCTGCTCTGGTGGCTTGCGCGGCTGACGATATCGCGGTCAGAAATACCCAATTGACCGAAGAGCAGATCGTCAGAAGCGATCCGAGGGACACGTCTGACATGGTATGCAAGTACACCCGGGTCATCGGCTCGCAGATTCCAAGATTGCAATGTTTTACGCCGGATGAGATTGTGCAGATGCAGGCCGCTGCCAAAGCAAGACTGCGCGCGGACGGTCGAAGGGGTCGTGGTTCTCCTGAATTAGGCCCGCGTGGGAACTAGTGATGAATTCAGCGTATCCCCGGATTCCGAAAGTGCTACGGGTTAGTTTTTTTGCCGCATTCTATCCATCAATGCCTTGAATGCCGGCTCATCATGCAGTTTTTCAAATTCCGGATAAAGTAGAACGAGATTGAGGCTCCAGCCATTCGGTCGCGAAAGCAATTCTTCCAGCTTGGCAATCGCGGCATCGCGCCGATCGAGCATCGCGTAGGTAACGGCGTAATTGAAGACATAAACCGGACCGGCCATGGCGTCTACGCTCACGGGCAGCAGTTCATAGGCTGCTTGCGCCGCTTCGAGCGCTTTTTCCTTATCGCCCAGTCCCGCGTGGACGAAACCTAATGCGCTGAAGATTCTCGGGTCCTTCGGTGAATCCTTGGACTTGCTTTCCAATACGGCTTTGGCGGACTCGAAATACCCGGTCGCTTTGTACGAGTCGCCCAGGTAAAACTCTGTCTGCCCCCGCAACAGGTCCAGAGGAAAAAAGTCGTTCTGTATATCCAATACCTCGGACTCGCTGCGGCCGATCGCGTCCATCGCCAGATCATAATCACGATCTTGCATCGCCGAGTACCAACGGGACAGGACTAAATCTGGCTCATCTGGCAAGGTCGGATCCGCCAACATGTCCCGCAACGCCGTAGAATCGATGTCCAAAGCGATCAGCGCATAGGCCCTGATAAGCCTGGCGTAGGGATCGTTTGGCGATAATTGAATTGCCCTGTCGTAATAACTAACAGCTCGATCCCATCGACCCACATGCCCATAAGTGTTCCCCAGTTCGAAAGGCCACAATGCATTACGGGGGTCCAGATCGATCGCGCGCTCCAGATCGGGAATGGAATCGTCGAAGTTACCGCGCCGCCTCAGGATGAATGAGCGGATCGCATAAGCCTCTTCATTCCCCGGTACCATCGGGATCGCGATATCCAGCTGTTCCAGGGCCCGGTCATAGTCGAGGAAGCCGTGATAGTAATAATCAGATCGCGCGATATGGGCTTCCGGCATACCGGGGCTAAGCTCAAATCCTTTGTCGATCGCCGTGCGGGCCAGCGTAAGGTCAGACTTGTCGCGGCCATAAAACCAGTACCGGTCCATGTACGCGCTGGCCAGTGCTACATGCGCCAGCGCAAAACCCGGATCCAGCGATACCGCCTGTTCGAAGAGTTGCAACCGCCGTTCTTGAGCCGTCACGCCAGCATTCCGCTGGATGGCCCGACCGCGCTGGAAAAAATCGTAGGCCCGCAGATTCTCGGTCGGGATACTGGCCAGCGCCTGCTGCTCGGTTGGCGACAAGGTGGCATGCAGGGCAGCGGCGATCGCACTGGCTATTTCGCTCTGGATCGCAAAAATATTGGCCGTGGTCAATTGCCGGTCATAGCTATCGGCCCACAGGTGTTCATCGGTCACGGCATCGATCAACTGCATGTTGATACGAACCCGGTCGCCCGCTCTTTGCACGCCGCCTTCGAGGATCGTCGCGACACCCAGTTCCTTGCCGATGGTGCGCATATTCTTGGTGGTGTCGCGGTATTCCATGACCGAGGTCCTGGAAATCACTTTTAGCGAGCCGATCCGCGCCAAATGGGTCAACACATCGTCATGCATGCCCTGGACGAAATACAGATCGTCTTCGTTGGCGCTGCGGTTGGCGAACGGCAGCACGGCGACCGACTGGCGGCTGACCGATTTCGCCGCCGCGGGTTCCTCTGCGGCCATGACCGGCTCAGACGCTTGCTCATCGACCCAGACAAACTTGTCCAGCGCGAACAGCGCAACGGCGAACAACAGCACGCCGATGATCATGAAATCGAGTTTGCGACCCGTCTCGGCGGTAACCGACTGGCTGCGATCGACATGCTTTTCCAACTTCAGGCCATCCGGCGTCATTTCGAAGGCCCAGGCGAAAATCAGCGCCAGTGGGAGCCCGATGGCGATCAACAGCAGGAAGAATTTACCGACCCAGTCAGGCAATTCCAGCAAGGGTACGACAATGTCTACAATTTGCAGCAGCAGCCACGCGACGATGCCATAGACAAAAGCGACCCGAACGACATTTCGTCGCTTGAGTTCAGCCAGAAAATTCCCAGGTTTGCCCACCTGCCACCTGTAGCCCGCGCCTGTGAACGATCGATGTTAGTTGAAGCCATAAACCGCTGCCACCAATCGCGTGTGCTGAATTGCAATTTTCGGGGTATTTTCCGCCTCGATTTCCGGATATTCATTAATTTCGCTCGATTTTGCTCATCGGCGGCGTTTTGTGCGACCGCAGTCACATCCGGAACGCGTCCTTGCGGTTATGTTAATTGTTGTTTTTTATAGAAAATACAATCTTCAGGAGTAGAAAATGCTACGCGTAGCTCTCACCGTTTCAGTGTTGCTCACCATTTTGGCCTGCACCACGACCCGGGCCGATGAAAAATACACCAGGGCCGACCACAGGACCTCCACCGCCGAAAAAATCGCCAGCGCTGTTTTCAGTGAGGTTGAACGGCAAATTATTGCTGAGTATTTCCATAAACATGGACATTCGTCGGCTAAAAAAGGCAAAGGCAAGGGAAAACCACGCGGTCTTCCGCCGGGCATCGCGAAGAACCTGCAACGCGGCAAGCCCCTGCCTCCCGGTATCGCGAAACAGCACTTCCCGGTTGGCTTGATCGATCTGTTGCCAACCGCGCCGAGAGGGTTTGAGCGCATTGTTGTGGGTGGCAAGATTATCCTCGTGGAAGTTGCCACCCAGATCATTCACGATGTGCTGATTGACGTGGTTTTTTGACTGACACCGCTCTGTTGCGGACCCGCAAAAATAAAATAGGTCAGGCAATTGCGGCCTCCTGGCCGTTTCTCTAGTATTTGCACAAGTCAGCAAGTTACTTTCGAGGCTGACCGGCCTTTTTATGAGTATTCTGAAGTCATTGATCAGTCTTTTTCCAGGCGGCAAAAAGCTGGCTGAAAGACACTCCTACCGCAGACGAACTCGTCTCCTGAAAAGTGTGGGGAATACCGAAGCGCGGTTTACCGCAATCTATAGGCAGAACGAATGGAAGAATGAAGAAAGCCGCTCGGGAGAAGGCTCGACACTCGAATACACCCGCAACATCAGGCAGGAAATTCCGCGCCTGATCGAGCGCTACGGATTCAAAACCATCCTCGATGCGCCTTGCGGTGATTACCACTGGTTCCAGCATGTCCAAAGAGAGCAGGACACACAATACATCGGCGGGGATATCGTCCAGCCGTTGATCGCAGCGAACCAGGAGAAGTTCGGCAACGAAAACACCCGCTTTGTTCAACTGGATATCATCAGCCAGAAATTACCCGATGCCGATCTGTGGTTGTGTCGGGATTGCCTGTTCCACTTGTCTTATGACGACATATTTTCGGTCATCGACAATTTTCTCGACAGCAACATTCGCTACCTGCTGACTTCTACGCACCCGGATTGCGACCGCAACATCGATATACCCACCGGCCATTTTCGCCTGCTGAACCTGGCGCTTCCGCCATTCAGTTTTTGCAAACCGATCCTAAGAATCGATGACTGGATCGAAGGTACGCCGGCCAGGCATTTGGCCCTGTGGGAAAAAAAGGATCTGGTCGGCTTTGTCCCGCCCATGGCGACGTGAAAAAAGAGGCGATCGCAAAACATCGCGCGGGTCGGCGCGACGAAGCGGAGGCGCTTTACCGGCAATGCCTGGAGCAGTCGCCGGACGATGCAGATGTGCTGTATTACCTGGGTCTGCTGTGCCACGAAACCGGTCGCAGCCACGAGGCCGTGGGTTATCTCCGGAAGGTTCTGTCCGCCCGGCCGGAGCTGGCCGAAGCCCATGCCGTTCTCGCCTTAGCTCTGGCGGCCAGCGGGCAGCCCGATGAAGCGTTGCTGGCGGTGGAGCGCGCACTACAAAGACGGCCCGATGATTCGGTGGCGCTCAATCTGGCCGCAGAGCTTTATCGTTTGCGTGGCGCCTGGAGCGAGGCAGCCGACTATTATCGGCGAATACTGGCAACGCGGCCGGAGCATGCCCAGACCCATCACAACCTGGCCGTATCGTTGGCTTCACTTGGCCATACACAGGCAGCGATAAAACATTATCGCACGGCGCTCGCCGCGAACCCGGACGATGTCCGGTTGCTCTACAACTACGCTTTGACGCTGCGCATCGCTCGGGACGGAACCGGTACCCGGGAGGAAGCACTCGCGCATGCTCTCACCGTGGATCCTGAGCACATCGGGGCGCGCTATGCCCTCTTGCAGGCGCGGCTGGAAGTGTGCGACTGGCGGGAGCTGGATTCGGAATGTCGCCTCATCGCAGCGGGCCTCGAGCGATACCTGGCCGAAGGCGGCGAGGAACTTTTGTCGCCGGCGGCCATCAATTACGCTCCCGGGCTGGCTGCCTACCACCGGCCCTTGGCCGCACACCACGCTCGGCACTTCGCGCGCATCGCAACGCGGGTGGCGGCGTTGCCAAAACAACGACCCGACCCTGACGAAACCCGGATACGAATCGGCTATGTGTCACCCGATTTCGGAGAGCATGCCGTTGGCCTCCTGGTCTACGATTTGTTTCGCCAGCATGATCGGGAAGCATTCGAGGTCTTTTGCTATTCGCTGCGCCGCCACGAGGATTCTTATTACCGCCGGGTCGAGGAAGGCGCGGACCGCTTTCGTGACCTAAGCGACTGCTCCCTGGAAAAAGCCATTCGCCAGGTTCGGGATGACCGTATCGATATCCTGGTGGACCTGGCCGGTTATACCGGCCGCGCCCGCACCGAGATTTTCGCCGCGCGGCCGGCGCCGGTGCAGATCGCCTATCTCGGCTATCTCAACACCATGGCGGCGGAATTCATGGACTATGTGATCGCGGATCCAGTGGTGCTGCCGCAAGACGTTGCACACGAGTTCACCGAGGCGATTCTCTATCTGCCGGCGAGTTTCATCATGGCGTCGCCGATGGTGGCGAGCCCCCACGTTCCCGAACGCTCCACACTCGGTCTGCCGGACGATGCCTTCGTTTTCGCGAGCTTCAACAACCCGTTGAAGATCGGTCCCGCTGTTTTTGACGCCTGGATGCGCATCCTGGAACGCGTTCCCGGCTCGGTCTTGTGGCTGTTTGCCGAGGATTCAGCGGATGCCGAGCGCAACCTCTCGCGAGAAGCGAAAACCCGTGGCATCAGCCCGGAGCGATTGGTGTTTGCCGGACGCGTGCCATTGGCGGAGCACCTGGCGCGAATCCGCCAGGCGGATCTTTTCCTCGATACCTTTCATTACAACGCAGGAACTACAGCGGTCTGTGCGCTGGCGAGCGGGCTGCCGGTGCTGACTTGTGCAGGCGAGCACATGCTATCGCGGCTGGGCGCGTCGCTGAATACTGCCCTCGGGCTCGAGCAACTCATTTGTTCCAGTTCGGAAACATACCAGGAGCGGGCGGTTGAACTGGCGAGCCAACCCGAAGAGTTGAACCGGCTTCGCAGCCACCTGTCCGAGGCACGCGGAACGAGCGCTTTGTTCGACCCGGCGCAGTTTGCGCGGAACCTGGAAATGCTTTACCACCAGGTTTGGCAACGCCATCGCAAAGGAGAGCCGCCGGCATCGTTGCACCTGTGACGTGAGCAAGTATCCGGGACACAGCGCTTTGCGCACCTGTTAACTGGAAAAGGGGGTATCGCCCTGTTCCCGCAGGATGAATCCAGTGCAAAAAACGCGTTTTAAACCGGTTTCAAACAGGCTCGTCGCCCAGTGACGCCAGGTACTCCATGCGGACCTTTGCCAATTCCGCATCAACCTCGGCGACGATTTGCTGGAAGCGGAGTTTGCCATGCAGCGGCTCGAAATAAGGATCCCGTTCGATGTAGGTGAAAATCCTGGGGTTCCGGTCCTTCCAGCGACGCAGCGTTTCGAGCGCCTCATCGGTGCGGCCATCGATGGCATGGAACTGGGCTTCAACATAAAGGTACAAATCATCCGCCTGGGCCCCGCGGCCGGTTGCGCGGCGGCGCAGATCGTTCAGGGTTTTTTCTATCAGCGCCGCGATCTTGTCACCTTCTGCATCCCGACCGAGCTTGCGGTAAGCATGCAGGAGTGCGACGGCAGGGAATGTTTGACGTTCCCAACTCACCCTTGCTGCATAAGTGCGTGCTGCGATAAGTTGGCCTTCATCCCCGTCGGCAAGTTTCATCCGGGCCGCGTCGAAGGAGAGGACGGCGGCTTCATAATTGCCCCGCAAGGATTCCAGGTGGCCGTTGAGCACCAGGAATTCCAGCGAATCGCGGGAACTCGCATAGTTCTCATCCAGGATGCGCCGGGCGGCGTCAAGATCGCCAAGATAGACATACCCGCCCAAAGCCCGGACCCGGGGCCTGATGGCATCCAGATCGACCCCATCCAGCCCGAACCACAGCCGATAGTCAGCGCCGTAGGGACGCCCTTTAAGGTTTGAATGCAGGGCATCCACCAACTTTCCCTCGTTGAGAGCGATCGAGGAGAGGCGCGCATGGAACGGCGCGAAGTCGGGGAAGTAGCCAAGTCCCCGCTGGATAACGGCACGCGCCTCATCGTAGCGGATATCGGATTCGAGAAAAGTTCCCATGACCATGATCCACCTCTTGGCAAGAGGTTCCACTTTCAGCAAGTTACGGAGCGTGTTTTCGACGGACACCCAATCTTCCCGATTCCTGTAATCAAGATACAACTCCATCAGGGCGTCCGGGTCGGCCGGGTTCAGGACCAGCGCCTGCTCTGCCAACTGCCGTGCGGTTTGCACGTCACCCGCTGCGCGTGCCATGCGCGAGCCGACCGCGAGTACGGTCGGCGAATCGGGACGAATGCTTCTGGCCCGTTCATAAGCCTCCGTGGCCAGCGCACGGGTTTCTTCGGTTGTTTTTCCCCATCCGGGGTCTGCCGGTGACAGGGAAACATATGTCTTGGCCAGGAAGGCGTACGCTTCGGCAAAATCGGGATCCCGGGTAACCGCCTGCTGCGCCAAATGGATCGCTTCGAGGGCGGAATCATGCATTCCGTCTTGCGCCAGGTGGCGGGCCTGCAGGTACAGGGCATGGGCGTCGGCATCCTCGCTCAGGATAATGGCGGCACCGAGTTCTTTGCCGTCAATGGACTCGCCCTCGATGGTCCCGCCGGCACCATGCAGAATATCCCGTTCCACCTCCATCAGGTCCTCGAAAGGACGATCGTAGGTCGCCTGCCACACCTCCTTGCCGGTCGCGACATCGACCAGGCGCGTCTTCACGTGAACCTCGTCCCCCGCGGAGCCGGCCACCCCCATCAACAGGTAGGCTACGCCGAGGGCCTGGCCGATTTCCCGCGCAGGTGTTTCCCCGTCTTTGAAATAGGCGGACGACTCCGCGCCGGTGACCTGGAACCCCGGCAGCCTGGCGAGGGCTGCCCGCAGGTCGGTGGTGATACCGTCCGCCAGGTAAGCCTGTTCCGACTCCGCCAACAGTGTGAAGGGGAGGACCGCGACAGAAAGCGGCGGCGCTCCATCGAATCCCTGGTCCGTACCCAAGCGGTAGACACCCAACAGCAACACCAAAACCACGATCGCCGTTGCGCCTGCCAACCGCTGGACCGAATGCCGCCGCGACAGCCAGGATCTGCCATAAAGATAAAGCCTGGTCTTCCAGGCGATGTCGCCGGTGGAATAGACCGCCAGGTTTTCCCCGTTTTCCAGCAGGTCATGCTGGCCCAGGAAAGTCAGGTCCAGATCAAAACCGGTGCGCGCCTCGTCGGCCAGCGTGTCGGAGAGATAAATCTCACCCCCCTCGGCAAGGGAGCTCAGCCGCATGGCGGTCTGGACGGCTGCGCCCAGCACCCGTTCCGCGCCCGCAACCACCGGTCCGGCATGCACGCCGATGTTGACATCCGGCCCGGCCGAAGAGCGTTTGTCCTTGGCCGCATCATTCCTCGACCGCAGCAACAGTGCGCAGCGGAGTGCCACCTTCCCATCCGGGAAAACCGCGACCATCTGGTCCCCAACCTGTCCGACCAGGTGCCCGCCGCCGTCCCGGACGGTGCGATCCACCCGCTTCAGCAAGCGGTTCAATTTGCCCAGGGTCCCCGCCGCGTCATCCGACAGCAACGATAAATACTGACCCACTTTCAAGGCCATGATCCCGGCGGGACCGTTGATCAAAATGTCCCTGGCCTCGGGTACCAGCGCACCCTCGAACGGCAACAGGTCGGCGCGCGTCGGTGTCTGGAATCCGTTGCCGGCGTGCCGGTTGCGGAGCGGGCTGGCCAGGTCCCGCAGCACATCGTCGTTCAGTAACTGGAGTTTCTGCCTCCCCAAAGTGAGCAGGCCGTCATTTTCCCATTTTCGCAATTGCCGGTTTACCGCCTCGCGGTTGACGCCGAGACGGCGGGCCAGGTCCGCCTGTGTCAGGCGCAGGACCGGGAAGCTTTTCGCTTCCCCGCTGCCTTCCGCAACGGGCTGCAGATCCAGCAGGATTTTGGCGAGGCGGATGTCCAGATTATAAAGGACGGTTTGTCCAAGCGCCTCTGTCGAATGACGGAGACCCTCGCAAATATGCGCGAAGATGCGAAAGCACAACTCCGGACTCGATTGCAGGTAGCCCAGAAAATGCCGCCGGCGCAAACAGAAAAGATACGCATCCTCCCGCGCCACCGCCTCGGCCCGGCGAGTGCCCCAATCGAGGGTGGAGACGATCCCGAAAATAGCGCCCGGCTCATGTGCCGCCAGGAAAAATTCCTTGCCC
>JADFSO010000002.1 GCA_022560735.1 Pseudomonadota bacterium
CCGTCGCGTGACGGTGGGAACAGCACAAATCACGCACGCGTTACCAGATAAATTGCGCCGGGCCCGTTTTTTTCGGGTCCGGCGTTTTTTATTGGTAATGAGCGAGTTTTGAACCTGCATGGCCGCGAAGCGGCGCAGGTCATTCCGAGGCCGACTTAGTCGGCCGAGATAACTGAGCCCCAAAGGGGCGAAGGCCATCCTGCCCCCGCTACCAGGAAATCGAAAGCCCGGTCTTGTACCGGGCTTTTTTGTGCCGAAATGTTCTCATTCGATGTCCGCTATACGCCCGAAAGCGGCCATTGGCGTAATATTGCAGCTCAATGGCATCGGCACACATCGGATGGGCAGATATTTGGGCGAAAGCTAGAAATATGGCTTGAATCAGGCCATGATTTGAGCCACCGGCTGAACGGACTCCGCCAACAGCAACCAACAGGCCGTTATGTCTTTCATCGACGAACTCAAGCGCCGCAACGTCATCAGGGTAGCGATCGTCTACGCTATTACGGCCTGGTTGTTGATCCAGATCGTAGCTACGAGTTTTCCGATTCTGCATCTTCCAGACTGGTCGGTGACACTGGTGACGGTCCTCATCCTGATCGGTTTTCCACTGGCGTTAATTTTTGCGTGGGCTTTCGAACTGACGCCTGAAGGATTGAAGAAAGACAAGGATGTCGACCGAAATCGGTCCATCACTCCCGTTACTGGACGCAAGCTGGACTTCGTCATTATTGCCCTGCTTGTGGTGACGTTGGGCTATTTTGCCTATGACAAGTTCGTAGCAAGTCCCGTTGAACTACAAGATTCCATAAAGTCCATCGCTGTGTTGGCCTTCGATAACATGAGTGACGACCCTGACAATGAGTATTTCTCTGATGGCATTTCAGAGGAGATACTAAACCTGCTTGCAAAGGTTCCGGAACTGCGGGTGACCTCGCGTTCATCCGCGTTTTCATTTAAGGGCCAGAATCTGGATGTGCCGACGATGGCGGCTAGGCTGAAGGTCGCCTATGTGCTGGAAGGCAGTGTGCGCAAGTCTGGCAACCAGCTTCGTATTACGGCGCAACTGATAGAAGCAGTCACAGATTCGCATCTCTGGTCGGAAACCTACAATTTCGAACTCGAGAATATATTTGCTATCCAGGATGAAATAGCCGAATCAGTCGTTGGTGCACTAAAAGTCCAATTGCTTGGAGAGGCGCCGCGCACAGACACAACGTCACCCGAAGCCTATGCGCTGTATTTGCAAAGCAAAGCGCTGGCAGCTCAATTCACTGTCGCCGGTTTCTTACAGGCCGAAGCGGTAGTGCTGCGGGTACTGGAGATCGATAGCACGTACGTGCCAGCCTGGCTGTGGCTTGCCCGTATCTACATCCGAGGCTCAGGCAATGGTGCCTGGCACCCGCACGAGGCATACGCAAAATCTCGTGCGGCCGTAATGGAAGCACTGCGTTTGGACGCTGATAACGCACAGGCACATGCCGCACTGTCGCGAATAGCCAGAAACTACGACTATGATCTGGAGACCGCCCGAAAAGAACAGGAATTAGCTTTAACGCTTGCACCGCATGATCCTCGTGTCCTACAGGGAGCGGCCTGGTTGGCGCGGATCGACGGCGATTATGCCGAGGCGATTCGGCTTTACAAAGTGGTGGAGATTCTTGATCCGGTATCTTGGAGAATTAAGTTGGATCTCGGGACTAGTTATTTTCTCTCGGGCCGCCTCGCCGAGGCAAAATCTGCGTATGCCGAGGTTCTTGAGTTGATTCCGATAGGAAATGTGGTCAATTTCCGTCTCGGTGCTGTAATGCTCGTCAGTGGCGATCTTGACGATGCGCTTTTGCAGATGAACAAAGAGACACAAAATGGTCGTCGACTGGCCGGTCGAGCAATGGTGTTACACGCGATGGGCGATACTGATCGCGCAGCTACGGAGTTAGAGAAATTGATCGTGCTTGGGGATCGATGGACCTACGAGCTCGCGCAGGTGCATGCCTATCTCGGCAACCTGGATGAATCATTCAGGTGGTTGCATCGCGCAATCGACAGGCGTGATTCATCGCTAAGTCTAATGACGGGTGATCCGTTTCTGGATAATCTCCGCGACGATCCGCGATTGGATGACGTGCTGGAACGATTGGGTCGCAAGGTTCATTAGTAAAGGCGCAATTCTTGGCCTCGGACAAGACCGCAGTCGGCCAAAGTTTGATGCAGTGTCAATATGGATCGACGGTCAATCGTCGCGAACGACCGCTTATGGCTGCGATTTCCAACCAGGACACGATAGTAAGCTGTATGCGGCTATCATTAAAGAAGTTAGAGGCCTTTTTCAGTTACGTGGCCTAGTCGAGAAGGTTATTGGCCGCGCAATTAAGGTAAATTAGTGAACAATTTTCCAAAAACTTGTCATTACTGCAAAGGCTATGTGGCCTTTAGCAACAACGAGTGGAAAAAGCATAGGAAAGAACAGCACAATATTGGCGGCGGGTTCAAATTCGACTTGAAAACCGGAACCAAGCTAAATGTTTGCAAGATTTGCAATTGTTGCGGCATAGAACACAATCCTGTAACCGAATTCGATGATCCGAAACGCGGGACCGTTTATCTTTGCAACTTTTGCATTAGTATTCGCAATTCCAAAAAAGTGGGTGAAAGGCCTTTCCAGGCTGGTGGTTATGGAACCAATAGGCGTTATTAATCTGTTGCTAACATCGAGTTGAAATCGATTCATCTGACTGGAAAGACACCTAACGGTATTGACAAGTTAAATGGTGATAAAGCGTAATTGTTGGATGAAAAGATCCACCACGATGTACAAGCGCCACCGATTCCCACCGGAAATTATTCAATATGCTGTATGGCTTTATCATCGCTTTAGCCTGAGCCATCGGGATATTGAAGATTTGCTGGCTGAACGTGGAATCACCGTTAGCTATGAATCAATTCGTCTATGGTGCAACAAGTTCGGATTGAAATATGTGCGTCGTTTGAGGAAAAAGCACCAGGGATACGGAGATACATTTTTCATTGATGAAGTGTTCGTGAAGATCGATGGTAGGCAGTATTATTTATGGCGCGCTGTAGATCAGGATGGAGAAATCGTCGACATATTTCTACAGCATCGACGCGACGGCAAGGCGGCAAAGCGCTTTTTCAAACGGCTGCTTAAAAATAACCGCGGTGAACCGAGGAAGATAGTGACGGACAAGTTGAGAAGTTATGGGGTCGCACACCGAGAACTCATCCCAGACACTATTCATGATACAACCCAGTATGCCAATAACAGGGCAGAACTTTCACATCAACCGACGCGGGTGAGGGAGCGGGGCATGCGCCGCTTTAAATCGACGCAGCAGGCCCAGCGCTTCTTGACCGTTCATGCGGCTGTTTACAATTTATTCAATCTTGGCCGGCACCTTGTTTCGGCCACGAACTACCGATTTTTCCGATTGCGTGCTTTTGCGTCTTGGAATTACGCTGCAGCGTGATAGGCGATAGCTGCCCAAATTTGCTTAGGCTGAGTATTTAACTTGTCAATACCCTCCAGCTATCTATTGCGTGTTTTTGTTCGCTCTCGGAATCATATTGTATACAGGATCGTACGCTGTTGTATCAGCGGATCAGCCATAGGCCTTTCCGCCAGCGGACATCGTTTTTCAGTCATGAATCAGACTTTTCGTAGGCTGCGATTTCCGCCTCCTGCTGCAGCAGGAAACCCAGGGGATCGACGCCGTCGAGCAGGCAGGTCTTAGCAAACGGGTCGATCGGAAATTCGACGATATTTCCGTTCGCCATGGTCAGGGTTTGCTCTTGCAGATCAATTTCCAGAAACTCGCCAGCGTGTTCTGTCAGCCGGTCGTGAATTTCCTGCTCGACGATAATCGGTAGCAAGCCGTTTTTCAACGCATTGGATCTGAAGATATCGGCAATCTGGGTGCTGATCACGACGCGGAAGCCATAGTCCAGTAATGCCCAGGTCGCATGTTCGCGTGATGAGCCACAGCCGAAGTTGTCGCCGGCGACCAGGACCTGGTATTTCGCCGGGTCGACCTGGTTCAGCGGGAAATCTTTGTTCGGATTTTGTCGATCGTCGTAGCGCCAGTCGGCAAAAAGATGTGGACCCAGGCCGTGCCGGGAAGTGGTCGTCAGGAAACGGGCCGGGAGAATCTGGTCGGTGTCGATATTCCGGTTGGTCAGTACGACAGTCCTCGAACGAATAATCGAAATGGTCTGTATCATGCGTTTTCCAGTCGGCAATGGGCCATCGTTTACATCAGCTCAACGGGATCGGATATTTTTCCGTTTATCGCCGTTGCCGCGGCGGTTAACGGGCTGGCCAGGATCGAGCGAGCGCCGCTTCCCTGGCGTCCTTCAAAATTGCGGTTGCTGGTGCTCAATACATATTGCCCGCGTGGGACGGCATCGCCGTTCATCGCAATGCACATCGAGCAACCCGATTCTCTCCATTCTGCGCCGGCATCGATAAAAATCTGTGCCAGCCCTTCGGACTCGGCTTGTTTCTTGATTGCCTGTGACCCCGGAACGACCAGCATCCGCAGTCCCTTGGCAATTTTGCGATTTTTCAGCAGGGTTGCGGCTTCCCGCAGGTCGCTGATACGGGCGTTGGTGCAGCTGCCGATAAAAACGATATCGATTCTCTGGCCGAGCAATGCCTGACCATGTTCGAGACCCATATAGGCCAGCGCCTTATCCAAAGACTCGTCTTTTCCTTTGTCCGGGATGCAGTCGTCGATAGACATGACCATTCCCGGGTTGGTGCCAAAGGTGATCATCGGCCTCATGCCGCCGACATCGATATCGACCTGCTGGTCAAATGCTGCGTCGTTGTCGCTGGACAGATCCTGCCAGCTTTTTAGCAGCTCAGACCAGCGCGCCCCGGTGGGCATTTTTCCCCTGCCTTCCAGGTAATCGAAAGTGATTTGATCCGGTGCGATCATGCCGGCTCTCGCGCCTGCCTCGATGGACATATTGCAGACCGTCATTCGTTGTTCCATGGACAGCGAGTCGATGGTTTCGCCGCGATACTCGATGACGTGACCGATGCCGCCTTGGACACCGATCTTCCCGATGATCGCCAGGATCAGGTCCTTGGCGCTGACTCCATCGGCCAGGCGGCCGCTGATATTGATTGCCATCGAGGCGGGTTTGTTCTGCAGCAGACACTGGGTGGCCAGTACATGTGCGACTTCGGTCGTGCCAATGCCAAAAGCCAGCGCACCGAAGGCGCCGTGGGTACTGGTATGGCTGTCGCCGCAGACGATGGTCATTCCGGGTCGGGTCAATCCCTGTTCCGGCCCGATGATGTGCACGATGCCCCGCTGCTCGGAGCCGAGGTCGTACAACTGTATGCCGAACCTGGCGCAGTTGTCCTGTAGTGCCTGGATCTGGCCGGCCACGGCCGCGGTGACTATCGGGATCGTCCGCGCTGCCGGTTCGGGATCGGTTGGCGTTGAATGATCCAAAGTAGCCAGGGTCTTGCCAGGTCGCCTGACCGGCAGGTTTTTCTCACGCAACAGGGAAAAGGCCTGTGGTGACGACACTTCATGAATCAGGTGCAAATCGATATAGAGCGTTGCCGGCGTGTCATGCGACTCGGGAACCACCACGTGACGGTTCCAGACTTTCTCAAACAAGGTTTGCGCCCGCGTACTCATCTCAGGTTTTTCCATGCCCGTGTCGCCGCCGATCAGCGTTGGCTGATTTTCTCGAGATAATCCAGCGCCGTGGCCTGGCTGACCACATTCGCATATTTCGCCTGCAGATCGTATAGATTGGCTTTATGAGGACCGGGGGCTCTGTCGCCAACGGCATCTTCGACCACGACCGGGATGAATCCATGCTGAATCGCGTCAACCGCCGTTGCCCGGATACAGCCACTGGTGGTAACCCCGGCGATGATCAAGGTATCGATCCCGGCGGCAACAAGAGATTCAAACAGGGTAGTTGCAAAAAAAGCGCTCGCGTATTGCTTGGTTATAACAATTTCACCGTTTTCTGGCTGTAGCTGGTCGGCGAATTCGGCGAGTGGCGATCCCCGGTCGAAAACCGACAGCAAGGGCAGCTTCTTCTTGAATATACCGCCGTCGTCAGTGCCGGGCTCATAGCTGACATTGCTGTGGAAAATCGGGATGCCGGCTCGCCGGGCTGCGCTAAGCAAGTCCGAGCAGTTTTCGCAAGTCTGCTCGACACCAGCATACAAAGGCGAATCCGGGTCCAGGTAGGCCCTGACGAAGTCGACGATAATCAGCGCAGGCCGGTCACCGAAGTCGAGTTTATTGCCAAAGCCGGGGTCCATCGTTGCATTGCCTGCATCTTCGGGCATCTGTATCAGATCACCTCGGCATCGTTGAGGGATTCGATGGCCGAATCTTCCATGCCGAGCAGGCCCTGGAATATTTCCTCGTTGTGCTGTCCCAGGGTCGGATCCGGGCTGTGTACCTTGCCGGGCGTTCGTGAAAGCCTGGGCACGACGTTTTGCATAGCCAGTTCGCCAAATTCGGGGTGCATAATCTTGATAATAGCTTGCCGGGCCTTGAAATGGGGATCTTCGAGCATTTCCGGCGCACGATAAATCGGTCCGGCCGGCACGCCACTTTTCTCAAGAATATCAATTAGTTCCGAAATTGTATACTGGGCAGACCAGCGCGCAACGAGGTCATCGAGTTCCGCCTGGTGACGTCCGCGGGCGGCGTGGCTCGCGTAGCGCTCGTCTGCGGCCAGCTCCGGTCGGTTCATTGCCTGTGTCAGCCGTTTGAACACGCTGTCCTGGTTCGCGGCAATCAGCAGGAAGCGTGAGTCTTTGGTCGGATAAATATTGGATGGTGCAACATTGGGCAGAACCGGACCGGTCCGCTCGCGAATGTAGCCGGCCTGATCGTACTCGGTAATCAGTGATTCCATCATTGCCAGGACGGCTTCGTAAATAGCGGAGTCTACAACCTGGCCTTTTCCGGATCGATTTCGCTCATACAACGCGGCCAGCGCGCCGATCGTGGCGAAAGTCGCGGCCAGCGAATCGCCGATGCTGATGCCAAAGCGGCTCGGTGGATTCGAAGGGTCGCCACAGACATAGCGCAGGCCGCCCATCGCTTCACCGATGGAGCCAAAACCCGCGCGTTTGGCATAGGGGCCGGTTTGTCCCTGGCCGGACACCCTGATCATGATCAGGGCAGGATTGGCCTTGCTGAGCTCTGCATAGCCCAGGTTCCATTTTTCCATCGTGCCCGGGCGAAAATTCTCCAGCAGGAAATCCGATTTCGCCGCCAGATCGCAAATGATCTTCTGTCCTTCCGGTACCCGCAGATTAACGGTGATCGATTTCTTGTTGCGGGCGATGACGGGCCACCACAGGGATTTTCCATGCGCTTTTTCCTGGCCCCACTGGCGCATCGGGTCACCCGCTCCAGGGGCTTCTACCTTGATGATCTCGGCGCCCAGGTCACCCATTAACTGCCCACAAAAAGGACCCGCAAGCAGCGTTCCCAATTCGATGACCCGCAGACCCGACAACGGGCCGCCGGTTTGATTATTGTCGGCGGACATTGGTGATATTCGCTCCCTGGAATCGTTCTGCAGCGGAATCTTCATGGCCTCCATGCTTGAACAAGCGGAGGCACAAAAAGTCAAAGTGCATACAATATAATCAATTCCCAGGTCTTATTAGCCATTTGTCTTGGTAAGACTGGTGATATTGTATACAATATAACACCTTTTTTGCTCTTGGTATTGTCCTGAATGAGCGACAGAATTTCGCTGACCGAGGTCGGTCCCAGGGATGGCCTGCAAAGCGAACCGTGCGAATTAACGACCGCTGTCAAAGTCGAATTGATCAATCGATTGATTGACGCCGGCTTGCGCCGGCTCGAAGTTGCGAGTTTCGTGAATCCGAAAAAGGTGCCGCAAATGGCCGATGCGGAAGCGGTCATCGGCGAGTTGCCCAGGCGAAAAGACGTCAGTTACATCGGCCTGGTACTCAACGACCGCGGTTTTGAAAGAGCGGTCGCCACCGGCATAGACGAAATCGGGATGGTGGTGGTGGCCAGCGAAACCTTTAATCAGCGGAATCAGGGCGCCAGTATCGACGAGTCGATACTGGCCTGGCGTTCGATGGCCGCAAAAGCCAAAAAGAAAAATATTCGAGCGGGAATCATGGTATCGGCGGCATTCGGTTGCCCGTTCGAAGGTGAGATTCCAGAACGACGCGTATTGGACATTGCCCAGCGCGTTTTGCAGGAAGAGCCGGATGAAATCGCGATCGCCGACACGATAGGCGCCGGCGTACCGGCGCAAGTGGCTTCGCTGGTGTCAAAATTGAAACAAATGGCGGGCGATATACCCGTGCGCTGTCATTTTCACAACACCAGGAATACGGGTCTGGCAAATGCCTACGTTGCCATACAGTCTGGCGCCGATGTTATCGACGCCAGCGTAGGGGGAATGGGGGGGTGTCCTTTTGCACCGCATGCCACGGGCAATATCCCAACCGAAGACCTGGTCTACATGTTGCACCGCTCAGGTTTTGCGACAGGGATCGACCTGGAAAAGCTGGTGGAGACGAGCACCTGGCTGGAGGCCAGGCTCGGGCACAGCCTGCCGGCGCTGATTCCGAAAGCCGGGATCTTTCCGGCGCCAAAGGAGTCGGATTCGATCTAGCCTGAGAAAAACAACATACTCTTTGGCAATAACAACCCCCCGAAACAAGGGATAACAACAGGAACTAAGGTGACAATATGAGTTTTCGTCTCGGTGTTGATGTCGGTGGCACGTTTACCGATTTGCTGTTGGTCAACGAGCAATCCGGTGAATTTTTTACCGCCAAAGTGCCCAGTACGCCGGAGGATTCATCGATCGGTGTCCTGACCGGAATAAAAAAAGTAACCGATAGCGCCAAAATTGATGCTTCGATGATTTCCCACGTCATGCATGGCACGACGGTTGCGACCAATACCGTCCTGACGATGACCGGCGCAATCGTTGGCCTGGTTACGACGCGCGGATACCGGCAGGTGCTGCAAATCGCCCGCTCATTCGTGCCGGGCGGGCTTGGCGGCTGGGTGATTTACAACAAGAGCAACCCGTTGGCGCCGCTTGCGCTGACCGTCGAGGCGCAGGAGAGGATCAGCTCGAAAGGAGAAATTATCCAGGATCTCGATGTCGATGCGATGCGAAAAACGCTTGCTGGAATAAAGGACCAGGGGATTGAAGCACTGACCGTCTCGTTGATAAACGCGTTCGCAAACGATGTACACGAAAAGCAGATACGCGAAATCGCCAATGAAGTCATGCCGGGCATACCGGTATCCTTGTCGTCTGAAGTCGTCCCGGAAATGCAGGAGTACGAGCGGACGATAACCACGGTCGCCAATTCCTATGTCAGGCCGCGGGTGGCCAGCTATATCCGGAATTTGCATGGCGAACTGCAAAAGACCATGGATGACCTGCAACTTCACGTGCTGCGTTCGGATGGCGGCCTGGCATCGGCTGCAGCGGCCGAGAATTTGCCGGTCAACCTGTTGATGAGCGGACCTGCCGGCGGTGTCAGCGGTGCAGTCTGGATTGCGAGGCAGGCAGGCTTTGACAACTTGTTGACCTTTGATATGGGTGGTACCTCGACCGATGTCGCGCTCGTACAAAATGGCGTTGCCCAGCTGCGAAGAGAAACGACCGTCGGTGACATCACCGTACGCGCATCATCGATCGATGTGCGTAGCGTCGGCGCTGGTGGCGGTTCGATTGCGCATGTGCCCGAGTTGACCAAGGCGCTGCGAGTCGGCCCACAAAGCGCCGGCGCGGACCCGGGGCCTGCCTGTTATGGCCAGGGCGGTGATGAACCGACCGTTACCGATGCCAACATTACGCTGGGATATCTGCCCGCCGCCGCCCGTCTTGGCGGTGAAATGAATCTCGATCGCAAGCTGGCGGAAAAATCGGTGCAAAAAATAGCCGATGCACTGGGTCTTCCGCTAAAAAAAGCGGCCTCCGGTATTGTCGATATAGTGAACGAGAATATGGTTGGCGCGTTGCGACTCGTTTCGGTCGAACAAGGGCATGATCCCCGGGATTTCGCGCTGATCGCTTTTGGCGGAGCCGGCCCGCTGCACGCGAATGCACTGGGTTGCTTGATGAATTCGTGGCCGGTTATTGTTCCGCCCGGTCCTGGCGTATTGTGCGCTTATGGCGATGCGACGACCAGGATCCGTGACGAAGCATCGCGTACCTTCATCCGTCGTTTTCCAGACACCAGCAGCGAGGAACTGGTCACCATTCTTGAGCAGCTTGCCGAGAACGCAGCGCAGTCATTCGACGAAGAAAATGTTCCACGCGAGGAGCGAACCAGCAGCTACCAGGTGGATGTTCGCTACCACGGTCAGGGCTTGTCGTTGACCATCGAAGTCGATCTGGATGAACTGCGGAGCAAAGGTCTGGATGTCATTGCCGATGAATATGACCATCGCCACGAGCAGTTATTTACCTTTGCCCTCGACGCCGACAAAGAGGTGGTCAATGTGCGCGCTGTGGTCCAGGGTGAGGCTACAGTTGTCAAGGCGCCTTTGATCGAGGCGGGTGATAAAGACGCATCTGCGGCGATCATGAGTACTGAAACGATCTTTGTCGATGGCTGCGACCAGGAAGCGCACATTTACGATCGTTCCAGAATCAAGGCCGGCAACAGGATCGCCGGACCCGCGATCGTCGTTGAAATGGATGCCACGACTTTGATACTGCCCGGGCACACGGGCGAGGTTGATAAACTGGGAAATATTCTGATCCGACCGGATGAGAAATAGGAGCGTATAAGGATGACAGCCAAACTAATCGAAAGTACTCCACAGCCTTTTAAGCGGATTGATATTGACCCGATCACGCTGGATATTATTGAGAATGCACTGCGTAACGCGAGATACGAGATGGATGCCGTCCTGTTTCGTACGGCGATGTCACCGGGCATTCGTGAGCAGCATGACGAATTTCCCATGATCGCCAACGTCGACGGGAAAATGGTGGTCGGCCAGTTCGGTTCTTTCATATACGGCTTCCTTGAAGGTTTCGACGGGACGGTGGAAGAAGGAGATATTTTTCTGACCACCGATCCTTATTCGTGCAATGGCGCGGTCAGCCATGCCAACGACTGGCTGGTGTTGTTGCCCATATTCAAGAATGGCCGCCTGTTGGCGTGGTCGGCGATGTTTGGTCATATGACGGATGTGGGCGGGAAAGTGCCCGGCAGCCTGCCGACTGACGCGACCAATATTTTTGAAGAGGGAATCATCGTTCCGCCGATAAAAATCTATAAGAAAGGTGAGTTGCAGGAGGATATTCTCAATCTGATCCTGCATAACTGCCGCTTGCCGCATTGGAATCTCAGTGACTTCAATGCGATCGTTGCGGCTTGTCGAACGGCGGAAAAACGCTGCATCGAAATCGCGGATCGTTTTGGCGACGACGTTTTTTATTCGGCAATGGATGAACTGCTTGCGCGCAACCGCCGGGCGATGCGTCAGTTGATCATGAATACGGTGCCCGAGGAGAAGCAGTATTTTGAAGACTATGTCTGCGACGATGGCGTCGGCATGGGGCCGTACAAAATCGCCTGCACGATGTGGCGCGAAGGTGAAAAAGTCCATTTCGATTTCACGGGCACCGACCCGCAGTCCATAGGTTCTATTAATTTCCTGCTAAACGAGGAAATGTTCAAAATGTTCTGCGGGGTCTACATGATCATGGTGTTCGATCCGCAGATCATGTTTAACGACGGCTTCTATGACCTGATGGAAGTCCATATTCCGGACGGCACTTTGTTGAAGCCTCGCAAACCGGCGGCTCTTTCTTGCCGTACCCACGCGCTCGGACGGATTTTCGATGTTTTGGGCGGGTTGTTGGGCCAGGGCAATCCGGATTTTCTGTGCGCCGCAGGATTCTCTGACAGCCCCCATTTTATGTACTCGGGGTATGACAAGAATGGTGAGTGGTATCAGCTTTACCAGATCGGCTTTGGCGGTATCCCAGGCAAACCGTTCGGTGACGGGCCCGATGGACACTCGTTGTGGCCGAGTTTTACCAATGTACCAAACGAATTTCTCGAGGCATATTTTCCTTTGCGCATCGAGATATATGAAACAGTGGCCGATTCCGGTGGTGCCGGCACTCACAGGGGCGGCAACGCGATCCGGGTCGGCTACAGATTCCTGGAGCCTGGTCAGATTTCAATCCATGATGACCGTTGGCTGACCTACCCGTGGGGAGTCAATGGCGGTTTGCCGGGCAAGCGCAGTCGGAAAATTCTGCAGCGCAAGGATGGTACCGAGGAGATACTGCCATCGAAGTGCGATCGGATCAAAGTTGAAGTCGATGATTTGCTGCTCTATGAAACCTGGGGCGGAGGCGGCTGGGGCGACCCGTTCAAGCGCGCGGTCGAAAAAGTCGAGTTCGATGTTCGTGCCGGCCTGGTCAGCGTTGCAGGGGCCAAACGATATGGCGTAGTCATCAGTGATCGATATGAGGTGGATCAGAAAGCCACCACCGTATTGCGCAAGAAAATGACGGCAGACCGTGGTGACACGAAACTGTTCGATCGCGGTGGAACGATCGAAGAGTTGAAAGAACGATGTCTTGCAGAAACGGGCCTGCAGCCGCCAAAGAAGCCGGAATTCCAGAAATGGGTAACTATCGGCCAAAGATGAAATCAATGGCATGTTAGTCTGCGGGTGTAATCATCGTTGGCGGTGAGCAAGGGACGTCGTGAAAGCTGCAGAAAAAGTCTATAACGATCTGCGCGCTGGGATTATCGAGGCGCTGTATCCGCCGGGTGCGCGCATTACCGAGAAAGAGATTGCCGCGGCATCCGGTGTCAGTCGAACGCCTGTCCGCGAGGCCATGCGGAGACTGCAAGCCGAAGGACTGCTGGAGTTTGTGCCCCACCAGGGAGCTTTTGTCAAAGCCTGGAGCGACGCGGACGCCGAGGAGATATTCGAACTGCGGGTGCTCCTCGAGCCCTTTGCGGCGCGCCGTGCGGCGAGCAATGCCACCGAGGATGAGATTGCGCAAATGAAATCGGCGGCCAAGGCGCAGTATGCAGAAGGCCGTGACCGGGCGCATGGCTATCTGGAAAGAATCACGGATCTGAATGACCAATTTCATAAACTGCTATATGTGGCTTCGCGCAGCGAGCGTCTGAAATCGGTTCTGAGCGCGCTAAAAGATGCTCCCCTGGTGTTCGAGACCTTCAGAGATTACACCGACGAGGATCTTCAGCGCAGTGCCCGGCATCACCTGGAGATCGTTCGGGCAATCGAGGCGCGCGATGGCGACTGGGCAGCATCCGTAATGCGCTCGCATGTGCAGGCGGCCAGGATTACGCTGCGGTCGACGATACAATCGGACTCGCAGCCATCATTGAAACAGGCTTGATAAACAAATGCCGGCACAAGCCGGCATTTTTATTGCTATCAGCGGTGACCGGGCGCTAGAACGAATAAGTAAACTCAACGCCCCAGCGCGATTGTGTCCCCGGGTGAATAAACGACCCGCCAAACTCCGGTGCGACGATCACTTCTTCCAGGAATTTTTCATCGGTTATGTTGCTGCCGATCGCGGCCACCGTCCAGTTACCCGACCTTAGGCCCAAGCGGACATCCAGCGTTTCGTAGCTCGCACGCTTGCTCAGGCTCCAGTCGGAGGTCCCGGCACCTGGGAAGAACAGATCGAATACCGTCGTTCTCGTGTTGTTCTGCATCGTATGAAACCAGGTGTCGCCAACCATCGTGTAGTAAAAGTTAGCGAATAAATCCATGTTTCCGCTGATCGGAAAATCGATCAGCGCGGCCAGGTTGTGGGTGTATTCCGGTGTAGCCGGTGATTTATTGCCCACAGTAATAGGCCGTGAGCTGTTCGCATCGATTTCACTGTCAATCCAGTTGAAACCTGCGCCGATGGTCAACCAGTCAGTCAACGTTGCATTGATGCCGGCCTCAAAACCGTCGATGGTGACTTCATCGATATTTGAGACGACGCGCAGCAGACCGAATGGTCCAACAAGAAATTCAAAGAACTGCATGTCATCGACGTCGGTATGGTAATAGGCCGCCTCGATTCGCACACGGCCACCGTTCAATGCGGATTTCACGCCGAATTCAAAGGCGCTGGAGGTCTCCTCGCGAAACTGATCGTCGATTACAAGATCCAGGCTGAGCGGCTGGTTGAAGAACAGATCAACCGTGGCGGAACTGCCCTGGTTATTGAAACCACCGGCTTTGAAGCCAACGCCCCAGCTGCCAAAAGCGGTCCACTCATCGTTCAGATCCCAGCTCAAACTGATCTTCGGCTGGAATTCATCAAACGTTTTGCTCTTGTCGGCAATCACTCCCGATGGGTTAATGGTCGGATCGAGACCCGGATTAAGCGGGGCTCCACCACTAAAGACACCATCCAGCGTAAAATCGACATATTGGGTGGTCGGGCCGACTGGTACCAGGTTGTGGACGTCGCGTTTTTCCTTGTCGTAACGCAGCGCGAGCGACAACTCCACAGCGTCTGACATATCGTATTGGAGCTGCCCAAATACGGCCCAGACATCGGTATCAAACTGATCCCACACCAGCTGCTCCGTAGGATTGGTGCCGCTTTGCGGGACAAACAGCGAGTTGGTAACGCCTTGCCCGGTATCGATGCCCAGGTTGACGCCAACTTCCCGGTCGATGTTCAGGTAATAAAAACCGGTCTGCCAGCGCAGCCGTTGATTCGGGTCCGACGCAAGGCGAAGCTCCAAACTCAGGTCCTTCTGGTTTCTCTCCTGGTACTGGGTTCCATCGCAACTGGTCGGTGTGTAGGGGCCAAAGATTGGGAATATTCCCATAAAACTTCCGTCTGAAGGGAATAACAATTGTGGTGCCGGCAGCGTAAAACCGGAAGTAAACAAAGCGGTTGAGGTCTGGATGCAGGTCGGCTCGAAATTGAAAAAACCGAACGCGCCACTGGTCCCGTCGGAGGAGAGGGAGTTATTAATGTCGCTGAAAAGCAGCCAACCAGTCAGATTCATACCGTTGGCCAGATCCTGATCGAATCTAGCCGACAGTTCGAGTGCGTCCTGATCGTTTTGTGGATCAATATTTCCCTGGAACTGGAAATTGTGGGTATTGACGTCCTCAAAGAACAACTCACCACCCGGCAGGCCAAACGTAGTAAATGTCGGCAGCGCAAATGCCGCGTTAAAAGTGATGGATGAAGCATCGACTTCGCCATAGCGAGCTTTCAAGTCAATCGTCAGGTCTTCGTTGGGATGCAATATCAATCGGCCGTTGATATCGAAACTTTCAAAATCATCAACGGCGTCCCTGTTCAGAGTGGTATTCGTGTAATAGCCATCCGAACTGCGGTAATCAACCTGCACGCTGAACTTCGTATCACCGGCACCGACTGGTCCCGCTACATAAGCCGATATGACGCTGGTTGCGTCGCCTGAAAAACTGGCCTTCAAAAGAGTTTCCATTTCATCGCCAGGTTTGCGCGTTGTGACCACAATAGCGCCAGCGGCTGCATTGCGTCCGTAAAGGGCACCCTGCGGACCCTTGAGAATCTCAATTTGCTTCAGGTTGGCGTATTCACGATTGAAAGCAGCGGGGTTACTCATCAGCACGCCATCGACAATAAACGCGAAGCTGATTTCAGCATCACGCGAGCCGTTCATACCTCGGATATTGACCTGTGTATCCCCGACTTCCGCCGCATTGATCATCGATACGCCTGGCGTCAGTTTGATGAAATCTTCCGCCCTGCTGATGCCGGCACGCTCTATGTCCTGTTCGGTCAGCACGGTAACCGTGGCAGGAATGTCCTTCAGAGATTCTTCGATCCGGCGTGATGTGACAACGACTTCTTCGATAACGTCTGCCCCGTCCGTTTGTGCCAGAACCGGTCCCGAGTAAAGGCCGAATCCGGTAAGCACAAGAATTATCGTGGAACAGAAAACTCCACGGGCTTTATTAGATCTGGACATCTCGCACCCCCAGCTACCTGTTGTCGTGACCAGCGACCGCGGCCACCACCGACATTAAGACCCTTCAGGTCAGTTTGTATACAATATAGTCTATTATAGGCCGGTATACCTGTAAACTAGCACTTTAAACGACTAATTTGTATACAAATCAAGAAAAGCCCGAACCCGGGCTGCCTGCACGCCAACCGCACAAGACGGGATGTTTGTGCGGTTGGTCAACCCATGCCATGCCGTTGTTGCTGCGAGTCAGATCATGCTCAAGAAAGTGCATCATATTAATTTCCTGGTAAGCGACCTTGAACAAGCTTCGTCGCGGTACCGATCCATTTTCGGCGTCGAGCCGGGCAAGATCGAATTTTTACCCGAGCGCGGCGTGAAGGTCGCGCGGTTCCGGCTCGATAATGTCTGGATAATCCTGGTTCAGCCAACGGATCCTGACGGTATGCCCGCGCGGCACCTGGCCAGCGAAGGCGAGGGCTTTTTTTTGATGTCTTTCCAGGTCGACGATATAGAACGCGCTGCCGCCTTGGTCAAAAAACAAGGCTGCGGTGTTTTGGACGAGACGCCCCGGCATGGTCTGGATGACTGGAAAGTCGTAGACATAGATCCCCGGGATACCTTCGGCGCCCGCTTTCAACTGGTCGAGTCGAGCGCTAGCGACACGGGGGCGCAAGAACTGTAACCGCACCGGCGCTTTGCGATCAGCGGTTCCCCGGATGATCCGGCCAGTACGGCGGAGCGTAGATTATTGCCGCCGATGAATCGCCATGCCCGCGGCAATCGGCCAGCACCGAGCGGCTGTCCGCCAGGTGCCAGTGGCGACGGCTGGCAAACAGGGTCTGGTCTTCGAGGCTTGCGCTAAAACAACTCTTCCACAGCTCCTCTTCGAGCAACAGGATCCGGTTGGGTTTGTCATCCAGCCAGGCGACGGCGTTATAAAGCTCCTGGGCGCCGGGGACGGTCTTGTAACCAAAATGGGTGACCGGGCGGGTGGCAAACAGCAGGAATTTCTCTTTGTAACGAACCACGCCCAATTCCTGGTCCGGTCTGACGATTTCCTCGGCCGAGATCATCAGGTCCGAGCCGTTTTGCGACGCATTGCTCAGCGGGCCGAGCCACCAGCTGTAAACCATCCAGACCACGGCCATCATGATCGCGAACCCGGTTACCGCCTGGCGCACGCGAGCGGCCAGCAAAATACTGAAGCCGGCGACACCCAGCGTGACCAGGGGCGCCCACGGCCGGACCAGGTAGATATTCTCGAGTTCGAGACCGCGCTCTGCGGCGACCAGCTTGAAATAGATCACCGGGCTCAGGCTGGCGAGCGTGACGATAAGCGTCAGTAAAGCGGCCATGCGCCTGACGTTTTTTTGTTTTACCAGTTCGCCAAGGAAAGGCGCGGCGGCGAGAGCGAGCGCCGGCAACAGCGGGAACAGGTAGATGCCGCGTTTGTCTGAAGAGAAATGGAAAAACACCAGCACCAGGAGCGCCCAGCCCAGCAGGCAAAAAATGACGCTGTCACGCAGCCGGATGCGCTCGCGCCATGCCGGGATCAGCCACGGCAATAACGCCACCAGCGGCATCCACAACCAGGGCATAACTTCGAGCAGGTAATACCAGATCGGCTGGCTGTGGCCCTCGGCGGCAACATAGCGTTGCACGGTCTGGCCCCAAAGGAGTTCATCCCGATAGACATCGAGCGCCGGGTCGCCGCTGCCGGCAACCACGATCAGCATCGGTATCAGCCAGGCGGACAAGGTGGCGATCGCGATCAGGGGCCCAAGCGCCCAGCGCCAGCCGCCCGCTCTCGGTGTTCCCGCCCAGCGCCGATGCAAAACATAGGCATACGGAAAAAAAATCAGCCACGGCAGAAAGCCGACGCCCTTGGTGATGACCGCCAGTCCGGTCGCCGCGGCGCCGAGGTAATACATCCGCCAGTTCGGCCCAAGAAACATATGCCGCGCGAATCCGTACAACGCAAGCGTCGTCCACATGACCAGCAGGGCGTCGATTTGTGCCGTCCTGGCCTGCAACGGAAACTGAATCGTCAACAGCAACAGGATGACCGCGGCGATACCGGTTTCCCGGTTCCAGATACGACGCCCCAGGTCGTAGACGGTCAGCATGATCACCAGCCCGGCGGTCAATGAAGGCAGCAAGAACGAGAGGCGCAAAGACCCGGTGAGCCAGTAGAAAGCCGCAATGCACCAGGTAAAGAAGGGTGGCTGCTGCGCATAATATTCGCCGGCGCGAACGGGGAAGAGCCACTGGTTGTTGAGTACCATGTCACGCGCCATCAACGCATAACGCGGCTCATCGGGTGGCCAGGGATCGCGCAGCCCCATTCCCGAAGCCAGCAGCAAAAGCCCCGCGATGACTATGAAAAAAAGATCGCGCCGTATTACGCTGGCGTCATTTTGCAAGCTTGGCAAACGGGATACTCCTGCTCATGCTCGGTGTCTGGCTTTTCTTGTCAAATGCATCAACAACCCCACCCTCATCGAGTCGGCTGCGCTGCGCCTCGGCGTCTGTTCGATCATAGCTGATAAATTTGTGCTGATTTTAAGCAATCGAGGGTACATTCGGCATAGGTAATAAGACCTAGGGACTCGAATTCTGGCGGCGGAAAGGGCAGCAACCGGCTCTTTTCCCAGGTATCCGACCGCATAATTTGGGCGGGCGCACGGTCGTCACCTGCCATGCGGTTGTCTGGGACCAGTGTGCGGGCTATTTTCGAGATATAACATAACGTTAGCTTGCATTCCTCGGAATTTGTTGCACAATGTGCCGTAGCTACCGGATTCCAGGGACGGGGTCCGCAGGAAAGCCGCCAGAAAACAGGAGAGGACTCCGGGATGAGTTCACCAGCAGGCGAGAAAGGGAAGGCACCTGAACGGCCGGACACGAGCCTGTCCGGTATCGTCACTCAGTCCCAAAAACCCAAGGCCGGACTTGACCTGCAATACATCAAGGTTGCCGTCGATCTGCAAAGCCTCAGCGCGGAAGATACCGATCAAAAACTGCAGGACTCCCTCGATAATTTGCTCAAAGCCTCGTCCGTCGATACAGCATTCATTGCATTGTTCGACGATCAGACCACGCGCATCGAGCGGTTGATCGTTTCGAAAACGGCTTTTTCGCAGAGTGCGGCGGAAGTCCTCGATGGCAAGGAGCTCGAAGAGCTTTCATGGTTTCGCGCTCGCCTGAGACATTTGCGGGTCGTTGAGATCGCGGATACGGCTGGCATGGCCTCGAGCAATGCGGACGCGGCGTTCCTGGCCAAAAGACATATCGGTTCCATACTGATTATTGGTTTTAACATCGGCGATCGTATGGCCGGGATGTTGGGTCTTTGCATGGATTCCGCAAAAGCCGATGGCTGGGACGTTGAATACCACCTGCTCCTGAAACTGATCGGTACTTCGCTGGCGTGCGGCCTGGAAAAACTTGCCCTGAACCATCGCCTGGCGAATATCGAGGAGTTGCGGGAGGTGGCCGATATCTGCGCCAACGATGGTATCTGGGACTACGACCCGGCAACCCGGCGGCTCATTTTCTCACCACGCTGGAAAACCATGCTGGGTTATGCCCAGGACGAGCTGACGGACTCTCCCGACTGGCGGGACCTGGTGCACCCGGATGATCTGGGTCGCGTCCAGGGCGAAATGCGCGCTTATGTGGATGGGCGCGCCGAACGTTTCGAGAGCACCCATCGCATGCGGCATCGCGCCGGCGGTTGGCGATGGGTGCATAGCCGGGTGCTCGCCCTGCGGACGGAAACGGGCAACGTGCGCCGCCTGATTGGCGTCGAACTGGACATTACCCAGCGCAAGACCTACGAAGAAGAGTTGTTTCGTGAGAAAGAACGCGCGCAGATTACCTTGCAATCCATCGGCGACGGCGTCGTAACCACCGATGAAAACAGCATCGTCGATTACCTGAACCCGATCGCGGAAGACCTGACGGGTTGGTCATTGGAGGATGCACTGGGCAAGAAGGTCGATGAAATATTTCGCAGTTTCCACGAAGAGACCTGCGAACCGCTGGAAAACCCGCTGGCGATGGCGATCAAGCGTTGCCGGCTGATAAAAACCGTCAGACCGACGCTGCTGATCCGCCGCGATGGTAATGAATTGTACATCGAGAGTACGGCCGCGCCGATCCGCAACGGCTCGGGTGACGTCAGCGGTGGCGTCCTGGTGTTTCACGATGTCAGTGAGTCACGCGAGCTAAACCGCAAACTCAGCTATCACGCCAGTCACGATATCCTGACCGGCCTGGTTAACCGGCGCGAGTTCGAAAACAAACTGGAGCGCGCGCTGAAAGCGGCACAAAGCAGGGAGACGTCCTACGCGATGTGTCATCTCGATCTCGATCAGTTCAAGATCGTCAACGATGCCTGCGGGCACAGCGCTGGCGATGCACTGCTCGGCCAGTTGGGCGCCTTGTTGAAATCCAGGATCCGCTGGCGGGACACCGTGGCGCGACTGGGTGGCGATGAGTTCGGCGTGCTGCTGGAAAGCTGCTCGCTGGATGAGGCGATGAAGACCGCCGAAGACCTGCGCGAAACGGTCAAGGAATTCCGCTTCGTCTGGGAAGATCAAACTTTCAGACTCGGCGTCAGCATCGGCATTGTGCCGATCAGCTCGGAAAACCAGGATGTGGCCGCAGTACTCAGCGCGGCGGACAGCGCCTGCGCGGCAGCCAAGGATGCGGGGCGCAACCGAATCCACTGCTACCAGGAAAACGATATCGACCTGATGCGTCGGCGCAAGGAAATGCAATGGGCCGCGCGCATCAACAATGCACTGGAAGAAAATCGTTTCGAATTGTTCCGCCAGACGATCCTGCCGTTGCAGGACAACGACACCGGCGCGCATTACGAAATCCTGTTGCGCATGCGCGATGAAAACGGCCACATCGTCACACCTGATTTGTTCATTTCCGCGGCCGAGAGATTCGGCATCACGCCGGCGATCGATCGCTGGGTTATCGAAAATACGTTCCGCTGGCTGGTATCGGAAGCCGATGAGCGCGAGCGGCTGGCGATGTGCTCGATCAATCTGTCCGGTCTGAGCATTGGCGATGACAAGTTCCTGCCGTTCGTCATCGAGCAGATCCAGACCAGCGGCCTGGATGCCGAAAAAATCTGCTTCGAAATCACCGAGACGGCGGCGATCGCCAGTTATTCGCAAGCCAATCGTTTTATCCAGGCGCTCAAGGAATTCGGCTGTCGTTTTGCGCTGGATGACTTCGGCACCGGCCTGTCTTCATTTGGCTACCTCAAGCATTTCCCGGTGGATTTCCTGAAAATCGATGGCAGTTTCGTCAAGGAAATCCTGCACGACCCGATCGATCGTGAAATGGTGCGCTCGATTAATGAAATCGGCCACCTGACCGGCAAACAGACGATTGCCGAGTTTGCCGAGAACGAGGAAATCATCGCCATGCTCAGGGGCATGGGCGTGGATTATGCCCAGGGCTACGGTGTCTCGGAACCCAAGCGAATCGTCCGCGACACCGGCGACGACATGCAAACCGGCGATTTGATTTAACCGGTCTGCGCAACCTCGTCTTTGGCAAGCGCCGCCGCCGTGTCTCCTGGGAATACATCGACCTGCAAGGCGTCATCCACAAGTTCCGCGGCTTCGCGAACGAGCTGAGCTTCCATATCGGTGATTACGCCGGCTTCGAGACCGGCGGCGACCGCCTCCTCGTAGTCATAGGGGAAGACCTGTTTGCCGGTAGCATTCCTGATCCTGATTTCCAATGGCTCCGAGTCTACGGACTTGCGAAACGCCAGCTCGACGCGACCGACCGGGTCGTCTTTTTTCAAGTTGACAAACAATCCCTCGGTGAGCCGATCGCGCGCTGCCGAAGGTTCGAGCAGAATCGAAGCGACCGCGTGGCCAAGTTTATCGGAGGGGCCCTTTGCTCGCCGGCCCAACGGCAGGACCAGCAAACGCATCAGGCGGCTGGCCAGCGGCGATGGGAAATTGCGTAATATGGCGTCGAGGCGTTCTTCGATGATGCCGAGTGACTCCTCGAGTACCCATTGGGCAAGCACCAGGTCCTCCGGGCAACGGCCCTGATCCTCGTAGTGCTTGATAACCGCGGAACCAAAATACAGGTGGCTGAGAATATCGCCAAAGCGCGCCGACAGTTTCTCGCGGCGTTTGAGTTCGCCACCCAGCATCAGCATCGCGACATCCGCGACAAAGGCGAAAGCTGCGCTCATTCGCGACAGGCGCCGCTGGTATTGGGTCAGCGGGCCGATCTCCGGAACGCTGACCAGGCGGGAGCCGCTCAGCGCATCCACGACGGCGCGGACCGCGTTGCTGATGGTAAACCCGATATGCGCGAACATTGCCCGGTCGAAATCGCGCAGACCCTGTTTTGGGTCGTCGTTGGCAACGGCGAGCATTTCCTTGAGGACGTAGGGATGGCAACGAATCGCCCCCTGGCCGAAGATAATCATGCTGCGGGTCAGGATATTGGCGCCTTCGACCGTGATCGCTACCGGTACGGTGCGATAGGTCGAAACCAGGTAGTTTCGTGGCCCGCAACAGACCGCGCGGCCGCCGTGGACATCCATCGCGTCATTCAAGCACTGACGCATACCCTCGGTGTTGTGGTATTTCAGGATCGCCGACAATACCGAGGGTTTTTCGCCGAGATCGAGCGCCGACGCAGTCAGGCAGCGCGCGGCATCCATGCGGTAAGTCAGGCCGGCGATTCGGGTCAGCGCTTCCTCGACGCCTTCGAAGCGGCCAATCGGGGTGTTGAACTGTTTGCGTATGCGCGCGTAAGCGCCGGTGGTCAGCGAGCACAGCTTGCCGGCCCCGGCCCCGAGCGCCGGCAGTGAAATCGCGCGGCCAACCGACAGGCAATCCATCAGCATGCGCCAGCCCTGGCCGACATATTCCTGTCCACCGATAATCCATTCCATCGGTACGAAAACGTCGCTGCCGAAATTCGGGCCGTTGAGAAAGGCGCCGCCCGGGTTATGCCGGTCGCCGATCCTGACGCCAGGCGTGTCGCTCGGTATCAGCGCGCAGGTAATGCCCAGCTCTTCCTGTCCGCCGAGCAAGCCATCGGGGTCGCGCGCCTTGAATGCCAGGCCGAGTATGGTGCAGGCCGGGCCCAGCGTGATATAGCGTTTTGCCCAGTTGATATTGAAGCCCAGGACTTCGCGGCCTTCAAAGTCACCCTTGCAGACGATGCCATAATCGGTCATCGCGCCGGCATCGGATCCGGCGTACGGGCTGGTCAGCGCAAAGGCCGGTATTTCCTTACCCGCGGCGAGACGCGGGAGGTAGTAATCTTTTTGCTTTTCGGTGCCGTATTTGAGCAGCAGTTCGCCCGGACCCAGCGAGTTGGGCACCATGATCGTTACCCCGGCGGCCAGGCTGCGGCTGGCGACTTTCATGACCACTTCCGACTGGGCCCGCGGTGAAAACTCCAGGCCGCCGTATTTTTTCGGGATGATCATGCCGAAAAACTTGTTTTTCCTGATGCAGTCCCAGGATTCTTCAGGCAAATCGTTCAGATCATTGTTGATATGCCAGTCATCCAGGGTTTCACACAGTTCGGCGACCGGCCCTTCGATGAAAGCCTTTTCTTCATCGCTGAGTTTGGATGCCGGGACAGCCAGCAGTTTTTTCCACTCTGGCCGGCCACTGAAAAGATCGCCATCCCACCAGACGGTGCCGGCGTCTATGGCTTCTTTTTCCGTGCTGGACATCGCTGGCAGAACCGAACTGAACCATTCCATCAGCGGCTTGCTCAGCATCATCCGCCGCAACGGCCTGATATTCAGCGGAACGGCCAGGAATGCGAACAGGATCCACGGAATAACGCTGGTCTGGCCGCCAAGCCACTGTAAGCCACCGATGAAAACAGCAACGGCAGCAGTCCATTGCCAAAGACTTGCGCGTAGGTAGGCGAGCACGATCGCCGCCACCGCGATCAGGATCCAAGTCAGTGCCGTCATTGATCTTCCTCCTGGTTCTGGCCTGTGCTACACGCCAGAAAATAAACCTATGATGCATTGCATCATAGCAGATATGACCGGGGTTTTGGCCAAAAGTACCGCGTCAGTCGGCTAAATTTTGGCAAAACGCATTGAAAAATCGACCGCCCGGAGGTTTTTGGTCAGCGCGCCGCAAGAGATGAAATCGACCCCGGTCGCCGCCGTTTCCTGCAGTTGTTCGACCCGGTAGCCGCCCGAAGCTTCCAGCGTGGTCTTGCTCCCGGAGTCATGGGTTTTGCACACTGCCTCTGCCAGCAGCGCATTGGAAAAATTGTCCAGCAAGACGCTGTCCACGGCGGCGGCCAGCGCCTGGTCCAGCTGATCCAGGTTCTCGACCTCGATCTGGACGGGCAGATCGCTGATCTTTCTCGCCTCGGCGATGGCGGCCGCCACCGATCCGGCTGCGACGATATGGTTTTCCTTGATCAGGACCGCGTCATACAGACCCTGCCGATGGTTGCGGGCGCCACCGCAGGCGACCGCATATTTTTGCGCACTGCGCAGACCCGGGATGGTTTTTCGGGTGTCCAGGATCTGACAGCCCGTACCGGAGACCGCGTCGGCATATCTTCTGGCCGCCGTTGCCGTGGCCGATAGCGTCTGCAGGAAGTTCAGCGCCGTTCGTTCACCGGTCAACAACGAGCGGGCCGGCCCGCTGAGGGAGCAAATCGTTCGTTGTGTCTTTGCCTGGTCGCCCTCGCTCACCAGCCATTCGATGCAGACCCCGGGATCGAGCTGACGGAATACCTCGTCGAACCATGGACGCCCGCAGATCACTGCGGTTTCCCGGACGATGACCGTTGCCTGCGCCGTGGCGTCGCTTGCCACCAGTCCCGCGGTCAGGTCTCCGCCGCCCACATCCTCTGCCAGCGCATGGCTGACAAGCTGCGGCATATCGTCGGGTACGGGGCTGGAAAATCGTTGCTTGTGCTCGGTCTGGCTCATCGGTGGTCCGGGGGAACTGCTAATCAGGGTTGGCCCGTGCTCGGCCAGATAACGGAATCATCGCTTTTTGTCGGCGTACAAACAAGAAACCCGGCAAACGCCGGGTTTCCGCTGTCGCTGACGATTTTCTTCTTCAAAAAGGCAAACCATGGGCCGCGCCCGTCATGCACATCAGCATCGGCAGCGACAGCAAGGTGTTGGTTCGCGATGCCATGAAGGCGATGGTTTTTGCTTTCGCTTTTTCCTCGTCCGTTGCCGGGACCATGCCGAGCAGCTTTTTCTGGTTTGGCCAGATCAGTACCCAGACGTTGAACAGCATGATGGTTCCCATCCAGGCGCCCAGCCCGATGATCGTGTAGTAAACGCCACCGCCGGACATACCGAGCATGAACGCCGGTACGATATTTTCACCGAGATAGGCTGCGCCCGACAACCAGGTGACCAGGGCCGCCCAGCGGAACCAGTTCAGCGCCAGCGGCGCAACATACCTGGTGATCGCGGCGCCCCCCGGGCCACCTTCGTCGGCGGCGGCGGCGCCCAGCGCGGCAACCTGGACGAAATTAAAGTAGTACAGCAAGCCAATCCAGGTGACCCCGGCAATGATGTGCAGCCAGCGGACAAACTGATTCCAGTCGAATGCGAAGCCACCCACCGAGGCGCCGATAATCAGCATCAGCACAAAACCGGCGATCAGCGTTCCGTTTACCGTTTTTAGTGGGTTCATGATGGTTTGTCTCCCGCAGAATTATTGTATTTGCCGGTGTCGGCGCGTATGCACCGGACACTCGATGGGCTGGAAGAATAGGTTAGCTGCCGGGATAATTCAAACCAGGCCAGCCGCACTGCAGCAATGGTGACCGGCCATGCGCCACGATTTTTTGCCGCCGGCTTCCAGTAGAATGACAGCACGTGATTCCAGGGACGGGTTGATGGTATGAAGAAAATTCCGATCGCCGTGCTGCTGGCCGTTACAGTGACGATTTTGCCGGCTTGCGCGGCCGCGCTGCTCGGTGGGCAAGGCAGCGGCGGTTACGAGTCGTCCGGTGGCGGCCGTGGCGGTGTGCAGTCGACGGCGGACCAGAGGATCAGCGCGATCTTGCAGGAAAAATTGTCGGCAGACCCGGTCACCAAGGGCTCAAGCATACAAATCGAGACGAGTAATGCGGTTGTGGTCTTGAAAGGTGACGTGGCATCGGTAAGAATTAGCCAGCGCGCGGCCGAGATAGCGGGCCAGGTCGACAAGGTCAGGGCGGTCCGGAACCATCTTTGGGTACGTTCCGGCGACTGACCTGGATACCGGTGGGGTGGCCTGCCATATTTTTTTAGAGGTGAACGGTGGATACAAACGAGAAAATTCAGGAGCAACTGCGGGGCAATACCGTAATTTTGTATATGAAGGGTTCGCCGGATTTTCCGCAGTGCGGTTTCTCCGCACAGACGGTCGCCGCGCTGAGAGCCTGCGATACCGAGTTCGCCCACGTCAATATTCTTGAAGACCCCGAACTCAGGGAAGGGCTGAAAGCTCATTCGAACTGGCCGACCTTCCCGCAGTTATACGTTTCCGGGGAACTGGTTGGCGGTTGCGACATTACGCTCGAGATGCATCAAAGCGGTGAGTTGAAAAAGCTGCTGGACAAAGCCACCGCGTAGGCGGTCTGGCTTTATTTTTTTGCGCCGGCGTATGCTTCGTACTGACCGCGAAAGCGGTTGACGATCAGGCAAAAAAGATCGGCGGTACGCTCCGCATCGTAAGCGGCGGAATGCGCCGATTCCGTATCCCACTCCAGACCGGCCGCCATTGTCGCTCGTGCAAGCACCGTTTGTCCGAGGGCGACGCCGCCCAAAGTCGCCGTATCGAAACTGCTGAAAGGATGAAACGGGTTGCGTTTCAACTGGCAGCGCTCGAGAGCGGCATTCAGGAAATTCAGATCGAAAAAAGCGTTATGCCCGACCAGTATGGCGCGGCTGCAACCATAGTCCCGCACTGCCTTGCGGATCGGCCTGAACAATCGTTGCAATGCATCTTTTTCCGGCAGCGCCGGCCGGAGTGGATGATCCGGCACTATTTTATTGACTTCCAAAGCCGCCGCTTCGATTCGTGCGCCGGGAAACGCCGCCACGTGATAGCGGATGGTCTCGCCCCGTTCCAGGGTGCCGTCTTCATTCATTTCGATCAGGACGGCTGCAATTTCCAGCAACGCGTCGGTGGCAGCGTTGAAGCCGCCCGTTTCCACATCGACAGCCACTGGTAGAAATCCCCGGAAGCGGCCAGCCATCTCCGGCGGCCGGACATTCCTGGTCGTACCTTTCTCAGTCATCGTTGCCCTCCAGACGCCACGCGACTTCTGCGCCTGCCCTGAAGGGAGTCAAATCGTGTTGCCCGAATTTCAGGGTCCGGCTGACAGTCCATGGGTTCTTTGTCAGCGTTATGTTCTCCTGGTTCCGCGGCAGCCGGTAAAAATCGGCGCCGTGATGGCTGGCAAACGGTTCCAGCCGATCCAGGCGTCCGGCCTCGGCAAATGCTTCGGCGTATAGCTCTATCGCCGCATGCGCGCTGAAAATCCCGGCACAACCGCAGGCTGATTGTTTGTCCGCGGTCGCGTGCGGGGCCGAATCCGTACCCAGGAAGAAGCGCTCCGAGCCGCCGGTCGCGGCTTCGAGCACGCGCCGGCGATGGCGTTCGCGCTTTAACACGGGCAGGCAATAATGATGGGGTTGCAACCCCTGGGCAAACAATGCGTTGCGATTCAGCAATATGTGTTGCGGAGTGATGGTCGCAGCGATTCCCCGGCGCGCAGCGAGGACGAATTCAACGGCGTCTGCCGTCGTGATATGTTCAAAAACGATCCGCAGTTGCGGAAACTTTTGCGCCAGCGGCGCCAGGGCCTGGTCGATAAACGCTCGTTCACGATCGAACACATCGACCGTCGGGTCGGTGGCCTCGCCATGCACCAGCAGCGGCACATCGGCCGCCTGCATGGCATCGAGCGCCGGGTAGACTTTTTCGATCGCCGTTACCCCCGCTGCCGACAAGGTGGTTGCGCCGGCCGGGTAGTATTTCACGCCGACAACGAATTCCGCCGCCGCGGCTTTGCGGATTTCCCCGGCACTCGTGTCATCGGTCAGGTACAGCGTCATCAGCGGGGTAAAACTGCTGCCGGCGGGCCTGGCAGCCAGGATTCGCTGCCGGTATTCGGCGGCCTGCGCCACGGTCGTAATCGGCGGGTCCAGGTTTGGCATGACCACGGCACGGGAAAACCTGGCGCAGGTATAGGGCAGCACCGAGGCCAGCAATGCGTCATCGCGCAGGTGCAGGTGCCAGTCGTCCGGCCGGGTTATGACCAGTTTGTCCATCGTCAGTCAAACACTCCCAGTGCTATGGGTCCGGCAATCCGGCGTCCAGCAGTTCAAGCGTAAAACGAACCCCGAAACCCGTGATCTGGGTGGGGATGTGGGCCAGCCCGCCCTTGTGGCTGGAAGCGCCCAGGTCGATGTGCAGCCAGGGTATGGAATCGGGGACAAAGCGCTTCAGGAAGCGGGCTGCGTAAATGTGATCGCCCATGCCATCGGTCGTACATTGCTTGATATCCGCGATCGGGCTTTCCAGGGTCTGGTCAAAATCTTTTTCATCGAGCGGAAAAGGCCAGACGCGTTCGCCGCTGGCGCGGCCGATTTGAATCAGCGGTTCCCGCCAGTGGTCCCGGTTGGCGAAAATAGCGCTCAACCGCGTCGTCAGCCCGCGGACGCAGGAACCGGTGAGCGTTGCATAATCGATCATCAGACCGGGTTTGTCGCGCGCGGCCAGCGCAAGGGTATCGGCGAGAGCCATGCGGCCTTCCGCGTCCGTGTGAATGACCTGGATGGTCACGCCGTTGCAAGCGGTGATGACATCCTGCGGTTTGTATGCCCGGTTGCCGATCATGTTTTCGCTGATCGCCAGCCAGCAGTCCACCCGGCGGGGCAGTCCGAGACGGCTGATTGCGAGCAAACAACCCAGTGCAACGGCGCTGCCGCCCATGTCTTCATGCATGTCGAGCATCGAGCCGTGGGGCTTCAGGTTGGTTCCGCCGGTGTCGAAACAAATGCCTTTACCGACCAGGGTCAATGATTCGCCGCTGGCCTTTTTCGGGCGATACTTGAGATGCACGATGCCGGCATCGCGTCCGGGATTGCCCTGGGCGACGGCCAGGAACGCACCGGCGCCTTTCTTTTCGAGTTCTTTTTGCCCGAGCAGGCGATAGCTCCAGCCCTCGCGCTTGGCCAGCACCTTGACCAGGCGGCAGTAACTGGCTGAGTCCAGCCGGTTGGGCGGCAGCGTGGTCAGCCAGCGCGCGAGGTAGTTGCCCTCGGCCTCCGCCTGGCGCCGCTTAAGGTCGGGCAGTTCGGCGACCGCGAATAATCTCAGCCTGCGAATCCGCCGTTCGCGTTTTGGCTTGCTTTTCAGGCTGGGCATCCTGGCGGCGCTCGCCAATGCCGCGCTGATCAGTGCATCCAGGGCGGTCTCCTGGTGGCCTTTGCCAAAGCCATGGGCGAGTACGCCAACCGTGGCCTCGTTGCGGGCCGTCGCTGTAAGCTGGCGGGCCAGCGTTAATTTTTCAAATACGCTCGCCCCTGGCGATATCACACCCAGGCTGAACCCGGTCGCCGAGGCGTTGGCAAAGCGGCCGCTGATGATGCCGTCCGGATCGCGCCGGCTGAGTTTCCTCAGCAACTCGTGAAACGGCAGCTGAGACCATGAGGTCGCCGCCAGGCCCTTGGGGATCAGGATAAGCAAGTGGTCCAGCCGGTCCAGATCCGCGCGCGACAGTTTGTTACCGGTGTGGCGGATCGTCACTGACAATTTTGGCGGCAACAACTCAGTCATATTTTGTCTTGACCTCAAAAAAACAAACCCCGATGATATCGGGGTCGGTACTCGGAATCAGTAATATCATAGGTTCGCGGCGCATAATCCTAGCAGGAGGGGGCCGGGAAATCACCTTGGAGACGACTATCGCAAACTCGCAATGCATCACCGGGCACGCTACGGCCCATCGCCGCGAAACCAGACTAAAACCCGGGTAATCATCGATGTCCGAGAGCAAGAAATTTCAGGACCAGGACCCTCTGGAAACCCGTGAATGGATCGAGTCGATCGAATCTGTACTCAAAGTGCATGGACCCGAAAGGGCGCATTTTCTGATCGATCGGGTCATCGACCACGCGCGCCGGTCCGGCGCCTATCTTCCCTATAGCCCGAATACCGCTTACCTGAATACGATCGCCACCGGTCAGGAGCCGGATTACCCGGGCGATCGCGCGATCGAGCGCCGGGTCGAGGCCTATATACGCTGGAACGCGATGGCGATGGTCGTGCATGCGAACCGCAAGAGTACGGAATACGGCGGCCATATCGCGTCCTACGCCTCATCGGCGACGCTGTATGAAGTCGGCTTCAATCATTTCTGGCGTGCCCCGGACGACGATAATCCCGGCGACATGATTTTTATCCAGGGTCATTCCTCACCCGGTATCTACGCGCGCGCCTTTCTCGAAGGACGGCTCGATGAGCGGCAACTGAGGGCGTTTCGCCGCGAAGTCGGCGGCAACGGCTTGTCCTCGTATCCGCATCCATGGCTGATGCCGGATTTCTGGCAATTCCCGACGGTCTCGATGGGTCTGGGCCCGATGATGGCGATTTACCAGGCCCGTTACTGCCGTTACATGCAACACCGCGGGATCATCCCGCCCGACGATCGCAAGATCTGGTGTTTCCTCGGTGACGGTGAAACGGATGAGCCGGAATCTTTGGGCGCGATCACGATGCCGGTGCGTGAAAAACTGGACAACCTGATATTTGTCGTCAACTGCAACCTGCAACGACTCGATGGCCCGGTCAGGGGTAACGGCAAGATTATCCAGGAACTGGAAGCGGCGTTTCTCGGCGCCGGCTGGAATGTGATCAAGGTCATCTGGGGTTCGCGCTGGGACCCGTTGCTGGCACGCGACCACAAGGGGCTGTTGCGCCAGCGGATGGAAGAATGCGTCGATGGCGAATACCAGAATTTCAAAGCCAAGGGCGGCGCATTTACCCGCGAGCATTTTTTTGGCGAGTATCCGGAACTCGCGGCGATGGTTGCCAATATGTCGGATGACGAAATCTGGCGGCTCAATCGCGGCGGGCACGACTCACGCAAGGTTTATGCTGCTTATGCGGCCGCGGTCGCCCACGAGGGCCGCCCGACCGTGATCCTGGCCAAGACCGTGAAGGGCTATGGCATGGGCGAGGCCGGCGAGGGCCAGAACATCACCCACCAGCAGAAGAAAATGGACGCCAACGAGCTCAGGGCGTTTCGCGACCGCTTCAATATCCCGGTTGCCGACGACGATATCGAGGAGCTGCCTTTTTGCAAGCTGGCGCCAGGCAGCAAGGAGCTGGCCTATTTGCAGGGCCAGCGCAAAAAACTCCGCGGCTATTTGCCGGTTCGCCACAACAAGGCGCCGTCACTGAAAGCGCCGCCGCTGGAAATCTTCGCGACCCAGCTGAAGGGCACCGGGGAGAGGGAGAGTTCCACGACCATGGCCTTGGTCCGGATGCTGACCACCCTGCTCAAGGACAAGCGGATCGGCAAACACATCGTGCCCATCGTTCCCGATGAAGCCCGTACCTTCGGCATGGAGGGCATGTTCCGCCAGTTTGGTATTTATTCATCGCTCGGCCAGCTGTATACGCCACAGGATGCCGACCAGTTGATGTTTTATCGCGAGGATATCAAGGGGCAGATACTCGAGGAGGGCATCAACGAAGGCGGGGCGTTCTGCTCATGGATGGCCGCGGGCACCAGCTACGCGAACCACGGTGTCCAGATGATCCCGTTTTATATTTATTATTCCATGTTCGGTTTTCAGCGGATCGGGGATTTCGCCTGGGCGGCAGGAGATATGCAGGCGCGCGGTTTCCTGATCGGGGGAACGGCGGGGCGGACGACGCTCGCCGGCGAAGGCCTCCAGCACCAGGATGGCCACAGTCATTTGCTGGCCTCGACGATTCCAAATTGCGTTTCCTACGATCCGGCTTACGCCTACGAGCTGGCGGTGATCGTGCAGGACGGTTTGCGCCGCATGTTCGAGGAGCAGGAAAGCGTCTTCTACTACATCACTTGCATGAACGAGAACTATGTCCACCCGGCGATGCCCGCGGGGGTTGAGCAGGGCATACTCAATGGCATGTATTTGCTGCGCATCGGCCAGCGCGGGCAGGTTCGCGCGCAGCTGATGGGCTCGGGAGCCATATTGCGGGAAGTCGAGGCGGCCGCCGATCTGCTGGAAAAAGAATTCTCGATACCCGCCGATGTCTGGAGCGTGACCAGTTTCAATGAATTGCGCCGCGATGGCCTCGAAGTCGAGCGCGTCAATCGCCTGAACCCCGGCGCGGAACAGCAACGCTGCTATGTGCAACAGTGCCTGGGCGACCGGGAAGGGCCGTACATCGCGGCGACGGACTATATGAAAGCCGTGCCCGACCAGATCAGGCAGTGGGTCCCGGGACGCTTCGTGGTGCTGGGGACCGACGGTTTCGGGCGCAGTGACGCGCGCGCCGCCTTGCGCAGTCATTTCGAAGTCGATCGCAAGCACATTGCTCTCGCGGCGCTCAAGGCGCTGGCCGATGACGGCAAGCTGGATTACGCGACGGTCAACGAAGCGATCAAGAAACTCGGCATCGATCCGAAAAAGCCGGACCCGGTCGGCGTCTAGGGTCGCGGCGGACAATGACTCAACGAATCGAAATCCGGGTTCCCGATATTGGTGATTTCCAGGATGTGGAAGTCATCGAGGTCATGGTGGCGGCGGGAGACCAGGTTGAGATCGAGGACGGGTTGGTTACCGTGGAAACCGACAAGGCGGCCATGGATATACCGGCGACGGTGGCGGGAACCGTGGTCGAGGTCAGCCTGAAAGTTGGCGCCAAGGTTTCCGCAGGCGACCTGGTGTTGGTGCTCGATGCGGAAGGCGAGCAAACGGCGCCCGAGGTCGCGAGCGCCGGAAACGCCGTCGCCGAAGAAACGAAATCCGACCAGCCGGTGGAGATTGAAGTCCGGGTACCCGATATCGGTGATTTCAGCGATGTGGATGTGATCGAGGTGCTGGTCCGGGCGGATCAGGAAATCGAGGCCGAGGACCCGCTGGTAACCCTGGAGACAGACAAGGCGGCGATGGATGTTCCGGCACCGGCGAACGGCAGGATCCTGTCGGTCGCGATCAAGGAAGGCGACAAGGTATCGGAAGGCGACCTGATCGTGACCTTGCTGGGTGTTCCGGCAGCGGTGCCGGAAAGCCCTCGGGCTACATCGCCGGCAGCCGAACCGGCACCCGCCGCGGAAGCGCCCGCGCCGGCCCCCGCGGCGGCGAAGGAATTGCCGGCCATAGACGAGACCGGTTTCTCCCGCGCCCACGCCGGGCCATCGGTCAGGATGCTGGCGCGCGAACTGGGCGTCGATCTTGGGCGGGTCAAAGGCAGCGGGCTAAAGAATCGAATCACCCATGACGACGTCAAGGCATGGGTCAAAGCCGTATTGACCGGCGCTGACGGTTTGCCGGGCGCCGCATTGCCAAAAGTGCCCGAAGTCGATTTTGCCCGGTTTGGCGAGATCGAGACCCGGCCGCTGGGCCGTATCCAGAAAATCTCCGGGCCCCGGCTGCAGGCGGCGTGGATCAATTTACCCCACGTGTTCCAGTTCGATGAAGCCGATATCACGGAACTCGAAAAAGTCAGGCAGGATTTGCAGCCGGTTGCCGCCGACAAGGGCGTCAAACTGACGCCGCTGGCGTTTATTCTGAGGGCCTGTGTGCTGGCGCTGAAGGAATTCCCGGATTTCAACAGTTCGCTGTCCGCCGATGGCGAGCATCTGGTTTACAAGAAGTACTTTCACCTGGGATTCGCCGCCGATACGCCAAACGGGTTGATGGTGCCGGTGATTCGCGATGCCGACAAGCTGGATATTTATGCCCTGGCCGGCCGGCTCGGCGAACTCAGCGCGAAGGCACGCGATGGCAAGCTGAAAGCCGACGAGATGCAGGGCGGGAGTTTTACCGTTTCCAGCCTCGGTGGCATCGGGGGAACCGGATTCACGCCGATCATCAACGCGCCGGAGGTTGCGATCATGGGTGTTGCGCGTTCCGCGATGAAACCCGTTTACCTCGATGGGAAATTCGTGGCGCGGCTGATGTTGCCATTTTCCGTGTCCTACGATCACCGGGTCATCGATGGCGCCCAGGCGGTTCGCTTTACCAGCTACCTGGCCACTGTGCTCGCCGATCCCGGCAAGCTGACGGCGCCGTTGTAGTGGCAGGGGCGAAACGGCGATGACGGCTTCTGATTACTCCGGAAAAGTCGATATCTCTACCCGCCTGCTGGTTTTGGGGTCCGGGCCGGGCGGGTACACAGCCGCGTTTCGGGCGGCCGATCTTGGTCTGGAGACGACGCTGGTGGAGCGCTGGGACGCGCTCGGCGGAGTTTGCCTCAACGTCGGCTGTATCCCTTCGAAAGCGCTGCTGCATGTCGCCAAGGTCATGGACGACGCAAAATCCATGGCCGAGTTCGGCGTCACCTTTTCCAAACCGGTTATCGACCCGCAGGGATTGCGCGGATGGAAAGACAAGATCGTCGGGCAACTGACCGGCGGTCTGGACGGGTTGGCAAAAAAACGCAAGGTTCGCGTCGTCAAAGGACAGGGTGAATTCTTGTCGGCGCACCACCTGCAGGTGAGCGGATCCGCTGACGCCGGAAAGCCGCAGGTCATCGAGTTCGAGCAGTGCATCATTGCCGCGGGTTCGGAATCGGCCTGGCTGCCATTTCTGCCCGACGACAAGCGGATCATGGATTCGACCGGCGCGCTCGAGTTGGAGGAGTTGCCGGCGCGGATGCTGGTCATCGGCGGCGGGATCATAGGACTGGAACTGGCGACCGTCTACCAGGCGCTTGGCGTTAGAGTTTCGGTCGTGGAAATGACCAGCGGGTTGATGCCGGGGTGCGATCCCGACCTGGTCCGGCCGCTGGAAAAACGGATTCGAAAACAATACGAGCAGATCATGCTCGGCGTCACGGTAAGCGGAGCCGAGGCGCTCGACGAGGGGCTCAAGGTTAGTTTTTCCGGCGATGGTGCGCCGGACCCGCAGGTTTACGGTCGTATCCTCGTCGCAGTCGGGCGCAAACCGAACGGTTCGGTGATCGGCGCGGAGGCGGCAGGCGTAACTGTGGATGAGCACGGTTTTATTCCTGTCGACCGGCAAATGCGGACCAACCAGGCGCACATTTTTGCGATCGGCGATATCGTCGGCGAGCCGATGCTCGCCCACAAGGCGAGCCACGAAGGAAAGACCGCGGCGGAAGTCGCCAGCGGCCTGAAGCGCTCATTCGACGCCAGGGTTATTCCATCGGTGGCCTACACCGACCCTGAAATCGCGTGGGTAGGCGAGACCGAAGCCGAACTCAAGGCACAGGGGAGGCCATACGGCAAAGGCGTGTTTCCGTGGGCGGCCAGCGGCCGCTCGTTGTCTCTCGGCAGAAACGAGGGCTTGAGCAAGCTGCTGTTTGACGAAGACAGCGGTCAGCTGATCGGCGCCGGCATAGTCGGCCCGCAGGCGGGCGACCTGATCGCAGAAATGGCGCTGGCGATCGAGATGGGATGCGACGCTGCCGATATTGCGCAGACCATACATCCGCACCCGACCCTGTCGGAAACGCTTGCATTCGCCGCCGAGGCTTTTGCAGGAACGCTGACCGATCTTTATTTGCCTAAGAAAAGTTAGCTTTCAGGCCAATGGATTCGCGACCGTCGCCTCAGTCGATGCGAAACTTCCGCGCCAGCCAGTAATCCGTGCTGAGATAGCGGCCGCCGCCGATAATCAGCAAGGCCAGCAGCATTACGAAGTAAGTCGCGGCAAACTCTATGCCGTTGTTCAGCTTGACGATTGAGCCGCTGCCGTTCAGGTAGCGATAGTTGCCATGCTCGCGCAGGATAGTCTTGGCCTTGGCCAGGCGTTTTGAGGCTTCGATCGTGCGCTCGTTGGTGTTCAGACACTCGACGAAGGTCTTGAACGGGCCAGCCTCATCGTATTCGGTGGTTCCCTCTACGCAGACCGGTGACGGGAATGACGGGGCGATCGCCGCCCAGCCGTTTTTCAGATGAATGGAATATCCGGCGACGAACATCATGACCATCAGGGGCAGGGATATCCAGCGCACCGCCAGGCCGGCGAGCAATAATATTCCGCCAAGCAATTCGACCCAGATCGACATTTGCCAGCTCAGCTCTGCCGGCAGGATGTTGAACGGAAAAGGGAAGCTGTCCATCATGCCGCCGAAGTAATTCTGGCCGGTGAGTTTTTCCCATCCCGATATGATCAGCACCGGGCCAAGAATCAAGCGCAACGCCAGCGAAGCGACACCATCGAGATGGCTCGTGATGTTTTTGAGTTGAGCATTAAATTTGCTGACGTGGTTCATTATTGCGGTCATATTTCGACTCCTGGATAGAGATTGTTTGCTGCCTGTTGGTGAGATTTAAGCGGGCCCGATCGGGGCTCAGGTTTTGGTACCGAGGATAATGTCCTTGCCGTGCAGGTCTGCAAGAATATCCTTGCCGCCATCGCTGACCACCTGTGGGTTGGGATGGTTGATTTCGACCGCGATTTGCGCCAGGAGTTCGCTGCCCGTTGCGGTACTGGCATCGTCCTGCAGCAACTCCAGCAGACGGGCCGTGACCGCGTTGATCTCCATGAAACCCACCTGGTCGTCGCGTTGCCGATAAACCACCAGAAACGTGCTTTGCCCGGCAGGCTTTTGCGGTTGGTTGGCCGGGGAGATCTGGTGGACCGGGTAGTCGTAAGCCAGCACCCAGGCCAGCGGCGACAGCACCGGCCGGCCGGCCATCAGGTCGCCATCCGGGTCGATGCCGGACAGATCGAATTCCGTGGTATCGATCTGCAGGGCAAGCTCGACCCACTCGTAGTGGGCCAACTCGTTCAAAAAAGGCGGCTCGTCATTCGCCGCCGTGTGCTCATCCTGCAGGTAGCCCAGAAAATCTTTGGGAATCTGCAGAAAATACGGCGTCTGCGAACGATGGGTGGAGAAATACCGGCGAATCAGAACGCGCCAGCGTTCGTCACCCATTATTTTGCTCAATACCGGAAAGGTTCCGGCCAGCAACTTGACCAGGTTGTTAAAAAACAGGTCCCGGTAAATTGTCATTCGCCGGTCTTCGATACCCTCCGGCGCTGGTTGATTGTCCGGGTCGCGAATATGCGCGGCAAAGGCGTGTTGCAATTGCTGGAACGGCAAGCTTTTATCCATGCGAAACGCTCGCCGCGGGCTGCGACCATTTTTTCTGCAACTCGATGATGATATCCATCTCGTCGATCAGATCCGCCAGTGGCGGAATATTGAAGTCGCGCTCGAGCAGGGTCGGCACGACGCCGCAATGGGCATAAGCCTGGTCGAGAAGTTGCCAGACCGGGTCAATCACATCGGCGCCATGGGTATCGACGCGTAAATCCTCGGCTTCCACGTAATGCCCGGCAACGTGAAAATAAACCACCCGGTCTGCCGGCAACGCGGTCAGGAATTCCTCGGCGTCATAGCGGTGATTGATGCTGTTGACATAGATGTTGTTGACATCGAGCAGCAGGCCGCAATCGGCTTCCTCGAGTACCGCGTTGATAAACTCTATTTCCGTCATTTCCTGGCCGGGCGCGGCGTAATAGGAAACGTTTTCGATCGCAAAAGGCCGTTCCAGGATGTCCTGTACCTGGCGAATTCTGTCGGCGACATGATGGACCGCGTCGGCGGTGAAAGGAATAGGCATCAGGTCGTAAAGATGCCCGTGGTCGCTGCAGTAACTCAGGTGCTCGGTGTAAAACCGGATGTCGTGCTGATCGAGAAAGCTCCGCACCTGTTTGACAAACTCGACATCCAGGGGTTCGGGGCCGCCGATCGACAAAGACAGGCCATGGCAGACGAACGGGTATCTCTCGGTAAACGCGCGAAACCGTTTTCCCAGCCGGCCACCGACGCCGATCCAGTTTTCCGGCACGGCCTCCAGAAAACTGATCTGCTCCGGCGACTGGCCCTCCAGTGGCTTGAGCAACGCCCGGCGCAGACCGAGTCCGGCGCCTTCGACAGGATAGTTTTCGCTCATTCAGTCCTCCGGACATGCGCTTGCAGGCAGCCAGCGTATCAGCCTCGCATAGTTCACTGTGAAATATGCGGGTCAGCCCCATTCTTACCAGGAAATGACCGCAACCGGCGGCCAATTATTACAAAATCGGCGATTCAGCTTACCTTCGGTCCATTCGACCGGCAAGCGGGTCGGGTGTTCCCTGCCAGGCGGCGCAGCCGGTTCAGGCAGGCGATCCGTTAGCGGGCGGCAGTCCCTTGCGCCGGGTCGGGCGGCTTTGTTTTTCGCCGGTACTCGCACAAGTCCGCGATCGGGCACTGCGGGCAAAGCGGGCGTTGTGCCTTGCAAATGTATCGGCCATGCAATATCAGCCAGTGATGCGCATCCTGGCGAAACTCGTCCGGGACCAATCTGAGCAGCCTTTTTTCGACTTCCAGCGGGGTTTTCCCCGGTGCGATACCGGTGCGGTTGGCAACCCTGAATATATGCGTATCGACGGCGATGGTTGGTTCGCCGAAGGCGGTATTCAGGATGACGTTGGCGGTCTTGCGACCGACCCCGGGCAGGCTTTCGAGTCCGGCCCGGGTGCGCGGGACCTCGCCCGCGTATTTTTTCTCGAGTATGCGGCACGCGGCGATGATGTTTTTCGCCTTGGTGTTGTACAGACCGATGCTGCGTATATATTTTTTCAGGCCGGCCACGCCGAGACCGAGCATGGCCGATGGCGTATCGGCTACTGCGTACAGGCCGCGGGTCGCCTTGTTGACGCTGATATCGGTGGCTTGTGCGGACAGGATGACGGCAACCAGTAATTCGAAATCGGACTTATAAAGCAGTTCGGTCGTCGGCTCGGGATCGGCGGCTTTGAGCCTGGCGAAAATTTCCGTCCGCCGGGCGCGGTTCATACTCGCTCGCTCACTGCATCGTCGCTCGGTGCAAGCGCTGCAAGGCGGGCACGGCGGTGATCCAGGGCATTCTTTAACGCCACCAGCATGCCGAGACCGATAAACGCGCCCGGGGGCAGCAGCGCGAGCAGAAATCCATGTTCGGGGGCGAAAAACTGGATGGTCCAGTTGCTGGCGATATCGCCGAACAGCAAGTCGGCGCCATCCAGCAAGCTGCCGCGACCGATCAGTTCCCGCGCTGCGCCCAGTACAACCAGCGTTGCGGCAAAGCCACTGCCCATCGCCAGACCATCGAGCAGCGATGGCAGCGGCCGGTTACGCGAAGCGAACGCCTCGGCACGGCCGATAATTGCGCAGTTGGTGACGATCAAGGGCACGAAGATACCGAGCACGCGAAACAGGCTGTGAAACCACGCATTCATGACCAGTTCGATGACGGTTACCAGCGAGGCGATCAGCAGCACAAACACCGGGATACGAATTTCGTCCCGCAAAAAGTTGCGGCTCAAAGACACGACCAGGTTGGAAGCACACAGCACGACAACCGTTGCGATGCCGAGTCCCAGGCCATTGATCAGGCTGTTGCTGACCGCCAGCAGCGGGCAAAGACCGAGCAATTGAACGAGCGCGGGATTATTGTTCCACAAGCCCGTGTCGATGATTTTCCTGGTGACCGTGTTCATGGCGGGTCTTGCATCCCGAACCGGTAACTCTCGCCAGTGGTTGCAGCAAACAGCCGCTCACTATGCCGGTCAAAATACGACATCGCCTTGTGGACTGCCTGGACCACGACCCGGGGGCTGATGGTCGCCCCGGTGAGTTGGTCGAAGCGGCCGCCGTCTTTCTTCACCTGCCAGTCCGCCGCCGGGGTAATCGCCAGCGACAGGCCGGGAAACTGTTCGACCCAGTCCGAGCGTCGCTGATCGATGCCATCGCCCAGACCCGGTGTCTCGCGGTGAGCTACGACCCTGACTCCCGCCAGCGTGCCATCGGCATAGATGCCGACCAGCAGGCGAATGACGCCGTTGTAACCATTGGGCGCCTGCGGCGAGATGATCAGGCCGACCGGCTGTCCGTGCCGGCGGGCCCGGTAAACGGCGACGCCCTGGTCGCTGCCCAGCAGTTCCTCATCGATGACCTCGATCGTGTCGGTGAAAAAATCGTTATCGTAGGCTGACGCAGGTATCAATTCGTTGAGGCTGCGCATCATGTATTCGCGTTCGTTCTTTTCTATCCTGTCCGCCGTCAGTACATGGAAAAAAGTCACGACGCCCACGCCGAGTACGGCGAACAAGAACAAGCTCAGACCTGAGCGGCTCATCAAGCTGAACAGATTTCCGCGGTCAGTCATGGCCGTAAACCCGCGGCCTGGTGTAATGGTCGATCAATGGCGTGGTCATATTCATGAACAGCACGGCGAAGGCGACCCCATCCGGAAACCCGCCCCAGGTGCGGATCACGTAAACGAGTATGCCGATACCCGCGCCATATATTTTTTGACCGCGGGGCGATATCGGCGCGGTGACCGGGTCGGTGGCAATAAAAAACGCACCGAACAGCGTGGCGCCCGCGAACAGGTGAAACCCGGATGGCACATAGGCGCCCGGGTTCAGCACGTACATGACGGCCGCTGTCACGAACAGGCCGAGCAACATGAACGACGGGATCTGCCAGCGGATTACGCCCTTGTAGAGCAGCCACATGCCACCTAGTGCACTGTAGATGCCAATCCACTCCCAGCCTTTGCCGGCGAAATTACCGAACAGCGGCCCGTTCTTGATTTCCGAATAGTTCCTGGCCTGTGCCAACTGGTTCCGGGTGACGTCCAGTGGTGAAGCGGCGGTGATCGTATCCATCGCCTGCCCGGCCGGCAGGTGCCCGGTGAACAGGTAAAAAAGACTGTCGCCGAAACCGGGGTGAGCGATACCGATGTCCACGTTCAGCGGTGGCAGCCAGCTGGTCATGTAGACCGGGAAAGACACCAGCAAAACCACATAGGCGGTCATCGCGGGGTTGAATGGATTTTGCCCGAGGCCACCGTACAGGTGTTTGGCAACGACGATGGCGAAAAGCGCGCCGGTCGCCGTGACCCACCAGGGCGTCAGCGGCGGCAGCGTAAAGGCGAGCAACACCGCGGTCACCAGCGCGCTGAAATCCAGCAGATACGGCCGCAAGGGCAAACCGCGCAGTCTTAGCATGGCAGCCTCGGCCGCGAGTGCCGTACCCCCGGCGACGACAATATTGAAGATCAGCCCGGGGCCGAAGAAATAGACATGGGCCATGGCTGCCGGGATCAGGGCCTTGAGTACCCGTTGCATCATGCGCCGCACGCTACCCGATGGCGTGAGATGCGGCGCGAACTGGGTTTCGAATTTCACTGGCCGAAATCCTTGTCCGGCTCAGCCCCTGTATCGGCTTTTGCCTGTGCGCGTTGCACCGAGGCTGCAATCTGCCGCTCGCGTTCCTGCTGGCTGCCCTCCGCGAGCCGTTTTTTGCGGGCGGTCAGTCGCGCTTGCCGCGCGTCTTCCTCGATTCTGATCCGCGCTTCGCGGTCTTCAAACCGGTGTTTGGCCAGTTGCGACTTTTGCTGTTGCCGGTCACGCGCGGACAACTCCGCCTTGGCATATCGAAAATACTGGGCAAGGGGGATATGGCTTGGGCAAACATAGTCGCAGCAACCACACTCGATGCAGGCGCCGACCGAAAGCTTGGCCGCCTTGTCCAGGTCTCCGCCTTTGATCTGCCAGTACAGTTCCTCCGGTTGCAGATGGGCCGGGCACACTTGCGCGCATTTGCCGCAGCGTATACACGGCATCGCGAAATCGGTCTGTTGCAGCTCACTCGGGCCGGCGACCGCGATACAGTTGGTTCCCTTGATGACCGGCAGCCGGTCATCGGTCAGTGAAAATCCCATCATCGGGCCGCCCATCAGCATGGCTTCGGCGCCATCGTGATAGCCGCCGCAGGCGGCAACCAGGTCTGCGATCGGCGTCCCCAGCCTGACTTCAAAGTTGCCAGGCAAATGGACGCCTTTCCCGGCAACGGTGGTGATTCGTGAAATCAGCGGCTGACCATCGATCAATGCGTGTTTGATCGCCAGCGCGGTACCGACATTCTGCGACAGGTAACCGATGTCCTGTGGGAAACCGTCGTGGGGGACCTCCTGACCGGTCAGGACCTGCACCAGTTGCCGCTCTCCGCCGGCAGGATATATCGAGTAAATTTTTCGCAGGACGATACGCTCGTCGCCAATTTTGGCCAGGGCTTTTTCGAGTGCCGTGATGGCTCTTTTCTTATCACGCTCAATGCCGATCAATGCTCTTGGCGCAGACATCGCATGCAGCATGATCTGAATCCCGGTTATCAGCTCATCGGCATGCTCCCTCATCAACATGTCGTCGCAACTGATGATCGGTTCGCATTCGGCGGCATTGACGATCAGGGCCTTGATGCCCCGGTCTTCGGCCTTGGACATCTTGGCGGCCGTCGGGTACATCGCGCCGCCGAGACCGGTGATGCCGGCCCTTTGAATCCGGTTCTGGATCTCCTCGGGGCTCAGCGACAGGTAATCCAGGCAGGCCAGGCCGGTATCGATCGCCTGGTCCTGGCCATCCGAGCGCAGGACCACGCACAGCGCACTGAGACCACCCGGATGCGGAATGGGGTGCATGCCAATGGACTCCACGGTTCCCGACGTCGGCGCATGCACCGGCGCCGACACATCGCCATCGGCCGCGCCGAGCGGCTGCCCTTTGAGCACTTTGTCGCCGGCTTTTACCAGCGGTACGGCCTCGCGACCGATGTGCTGGCACAGCGGAATCACCAGTCTGTCCGGAACCGGGACGTGCCGGATCGGGGTCAAGGTGGACTGAATCTTGTTGGGTAAAAGTTTCAGGCCGCCCCTGAAACGACGTGGCATGATTTTGTCATGCTGTTCCATATTCTTACTGGCTGACCCGCAGTTCCGGGCTGGGCCATTTCCAGCTCCCCGCCCGCGGCGCCGGCACAACCATATCGATACAGTCGACCGGGCACGGTTCCACACACAGATCACAGCCGGTGCACTCGGACTCGATCACCGTGTGCATCTGTTTGCTGGCGCCGAGTATGGCGTCGACCGGGCAAGCCTGGATGCAGATCGTGCAGCCTATACACAGATCTTCATCGATCACCGCTGTTGCGAGCGGCTTTTCCTCGCCATAGTCGGGATCGAGCGATTTAATATCCCGGCCGAGCAGCTTGGCCAGTGCGTGAATCGTCGCTTCGCCGCCAGGCGGGCAGTGGTTGATATCCGCCTCGCCCGCGGCAATCGCCTCCGCATAGGGCCGGCAGCCCGGGAAGTTGCACTGGCCGCACTGGGTCTGCGGCAGCAGGTTGTTGATCTGCTCGACTACCGGGTCCCGGGTAATCCTGAATCGGTCAGCGGCAAAGCCAAGCGCCACCCCCAGGACGAGAGCGAGCAAGCCGATTGTAATGATCGCAAGCAAGACTACACCTTGACCAGCCCGGTAAAGCCGAGAAAAGCGAGCGCCATGATCCCCGCCGTGATCAGCGCGATCGATGCGCCCTTGAACGGTTTTGGAATATCGGCAAGCTCAATTCTTTCGCGGATCGCCGAAAAGAAAACCAGGACCATCGAAAACCCGAGTGCGGCCCCAAAGCCATACAACAGCGACTCGACGAAGCCATGCGATTCCTGAACATTCAGCAAGGTCACGCCGAGGACCGCGCAATTGGTGGTGATCAGCGGCAGATATATGCCAAGGATCTGATACAGCAGCGGGCTGGACCGCCGCACCATCATTTCCGTGAACTGGACCATGGCGGCGATCAGCAAAATAAAAGTAATGGTCCGCAGGTAGGTCAGCCCCAGCGGTTCGAGCAGATAATGATGCAGGAGGTAGCTGGCCGCCGAAGACAAGGTCAGGACAAAAGTCGTCGCCAGGCCCATACCCACGGCGCCATCCAGTTTTCGCGATACGCCCATGAACGGGCACAGGCCAAGAAACTTCACCAAAACGAAATTGTTGACCAGTACGGTACTGACGATAATCAAACCCAGTTCGCTCATCTCATGCCTTGCTGCTGATCATGTAGTCCTGCGCCTAGTGTTTGGCCGATGGCGCCAGTTTCTCGCGTGACGCTGCCACCATTTTTTCGATATCCGCCGTCTCGATTCGCCGGGCCAGCGGTTTGAACGGATTGATGGCGCTTGCCAACTGGGGTATGCGCAAATCGTCCCAGTCCGTTTCGCCGGTTTGCAGAAATTCCTCGGCATTGGCAACGAGTATGGGCAGCACCGGCTTGAGATAAATGCACAGTTGCCTGAAATGATTGAGGCCTTGCGTACAGATGCCCTGGATCTTTTGTTCGTTGCCTTCTTCCCTGGCCAGGACCCATGGCTTTTGCTCATCGATATAACGGTTTGCCTGGTCGGCCAGCGCCATGATCCTGCGTATGGCCTGCGCGTATTCGCGTTTCTCGTAGGCATCGGCGATAGCCTCGGACGCATCCGCAAACCGGCTGAACAAATCGGGATCCGGCAGTTCCGCGGCCAGTTTTCCATCGGCCAGCCGCTCAACGAAACCGGCGCAACGGCTGGCAATATTGACCAGCTTTCCGACCACGTCGCTGTTTACGCGCTGCCTGAAATCCTCGAGATTCAAGTCGAGGTCGTCGATGCCGGGCCCCAGCTTGGCGGCGAAATAATATCTGAGGTACTCGGGGTCGAGATGTTCCACGTATGTCTTCGCGGTGATAAAAGTGCCGCGCGATTTGGACATCTTGGCGCCGTTGACGGTCAGGAATCCATGCGCCAGCACCGAGGTCGGGATCCGGTAACCGGAGCCATGCAGGACCGCCGGCCAGAACAGCGCGTGAAAATAAATGATGTCCTTGCCGATAAAATGGTACAGCTCGGTGCTGCCGCCCGGTCTCCAGTAACTGTCGAAGTCGATGCCCTCGTTGCGGCAATACTGGATAAAGCTCGCCATATAACCGATCGGGGCATCCAGCCACACGTAAAAATACTTGTCCTCTTCGCCCGGGATTTCGAAGCCGAAATAGGGTGCATCCCGTGAAATATCCCAGTCGCGCAGGCCCGCTTCGAACCACTCGTCCAGTTTCCTGACTATGCTGGTATGCAATTGTCCACTGTGTATCCATTCACGCAGCATGGTCGTGAAATCGGCAAGCCGGAAAAACAGGTGTTCGGATTCCTTTTCCACCGGCGGGTTTCCCGAAACGACCGAAATCGGGTTGACCAGCTCGGCTGGCGAATAAGTCGCGCCACAGGCCTCGCAACTGTCGCCATACTGGTCATCCGCGCCGCACCTGGGGCAATTGCCGCGTACATAGCGGTCGGGGAGAAACATGTTGCGTTGTTCATCGAAGGCCTGGCGGATTTTCTTCCGGCTGATGTGGCCGTTTTTCACCAGGGCTGCGTATATGCCCTCTACAAGTTCGCGATTTTCCTCGGAATGGGTACTGTGAAAGTTATCCATTTCGATATGGAAATTCGCATAGTCTCGCCGGTTGCTCTCGGCAACCCGGGTCACGAGTTCTTCCGGGGTGATGCCTTCCTTCTCCGCGGTCAGCATGATCGGCGTGCCATGGGCGTCGCTGGCACAGACAAACAGACAGTCATTGCCGCGCAGCTTTTGAAAACGCACCCAGATATCTGTCTGCACGTACTCCAGCATATGGCCGAGGTGCAAGTCTCCGTTTGCATAAGGCAGGGCGCTGCTCACCAGGATCTGGCGTTTTTGTCTACTCATTATGATTTAGCGCCCGGAGTGTCGTTAAGCCGTTTTGCATCAAGGCCGGATTATGCCACAAGGGTCAGCCATTTCGGGGCGCTTCCAGCTCTCTGATTTCCTCGAATTTCTTTTTGTCGAGCGCCTTCATATAGGCCTCTTCGGCGGAAATCGTCCCCTTGTTGTACAGCGCCATCAGCGACCCGTCCATGGTGCACATGCCCACGCCGGCGCTGCTTGCCATCGTGTTCTCCAGCTGATCCAGTTTTCCCTGGCGAACCAGGTTGGAAATCGCGGAATTGTTGATCAATATGTCCAGTGCGGCGACCCGGCCATCCTTGTCGCTGCGTCTGACCAGCTGCTGGGAAATCACACCCCTAAGCGAAGTCGAGAGCATCGACCGAACCGGGGCTTGCTTATCCGCCGGAAAAGCATGAACGATACGGTCTACAGTCGCGGCCGCGCCGTTCGTGTGCAGGGTACCCATGACCAGGATTCCCATTTCGGCCGCGGTAACCGCGATACTGATCGTTTCGAGATCACGCATTTCGCCAACCAGGACGACATCCGGGTCTTCGCGCAACGCGGATTGGAGGGCGCTGGCAAAACTGTTGGTATGCGCCCCGATTTCCCGCTGGCTGATCAGACAATTTACCCGTTTGTGAATAAATTCGATCGGGTCTTCGATCGTGATGATGTGACCTTTGATTCGCTTGTTGATCGCATCGATCATTGCCGCCAGCGTTGTCGATTTGCCGGAACCGGTTTTCCCCGTGACCAGGATAAGACCGCTGGACGAGCGGCAAAGGTCGCTGACGACGGTCGGCATGCCGAGGTCAACCAGGGTCAGCGTCTTGCTCGGGATGACCCTGAAAATACCACCCAGCCCGCCGAGGTGGCGGAAGACGTTGACCCGGAATCGGGCAACATCGGCCAGGGTATACGCGAAATCGGCGCCATCTTGCTTGTTCAGCGCCTTTTGCGCCTTGCGGGGCATGATCTTCCCAAGTTCGATCTCGGTCTCTTCCTGGCCCAGGCGATCCGGGCGCAAGGTTTGAAGATCACCGAATTGCCTGATACGGGGCGGGTCTCCGGCGACGAAATGCAGGTCGGAGCCATTTTTTTCCACCGTTTCCTTTAGCAACTCTTCGATCAGGCTCACTGGCGATCTCCGTTTCAGGTTTCGAATCTGGGCATCAGGCTGGTATCGGTGACAAAACGCTTGAACAGGGATTTATCCTGCGCAAAGGTCACCGCATGATCCGGGTCGATCTCCTTGGCTTCTATGGCGTCAAGCAAGGCCTGATCGAGCATTTGCATGCCCAGGTTTTTGCCGGTTTGCAGCTGGGACGGGATTTGGTGGGTCTGGTCTGTCGAGATGAGTTTGGCGATGGCACGGGTCATGATCATGATCTCCAGGACCGCCTTGCGGCCCCTGGAGTCCGGTGTCCTGACCAGTACCTGGGAAATCACGGCGTTCAGGCCCTGCGCCAGAAACGATTTGGTTTGTTCGCGAAGCTCGGCCGGCAAAGCGTCGATCATACGATCGATGGTCTTTACAGCCCCGGTGGTATGCAAGGTGCCAAGAACGAGATGCCCTGTTTCGGCGGCGGTCATCGCCATCGAAATGGTTTCCTCGTCGCGCAGTTCGCCGACCAGGATGACATCCGGATCCTCGCGCATTGCGGCACGGACACCATCGGCAAAGGAGCGTATATGGGTGCCCAGTTCACGCTGGATTATCTGCGAGCTTTTGCTGGTATGGACGAATTCGATCGGGTCTTCCAGGCTGATGATATTCACCTTGCGAGTTCGATTGATGTGATCGATCATCGCGGCGAGGGTCGTCGATTTCCCGGTGCCGGTCGAACCGGTAACCAGGACCATGCCCTGGTGATGGTCGCAGAGTTTTTTCACGATCGGCGGCATCCCGAGTTTGTCGAGTGCCGGCACTTCGTCCGGGATGTGCCTGAAGGTTGCGCCAACGCCGGTTTCCTTGCGAAAAATATTGACCCGGAACCGGCCGCCGTCTTCACTGACATAGGCAAAATCGATGTCGCCACCCATGTCAAACCGGTCGCGCTGGTTTTCGGTCAGGATTTCGTCGACATATCCTTGCAGTTCGGTGCCGCCAAGATCGCGAAAGCGGATCGGAGTCAGGTCGCCATGCAGCCTGAGCATCGGCGGGACGCCAACCGCGAGGTGAATATCGGAGCATCCTTGCTGCAGGCCGAGTTTCAAGAACGCATCGATTCTCGCCATCAGCGCAGACCCATGCCCGATCGTTTGCTGGTCATTTGAATCCACCCTGAAAGATTCCAGGGCCTAGAATATCAAAGGTAGGCATCCATTGCCTGATAGATATCATCCATGGATTCATGCCGATCCTTGGGGTCCAGGGACATGGCCTTGGAGATGATAGCGCTCAGTTCCTGCGGTACCTTCTTGTTGACCTCGATGGCCGATGGCGCCTTGCCCTGCACATGCTGGTACATCACCGACATGTGATCGCCGCGGCGGTATGGCGCCACCCCGGTCACCAGCTCGTAAAGAATTATGCCCAGGCTGTAGATATCCGCCTGAACATTGACCTTCTTGCCGAGAATCTGTTCCGGCGCCATGTATTTCGGTGAACCGATCACGTAACCGGTCTTGGTCAATTGGGTGTCGCCGCTTTTTTGGGCTGCCGCCACGCCAAAATCCACGATCTTGAGCAGGCCTTCCTCATTGATCAGAATATTTGCGGGTTTCAGATCCCGGTGGACAATGCCGGCGGCGTGGGCAACCGCCATGCCGGTCGCGATATCACAGGCGAAGCGTACGGCCTTTTTGATCGCCAGCGGTTTTTCATCGACGACTTCGCCGCCCAGGGTATGCGACGGAAAATATTCCATCGAGATGGCATACAGGCCCTGCAGGAAAAGAAAATCATAGATTCGGATCACATTTTTGTGCGTGATTTTTCTTGAATAACGCAACTCGTGTACGAAGCGCTTGAGCATTTCTTCATCCGATGAAACATTCGGATTGAGAAATTTGAGTATAAGTTGTTCGTCAACCACGCTGTCTTCAACCAACAACACGGTACCGAAAGCGCCTTTGCCGATCTGGGTGATGTATTGGTAACGGTCCGCAATGATATCGCCTGGTTTCAGGGTCGTGATGTCCAGAATCTTGGCTTTCTCAGCTGCCATGATGACTTCATTGACTTCGCGGCTATCCATCAGCAAGGTATGGTCAGGTTCGGCATATTGTGCGACTTCCTCATCCGAGAGAACCGCCGTATCCGAGAAACGCCGCTCGAGTTTCTTCATCGCCCGTTTTGCGGCGCGATTGACTGTTTCATCCTTGCCGCCGGTCTGGGCAGCGATGGCTTTTTGCACATCGTCCGATTGGTTCGCATCTGCCAGGCTGGCCAGGGCGGCCATGGCTTCCAGCCGGATTGCTTTTTCTTCCCGGGCCAGCAACGGTATCAGCTTATCGATACATTTCTCATCGCCGATCTTGCCTAGCGCGCGGATAATGACCGGCATTGCCTTGTGGTTGGATTCCACCATTTCGACCAGGGCCGGCACCGCTTCCTTGCTGCCGATTTCGGCCAGTGCGTCCACCGCGCGTTCGCTAACCCACCAGTCCTTGTCTTTGGTTGCTTCAATCAGTTTGCCGATGGCTCGTTTATCGCGCGTCACATTGAGGATTTCGATTGCCGCCCGCCTGATGCCTTCGTCCTTGTCGCCGATCAACTCCATTACCGCATCGACCACCCGCGATCCGCCAATTTTCGCCAGGGCGTCAGCCGAACGGGATCGCACCCACCAGTCTTCATCGGCGATGGCTTCAAGCAGGTGCTTGATCGAATTGGCATCGCCGATTTCGTTCAGTACCTCGACGGCGGCGCGGCGAACAAATTCGGATTCGTCTTTGAGGATGTGGACCAGGTGTTTGACGGTGTCCGGGTGGTTGATCTTGATCACCAGGTCGATTGCCCTGTTTTGCACTTCCAGATCCGGGTCGCGCAACAATCGCATGACCGCTTCCGAATCGATGTCTCCATCCATGTGGCTTAGTGCAGTCAGCGCGGCCTGGCGGACCATTTTGTTCTTGTTGGCGAGCTGCTTCTCGAAGCAGCGTCTGACCTCGGGTTTGTTGTAGCGGTACAGAATATTGATGATGTGTACCTTGGCTATCGAGTCCTTGCCCTCCATGCGTTCGATCAGGTCAGGCACCATGTCTTCATTGGCAAGGCTCGCTATCAGGCCAAAGATCGCCGCCTTTTCGTGCGGCTCGACCTCGTACGCCACGCGCAAAAGCTCGTATACATTCAGCCGTTTGTTGTTGTGTTTGAGGATGGTGATGACGGCTGCCTTGTCGGTGTCCGGATCGCGGAGCAATTCCAGCAGTAATGAAGGGTTGTACTGATCACTGCTGGTCATCGCCCAGGCGATGCCGGCGACCACCCGCTCGTTGTTTTCCTTGAGTCCCTCTCCGAACAGGGGGAAGGTCTTGTCGGTGAGCGTCTGCGACAGGACATCGACATAGGCTACGGTTTGCTTCTTGTCGGCATGCGCCAGGGCCTCCAGGACCGGTGGTATTGCGCTGCGACCGAGGGCGGACAGCTTCCCCAGCGCTTTTAAGGCCGCTGGCGATTCCACCTCGCCAAGTTCCAAAACCCGGGACATAAGGCGTTCGGCCCGCATGGCAGAAAGGAACTTCATAGATTGTGCGTCTCAGTCGTCACTATTAGGCTGGCCTCGCTGTCTCGCAGGCTATGCCACGCCTGCTGCCGATATCCGCCGTTTTCGGTGAGTCTTCACCATAATCCGCTGCATTATGCCACACCGATGCCGGCAAAATAGCGACCTGAATCACAGCGCGCAATTGTTCAGAGACGGGCCGGGACAGGTTACAATAGGCCACCTTTCTGTGATTTCAACCTGCCAATGAAAAATGACATCGATTCGGGGCTTGCCAAAGTTCTTGCGGATTTTGGTGAAAATGACCTTGGGCACCCGCTCGCCGATGTAGCTAAAGTCGTCGATGTGAACGAAGCGGACGGCGGCATTGCCATCGAGATCCGCCTGGGTTTTCCGGCGGATCGATACCGGGACCGGCTGATCGCCGAGCTGACCCCGTTGATCGAGAAACAGCTGGGGGCAGGTCCGGTCAAGCTCAGGATAACCTGGCAGGTGGCGGCGCATGCGGTCCAGGCCACATTAAAACCGCTGGGGCAGGTGCGAAACGTCATCGCGGTTGCCTCCGGCAAGGGCGGGGTCGGTAAATCGACGACTGCGGTCAACCTGGCGCTGGCGCTGGCGGGCGAGGGAGCAAAAACCGGCATCCTGGATGCGGATATTTATGGTCCCAGTCTGCCGCAGATGCTGGGGCTGGGCGGGCAGCGTCCCAGCAGCACCGATGGCAAGACGATGCAACCCCTGCAGGCGCATGGGATCAGCGCCATGTCCATCGGCTTTCTGATCGATCAGGAGCAGGCGATGGTCTGGCGCGGACCCATGGTCACACAGGCGCTGACCCAACTGATCACCGATACCGTGTGGGGTGAACTGGACTACCTGATCGTCGATATGCCGCCGGGGACCGGCGATACCCAACTGACACTGTCGCAAAAGGTGCCGCTAAGCGGCGCCGTCATCGTGACCACGCCACAGGACATCGCCTTGCTCGATGCACGCAAGGGTTTGAAGATGTTTGAAAAGGTTTCGGTCCCGGTACTCGGCATCGTCGAAAATATGAGTACCCACGTTTGTTCGCATTGTGGCCACGAGGAACCCGTTTTTGGCAGTGGCGGCGGGCGGGAAATGGCGGAACAATACGAGGTGCCGTTGCTGGGTTCCCTGCCGCTGGATATTCGCATCAGGCAGCACATGGACAGCGGCAATCCAACCGTCGTCGCCGACGAGGACAGCCCGCTGGCCGAGCGTTACCGGCAGATTGCGCTGAGAATGAGCGCTCAACTCGCGGCAAAGCGCAAGGACTACAGCCACCTGTTTCCGAAAATCAGCATCGAGGACCGTTAATGAGTATCAAGTCAGACAAGTGGATAAGACGCATGGTTGCCGAACACGGCATGATCGAGCCGTTTGAATCGGGCCAGGTCAGGAAAAACGGCAATGGACCGGTGGTCTCGTACGGGACTTCCAGCTATGGCTACGATGTCCGTTGCGCCCCTGAATTCAAGATATTCACCAATATCAATTCCGCCATTGTCGATCCCAAGAAATTTGAGACTGACAGCTTTGTCGATCTGCAAGCCGATGTTTGCATTATTCCGCCAAACTCTTTTGTGCTGGCCAGGACGATCGAGTATTTTCGGATACCGCGCCGCGTGCTCACCATTTGTCTCGGAAAATCCACTTACGCGCGTTGCGGGATCATCGTGAATGTCACGCCGCTGGAGCCCGAGTGGGAAGGGCATGTGACGCTGGAATTTTCCAACACCTCGCCGCTGCCGGCCAAGGTCTATGCGAATGAGGGCGTCGCCCAGATGCTGTTTTTCGAGTCAGACGAAGATTGCGAGACTTCCTATCTCGATCGCGGCGGCAAATACCAGGGCCAGACCGGGGTTACCTTGCCAAAAGCATGATCGCGAGCGCATTCATGAATAATCCGGGCTAGCTTCCATTCAATTCGCGGGCGCAGGGTTGTATGCGCTCAGGCGTATGGAAAAATCGATTTTCCCGCGCTTGTATTTATCGAAACGCAGCATCAGGCAATCCAGTTCGGGCGCCAGCCAGATGATCGCATGATTGTCGGAGCCGGTTTTTTGCCGCCTTATCCTGACTGCGGCATATTCGCCAAAGGGCGTCTGAATCGATTCCGTGCCCTCTATTTCGAGATGGTATTCCCGGATGCTGTTTTTTTCGGCGACCGTATATACGGTGGGAATTTCGCCCCGGGAAAACTGCAGTTTCATCGCAATTTCCATGCTCAGCAGATCCAGCACGCCCGGTGACCATGGCAGCGTTTTTTCCACGCCTTTGTATCGACTTGATATTTCGTTATTGAGTGGAGCGAACAAAATGCGTTGGGTGTCATTTTTTTTCGCGCCGCTGGATGTGTAAGATTGCGGAAACGGCAGGCCATTTTGCAGGATGAAGCGGCTCTCGGCTTTCACATCCCGATGCACGAACAGGCGGGCCAGGCCACGGGGCTTGACTCGGGTCCGGTAAACAAACAGGCCATCGGCATCGGCAATCAGTTCCACCCTGGAGACGCCAACGCGTTTTTTCCCCCGCAGAACTTTGTAACTGGCCGAGAACGGTTGCAGGGCAGGCCCGGCTACCGGTTGGTGGACCGCTGGCATATCGGTTTCTGCGCTGGCCAGACCGGCGGTCGCGAGCAGCGCCGCCAGGCCACTTAATATTTGCATTTTGATTGACATGATTCGTCTGTTAATTCAATTCTTGTGCTTCATCGAGATCGGTAAACGCGATTTTTCTGGGCTTTCCCAGAAGTTCGCCATCAAGCATGATGGTTTGGCGCCGGCACCGTAGTGCACCGCGGGCAAACCAGCCGATGACCATGGGATAGAGTTTATGCTCGCTAGCCTGAACCTTGGCTGAAAGGCTGATTTCGTCATCACCGGCCTGGATCGGCACCTCGGACTGGGCGACAACCGGTCCGCCATCCACCCGGGAACTGACAAAATGGATGCTGCAGCCATGCACGCTGTCTTTTGCCGCCAGCACGCGGCAGTAAGTGTTCAATCCCGGGTATTTTGGCAGCAGCGATGGATGAACGTTCAACAAACGGCCGTCAAAATGCTCGACGAATGCATCATCCAGAATGCGCATGAACCCGGCCAGCACGACCAGGCCGGGGTCGTAATCGCGGACCAGCTGCAATAGCCGGCGGTCGAAATCTTTCCTGGTCGCAAAATCGGCGCGCTCCGCCACCGCGGTCGGGATGCCCGCGGTTTTTGCTCTCTGCAGACCCGGCGCATGCGGATTGTTGCTGACCACGGCAAGAATTCTGGCGTGGATCTCCTGGTTGGCTATGGCGTCGATGATCGCCTGCAGATTGCTGCCCTGGTTGGAGATCAGAACCACCAGCGTCAGCGGGGCGCCTGGCACCGGGTTCACCGAAAGCGAACCTCGCCAGCCCCTTTTTCGATGATTCCCAGGCGAAAAGCCCGTTCACCGTCGGCATTCAGGGACGCGATGGCAGCGGCCTCTTGTTCGGCGGGCAGGCAGATCACCATGCCGACACCGCAGTTGAATGTTCTGAGCATTTCATGCTCATCGATGCCGCCGTGATCCTGTAACCAGCAAAAGATTTCGGGTCGCTGCCAGCTGTCGAGGTCGACCACGGCGCTGCAGCCGGCCGGCAATATTCGCGGCAGGTTTTCCGTCAGCCCGCCGCCGGTAATATGGGCCAGGCCGTGAATCGTTTGACGCCGCAGAAGATTCATGATCGCGCAGACATAGATACGCGTCGGCTGGAGCAGGCAAAGACCCAGGGTGGAGCCGTCAAAGGGACTGTCCAGGCTGGCGGCCGATGTTGCCAGCACTTTGCGCGCCAGCGCATAGCCATTCGAGTGCAGACCGGAAGACGCCAGTCCGATCAACACGTTTCCGGGCTCGATGCGACTGCCATCGAGCAGCTCGTCTTCTTCGACGATACCGACACAGAATCCGGCCAGGTCGTAATCATCGCTTTGATACATGCCGGGCATTTCCGCGGTTTCACCGCCGATCAACGCGCACCCGGCCTGTTGGCAACCCTCCGCGATTCCTTCAACCACCGTTGCGGCGGTTTCCGGCTGCAGTTTTCCGGTCGCATAGTAATCGAGAAAAAACATCGGCTCGGCACCGGCCACAAGTACGTCATTGACGCACATGGCGACGAGATCGATGCCTATCGTGTCATGGCGATTCATGTCGATGGCGAGTCTCAGCTTGGTGCCAACCCCGTCGGTTCCGGACACCATGACAGGTTTCCGGTAACGGTCCGCGGGCAGCCGGAAAAGACCGCCGAATCCACCCAGGCCTGCGATGACTTCCGGTCGCCTGGTCCTGGCGACCGCAGGTTTGATCAATTCGACCAGGCGCTTTCCGGCATCGATATCGACACCGGCATCCTGGTAGCTGAGCGCAGGCTTATCAGCCATGGATCGATTCCTCAATTTGCCAAAAGGCCGCCGGCTGCCAAATCTGCAATACACAGTCGCAAAATGCAGGCTGCGGCTTCGGTATGTGTAATAATTTTACCTGTTCGATCTTGGCCCGGATAGCAAAAAGACAGATCAGGCGAAAAATGATTCATTGGATAAAGACAATACTTGCTGCGCTGTGCCTGATGCTGGCAACCCAGCCGGCGGCAGCATCGATGTTTGGCAATCTTTACCAGGTCCGGATGGAGGTCAGCGTGCGTAACGCGGAAACCCTGGAGCAGGCATTCAAGGATGCGATGGCAGTCGTGCTGACCAGGGTAACCGGGACCCGCGAAGTCGACCAGGCGGAGGAAACCCAGGCCATCATTGCCACGGCGCGCGATTATATCCAGCAGTTCGGCTATATCGACAGCCGCACCTTGCTCATTTCTTTCGACGGGCAGGCGATAAACCGGCGGCTCAGCGAGTTGGGCCTGCCGGTCTGGGGGCAGGAGCGGCCGGCGACCTTGATCTGGCTGGTGCTGACCGATCAACGCGGCACCCGACAGATTCTTGCGGCGGATGACCCGGGACCGGTTGCCGCAAGCCTGAAAGAGACCGCCAGTCAGCGTGGTGTCCCGGTCATTATTCCGTTGATGGATGCGGAGGATCAGCAGGCCATCGATGCAGCCGATTTACGCGGCCTTTTTGCGGACAACATTTTAGCTGCAAGCGAGCGCTATGATGCCGATGCCGTGCTCGTGGGAACCGCGCGGGCAGAGCGGCGGACAGGGACGGATGAGCCCGTTTACCGGGTCAGCTGGACTTTGTTTTTTGCCGGCCGGATGCAAAGCTGGCGGGGCGGCCTGGCCGCGGGCATCGACCATGCGGCTGACGAGTTTGCCACCGTTCTTGCCGCCATAGACAGCCAAAACAGCGGGCGGCAACTGGTCCTGGTCAGGGGGATCGACGACCTGGCGGCTTATGGGCGAGTCAGGCTGTATCTCGAGTCCTTGTCATTGGTCAATGCGGTCGCGGTCGACCGGGTCCGTGGCGACGAGGTGCTGTTCAGCCTTGAATTGCGTGCCGGCCCGGATCGGTTCGCGAGTGCGATCAATCTCGGCAAGGTTTTGTTTGCCGAAGATCCTGCTTACCCGGTGGCGATGCTCGGGACGATTGTCTACAGGTATCGCCAGTGATAGCGAAACATATACCCAACATGATCTGTATTTTTCGGATCCTGCTGGTGGGTCCGGTGGTCTGGTTATTGTGGCACGGCGATTTCGTGGCCACGCTCTGGCTGTTTTTTATCGCGGGGTTTTCGGATGGGCTGGATGGTTACCTGGCGAGACGTTTTGGCTGGCGTTCACGTCTCGGTGGAATCCTCGACCCGTTGGCGGATAAATTTCTGATGGTATCGATGTTTATTACGCTGACCCTGGTTGACATGATCCCGCTCTGGCTGGCGGCGCTGGTGGTCGGACGCGACCTGGTAATCGTCATCGGCGGCCTGGTTTACCACTGGTTGTTTGGCGCCGTGGAGCTGCAGCCCACCGGCATCAGCAAGATCAATACCATGCTGCAGTTGATGCTGGTGCTGGCGGTCGTATCCGGAGCGGGTTACGGCTGGCCGCGGGGGGCCTGGGCGATTGCCCTGGGGGCGTGCGTCATGGTTAGCACCATCGTCAGCGGTGTCGATTATGTCTGGCAGTGGGGCCGCAAGGCCTATCTGTCGGTTGCGGATGCCACGTGACTGAATCCCGACAACTGACGTTGCCGGTCCAGCTGTCGGATCAGGCCGTTTTCGATAGTTTTTATGTGTCCGGGAATGGCGTCTTGCTGACTCATCTGAAGTCGCTGGCGCGCAGTGGAGATGAACGCTTGATCTGGTTGTGGGGTGGGTCGGGCAGCGGCAAGACCCATCTTTTGCAGGCCGCATGTGCGGAGGCCAGCCGGCATGGCCGGCGTGCCGCCTACCTGCCGCTAAAAGAGAACCTGGAGGCGGGAATGCTTGCGGGGCTCGAGGAATTCTCACTGATCTGCCTGGATGATGTGCAGCGGGTCGCCGGGCTGGCTGACTGGGAGTCTCGCTTGTTCAGGCTGTTCAACGAAGTTGCTGAAATCGGCGGCAGCTTGCTGGTTTCGGCCGACCGGCCGGCGGCAAAAATCGTCTTCGAGTTGCCGGATCTGCAATCGCGGCTGAACTGGGGGCCCGTTTACCGCGTGGATCCGGTCAGCGGCGAAGATTTGCACAAAGCAATGGCTTTGCGTGCCAAACACCGCGGTTTGCAATTGCCGGAGGAAACCAGTCGTTTTCTTTTGCGGCGTTTCCCGCGAGACATGCGCTCGGTATACCGGCTGCTGGATACGCTGGACCTGGCATCTTTGCGAGCGCAGCGTCGGTTAACCGTGCCTTTTGTTCGTGACGTGCTGAGCCGGGGCGCCGATCTTGGCTGAGAAGGGTCTGTCGCGGCCTCCTGTCCTGCTCAGATGGTTGTTGCTCGCAAGCCACGCCACCATCCTGTTGCTGATTTTCGCCGCATTGATTCTGCCGGCATACCCGGGGTGGGCCTGGTTGCCGTTGGCCGTAATGCTGGTATCGGTACCCGGGGTATTGACTGCGCGGACCTATACTTATCGCTGGCTGATGATGCTGCTGGCGCTTCCGGTCGCGCTTGGCCTGATGGAACTGATTGCCAATCCGGCCCTGCGGCTTTGGTCCGCGGCCCTGGTTTTTTTCAGTTGCGCATTGTTTTTCTGCCTGGCGCTGAGTCTGAGAACCGGCCGCTGAATCAGCCGCCAGCCTGGCTTAATTCATCGATCGTCGTGATGATTGCGCAGAGCCTTCATGAACAATCCGGGCTCAGTTTGCAGGCGAGTTCTGCGACCCGCTTACCCAGGGCTATCGCCAGCTTCTTTTCCTCATCCGTGATCAATGCCTGCTTCTGGCCATGGGCCCAATGGCTGGCGCCGTATGGTCCGCCGCCTGAACTCGTAGCGCTGACCAGCGCTTCGGTGTAGGGCAGACCGAGAATCAGCATGCCATGGTGCAGCAAGGGAATCATCATCGTCAGCAGCGTGGATTCCTGCCCGCCATGCAAAGATTCGGTCGAGGTGAAGACCGCCGCCGGTTTACCCGCCAGGCCACCCGATAGCCAGAGGCTGCCGCTGCCATCGAGAAAATATTTTAACGGCGCCGCCATGTTGCCAAAACGCGTCGGACTGCCCATGACCAGACCGGCGCATTCGATCAGGTCCTGGTGCGCGGCGTAGGGCGGTCCGTCATCGGGAACCACCGGCTCGCTGGCTTCACAAACGGCGCTGACGGCGGGTACTGTCCTGAGCCTGGCGCTGCATTTTTCGACCGACTCGACACCCAGGCACACCTGGCGTGCCAGTTCGGCGGTTGCGCCATCCCTGGAATAATAAAGCACCAGGATTTCAGCCTTCATCGAAGAATCTCCAGCACCTGTTCGGGTGGCCGGCCGATTCGCGCCATCCCGCCGGCCAGGACGATGGGACGCTCTATCAGGACCGGGTTGTCGAGCATCGCCTGGATAAGTTCATCGTCGCCCAGATCAGGGTTGTCGAGGCCCAGTTCCTGGTAAAGGCTTTCCGCGCGGCGCATGAGCTGTCTTGGCTGCAGCGCCAGCAGGGAAAGGATTTCCAGCAGGGTGTCCTTGCCGGGCGGGTCGATGAGGTACTCGATAACGGTCGGATTCAGCCCCCGGTCGCGCAGCAATTGCAGGGTTGCGCGGGATTTTGAGCAGCGGGGGTTGTGGTAGATAATGGTTTCCAAGGTCAATTCCCTTTTTTTGCCGGCTTTTGGCCCGGTCGATTGTAGCGGGGCTCGGCTTGACGGAATAGAGTGCCCTTGATAGCGTTCTAAGCCCTTCCGTTTTTCGATAGGTTCGAATGTACAAGAAACGCCAACCCAGAGCTTTTCGTCTGCTCCTGGCAACCGGTTTATTGATGCTCAGCGCTTGTGCGAGCAATCCGCCGGTCCAGGAAATGAGCGATGCGCGACAGGCCATACAGGCGGCGATTACCGCGGGCGCGGAGGAACACGCGGCATTGGCGCTCAAAGACGCCCGGCAATTTCTGGCCGATGCCGAGGCCAATTTGCATCGCAAGGCCTACAACGGCGCGAAAAACGATGCCCGGGAGGCGAAGCGTTGGGCTGAGGTCGCGATCAACACGGCCGTCAAGGCTGCCGGTACCGAACAACATTAGGGAAGCTCTCCTACCCCCCGGTTCCCAGCAATAGTGAGTCAGGATCCCCAGTTTTGCCGTTACCTGGTGTCAGGTCGTGTCCAGGGCGTTTTTTTCCGGGCCAGCACCGCGGAACACGCGAATTCACTGGGGTTGAGCGGCCGGGTCAAGAATCTGGCAAACGGCCGCGTGGAAATCGTCGCCTTTGGCGACCCGGACAAGCTGGCATTGCTTGAGGCCTGGCTGCACCACGGGCCGCCTTACGCCCGGGTGGACGCAGTGACCGCCGAGCCAATCAGCAAAGAGCTGGCCGGCGACCTGGCGCCGGACGGTTTTCTGGTTAATTAATTTCGATACCACTTCCGGTTCAGACGATCGATGACCATGTCGCCATACTTTCTTCGTCCCTTGCTGCCATTGTACCTGGCCAGTCCGCGAATCAGGTCCTGATTTTCGAGATCCAGGTAATACTTGAGTATGGTGCAACCCATGCGCAAATTGGTCTGCGCATTGACCAGGTTATCATCGGGTCTGCCAATTTCCTTTAGCCAGAACGGCATCACTTGCATCAGCCCAATTGCCCCTGCCGAGGAAATCGCAAATCGATCGAAATTGCTTTCTATATCGATCACCGCGAGAACCAGCTCCGGGTAAAGGTCTTTAAGGGTCGCCTCGAAATGAATTTGCTTGAGCAATTTCAAGCGCTCGCGGGTGTCTGGAACCTGCCGGGCCAGCCTGCCGGACATATCGGTCAACCAGACCTCGGCATCGAATCTGTCCTCGAAGCTGCTCGAGTCATTGGCCGCCTCGATCAGCAGGCGCCGCAGTTCGGGATCCGGCTGCGTCTGTGCCAGCGCGGTTGTGCCGGTCAACATCAGGATCAGCAACAATCCGCGCCGGGTCTTGTTCGGTGTCGGCGGCATGGTCAGGTCCCGGTCTGCGAGCTGCCAAGCAAATCCTTTAACTCGTCGATGGACAAATGCCGGGGTTCGTCATCGCGCCGGTTCTTGTATTCGAAGGTGCCCGCATCCAGGCCTTTTTCTGCGACCACCACTCGATGCGGAATGCCGATCAGATCCATATCGGCAAATTTTACCCCCGGCCTGGCGTTGCGGTCGTCGACGAGCACCTGCAACCCCATGGCATCCAGTTCCGCATAAAGCTGGTCTGCGGCATCCCTGACCCGATCCGATTTGTGCTGATTGATCGGGATCAGCGCAACATCGAACGGCGCCATCGCCGGCGGCCAGATGATGCCGCGCTGGTCGTGGTTTTGTTCGATGGCGGCTGCTGCAATCCGCGTGATGCCGATACCGTAGCAACCCATGAGCATGGCCCGGTTTTTGCCATCGGCGTCGAGTACCTGTGCATTCATCATCGAGCTGTACTTGTCGCCGAGCTTGAATATATGCCCGACCTCTATGCCGCGGGCTATCGACAAAGTGCCTTTGCCGGTCGGGCTCGGGTCTCCATCGATGACATTTCGCAAATCCGCCGAAACGCAATCGGGGACATCGCGACCCCAGTTGACATTGACCCGGTGTTTGTCTGTTTCATTGGCGCCGCAGACGAAATCGACCAGCGCCGCGGCGCTGTGATCGGCATGAATCGGACAGGGCAAATCGAACGGGCCGATGAAACCGGGTTCGCAGCCGATATTTTCTCTAACCTTATCGGCCGTGGCCATCGTCAGCGGTTCGCGGACGCCTGGTATTTTTTCCGCCTTGAAGACGTTTAATTCGTGATCGCCGCGCAGGACCAGGGCGACCAGGCCGCCGTCTTCCGCGTCCACCAGCAAAGTCTTGATGCAGTGGCCCGGATCGGTGTTCAGGAACGAACAAAGCTCGGCGATGCTGCGCACGGCGGGTGTATCGACAAGCTGCATATCGGCGCCCGGTTTTTTCTTCCCGGCCGGCGGCGGCAGCGCCTCGGCCATTTCAAGATTGGCCGCGTAATCGTCCCCATCGGAGAACACGATCGTATCCTCGCCGCAATCCGCGAGCACATGAAATTCCTGCGAAGCATTGCCGCCGATGGCGCCGGAGTCAGCCTGAACCGTCCTGAAGCGCAGGCCCAGGCGGGTGAAGATGATGCTATAGGCCTCGAACATCGCCTGGTAACCCGCATCCAGGCTTTCCTGGTCCAGGTGAAATGAATAGGCGTCTTTCATGATGAATTCGCGCGCGCGCATGACGCCATAGCGTGGTCTGATTTCGTCCCTGAACTTGGTCTGAATCTGGTAGTAATTGACCGGCAATTGTTTATAGCTTTTCAGTTCCCGCCGGGCGATATCGGTGATGACTTCTTCATGGGTCGGGCCGTAGCAGAAATCGCGCTGATGCCGGTCCTTGAAGCGCAGCAACTCGGGGCCGTACTGGTTCCAGCGCTCCGATTCCTGCCAAAGTTCAGCCGGCTGTACGCTGGGCATCAGCAATTCGAATGCGCCGGCGCGGTTCATTTCCTCGCGCACCACGCGTTCGATTTTCTGCAGTACCCTGAGCCCCAGCGGCAACCAGCTGTACAGACCGGATGCGAGCTTGCGGATCAGGCCTGCGCGCAGCATCAACTGGTGGCTGATCACCTCCGCGTCGGCGGGCACTTCTTTCAGGGTATTTAACGGCAATCGCGACAATCGCATCCTGGGGCATTCCTTTTCTGTTCAGCGCATGCTGGGCTTTCGCGGGAAGATTGTATCGGGCCTGAGGTGGCTGGGTACAGAGCGTAATTCCAACCGGCCCTGATTTGCCAGCGGCCAGCCTTGCCTGCAATATCGGTCGCATGAGCGCTGCATTCCATGAGGACAAGGATATCGACCTCGGGCCGATCGCCGGCAGGCGTATAGCGGTGCTCGGTTTTGGTGCGCAGGGCCGCGCCCACGCGTTGAATCTAAGGGATTCCGGACAGGATGTGGTGGTCGGTTTGCGCGCCGGCTCCGCTTCTGCCGAGGTCTGCCGGCAGCATGGCCTGGAGCCGGTATCGCTGGAACAAGCGGCGGAGTCCGAGCTGGTCGTGATGCTGATACCCGACCCCGAGCAGGCCGCCGTGTATGAAAACATCCTCGCCAGCCGCATGAAAAAACACAGTGCGCTGATCTTTGCGCATGGCTACAACATCCATTACCGGCGCATCGTGCCGCGGCCGGACCTCGACGTTCTGCTGGTGGCGCCGCTGGGCATCGGTGAGCAGGTGCGCTTGCAGTATGAAGCCGGCCTGGGCGTGCCGGCCCTGGTCGGCGTACACCAGGATGCCAGCGGGCAGGCCAGGGCGCTGGCGTTCGCGTATGCGAAGCTGAACGGGCATGGCCGCGCGGCGGTGCTGGAGACGACCTTCGCGGAGGAAACCGAAACGGACTTGTTTGCCGAACAGGCGGTTCTCTGCGGCGGTATTGACCATTTGGTCACCAGCGCGTTCGAAACCCTGACCGAAGCGGGCTATTCGCCCGATATTGCCTATTTTTGCTGTCTGCACGAGGTCAAACTGATGGCGGACATGCTGCATCGCCGGGGCATCGTGGGGACGCGACGATCGATATCCGTGGCTGCCGAGTTCGGCGACTATACGCGCGGACCCAGGGTGATCAACGAGGCCAGTCGAGCCGCGATGCAGGATCTGCTGGCGGAAATCCGGGATGGCCGTTTCGCCGACGAGCTGGACGCCGAGATTGCGGCCGGGTCGCCGCTGATCCGCCGGCGGAGGGCGGCGGCAGAGTCGCACGAGATTGAAAAAGTCGGGGCCAGGCTGCGCGCGAGGATGCCGTGGCTGCAAAAAAAGCATAATCCGTGATCGCAGCCGGCGCGGGCGCCTGGGCAAAGGTTACAATGGGCGATGTTGTCGCGCGTTTTTTGGTGGATGACAGCGAAAGCCAATGAAAGCAAAAACCAACAATCGAAAAGAAAAACTGCGCAAGGGGATTATCCTGTTGCCCAACCTGGTTACGACTGCGGCCATGTTTGCCGGTTTTTATGCCATTGTCGCCGCGATAGACGGTAATTTCAGACGTGCGGCCATCGCCTTGTTCATCGCGATGTTTATGGATGGCCTGGATGGCCGGGTGGCAAGAATGACCAGCACCGAAAGCGATTTTGGCAAGGAATACGACAGTCTGTCGGATATGGTTTCCTTCGGCCTGGCGCCGGCGCTGGTCGTTTACCAGTGGGGCGTCGTGCGGATTTCCGAATACGGCCTGGCCTGGGGACGCCTGGGGTGGCTGGCTGCATTTATGTATGCCGTATCCTGCGCGCTGCGCCTGGCCCGCTTCAATACCCGGGTACTGCCCGATGGCAAGCGATATTTCCAGGGTCTGCCGAGCCCATCGGCCGCCGCGCTGGTGGCCAGCATGATCTGGCTGGGTGACAGGCTGGAACTCGAGGGCATTATCGTGCTGACCTTGGGTTTTGGGGTGACCGGCATCGCCGGGTTGCTGATGGTCAGCAACTTCAGTTATTACAGTTTCAAGGATCTGAATCTCGGCGGCCGCGTGCCGTTTGCCTACGTGATCCTGATTCCACTGCTGTTCATGCTGATATCGCTGGATCCGCCGGTCGTGCTGCTGACCCTATCGTCTTTTTATGCGCTGTCGGGGCCCGCGTTGGCCGGCTGGCGATTCTTCGCCAGGCGACGCCAGCGGCAACTGATCGATTGAAGTCCGTGAGTCTGAGCGACAGAAAACAGCTTTGCCTGCAAGCGATGGGGCTGACCCTCTGGCAAAAACGGGACGCCGGCGCGGCTGAACCCGGGGCGGCACTGACGGAAGCGGACGGCGCGGTCGATGCCGTGGAATCCGCGGACGAACCGCCGCCGGTCGTATCTGCGGTTGCCGAGCAGCCGGTGTCAGCAGATTCCGCTGCTGACACCGCAACTTTGCCCTGGGGTGAATTGCTCCAGCGTATCGCGGGCTGCACCCGCTGTCCGCTCCATCAAGACCGGATTCAGGCCGTGCCCGGCGTTGGCGATCGGGCGGCGGATTGGATGTTTATCGGCGAGGCGCCGGGCAAGGAGGAGGATGAGCACGGCGAACCCTTTATCGGTCGCGCCGGGCAATTATTGAATGCCATTTTGCATGCCGCCGGTCTGAGCCGCGAGCAGGTCTATATTGCGAATACCATCAAGTGCCGGCCGCCCGCCAACCGCAACCCGCATCACGACGAATCGGACCAGTGCTTTCCTTTTCTGCAGCGCCAGATTGCTTTGCTGCAGCCGAAAATCATCATTCTCGTCGGCAAGGTCGCGGCACACCGGATGCTCGATACCGACCAGCCGCTGGGGAAACTGCGTGGCAAGATATATCGCTACCAGGACCGGATACCGATGGTTGTTACCTATCACCCGGCTTACCTGTTGCGCAGCCCCAGCCAGAAGGCCAAAGTCTGGGAGGACTTGCTGCTGGCGAAATCGGTCCTGGCCGGACAAAGCGCGCAACCCTCGTGATGGTTATTGCGGAAAAACCCGTAGAAATCCGGGCATTGCAGATGCGTGACCTGGCCCGGGTTGTCGTCATCGAGGCCGCTTCCTATGACTTTCCCTGGTCGGCAGGGGTGTTTTCCGATTGTCTGTCGGTGGGGTATTACTGTCGTGTCCTGGATTTGCGAGGCCGGCCAGCCGCCTATGCCGTTTTGTCCGTCGCTGCCGGTGAAGCTCACATCCTCAACCTGACGGTATCTCCGAAGTACTGGGGCCAGGGGCTTGGCCGCCTTTTGTTGCGTGATTTTCTGGGGCATTGCCACAGCCATGCATTGAGCCGTGTCTACCTGGAAGTCCGGCCGAGCAACGATGTCGCCCGGCTGTTGTATGTATCCGAAGGTTTTGCGCTCATCGGCATGCGCCGCCGGTATTACCGTTCCCAGGACGGTCGTGAGGATGCCATGGTGTATGCGTTGAACATTGACGAGTCTGTAAAGAGTGAAACCGGCGCTGACCTGCGCCCCCGTCTGGTGTAGAATTCGCGCCTTTTCCAAGGTTGAAACAGATGCCAGGTTTGACCAGTCAAATCAGTCGGCGGCGAACATTTGCAATCATTTCCCATCCCGATGCGGGGAAAACGACGCTCACTGAAAAGTTGCTGTTGTTCGGTGGCGCGATCCAGCTCGCCGGCACGGTCAAGGCGCGCAAGGCGCGTCGCCATGCCACTTCGGACTGGATGGCGCTGGAACAACAGCGGGGAATATCGGTGACCTCGTCGGTCATGCAGTTTCCCTACCGCGACTACATCGTCAATTTGCTCGATACACCCGGCCATGAGGATTTTTCCGAGGACACCTATCGTACGCTGACCGCCGTCGATTCGGCGTTGATGGTCATCGACTGCGCCAAAGGCGTCGAACAGCGCACGATCAAACTGATGGATGTCTGCCGCCTGCGCGATACCCCGATCATGACATTCATCAACAAGCTCGACCGTGAGGGCCGCGAGCCGGTGGAGCTGCTTGATGAGATAGAAAACGTCCTGGCGATCAGTTGCGCGCCGGTGACCTGGCCGATCGGCATGGGCAGCAGGCTCAAAGGAATTTATCACCTGGGCCTGGATCGCCTGTATCTGTACCGGACCGATAATCGGGAAAAGGCCGGGCAGACCCGGGTCATCAACGGATTGCACAGCCCCGAGGCCGACCAGCTGCTCGGAGACATGGCTGACGAATTCCGCTCCGAGGTGGAGCTGGTGCAGGGCGCGAGCACCGAATTCTCGCTGCAGGAATACCTCGCCGGCCGCCAGACACCGGTTTTTTTCGGCTCGGCGATCAACAGCTTTGGGGTAACGGAATTGCTCGACGCCTTCGTCGAATACGCACCGCCGCCGCAGCCGCGCGCGGCGGTCGAACGCATCGTTGAGCCCGGGGAAAACAGCTTTAGCGGCTTTGTCTTCAAGATCCAGGCCAATATGGATCCGGCGCACCGCGACCGGATCGCGTTTCTCAGGATCTGTTCCGGGAGTTTCAAACCCGGGATGAAGCTTTTCCAGGGACGCACGCGGAAAAACATCAAGATCGCTGACGCCCTGACTTTTATGGCCGCCGATCGCAAACATGCCACCGATGCCTGTGCCGGAGACATCATCGGTCTGCACAATCACGGCACGATCAATATTGGTGACAGCTTTAGCGAAGGCGAGGATCTCGAGTTCACGGGTATACCGAGTTTTGCCCCGGAACTTTTTCGCCGCGCGGTGTTGCGCGATCCGCTGCGCATGAAGGCGCTGCAAAAAGGGCTCGACCAGCTGTGCGAGGAAGGGGCCACGCAGTTATTTCGGCCGTTTCGGAATAACGACCTGATCCTCGGCGCGGTGGGTCCGCTGCAGTTCGAGGTGGTCGAATTTCGATTGCGCGAGGAATACGGCGTCGAATGCCAATTCGAGGCAATCAATGTCGCCACGGTGCGCTGGGTTGGCGCCAGCGACGAGCAACAACTGGAGAAGTTCAGGCGCAAGGCGAGCGAGCACCTGGCCGTGGATCATGCCGGCGCGCTGGTCTATATCGCGCCCACTAAGGTCAACCTGGCGCTGACCGAGGAACGCTGGCCCGATCTTGAATTCAATGCGACCCGCGAGCACCAGAGCAGGAAAATTACATAAGCTGCAGACTCGTGGCAGCCGGGATATAGTCGCTGCCATGGCGGATGGGGACTGGCGATGAATATCCGGGTTTTGCGGGATCGGCCGGTGCTGGCATGGGCGTTTTACGACTGGGCCAACTCTGCCTATTCCACGACCGTGATGGCGGGATTTTTTCCGATCTTTTTCAGTCAGTACTGGAGCGTCGGCGTCGCCGGCAGCGTCACCACTTTTCGCCTGGGCGTTGCCAACGGCACGGCGAGCCTGATCATCGCCTTTCTCGCGCCGGTCTTCGGTGCAATCAGCGACCGCGGCGGCAGCCGGGTGCGATTCCTGGTTACCTTCGCGGCGCTGGGCGTGGTTATGAGCAGCGCCTTGTTTTTCGTCGAGCAGGGCTACTGGCAATACGCGGCGATCATCTATGCCCTGGCGACCATGGGATTTGCCGGTGGCAATGTGTTTTATGATTCCTTGCTGGTCGATATCAGCGCACCGGAGAATTTCTCGCTGGTGTCCGGTTTTGGTTACGCGATGGGTTACCTCGGCGGCGGCCTGTTGTTCCTGGTCAATGTGCTGATGACCTTGCATCCGGAATGGTTTGGCCTGGCCGATGCCACCCAGGCGGTGCGCGTTTCCTTTGTCACGGTCGCCGTCTGGTGGGCCGTGTTCAGCATTCCCGTGATGCTTTGGGTTCGGGAAGCGCCGACCGTCGACAAGAGCAGCAGCTGGCAGGCGGTCGCTGCCGGTTTGAAGCAACTTGTTCGCACCTTGAAGAAAATCCGCGCTCTGAAAACAATGGTGTTGTTTCTCGTTGCCTACTGGCTGTACATAGACGGCGTCAACACGATCATTAAAATGGCCGTGGATTTTGGCATCAACCTGAATATCGCGCCCGGCGACCTGATGAAAGCCCTGCTGTTGACCCAGTTTGTCGCGTTTCCCGCGGCCCTGGCGTTTGGCTGGCTGGGGAATCGGATTGGCGCCAAGCGCGGGATAATGATCGGTATCCTGGTTTACTTTGTGACTACGCTTTGGGCCGGCATGTATCTAAAAACGGTCAGCGAGTTCTATGTGCTTGCGATCACGATCGGTCTGGTCATGGGCGGCGTGCAAAGCCTGAGCCGGGCACTTTACGCCAGTATTATTCCACACGACAAGACCGCTGAGTTTTTTGGTTTCTACAACATGCTGGGAAAATTTGCCGCGGTACTCGGTCCGTTCATGGTGGCCGGGGTGGCCCTGTTCACGCAAAACTCGCGTTACGCGATCATGGCTATCGCGCCGCTATTTCTTTTTGGCGCGGTCGTTTTGTCCCTGGTGGATCCGGACAAAGGCCAGCGGGAAGCCAAAGCCCTGGAAGGGGAGATATAGCCCTGCCGAGCTTGTGGGATCGCTTCACGGCCGAAACGCAGCCACCCGATCCTTGAGCAGTCTGAGCCGCTCGTTGCGGGGATTGGGGTAATAGCGAATCGCGATATAGGCATCGGCAATTTCGCCGACCGCGGCGGCCAGATCGGGGCGCGAGTCGATCACCCGCCTGGCGAAATTCAACGGGCCTTCAGCGCTTTTCCTCGCCAGGCCCTTGCCCGCCAGCCGCCGGCAGAAAAGCCGCCAGGATTTGTCGGCCGGATGCATTTTCCGGCGCCGGAATCCCCTTGCGGTTGCCAGACCCAGGAAAAACAACGCCAGCGACAGCGCGACGGCCAGCACCGCAACCAGGCTTTTCCAATCCGGTTTCTCGAATCCCAGTTTTTCCAGCAACGAGCGCTGACGATCGAGATCGTAATCGAGTATCCATTCATTCCAGGCGTTTTGCATGGCGTCCCAGGCCTGGCGCATTTGTATCAGCGCCGGGTGCAAGCGCAGGAAGCGCGCCTGGGCCGACATGGCATCGGGCAGCGTTCCCGCGAGACCCCGCAGAATCCGGTCAGGCGCGACGGCTGCGGTGGGATCGACCCGCTGCCAGCCCCGGCCGGGGAGCCAGACCTCTGACCAGGCATGGGCATCGGCCTGGCGTACGACCAGGTAGTCGCCCAGCCGGTTGTATTCGCCGCCCTGGTAACCGGTAACGACGCGCGCCGGGATGCCGGCCGCGCGCATCATCAAGGTGAAGGCGGAAGCGTAATGACCGCAGAAACCCTGGCGGGTTGTAAACAGGAAGTCGTCCACGCTGTTTTTATAACCGGTTCGCGGCGGTTGCAGCGTATAAAAAAACTCCTGCTCCCTGAACATCTGCAGAACCCGTGAAATAAACAGCTCCGCATGACCCGCTTCGGCGAGCATTTGCCGCGCCAGCGCCTGTGTCTTCGGGTTGCGGTTGGCAGGTATCCCCAGGTTGCGCGTGACCAGCCGTTGCGGCAAAGACAGATCGGCGGTGAACTCGGTATGGGAAACCACGTTGTAGCCGGTCAGTCGCCTGACTGGCCGCTGGCTGATCAATTGGAGATCGCGGTTCATCGTGATGCCGCGCCGATCCCAACTCGCGGGCAGGTCGAGCGCAAATATCCAGTTTCTCTGGTGGGGTTCAAGCGTGACCTGGTAGCGATATTCCTCGCCACGGAAATCGATCAGGGCGGGCTTGGCCTGGGCCGATGGCACGATGACGCTCCACCGCATGCCATCGAAAGCGCTGAGCACCGGGCCGCGCCAGTAGCGCTCCCGCGGTTCCGGAAGGGCGCCATCGAACCGGGCGCGGAAGGCGATTTCCGCCGACAGGGAAAGGTCGGATATTTCGCCCGGGCTCATTTGATCGCTCAGACCGGTCGCTGCGCCGGCGCGGGCAGGCATGGACCAGAAAGGCCCGCTAATGCGGGGGAAAAACAGGAACATGACCAGCATCAGCGGTAAGGCGTGCAGCAGCATGCGCCCGGAAAGCCGCAGATTCTGTTTCAGCGGCAGGGCATCGCCGGACTTGCTGACCGCCAGCAGACCGGCGGTGATGATCCACACGCTGACCGGCAGGTAAACGCCGGTCCACGGGGATTGGTCGAACAGCAGACTCGCCAGCACCAGGAAGTAAGCGATGAACAGCAACAGGACCTGGTCTCTTTGGCTGCGGGTCTCGAGCAGTTTCATGCCCATCATGATGGCCAGCAAGGCGGTACCGGCGGTCAGCCCGTTGATGGTGCGATAGGTCAGTACGATGCCGGCAAAACCGGTGACGGCAACCAGGAAACGCAGCATCGGTGGCGGCAGGGACCAGCCATGGCGCTCGGCCTGCCAGCGCCACAAGCCGACGGTGACCAGGAAAACGCCGATCCACAGCGGCAGCCGCGGCAGGTGAGGCAATAACGCCAGGCCAATGCCGAGCAGCGTCCAGTTCATGCGTTGTTCGCGAGATCCGCGCATCGTCATGACCCGCCCTCGCTCGGCGAGGGGTACAAGGCCAATGCGCTCAGGCAGATCAGTTGGTGCTCGTCGCCGCTGGCCGGGGGAATTTCGGTGCCCGGCAGGCGCAGCCCAAACAGCTTGCCGGCGGCGTTGGCCGCCAGTATCCACCGGCACAGCAGTGACAAACGAGTTTCGTCATCGCCCGGGCCGGCCAGGTCCCAGTCCAGCCAGAGTTGTTGCGCCGCGCCGCCGGAAAACTGCTTGACCAGCAGTTCTTGTTCCCGGGCCAGCGCTTTCCACGCGATATGGCGTGGCGAATCGCCCGGCCGAAAACTGCGCAAACCGGAAAAATCGTCCGCGCCATCGCCGCCGGCGAGCGCATCATATTGCGAACCGGATTGCCGGACAGGCAATGGCGCCGCAGCCGCCGGTCGCGGGAATACCAGGCAATCGGCAGGCTGGTGTATCCAGCTCCAGCTGCGGAAAAGGTTGAGCGGGAAACGCGTACTGACTGCAAAGCGCTGCAAACGCAGGTGGCCTCTCTTGGAGGTGGGGATCGACAGGCGGATAGTGCCGCTTTGATCCGTCGCTAAATCGGTCGAAGTGCCCAGGTAATCGCTGGATTCGCCACGCAAATCATACTTGGCCGAGTGTTCCGTATTTTGTAACAGGATTTCAAATACGGCATCTTCACCGGCAAAAACCGGTTGTGCACCAATCGCCTGGACCACGGTGCCGGTCAGGTTCCCGTGGCAATGGTGCATGGTGACCAGCCCCAGGCTGGCCAGCAGGAAAGTCAGCGCAAAACCCATGCTGTTGCCGTAGTTCATGCTGGCCAGGAGTATGGCGAGCAGCATGGCTGCAAAAATAAACCCCATTTTCCCCGGCAGGATATAAACCCGCCGTTTGTCCAGCGCGATGGGCAGATGGTCGCGCCCCTGGCGTTTTAGCGCCCAGGCCGATACCCGTCCCTTGATAAATTTTGCAATGCCTGCCGCCACGGGCGTCCGCTCGCTCAGGGGACGGAGACAGCCGCCAGCATCAGTTCACCCGGTTCGCTGCCGGCTTGCAGTTCATCACGCAAGCGCAGCCGGTGATTGGCGACTGCCGGGATGATCGCCTGGACGTCTTCGGGCAGCACCCCCGGGTGACCATGAATCATTGCCCACGACCGGCTGCATTTGACGATCGAGATGGCGGCGCGGGGCGACAGGCCATGCACGAAATCAGGCGATTCGCGGGTGAACGCGACCAGGGCCTGCACATAATCGAGCAACACATCAGAGACATGGATCGATGGCACGGCGTCCATCAACGATTTCAGTTGCTCGGTTTGCAAAGCGGGCTCGAGCAAGGAAAGCAATTCGCGCCGATCCTGCCCGGCGATCAGGCGGCGTTCCATCTCCGGACCCGGAAAGCCCAGCGAGATCCGCATCAGGAAACGATCCAGTTGCGATTCGGGTAGCGGATAGGTGCCGATGTGGGTGACCGGGTTTTGCGTCGCGATGACAAAAAACGGGTCCGGCAGCGGATAACTGTTGCCATCGGCGCTAACCTGGTTTTCCTCCATCGCCTCGAGCAGGGCGCTTTGCGCTTTCGGGGTCGCCCGATTCACCTCGTCGGCCAGCACGACCTGGGAAAAAATCGGGCCCGGATGGAACTCGAAGCGGTTGTCGTCACGCAGGTACACGGAAACGCCGATCACATCGGCCGGCAGCAGATCGCTGGTAAACTGAATCCGGTTGTAATCGAGTCCCAGCGTACGCGCCAGGGCATGGGCCAGCGTGGTCTTGCCGACCCCCGGCAGATCTTCGATCAGCAAGTGTCCTCGCGCCAGCAGGCAGGTCAGCGCCAGACGCAGCTGGTGGTCCTTGCCGAGTATGATTTCGTTGAGTTGATCGAGAACCGCACCGATCAGCTGTTGCTGCTCCGTTACCCGGTTTTGGCTTGCCGTTGCCGTCGCCTGTCGATTCATCGCTGAAACCCTGATCCAAAATCAAGCAATTAATGATGCGCTCTGGTCGACCGCCTGTTGGGCAAATCATCCCGAAAACCCAGCCTATCAGTTTGTTTTCCTCGTGGCTGTGACCTGCTTAACATAGTTCAGTTCACCCTCGGACGCGTCGTCATCGATCGCCCAGTTTACGAACTTTTTCCATTTGCTCACGCCAGCGGGTCTGCGCGTCTTCCATTTCCGCCACCCGCCGTTGTTCTTTTTCCACGACCGAGGCTGGCGCGTTGGCGACAAAATTCGGGTTAGCCAATTTTTGCTTGCTGCGTTGCAAATCCTTATCCAGTTTCTCGATTTGCCTGTTCAGTCTCGCCAGTTCGGCATCGCGGTCGATCAAACCGGCCATCGGCACCAGGATTTCCATCGTACCGAGCAAGGCGGTCGCAGATTCCGGCGCCTTCTCATCGGCGGCAAGGACATGAATGTTCTGCAGTTTCGCTATGTGCAGCAGAAAGTACAGTTGCTTGTCCAGCCTGCCTCGATCCTCGGGCGAGGTATTTTTTAGCATCAGCGGCAAGGGTTTGGCCGGTGCGATGTCCATTTCACCGCGAATTTGCCTGACTCCGAGAACCAGGCCTTGCAGCCAGGCCATGTCCTGCTCCGCCTGTTCGTCGCGGTCGAATTCGCCGGCGCCGGGGTAGGGCGCGAGCATGATGGTTTCGCCGCCGACGCCGGCCAGCGGAGCGACTTTTTGCCAGATTTCCTCGCTGATGAACGGCATCAGCGGGTGGATGGCGCGCAACAGGGCTTCGAGCACGGAAATCAGCGTCCTGCGTGCGCCTCTCTTCGCTCTGTCGCTGGCAGTATCGTCCTGGAGCACGGCCTTTGACAGTTCCAGGTACCAATCGCAGAATTCGTTCCAGGTGAATTCGTACAGGGCCTTCGCCGCGAGGTCGAGCCGATACACTTTCATCTGTCGTGAAATCTCGGCCGCGGTGGAGCAAAAACGCGATCGGATCCACCGATCCGCGAGGCTGTATTCACAATCGCCGCCGAGCCCGCAGTCCTGCCCCTCTGTGTTCATCAGCACATAGCGCGCGGCGTTCCACAGCTTGTTGCAAAAATTGCGATAGCCCTCGATACGGCCCAGCTCGAAACGAATATCCCGGCCGGTCGTCGCTAGGCTGGCAAAAGTGAAACGCAAACTGTCGGCGCCATATGCATCGATGCCATCGGCAAACTGCGCTCGGGTGGCTTTTTCTATTTTTGGTATCAGGTGCGGCTGCATCAGGCCGCTGGTTCGTTTTTCCAGCAGGCTTTGCAGATCGATGCCATCGATCAGATCGAGCGGGTCGAGTACGTTGCCCTTGGATTTGGACATTTTCTGGCCATCCTGATCGCGAATCAGGCCATGGATGTAGACTTCCCTGAACGGGACCTCGCCGGTGAATTTCAGACCCAGCATGATCATGCGGGCGACCCAGAAGAAAATAATGTCAAAACCGGTGACCAGCACGCTGGTTGGATAGAAGGTATCCAGCGCCTTGGTTTTTTCGGGCCAGCCCAGCGTGGAGAACGGCCACAGCGCCGATGAGAACCAGGTGTCGAGTACGTCTTCGTCCTGGCGCAGTGCGAGTTCCGCCGCTAACTTATATTTTTGCCGAACCGCAGCTTCATCGGCCGCGACATAGATATTGCCCTGTTCGTCGTACCAGGCCGGGATGCGGTGTCCCCACCACAGTTGCCGGCTGATGCACCAGTCCTGGATGTTGCGCATCCATTCGAAATAAGTCTTCGACCAGTGCGCCGGCACGAAGCGAATATCGCCATTTTCGACGGCGGCAATCGCGGGTTCCGCCAACGGCGCGATGTTTACGTACCATTGGTCGGTCAGGTAGGGTTCGACGATCGCGTGACTGCGGTCGCCACGCGGAATCACCAGCTTGTGGTCCTCGATCCGGTCGATCAGATCCAGGGCTGCCAGGTCTTCGACCACCTTTTTCCTGGCAACAAAGCGATCGAGCCCGCGATAGTCTTGCGGGCAATTTTCGTTCATCGAGGCGTCATCGCCGAGTACATTGATGACATCGAGACCATGTCGCCGGCCAATTTCGTAATCGTTGAAGTCGTGTGCCGGCGTGATTTTTACGCAACCGCTGCCAAACTCAGGATCGACGTAATCGTCTGCGATCACCGGGATCAGCCGGTCGCACAATGGCAGACGCACCTTCAGGCCGACCAGCGACGCATAGCGCCGGTCATCGGGATGGACCGCGACCGCGGTGTCGCCGAGCATGGTCTCGGGACGCGTGGTGGCGACTGTCAAATGGCCATCGCCGTTTGCCAGTGGATAGCGCACATGCCAAAGATGGCCGTCTTCTTCCCGCGAGAGGACTTCGAGATCCGATAACGCGGTGCGCAGGACAGGGTCCCAGTTGACCAGTCGTTTGCCGCGGTATATCAACCCTTCATCGAACAGTCGCTCGAAAACCGTCATTACCGCCGTTGACAGATCTTCATCCATGGTAAATCGTTCGCGGCTCCAGTCCACCGACGATCCCATGCGTCTGAGCTGCCCTGAAATCCGGTCACCCGATTGTTCCTTCCATTGCCAGACGCGCTTGACGAATTCGTCGCGGCCGAGCTCGCGGCGATGCAACCCCTCTTCGCCAAGCAGCCGCTCGACCACCATCTGGGTCGCGATGCCCGCGTGATCGGTGCCGGGTTGCCAGAGCGTGTTTTGCCCCAGCATCCGGTGGTAACGGGTCAGCGCGTCCATGATCGTGACCTGGAAAGCGTGGCCCATGTGCAAGGTGCCGGTGACGTTCGGTGGCGGGATCATGATGCAATACGGCTGTCCCTGGCCCGCCGGCGCGAAGTATCGGTTTTCTTCCCAGCGCTGGTAAATGCGCTGTTCGATTTCCCCGGGGGAATAAGTCTTATCCATAAGATTCCTGTCAGAATGCCGGGGGTCAGTCGTCTGGGTCCGGCGACACTTCGAGGTAGTCACGCAGGATCTGGTCGATCAATTCCGGGAGTTCGTTGCGCAAGCGGTTGGACACTTGTTCGAACAACGATGTTTCCATTTCCTGGAAAGCCGAATGCAGCAGCCGGTCGGTCAGCTCGAAGCTGCGGGATGCCAGCTCGGTTTGCAGTTCGGCCAGGCGGTTCTCATCGAACGCCGGCTGTGCAGCCACCGCGGAATCGGCGCCGGTTTCGGCATCCCCGTTGACTACATCGGTCAGCACCGGGATGGGGTCGGGGTTTTTTCCGTCGCTGTCATGCATATCGCGGATTATTTCACATTCGGTGCGTATTCAGCGAGTAACCGCGATCGCGGTAAAAGCGAAATCGCTGGCGCCCGTTCGCCCGCGTCTCCGCCCCGCGGCCAACCAGTTCCGCTACCCTTTCAAAGCGGCTGAATATCTCGGGAACCTCGCTGGCGAGATTGATCAGCATGCCGTGATGTTCCCGCGAATCTTCGCCACAGCCGATGACGACCGCCTCGGCACATTTTTCCGTTGCGCCGGACCGGTCCAGGCAGCGGTGGGGCACGAAACTGCCATCACGAAAAACCCAAAGCAGCTTATCGAGTTGCATGGCCTGTGTGGGGGAGGCCGCGTTTAGATAGACCGTCATGTCGGACAGGTACGCTTTTTCCGCAAGGTGGCAAGCCAGCCGCAACCGATCGTGCCGGGATTCCTCGAGTATATAAAAATCGACCCGCGTCATCGCTATCTCAACATCGGCTCAGCAAATACTCCACCAGCATCGCAACCGGCCGCCCTGTCGCTCCCTTGGCTTTGCCGGTTTTCCATGCGGTGCCCGCTATATCGATATGCGCCCAGCGCAGGCCCTCGGTAAACCGGCCGAGGAAATTGGCGGCGATCGAAGCGCCTCCCTCGCGACCGGCCGAGTTGGCAAAATCCGCAAAATTACTGCGTAGTTGCCGGTCGTATTCCTCATCCAGCGGCAACCGCCAGGCGCGGTCGCAAGCACGCCGGCCGGCATCCAGCAGTTCCGCAGCCAGCTTGTCGTCCCGCGTCATGATGCCGCTAAAGGTGCCGCCGAGGGCGACCACGCAGGCGCCGGTCAGCGTGGCGACATCGAGTATCGTGTCCGGCTTGAACCGGCGGGCATAGGTCAGTGCGTCGCAAAGAATCAGCCGGCCTTCCGCATCGGTGTTCAGGATTTCGATGGTCTTGCCCGACATGCTGGTGATTACGTCGCCAGGGCGGGTCGCGTTGCTGCCTGGCATGTTCTCGCAACTGGGCACTACCATGATCAGGTTGATCGGCAAGTCGAGTTCCACGACCGCGCGCATGGTGCCGATCACCCCGGCGGCGCCACACATGTCGAACTTCATTTCATCCATTGCCGGTGGCGGCTTGAGGCACACACCACCGGTATCGAAGGTGACGCCCTTGCCGACCAGCACGATCGGTTTGCTATCCGCGGCGGCCCCGCGATATTTCAAGACGATGACCCGTACCGGCTCTTTTGCGCCCTGGGTCACCGCCAGCAGCGCGCCCATCCCCAGTTTTTTTATTTGCGCCGGCCCAAGAATTTCTGCTTGCAGCTTCTTGTGTTTTTTCGCCATATCGCGCGCGGTTTTTGCCAGGTAAGACGGCGTGCAGACATTGGCTGGCAAGTTGCCCAGGTCCCGGGCGAGGCTCTGTCCGGCGGCAATGCACCGGCCATGGCGGATACCCTTGTCGGCGCTGCGGCGATGTTTCCCCTGGGATATGGCGAAGCCGATTTTTGCCGGACGGCGGGCGGTCGATTTCCCCGATTTGGTCGTGCGGTACTCATAATTGGCATCGACTGCGGTCTCAACCCCGAGCCGGGTCCAGCGGTAGATTTCCTCGCTGCCTTCAACATGATGACCCAGGTATGAGATGGCGTTGCGTACGCCACTGCCATGCAGGGTCCTTAGCGCCGCAGCGAGTGATTTCCGGTATTGCGACAGATCGTATTTGCCCTTGTCGCCCAGGCCGACCAGCAACAGCCCTCTGAACACGGTATCGCCGACACCGGGCAGCCATATGCAGCGCGCGGCTTTCGTGGGCAGATCGCCATGCTTTCGCAACTGGTCCAGAAGGCCATGGGTCGCCTGGTTTATCGCCTGGGTCGCCGCCGGCAGATCGCCATTCGAGTAAACCCCGACGATGGCACAGTCGGTGCGTTGTCCGGCGGGATTTCCGGACCTGGCAAAAAACTCCATAAATACTCCAGGTACGCCGCGGGTGATTGTTTATTGAGCCCCCGACCGGCGTGGTTTAATGTTTGCTCCACGCGGCTTTGCGAAAAGCTCTGTCCGGCGCGAAAGCGGGTTAGTTTACTTGATTCCCGGGTCATATTGGATGCCATTACTGAGAATTACAGACCGTTATATTTTTCGTGAGGTCGTCACGGTCTGGTTGATGGTGACCTTCGTGCTGTTGTTCTTCCTGTTTAGCAATGTCGTTGCGAGATTGCTGGCCAGCGCCGCTGCCAACGATTTCGCCCGGGAGAGTCTTGGGGTCCTGCTGGGTCTGACCAGCGTCCGCTTTCTGACCACGCTGATTCCATTTGCGCTGTTCCTGGCGATGATGCTGGCGCTTGGCCGCATGTACCAGGACAGTGAAATGCCGGCCTTCCAGGCCTGCGGCATCGGACCGAAACGCCTGTATCGTCCCTTGTTCATGGTGGCCGTGCCGGTGGCCGCCTTGTTGACCTGGCTTTCGCTGGACCTGGATCCGTGGGCCGCAAACCAGCGTTTCAAGCTGGAGCGCGCGGACCAGGCGGTGCTGGCATTCGGCCATCTCGAGGCAGGCAAGTTCAGGACCCTGGGTAGCGGCAATACCGTGTTTTATGCCGAGCGCGTCGATCAGGATGGTCAGTTGCACAATCTTTTCATCCGCCGTGAAGTTGGCGATCGGCAGGAGATCGTCGTCGCGGCACGCGGCGTCCAGCGAGTCGATGAACACGGCTTGCAAAGCCTGGTGCTGTTCGATGGCAGGCGCTACGAAGGTGTTCCGGGAGAAGCTGCATACCGCATCATTGAGTTTTCCGAACACGGGATTCCGATCGAGCCTTCCGAGCCCGATCTGGAGTCTGACGACCTGGAACTGATGTCGACTGCCGAATTGATGGGCGCCACCGATATCGAGCGCCGGACCGAACTGCATTGGCGCCTGTCACAGCCGGTGTCCGTGCTGGTGCTGACCTTGCTGGTCGTACCTTTGAGCCGGACCGATCCACGTCGCGGGCGTTACGGCAAACTGATATTCGCGGTACTGATTTACCTGATTTACTCCAACCTGATGGGCTCAGCCCGGATCATGATGAACCAATCGGTGGTTCCGTTCTGGCTGGGTACCTGGTGGGTACACGGATTGGTGGTTTTGCTTGCCTTGACCCTGTTCGCCCAGCAACGTTTGCGCATGCTCTGGCCGGCGAGAAGAAAACTGCCGCCGAAGCGCGGGGCGGCGGACGAATGAGCATCTTCGACCGTTACCTGATGAGAGCGACCTTGCAAGGTTGTGCCGTGATGGTAATGGTGCTGGCCGCACTCACCTTGTTCGTCAATTTCATTGGCCAGTCAAAATACGTGGGCAACGGCGCCTATGGTCTCGGCGATGCTTTCGTGTTCGCCTTGCTGACTCTGCCATCGCAGATTTACCAGGCCATGCCCATAGTCGCCTTGCTCGGCGCGCTGATCGGCCTGGGCGGCCTCGCCGCGCACAGCGAATTGCACGTGATTCGTTTGTCCGGCGCATCGGTCTGGCGCATGGCCGGGTCCGTGTTGATCGCGGGCAGCGTGCTGCTGGTGCTGACCGGAGCCCTCGGCGAGTTCATTGCGCCACCGCTCGATCAGGCCGCGCGCCAGTTTCGCACGCTCAAGCAACATCAGAAAATCAGCATCGCCGGTTCCAACACCAGCGCCTGGATCAAGGAAGGCAACGATATAATCAGCATCGACCAGATGATGAGCGGCGGGCAGGTCGGCGGCCTGTATATATACCGCTTCGATGATCAGCGTCGCCTGCGCTCGGTGATTCGCGCAGACGGTGCGCGCACCAATGACGAAGGCGACTGGTTCCTGGAAAACATGCGCGAAAGCCGGTTGAGCGCAGATGGCATATCGGCGTTTTCGGCGGCGCTGTCTGCGAGCCCGGGTTTGCTGCAACCCGAACTCCTGGAACTGTCGGCGATCGATACCGACCGTTTGTCGGCCCGCGGTCTGTACGAGTATTACCACTATCTGCGTAAAAACGGTCTTGAAACCAGTCATTACGAGCAGGCGTTCTGGACGCGCATCGCGACCACCGCATCGGTTCCCCTGATGCTGCTGCTCGCGTTGCCGTTCGTTCTCGGTCCCATGCAACGCAGCGGCATCGGTGCGCGCATGATGGCCGGGATCGTTATCGGGATGAGCTATCGCCTGGGTTCCCGCAGCCTCTATTATTCGGGCGATGTATTCGATCTGGACCCGCTGCTGGTCGGCTGGGGTCCGGTCGTGCTGCTGGCCGTGCTGGTTAGTGTGGGTTTGAGCCGGGTTCACTGATCGCGGCGGTCTGCATTCGAGCTGCCGGTCATGACCAGTTCGGTTCCCGACCAGCGGTCATGCCAGGCCAGCCGCTGGTCGCTGCGCAGCAGCCACCAGAAGCCGAGGCCGAGGGGCGCCCACGACACCAGTGCAAACAACAGCCGCCGGATGACATCGCCCAGGGTCAACCCCTGGCCATCGGAGCGAATCAGCCGGATCTTCCAGGTCCGCATGCCCAGCGTCTGCCCGCTTGCCAACCAGAAACCGGCAAAGTATCCGGTGACCACGGCGAGCAGGTAAAGCCGGTAGACGATATCGTTGATTTCGATGGCGCCACCGGTGAGCGGCATCAGCAGGGCGGTCGCGAGCATCAGCAAGCCCAGCAGCAGCAAGGAGTCGTACAACATGGCGCCCAGCCGGCGCAGCAGACCCGGTCTCGTTTCAGCGGTACCCATCACGCCGGTAGCCTGGATCAACGGTGGCGGGATGAACCAGCGTTTATCGCCGGTTGCCCGGGCCGTTGCCGGCGCTGCTCCAGCCGATCATCAGCAGCAATCCCAGCAACCAGCCCAGGCTGCCGCCGCCACCTCCTGATGGCGGCGGTGGAGGCGATGGGGGCGGGACGACGGCCGCGGCACAAACGGCGCTTTCCGCCGGTGCCGGATCGGTGCTGTTTGGCGCCACGAAAACCTGCAGCGTGCAATCCACGCCGCCGATATCGCCGGCGACGCCAAACTGATCCTCGTAATTGATCCAGGCGCCGTTCGACCAGTCCACCGCGGTTGCGGGGTTGGCATCCAGCGCAGCCACCGCAAAATCGAGATTGCCGATCGCCAGGACCGCAGGTACCGCGCCGCTGATATCGAGATCTGCCGCTATCGAGAAATCGGCGACCAGCGCATCGTCTGCATAGCGCAAAAAACCGTTCGGCGCGCCGCCGGGCTGATCCAGCCACGCCGATGCCGTATTGATCGGGATGGAGATCGTGGGTTCGCCCGCGACGGTGGGCAGTTCCAGTCGGGCGCTGCCAGTTGCGCCATCGACGGTCTGCCCGCGAAAACGGACGATAGTCCCGTCGGCATTGCGCCAGCGCATGGGTTTGTTGAACGCCAGCCACAGCCGGTAATCGCCGCCGGGCACCAACGCGTTATTGCTGGTCACGGAAAGCGTCCGGTCGGTGCCGCCGGCCGCGACCCAGCTCGCTGCATAGACGATGTCGCCGGTCGCCGCTTCGCTGATCTGCACCGCTTGAATCCTGGGCGGCGCGGCCTGGCGGTAAAACCCCAGCCAGAGCATGTTGGTGACATCGTCGCGCATCCGGGCCACCTCGTCGTCGGGCAGGATAAAGCCGCTGTGGCCATGCGTGCTGGTCCCGCCGTAGTCCTGGGCGCCGTTCAACGGCTCGGTCTCCAGAGTCCACGACGGAATCTGAAAGGTATAGGCGAAATAATCGGCGGTCGTGCCGATACCCTGGTTGCCGACCTCGCCGGGCCCGTCCCGGCCATCGCGGTAAATCCTCGGCGACGCCACGCGCATGCGGTTCATCAACGCCACGGTGATGTTGTCGCGGCGGGTATTGCCGGTGAGCGGCGTGAAATATATCTGGGTAAAGGCATGGATGTCGGTGTACATACGCAGCCGATCCGCCGGTCCCAGCGTGGCGCCGTTCTGCAAAGCCAGTATTTCAGGTTCCGAGACCGTGCTCAGGCTGCGAAAAATCAGGCTGGTCTCGCGTCCCTGGCCCCATGAACCGTTGTTCAGGCCAAAACCGATCGGGCTGTTGCGGTTGAGATCGACGCCCCAGAAATTGTCGCCAACGGTGGCCAGGTCCGCATCGATCAGGCCCAGCGACACCGGGTTGCGCAGGTTTTTCCGGCGCATCCGGCCGTCCCTCGGCTGACCGGGGTCCGCCGTGACACTGAGAGCAAAATTTTGCGTCTGGATAAAGCCGTCGATATTCAGTACCGGCAGGATCACGACATTGAGATTTTCGGCCAGGTACTGACCCACGCCGCCATCGGCCTTGGTCTCGATCAGTGTCTCGAACAATTCAGTCGAGGCTTCCGGCGTTTGCCATTCGCGGGCGTGAGTGCCGGTGTTGACCATGACCGCCGGCTCCGGCAATCCATCGACGGTCAATTGGTCTGCGGTATCGCCAATCCGGTAGGCCCAGATATCCCGGCCCGACAGCGTCTGACCAACAATGGTGCCGGCGACTTCATCGGGGTTCGCGATCATCAGGGCCTGGTGCTGCATATGCAGACTGGCATATTCACGGAACCCGTCCACCGCGGTCAGCGAGGCGACCGGCAGCGGCGGCGGGTAGCCCAGCGCGATATTCAGACCGCTGCTGTCATTCTCGGTATAGGTGAACCGGACATCGCCGCAACCGGGCGCAAACGGGTTGACGATCTCGTTGAACTGGTCGAACAGACACTGGGTGCTTGCATTGGCCGAGACCAGCAGGCCGGCCGCGACACCCAGTCGAGCCAGCAAGGAGCGATTCACCGGGCCAGCCATTGCGCGATCTCCTGCCTGAGCTTCGCCGATAAACGCGGATCGGCCGCCAGCCGGCCAAGTTCCGCCCTGGCGGCAGGGCTGGCATGGAGCCGCAGCGCCAGGACGGCCCTGCGCCTTTGCGTTCCTGCGCCTTCATCGAGGATCACACCGCCGAGCCGCTGAATATCGGACAGGCCGCCGTATCTCGCCAGCGCGCCGGCGGCCGAGGCGCCCTGTTGCGGGTCAGCCAGCAGCGCAAACAATCGTTCCCTGGCGACCGGGTAGCCGGCCTGCAACCGGCCGATGGACAGGATCGCCGCCGATGCCAGCTTTTCGCGTTGCCGGACCAGGTCGAGGACCACCAGGCTTTGCGCGGAATCCAGGGACTGCTCCAGATCGCGCAGCATGTCGATGACCACGGCGGCAGGGGCTCGAACGGCCAGTTGCCGGTACAGGTACCCATCGCCCAGCCGCCTCGCGATCAGCAGCACGCCACGGGCGAGTCGCGGCTCGTCGTCGAACGCGGATGAGATCTGCATGCGCCAGGCGCGCAATTCGGCCGGTGAAAGCCCGGCCAGCGCCTGCTCCAGGCCGGCGGCGATGTGCCGGTTCTCATCCTGGTCAGCGGACCAGGCGGGCAACGGTGCCTGTCCGCGTGCAATCTTGCCGAGGATTTCGCCGCGGGCGGCCTGTATCCGCCAGTTTCCCAGGGTCAGCCGCGCGGCCGAGGCGACATCGTGCAGCGCGACGGTCAACCGGTGGTTGCCCTCCGTGAGAATCGTCGTCGATTCTGACTGATAACCCAGCAGTTCCTTGACCGCTTGGGTCGTTTGATCATCAGGGGTGGCCAACGATCCGAGCGCCAGCAGCCCCTCATACAGCAGGTGTTCCCGCGCATTCACTGTCAGCGCCGGGTCTGAGCCGACCTCCAGAAGCCATGTCCTGGCGGCGGGCTGGCGGTCGTTCGACACCATATCGCCGAGTTGCTGCAGGCGTGCTGCCTTTGCGTCGTCGGCCAGCGCCGCCAACGGCGCCAACGCCGTCATGGACAGAAACAGGCCGATCAGAACCGGAAAGACTCTCGTCCGCGACGATGTTACTGGCATGTTTCGGGCTCCCGATGATCGGCAGGAGTCTGCGCGGTAGCTATACTTTCCAACGTACGGACTCCCGAGTCTGGCTTTGCTTATTTGTACCGTTATTCCGGTGCGACTGAAAGCGCGACTGTGAGTTCCCCTGCAGGCTAACCCATCAGAATTGTTCTGGCGCCGGTTTTTTGTACCGGGCTACATGATCTCCAGCGGCGGGTTTAGATTCGGGCCAATTTGCATAAGCCACAAAATTGTATATATTGTTTAGCCAGCCTGTTGAATTGCATACGGAATTGCGGATACAGGTCTTGGCCGCACGCCAAGAGAGCCTCACAAAAAGTCGGAGACCATGATAAATGGCCCGAATAGAACCAAGGGGACAAGATGTTGGATACCAAAGAGCGATTTTTCCGGGCAACCCTGGAGTTGGCCGGTTCCGGAACTATCAAGAAACGCCTGGTCGGCGCTTATATCGGCCACCTGGGTGATCTGGAGCCCGAGCAATTACCCAAGAGCGCCAGGAGCAAATTCGAGCGTCTGGCCGGTGATTTGACCCGGGTCACGGCGATCAACGGTGAAGGGCCTGTCTTCGCCAGCGTCCGGAAAATGTCGAAAGAAGAAGCAGACTGCGCCGCAGAGACCATTGTCAGCTTGTATGGTCAGCTTGCGGCATCGCGTAGCAAGAATCTGTAGTTTGCGTTCCTTGTAGTTTCGGTGGCCGCCCGGCCAACGCAGCCCTAACGCTGGCGCAGCCAGAACTCGTGCATGCCGGCGAACAACGCCGGGTTTTCCTGCTCGAGCCGATGCCAGTTGTCGAGACTGTTCATTTGCGGATCGTCGGCAAAAGTTTGCAGGTATAAGTTGGCTGCGCGGCCCGAGCCGGGGTCGAAGCCGATCAATTCCAGACCGAGTTCAGCGAGACAGCCGCCTGCGGGTGCAGTGCAAGGGCGCGTCGCAGTGTTGCCTCGGCCTCGCCGGGGTTGCCCGCGCGGCGCGTTGCAGGCTGGCCAGCGTGAGCAGGGCTTCGAGATCCTCGGGTGCCTGCTCCAGCGCGCGCCGGATATGGACCAGCGCGGAATCGGTTTTGCCACTTGCCCCCAACAGGGCTGCCATCAGGCGATTGGCGGCCGGGTGTGCGGGCTGCTTGGTCAGAATCTCGGCACAAAGACCGTGCGCCTGGCCGGTCTGGCCCTGCTGGTAACAAGCGATCGCCCGGTTGAGTTTTTGCTCCGGCAAGACTTGGCCTGGTCAGGCGGACGGGCCGGTATAACTGCAGCCTGAGTTGCAGGTTTCGCAAACCACGACCCGGCACAGGCCGGCAAGATCGCCGATCAGCCGGTCCCAGATCCAGCGCGCCAGGTTTTCGCTGGTCGGGTTTTCCAGCCCCTGGATGTCGTTGAGATAGTGGTGATCGAGTTGCTCGAACAGCGGCTGGAACGCTGTCTTGAGTTCGGCAAAATCCATGACCCAGCCGCTGTCGCCACCGGCATCGCCGGAAACATGCACTTCGATCCGGAACGAATGCCCGTGCAGGCGGCTGCACTTGTGGTCTTCGGGCACGTTGGGCAAACGATGCGCCGCTTCGACCTGAAAGCCCTTGAAGATTTCCATGCGCAGAGTTTAATCGAATCGGAAGAATTTCGCGGAGAAAAGGCAGGGCGGGCTGATGCCTCGGCTGGCCCGATCAGTTCATCTGCGACTGCAAATAATTTTGCCCGCCGACCTTTTCGATCAGCTCGAGTTGGGTCTCGAGCCAATCGATATGCTCTTCTTCATCGTCCAATATCGTTTGGAACAGATTGCGCGAGACGAAATCCCCGACCTTTTCCGCGTGCGCGATGGCCTCTTTCAGGACCGGTTGGGCTTTCATCTCGAGATCCAGGTCGTTGGCCAGAATCTCCGGCACCTGGCGGCCGATCTTGAGTTGGCCCAGGTCCTGCATGTTGGGAAGGCCCTCGAGGAACAATATGCGGTCGATGAGGCTTTCGGCATGTTTCATCTCATCGACCGATTCGTCAAATTCCTTTTTCGCCATACCGCCGAAGCCCCAGTTCTTGAGCATTCTGGAGTGCAAAAAATATTGGTCGATGGCGGTCAGTTCATTCGCCAGCGCCTGATTGAGATAGCCGATAACGCCCGAATCGCCTTGCATGCCTTCTCTCCCGTCCTTGCGCTCTATGAATGGCGCTCCCTAGGGGAATCGAACCCCTGTTTTCGGCGTGAGAGGCCAACGTCCTGACCGCTAGACGAAGGGAGCGCTGTGGTCGTGGTGCCGCCTAAGGCGGTGGGGTGGTATTATACGGCCCCATCTGATTTGCTCAACCGGAGCATCCCATTTGAGTGACCAAACAGGGCGCAACACGCAGCGCCCGTCGATTATTCCCCGTTCAGAACACACGGTGTCGCGGGCCAATATCTCGAACAACGCCATCAAGGTCCTGCACCGGCTGCACAAGGGCGGTTTCCAGTCTTTTTTGGTCGGCGGCTGTGTCCGTGACCTGTTGCTCAAACATCAGCCCAAGGATTTCGATGTCGCGACCGATGCCAGCCCCGAGGAAGTCCGCAAACTTTTTCGCAACTGCAGGCTGATCGGGCGGCGGTTTCGCCTGGCGCATATTCACTTCGGCCGCGAAATCATCGAGGTCGCGACCTTCAGGGCGACCCATGACGAACTGGATGACGACGATATCCGCGGGCAGACGGACGCAGGCGGGCGCATCCTGCGCGACAACCGCTATGGCAAGCTGGAAGACGATGTCTGGCGGCGCGATTTTACCGCCAATGCGCTGTACTACACGCTCGATGGTTACAGCATCTGGGATTTTGTCGGTGGGTTCAAGGATGTCGAGCAACGCGTGCTCAGGGTCATCGGCGATCCCGAGACCCGTTATCGCGAAGACCCGGTGCGCATGCTGCGTGCCGTGCGTTTTGCGGCCAAGCTCGATTTCTCGATCGACGACCCGTCCGAGGCGCCGTTGTGGGACCTGGGGCATTTGCTCGCAGATGTGCCGCCCGCTCGCCTGTTTGACGAAATCATCAAGATGTTCCTGGCCGGTCGCGCGCTCGAAAGTTTCCGGCTACTCGAACATTATCGTCTGCTCGCTCATCTTTTCCCGGCGCTGGTCGCGGAGTTGGAAAAAGATACCGACCACCGGTTCAGGAAACTCTTGCTCGAGGGTCTTGCGACCACGGATCAGCGGGTCAGGGAAGACAAGCCGGTCACGACGTTCTTTTTGTTCGCGGTCCTGCTCTGGGCGCCGATCAGGAAACGTTTCGACGGGTTGCACGGTGGCGGCAAGCCGCCGATTCCGGCCATGCAACAGGCGGTCGAGGACGTCGTCAAGGCCCAGCAAGCGCACATCAGCGTGCCACGGCGAACCACGATCCCGTTGAAAGAAATGCTGGCCCTGCAATCGCGTTTCAACCTGCGCAAGGGAGTGCGCAGCCTGCGCTTTTTGCATCACCCGCGGTTTCGTGCAGCCTATGATTTCATGTTGTTGCGCGCATCGAGCGGCGATTTCGATGCACAAGCCGCGCAGTGGTGGACGGATATACAACTGGCCGATGACAAAACCCGGCGTGAAATGGCGCAGGTCGGGCGCGGCGGCGGTGCCGGCAAACGCAAGCGCCGCCCGCGGCGGCGGGGTGCGCGCAAGCGTACTGCGGACCAGGGCGGCCAGGCATAAGCGGGTATTGCGACGATGCGCTGGCAATCCGCGTACGTTGGCTTGGGCAGCAACCTCGACCATCCTTGCGGGCAGATTCGCTGGGCCATCGCCAAACTGAAACAGCGGTCGGATATTCACAGCCTGGTTTGTTCCGGCATTTATCTCAGCGCGCCGATGGGGCCCCGGGATCAGCCCGATTTCCTCAATGCGGTTTGCGGCTTCCTGACCCATCTGTCCGCCGCGAGCCTGCTCGCCGTGCTGCACGATCTGGAGGCGCAAAGGGGCAGACGGCGCAATCAGCGCTGGGGCCCGCGCACCCTGGACCTGGACCTGCTCGTGTATGGCCGGGAACTCAGCGATCGCGCCGAACTGAGCTTGCCGCATCCCGGTGTTCATCAACGCAGTTTTGTCCTGTATCCTCTGGCAGAAATCGCTCCGGCCCTTGAAATACCTGGCCGGGGAAGGGTGAGCCAACTCGCAGCCGCTTGTGGACAGGAAGGTTTGCAGCGCTATGCCGATACGGGAGATTGCAATACATGATTGTCGCCAGTCCGCGTTACATCGTGGTGGAAGGGCCGATCGGCGTCGGCAAGACCAGCCTCGCCAGGCGCCTGGCGGATAGTTTCGCCTGCGACCTGGTCGAAGAACAGCCGTGGGCGAACCCGTTCCTCGAGCGGTTTTACCAGGACCCGCGCGGCGGCGCGCTGGCGGTGCAACTGTTTTTTCTGTTTCAGCGCGCCCGTCAGCTCGAGGACGAACGCCAGCGCGACCTGTTCAGCCCGGTCAAGGTGGCCGACTACCTGATGGAAAAGGATCGGCTGTTCGCGGAACTGATACTGGATCCGCAGGAGTGGGAGCTGTATCAGCAGATCTATGAGCGCCTCGATATTCAGCCGCCGACGCCCGACCTGGTGATCTACCTGCAGGCGCCGGTCAAGGTGTTGCTGGAAAGAGTCGCCAGGCGGGGGGTTAAATTTGAACAAATGATAAAGCGTGATTACCTTGAACAGCTAATGGAAGCTTATGCCCGGTTTTTTCACCAGTACGACGATTCGCCGTTACTGATTATCAACACGGTGGACATCGATCCGGTGGGCAACGATACGGATTTCCAGCAGTTGCTGGAGCAGGTGGATTCGATTCGCAGTGGCCGGCATTTTTACAACCCGGTCAGTCGCAGCATCGCCTGACAGGAGAGCGCATGTATACGCATTTGCAACAAAGAGACTCGGACAAGCCACCGGTAACCATTTCGACGCTGGTGAAAATGAAGGCGGACGGGATGCCGATCGCCTGTCTGACCGCATACGATGCGAGTTTTGCCAACCTGGTGGACGAGGCTGGCGTCGACCTGGTGCTGGCCGGCGATTCGCTGGGCATGGTGATCCAGGGGCATCCGACGACGGTGCCGGTCACCGTCGATGACATCGTTTATCACTGCAAGGCAGTTGCCCGCGGTCTGACCCGGTCGTTCCTGGTCGGCGATTTGCCGTTTCTCAGTTATACGACGCCGCGGCAGGCCATGGGCAATTCAAGGCGCCTGATGCAGGAAGGCCGCGCCAAGATGGTCAAGCTCGAAGGCGGGGCGATGCAGGTGGAAATCGTCGAATACCTGGCCTCGCGGGATGTGCCGGTCTGCGCGCACATCGGCCTGAAACCCCAGTCGGTGCACAAGCTTGGCGGTTTCAAGATCCAGGGGCGCGACGAGGCGACCGCAAAACAGATGCTCGCGGATGCAAAGGCGCTGGAAAGCGCCGGCGCCGACATCGTCTTGCTCGAATGCATTCCCAACGAACTCGGCGCGAGGATCACCGAGGAACTCAAGGTGCCGGTCATTGGCATCGGCGCAGGCCCGCAGGTCGATGGCCAGATCCTGGTCCTGTACGACATCCTGAATATCACGATCGGTCGCAAGCCGCGCTTTGCCCAGGATTTCACGATCGGCGGTCGCAGCCCGATCGATGCGGTCAAGGCCTATGTCGAGGCCGTGCGCAATGGCGACTATCCGGCGCCGGAGCATTGTTTCAGTTAATGCACGTTATTGATGCCGTTGAGCCGCTGCAGAGCAAGATCGCCCGCTGGAAGAGCCAGGGGCATACGGTCGGCCTGGTGCCGACCATGGGTGACCTGCACGAAGGTCACCTGAACCTGGTCCGGCAGGCCCGGGCAAAGGCTGACCGGCTGGTGGTCAGCATTTTTGTCAACCCGCTGCAATTCGGGCCTGGCGAGGATTTCGATCGTTATCCGCGGGAACCGGAGGCAGATTCCGGTCTGTTGGAAAAAGAGCAAGTCGATGTGCTGTTTACCCCGGGCGAAGCGGCGATGTATCCGCAGGGCACCCAGGCGGTGCCGCAGCTTTCCGCGGGCGAGCTCGCAAACATTTTGTGCGGAGCCAGCAGGCCTGGCCATTTCGATGGCGTCGCGACGGCCGTGAATCGCTTGTTTGAAATTGTGCAACCGGATTTGGCGGTGTTTGGCTTGAAAGATTACCAGCAGCTACTGGTGATACGCCGGCTGGTGGCGGAGCGGGGCCTGGCGGTCGATATACTCGGTGGAACCACCTGCCGGGAGGCGGACGGCCTGGCAATGAGTACCCGCAACCGTTATCTGAATGCCGGGGAGAGGGCGGTTGCAGCACGCCTTTATGCCGAGCTGCAGGCAGCGGCGGCCTTGATAAAAGCCGACTCGCCGGCTCGTGTCCAGATCCTCGAGCGCGCCGTTGAAAACCTCGCCGCGGCAGGTTTCCGGCCGCTCTATTTCGAGTTGCGCCGGGCCGCCGATCTGTCCGTGGCGGGCGAACAGGACCGGGACCTGGCCCTGCTGACCGCCGCCTACCTCGGCGAAACTCGCTTGATCGATAACTTGTTGTTTTCGTTATAATCGCTTGTAGTCGACCGGGACGGTGGGTAAAATTTCGCGCCAGCGATGCGTACCCCGGGTATGCTCGGGCCAAAACGAATGACAGGAAAACCTGCATGCAACTCACCTTGTTGACCGCAAAACTGCACCGCGCATGTGTCACCCATGCAGAGCTCGATTACGAGGGCTCATGCGCGATCGATACGGATTTGCTCGATGCCGCCGGCATCACCGAATATGAGCAAATTCAGATCTATAACATTGCGAATGGTGAGCGCTTTACGACTTATGCGATCCGGGCGGAACGCGGATCGAAGGTCATCTCGGTAAACGGGGCGGCGGCGCACAAGGCTTCCCCCGGCGATCGCCTGATTATTTGTACTTACGCGGCGATGTCCAGGGAGGAGGCCGGCTCGCACCAGCCGCGGCTGGTTTATCTGAACGAGAACAACGAGATTACCCGCAGCGCCAACACCATCCCGGTGCAGGCGGCCTGAGCTTTTCTCAGGAGCCTACCCGGCGATCTGGTTGCGGCCGCTGAGCTTGGCCCGGTAAAGCGCGGTATCGGCTCGCTGCAATAATGTTTCCAGCACATCGCCCGGTTGCATCTCGGAAAAGCCCATCGAGATCGTGACTTTGAACGGCGGGCCTTCTTCGCCCAGCGGATCGCCTTCCTCGACGGCCTTGCGCACCCGCTCGCCACACTGTAACGCTTGCTCTATTTTCGTTTGCGGCAGCAAAACGACGAACTCATCGCCGCCATAACGCGCGATCATATCGGTCGGCCGGAACTGGCCGCGCAGCGAAGTCGCGACGAAGCAAAGTGCTTCATCGCCGGCCAGGTGCCCGAAACGGTCGTTGAAGCGCTTGAAATAATCGACATCGACAATTCCCAGGCAGGCCGGGTCGGCATCGGTCTGACAGCGTTTCATCTTGCGTCTGAACATGTCTTCCATCCAGTGGCGGTTCTTGAGGTTGGTCAAGGCGTCGGTTATCGCGTTGCGCTCGAATTGTTTGAGGGCGCCGACATTGTCCATGATGACCTGATTGTCAAAACGGACCCGCGACGAAAGTACAGCCAGCAGGTTCCTGGCAAAGTCATGCGACTTGTTGATCAAGGTCCACAGTAACTGGTGACTGATGACCACCAGGTGGCTGTCTTCGGCCGCAACCACATAGGCCGACGGGTCCCGATCCTCGATTATCGACATTTCGCCGACGCACGAGCCCTGCGGGAGTTTGGTCAGGGGCGCATTGGTGAGGCTGTCGAGGTGAACTTGCAGGCTGCCGCTGAGAATCAGGTAAACCTTGTCGTTTTCCTTGTCCGGGGAGAGCAGGAGATCGCCGGATTTCAAGTCCAGCCTCTCCGTGTCCTGCAGGCAGGACGATACGAGTTCCGGATCCACTCCCTGGAACAGTTCCATGCTGCTGGACAGCATACGATATAGGGCGCTGGTTGAAGCAGCCACCGTGTTCTCCTGACCATGTACGCAAGTGCAAAACGACCTATGTCATCTACGCGGTACGAGCCTCGCGACATAAGTCCTCATCCATCGTTGGAGAATAAAGGGATTCCAGGGATTTTCTTTGAAGCAGTTCCGTTTTTTACATATTACTCGACGATTTATGCCGGATTTTTTCGGAAACCAGCTTTTCCAGCGCCCATGCTATATGTTCCCTGACCATCTCATCCGGGTGGTCCTTGCGTGAATCGAGGGCCGCGATGACCTCGTTTGACGGTTCGGCATTGCCCAATGCCACGGCCAGGTTGCGCAGCCAGCCCGCATAACCGGCCCTGCGGATCGCGCTGCCTCGAGTCTTTTGCAGAAACTCGTCTTCGCTCCACGCAAACAACTCGACCAGTTTTTTTCGGTCGAGTTCATGGCGAGGCTGGAAATCCCGCTCGCAGCTCAGCTTCGCGAACTTGTTCCAGGGGCAGACAAGCTGGCAGTCATCGCAACCATAAATACGGTTGCCGATCGCTGCCCTGAATTCGACCGGGATGGCGCCGCGGTTTTCGATCGTGAGATAGGAAATGCAGCGGCGGGCATCGACCTGGTATGGCGCAATAATCGCCTGGGTCGGGCAAATATCCAGGCAGGCGCGGCAGGATCCGCAATGGTTGGCGACCGGCTGGTCCGGCGGCAATGGCAGGTCTACAAAAATTTCACCGAGAAAAAACCAGGAGCCAGCCTCGCGGTTGATCAGGTTGGTGTGTTTGCCGATCCAGCCGAGGCCTGAATTTCTGGCCAGCGCTTTTTCCAGCACCGGCGCGCTATCGACAAAAACCCGGTAACCGAGCTCGCCGATGGATTGCCGGATGCGCTCGGCCAGCTTCGCCAGGCGCGGCCTGAGCAGCTTGTGATAATCACGGCCCAGCGCGTAGCGCGACACATAGGCATGATTTTGTTGCCGCAGCGTTTGCCACGCGTCGGCCGCGTCCGGCCAATAATCCATCCGTGCGCTGATCACGCTGAGCGTACCCGGCAGCAGTTCGGCGGGCCGGCTGCGCAGCGTGCCATGACGCACCATGTAATCCATCGTGCCGTGCTTGCCGGCGGCCAGCCATCGCTTCAGATGCCGTTCATCCTCATCGAGTTCTATCGAACCAAAGCCGACCTGCTGAAAACCCAGCTCGTTGCCCCAGCGGCGAATCTGGTCCGCGAGCCCGGATAATTTGTCTGGCGTGATATCCATATATTTACAACATTATAATAAGCGCCATGCAACGGCTTCCCAAAAACCTGTACCTGGCCGGCCAGGTTCGTGAATTCGATCGGCGGGCGATCGAGGATCATGCGCTACCCGGTTATACATTGATGACCCGCGCGGGTGAAGCCGTGTTCGCGGTTATTCGCGAGCGCTGGCCGGCGGCCGGCACGCTCGCCATCGTCTGCGGGGCCGGCAATAACGCCGGTGACGGACTGGTGGTTGCCCGGCTGGCTTTGGCCGCGGGTCTGTCCGTGCATCTGCTAAGCCTGCGTCCGGTCGAAAAGCTCGCCGGTGACGCGGCGAAGGCGTGGCAGGATTTCAAGGCCGCCGGTGGTGAGGCGGTCGAATTTTCCGCAGCGCTGCTGGCCGGTGCGGATATTGTTGTCGATGGCATCCTGGGCACCGGGCTGGACCGCCCGGTCGGCGGCGCATTTGCCAAGGCCATCGCAACCATCAACGCACAGGGCAAGCCGGTTCTTGCGCTGGATATCCCCAGCGGGCTGTCCGCCGATACGGGTCTGCCGATGGGGGCGACGATCGAGGCGGCAGCGACGGTCAGTTTCGTCGCGCTCAAGGCCGGGCTTTTCCTCGGGCAGGGGGCGGCCTTTTGCGGCGAGATCTTTTTTGCCGGCCTGGAAGTCCCGGATGTGGTTTACGATGACGGCGACCCGGTCGTCGAATTGCTGCAAAAAAATGAGATCCCGGCATTGTTGCCGCCGCGCGCGAAGACCGCGCACAAGGGCAACTTCGGCCATGTCCTGATCGTCGGCGGCGGGCCGGGAATGCCGGGTGCGGCATGCCTCGCGGGTGAAGCCGCGTTGCGCAGCGGCGCCGGTCTGGTCAGTGTGGCGACGCATCCCGGGCAGCTGGATTTTTTCGCCAGCCGGCCCGAACTGATGTGCCGCGGGATCGATGAGCCCGGTCAGCTCGCAGCGTTGCTGGAAAAAGCCGATGTCGTTGTGCTCGGGCCCGGGCTGGGGCAAAGCGACTGGGCAAGAGCGCTGTGGGACGCGGTCGTCGCCATCGATCGTCCGCTGGTTATCGACGCCGACGGCCTCAACTGGCTGGCGCAGTTTCCGGCGCGAAGCAAAAACTGGATACTGACGCCGCACCCGGGCGAGGCGGCGCGGCTGCTCGATACCGATGGCAAGACGATACAGGCGGACAGGCTGGCGGCGGTGGGGAGTTTGCAACGGAAATATGGTGGCGTGGCTGTACTGAAAGGAGCCGGAACCCTGGTCAGCGATGGCAACGGTACGCCGGCTTTGTGCCGGTTTGGCAATCCCGGCATGGCCGTGCCGGGTATGGGCGATGTATTGACCGGTTTGATCGCAGGTCTGCTGGCCCAGACCCGGGACCTGGCGCGCAGCGCAAGGGTCGGTGTGCTGGTCCATGCCCTGGCCGGCGATGAGGCCAGCGGCGATGGCGAGCGCGGATTGGTGGCCGGCGATCTGATGGCGTGGATAAGAAAATGGGTCAACCCGGAAGTTTGAGCTGGCAGCTGGCGAATGAGCAGCAAACAGAAGCGGCCGGTGCTGTGCTCGCCGATCGGCTCGCGCCGTTCACCGAGCCGCTCCTGCTGGGTCTGACCGGCCCGCTGGGCGCCGGCAAGACCACGCTGGCCAGGGGACTGCTAAAGGCGCTTGGCGTTAGCGGGCGAATCAAGAGTCCGACCTACGCGCTGATCGAACCCTACGAGACGACGGGCGGTCCGGTTCATCACCTGGATCTTTATCGCATCGAGGAGCCGGGCGAACTGGAATTCCTGGGGCTGCCGGATTTTCTCGATGAGCCCGGGCTGGTATTGGTCGAATGGCCGGAAAAAGCGCCGCTGTTGATGAAACGGCTGGATTACCGGATTGCGCTGGATTATTCGGGTGAGCAAAGAACGCTGAGCATCACCGGTTCGGGCAAGGCCGCAAGCCGTATGCTGGCGTCGCTGCCGGCGTCGTTCAGCACCTAGCCCGCGGGTCGCCACGGCCGTAGCCAGCGGCCGTATTCGGGAACGACTTTAAAAATTAACGGTAATCTGATGTTTAATAACAAGAAAACATCAGAAAAAAGTTGAACAAAAAGAAAAAGCGATTTAGTGTTAGCCCAGACTTGAAAGGGATTTTGTAAAATGGGCTTCATCAGGGTCGCGTACAAGCTGATGGTGGTTGTGCTGCTGGGTTTGTTCTGGGCTTCCCAGACCGTGGCAACCGTCAATATCCAGGGGGTTCGCCTGTGGGCGGCGCCGGATAATACGCGCGTGGTCCTGGACCTGGACCGGTCTGCCGCGCACGATCTGATGATTCTTGAATCGCCCAACCGCGTGGTCATCGATATTGCCGGCGGGGCGCTGAACAAAGACCGGGTCATGCTTCCTGCTGCCCAGGGCTTCGTTGTCAATATCCGCACCGGTCGCCAAAAAGACGGCAGTCTGCGAGTCGTGCTCGATGTCAGCGAGAAAGTGCGGCCCAAGAGTTTTTTGCTAAAACCGAACGAGCAATACGGTTACCGGCTGGTCATCGATCTGGTCGCGGCCAAAAAACAAAACCCGGTTCGCCAATTCAGGGCTGCCAACCTGCCGGGACGGGATGTCGTGATCGCTATCGACGCGGGCCATGGTGGTGAGGATCCCGGTGCGCTTGGCCGCAGGGGCACCCGCGAAAAAGACGTGGTCCTGCAAATCGCCAGGCGCCTGGCAAAGAAAGTTGAGCGACAGCCGGGTATGCGCGCATTCATGGTTCGCGATGGCGATTATTTTTTACCGCTCGCACGCCGCATGGAAATGGCTCGCGAGCAAAGAGCCGACCTGTTTATCTCGATACACGCGGATTCGTTTCCGAATCGCAAGGCACGCGGCGCTTCGGTTTATGTGCTTTCGGAAAAAGGCGCCAGTGACGAGGCGGCCCGCCGCCTGGCCGAAAGAGAAAATGCCTCCGATCTGATCGGCGGGGTTTCACTGGCCGATAAAGACGATGTATTGGCATCGGTATTGCTCGATCTGTCCCAGTCATATGCGATCAGCGCCAGCATGAACGTGGCCGATAGTGTTCTGAAACAACTGGGTGCGGTCGGTGCCGTGCACAAGCCAAAGATACTGCAGGCCAATTTCCTGGTGCTGAAATCACCCGATATCCCTTCCATACTCGTGGAAACCGCGTTTATCTCCAATCCGCAGGAAGAAAAAAAGCTCCGTGACAGGGCCCACCAGGACCAACTGGCGGGCGCCATCCTCAATGGCCTGGCGGTCTATCTGCAGGCCAACCCGCCGGCCGGAACGCTGCTGGCGCGTGGCGATCTGCCAAACCCGCAGCTGGAAACAGCGCATGTGATCCAGCGCGGAGATACCCTCAGCGGTATCGCCAGCCATTACCGCGTATCGTTGCGCATGCTGCGCGAGTACAACAGCTTGCGTGGCGACCGCATCATGGTTGGCCAGGTCCTGCAGATCCCCATTCGTTACTGATTCCGCTTATCGTCATATAATCCTTTGCCAGGCACGGGGCTGGATTGGCAGCGTGTTTTTCTGAAAGGACGCCCGATGACGATAAAAGAACTGCCCGCCCAACTGATCAACCAGATTGCCGCCGGCGAAGTCATCGAAAGGCCGGCGTCGGTAGTCAAGGAATTGCTGGAAAACAGCCTGGATTCCGGCGCAACGCAGATAGAAATCGATATCGAAAAAGGCGGCGCCGGTCTGATCCGTGTGCGCGACGATGGCAGCGGCATTCCAGCGGAGGAATTGGCGATGGCGCTGTCACGTCACGCCACCAGCAAGATAGAAACGCTGGACGATCTCGAACACATCGCCAGCCTGGGTTTTCGCGGTGAAGCCCTGCCGAGCATCGCGGCGGTCAGCCGCCTGCGCTTGTCATCGAGAACGGTGGATTCCGATCGTGGCTGGCAATGCGAAGTACGCGACGGAAAAACCAGCGCGCCGGAACCGCTGGCGCATATGCCGGGAACGACGGTCGAGGTGCGCGATCTTTTTTACAACACACCGGCGCGGCGAAAGTTTTTGCGCGCCGAACGGACCGAATGGCAGCATATCGACCAACTGGTTCGTCGCGTTGCGTTGAGTCGTTTTTCGACGGGCTTTCAGATTCGCCACAACCGGCGAAATGTTGCGCACTGGCCTGCATCGGTCAGCGAGCAGGACCAACGGGGTCGGCTGGCGGCGATCTGCGGAGAAGAATTCGCGGCCAATATGCTGGAACTGGAGCACCGGTCCTCCGCTCTTTACTTGCGAGGCTGGGTAGCCCAGCCGACTTTTTCGCGCAGCCAGGCCGACCGTCAGTACTTCTATGTCAACGGACGCATGATCCGCGACAAGCTGGTCGCCCATGCGGTGCGCCAGGGATTTCAGGACGTGCTTTTTCATGGCCGTTATCCGGCGTTCGTGCTCTACCTGGAAATAGATCCGGTCGAGGTGGATGTCAACGCCCACCCGAGCAAACACGAAGTGCGTTTTCGCGACAGCCGGCTGGTACACGACTTTATTTTTCGCAGCCTGCACAAACTGCTGGCCGGGACCCGACCCGGTGGCGTCAGCGTGCACGGGTCGGCGCCAAAACCGGCCGCACTCGGCAACGGTGGCGGTCGTGGCGCGCCCAGGCAGAGCGGTTTGTCGCTGGGAACGGCGGATGCGACCGCGGCATACCAGGCCTTGTATGTCGCTCCGCCGATCGACGAAGCGGATCAGGCCCTCGCAGATGCGCCGCTGGGATTCGCGCTGGCACAGTTGCAGGGGGTTTATATCCTGGCGCAAAACCGCGACGGCCTGGTGCTGGTCGATATGCATGCAGCCCACGAGCGAATTACTTATGAGCGCCTGAAAAAATCGCTGGCGGATGGATGCTTGCGCACTCAGCCGCTGCTGGTGCCACAGAGTATTCGGGTTGCGGACGATGAAGTGGAGCTGGCGATCCGCCATCGCGAGTTGTTCCTCGGTCTGGGGCTGGAAATCGATCGTGGCGGTCCGCAAAGCCTGGTTTTGCGGCAAATCCCGGTCATCTTGCAAGATGTCGATGCCGAAAAACTGATTCGCGATGTGCTCGCCGATCTGCGGGAACACGGTCAAAGCCAGCGCATCGAAAACCTGCAAAACGAACTGCTGGCGACGATGGCTTGCCATCACTCGATCAGGGCCAACCGGCGACTGAGCATCCAGGAAATGAACGCGCTGTTGCGCGCGATGGAACAGACCGAGCGCAGCGATCAATGCAATCACGGGCGGCCTACCTGGACCAGTATCAGCATGGCCGAGCTGGATCGGTTGTTCCTGCGTGGCCAATGAACCCGCCCGCGCAACGTTCCCGGGCGTTGATGCTGATGGGGCCGACGGCTACCGGCAAGACCGCGGCCGTCATCGAGCTGGCGAAACAGCTCCCGCTGGAAATTATCAGCGTCGATTCGGCCATGGTTTATCGCGGGCTCGATATAGGCACGGCCAAACCCCCGCTCGCCGAAAGGGCTGGCGTGACCCACCACCTGATCGATATCCGCGAGCCGGCGGAAATTTACTCGGCCGGTGAGTTCAGGCGCGATGCGCTTGGGCTGATTGACGAAATCGGCAATCGTGGCAGACTGCCGGTACTCGTGGGTGGGACCATGCTGTATTTCAACGTGCTGTTACATGGCCTGGCCGATCTGCCTGAAGCTGATGCAGAGATTCGGCAGTCACTGGATGCCGAGGCTGAACGGGTTGGCTGGCCCGCAATGCATCGCCGGCTGGTTGCCATAGACCCGGGAGCGGCGGCAAAAATTCGCGAAAACGATGCCCAGAGAATTCAGCGCGCGCTCGAGGTTTTTGCAATAAGCGGCCGCACCATCAGTTCCTTCCACCGGCAAACGGCGCAAGAACCCGCCGCGAATTTTCTGAAAATCGCCCTGTGGCCGGAGGATCGTGAACAGCTGGCAAGGAAAATCAGCGAGCGTTTCGACGGGATGATGGCGCAGGGCCTGCTCGGGGAAGTCGAATCCTTGTATCGGCGCGATGAGTTGCATGCCGATCTGCCGGCAATGCGCTGTGTGGGTTATCGTCAGCTCTGGCAACACCTTGCCGGTGAGACCGATCTGCAACAGGCGGTCGAGCATGCGAAAGCGGCTACCCGGCGCCTGGCCAAACGGCAGCTGACCTGGCTGCGAGCGGATGAGGATGTAAACCGGGTCCCGGCCCTTGAAGAATCACCTTTGGCCCCCATGTACAGCCTGTTGGAGCGCTGGCTGGAAAATCAGCGGTAAGCCGCTGCCACTGTGCTAACATCTGTGTTGTAATCCGGATATTCACCCGCTGAGCGACCAGCGGCCGGGCACACAGGGTAAAAAAAACACTAAAGCCTTGAATAATAAGGAGAAGAAAATGGCCAAGGGGCAATCATTACAAGATCCTTTCTTGAATGCACTGCGCAAGGAAAGGGTGCCAGTGTCCATATACCTGGTAAACGGCATCAAACTGCAAGGCCAGATTGATTCCTTCGACCAGTTTGTTGTGCTGCTGCGCAACAGCGTAAATCAGATGGTTTATAAACACGCGATTTCCACCGTGGTGCCGGCCCGCAACGTCAAGCTGCCGATGAGCGACGATCACGCGGCCAGTGGTGGCGATCACGCGGCCAGTGGTGGCGATCACGCGGCCGGTGCCGGCGATCATGCGGCTGACAGCGACAGTGGCGAGGCCGGCCCCGCAGAATGAGCAGTATGCAGAAATACATTGATTGACCGTCCACGATCGGGGGAAAAAGCCTGTCTGGTTTTCGTGGGCCTCGGCAGATCGCTTGGCGACAACGATATCGCTGAATTCAGGGCGCTGGCCGAATCCGCCGGCGCTGTCGTCGTCGCTGAACTCACGATCAAGCGGGCCTCACCGTCTTCCCGTTATCTGCTCGGTTCGGGGAAGGTTGCTGAAATCCGTGACGCAGTCAAAGCCACGGGCGCCGAACTCGTATTGTTCGGGGTAGCCCTCAGTCCATCGCAGGAAAGAAACCTGGAAAAGGCGATCGAATGCCGCGTGCTCGATCGTACCGGTCTGATCCTGGATATTTTTTCCAATCGCGCGCGCAGCTCGGAAGGTAAACTGCAAGTGGAACTTGCGCAGCTGCGCCATTTGTCGACCCGCCTGGTTCGCGGGTGGACCCACCTGGAAAGACAAAAAGGCGGTATCGGCCTGCGCGGACCCGGCGAAACCCAGCTGGAGACCGATCGCCGTTTGCTGGCTGGCCGGATAAAGCAGTTGCGCAGGCGTCTCGACAGAGTTGCCAGGAGACGCGCGATGAGCAGGCGCAACCGCAAGCGATCGGGAGTGCCGACCGTTGCGCTGGTTGGTTATACCAATGCCGGCAAATCGACACTTTTCAACGCGCTGACCGCGGAAGCCGTCTACACCGCCGACCAAATGTTTGCGACCCTCGATCCGACGATGCGGCGTTATCGACTCGGTTGCTCGGGAGATATCGTGCTGGCGGATACGGTCGGTTTTGTCGGTGATTTGCCGCACGAACTGGTTGCCGCTTTCCGCTCGACCTTGCTGGAAACGCGCGAGGCCGATTTGCTTTTGCATATCATCGATGCAGCCGACCCGTGGCGTGATGAGAAAGAGCGGGCAGTCAACGAGGTCCTGGCGGAAATCGGCGCCGACCGGGTGCCGCAAATCAGGGTTTTCAACAAGATCGATCTGTCGGGGCAGCCGGCGAGGCTGGCGGGGCCCGGCGAAGGCGATAAGGCCAGGGTGTGGCTGTCATCGGTCAGTGGTGAAGGATTGGATTTGCTGGCAGAGTCCCTGCAGGTGCATTTTCGGAGTAGGCTGGTACACGGCGCACTCGAGCTGACTGCGGCCCAGGCCGGCGTGCGGGCCCGACTTTACGAACTGCAAGGCGTGGTGGCGGAAAGTTGTCTGGACGATGGTGGCTGCAGGCTGGAAATCGAGTTGCCGAGGATCGAAATGGAACGTTTGTGCAAGCAACATGAGCTCGATCCGGGTTGCCTGAAGATTTTTTCTTGTGAACCGGACGAAGGCTTTCTACAATTGCGCGCCGGTGGCGTGCGCTAAAAGAATTCAGGAGTGAAGTGGTATGGCTTGGAATGACTCTGGAAATGGCAAGAGTCCGTGGAACCAGGGCCCCAATCAGGGTCCACCGGATCTGGACGAAGTCGTAAAAAAGATGCAGGAGCGCCTGGGCAGCCTGTTCGGTGGCGGCAGCGGTGGCGATAAACTCGGTGGCTTCAGCCTGGGGTTTATCGCGGCATTGATACTGGGCGCCTTGCTGGCGACCGGTTTTTACAAGGTCAATGCGCCGGAGCAGGGCGTCGTCATGCGTTTTGGCCAGTATCAGACGACCACCCTGCCAGGATTGCACTGGCGGATTCCGCTGATCGATAAAGTCGTCAAAGTCAACATTGCCAGTACCGAGGAGTACGATCACCAGACCCAGATGCTGACCGCCGATGAGAATATCGTCTCGATCGAGCTGTCGGTGCAATACCGGCGCAGCGATGCCAAGGCCTGGGCCTTCAATGTCAGGAATCCAGCCCTGTCTCTTTCCGAAGTCAGCCAGAGCGCGATTCGCGAAGTGGTTGGCACCAGCAGCGCGCAAAAGGTCATGGGTTTCGGCCGGGCCGAGATCGTGGACAGGACCAAGCAGCTGCTGCAAGAAACGCTGGATCAGTATGGGACCGGGATAGAGATCATGGTCGTCAACCTGGTGAACGCGACCCCGCCGGCCCAGGTCCAGGCAGCGGTGGATGACGCGACCCGGGCGCGCGAAGACCATGAACGCCTGATTCTCGAAGCGCAATCCTACGAGAACGACATCCTGCCCAGGGCCCGCGGTGAAGCAGTCAGGCAGATCCAGGATGCCGAAGGACACAAGGCCCGCGTGGTGGCGGATGCCGAAGGCGAAACCAGCCGTTTCCTGGCCCTGCTGGCCGAGTACGACCGGGCGCCGGAGGTGACCAGGAAACGACTTTACCTGGAAACGATCCAGGAAGTTTACGGCTCGGTCAGCAAGGTATTTATCGATGCGGCCGGCAGCGGGAGCCTGCTGTATCTGCCGATTGACAAAATCATGGAGCAGCGCCGTCAGGGAGCGAGCGGCTCGATCAGCTTCGGTCCTGCGGCCGAAAGCAGCGGTCAGCCTGCGCAACGGGATACTGACCGGACCAGCGGGAGGACACGGCGATGAATTTTAAAGGAATTGGCAGCGTCATCGCGTTGCTGGTCGCTGCGCTGGTTGCCAGCATGTCTTTCTTTACGGTCTCGGAAACCGAACTGGCGCTGAAACGCCGCTTCGGTGAAATTATCCAGGCCGACTACGAGCCAGGCCTGCATTTCAAGTGGCCGATCGACGACGTATTGAAGTTCGAAAAGCGCCTGATGACGGTCGACACCCGGCCGGAGCGGTTTTTGACCGGTGGCACGAAGTACGTGCTGATCGATTTCTTCGTCAAATGGCGCATCATCGATGTCGGTCTTTTCTATCGGGCTACCGGTGGCAGCGAGACGATTGCGGTCACGCGCCTGCTTTCGATCATTACCGATGGTCTGCGCAAGGCGGTTGCGGAAAGAAGCATCCAGCAACTGGTTTCCGCAGAGCGCTCTGATTTTATGGAGGGCATGCTGGTCTCCACGAGGGAAATTTCGTCGGAACTGGGTATCGATTTGATCGATGTCCGGGTCAAGCGTATCGATCTGCCCGATGAAGTCAGCGGGTCGGTGTTCGAGCGCATGCGGCAGGAGAGAGTCCGTATCGCCAAGCAACTCAGGGCCGAAGGCGCGGAGCGTGCCGAGGTAATCAAATCGAATGCCGATCGCGAAAGAACCATTTTGCTGGCCGAGGCTTACAAACAGTCGGAAATACTCCGTGGTGAGGGAGACGCCGAGGCCGCTGCGATTTATGCCGGGGCTTACGGTCAGGATGCGGAATTTTATGCTTTCCACCGCAGCCTGCAGGCGTACCGATCCGCTTTCAACGAATATGGCGACCTGCTGGTCCTGGACCCGGACAGCGAGTTTTTCGATTATCTGAAGTCATCCGGCGGAAAACGATAAGTCTGTGATTCGTTCAGGAACTGACAAATGCAATGGTCGGATTTGCTGGCGGCGTTTGCGCTGGTCCTGGTAATCGAAGGTCTGTTGCCGTTTGCCAACCCGCAAGCGGCGCAACGGCTATACCAGCAGTTGTCGGCCGCTCCGACTGAGTTTTTGAGACGCATCGGCCTGATCAGTATCGTCCTGGGACTGCTGATTCTCTACCTGGTGAGATAAGAGGCATGCCGTGATGCCATGGGAAGTCTGATGGGCAAAAACATCGTTGTCATCGGCACCCAGTGGGGCGACGAAGGCAAGGGAAAAATTGTCGACTTGCTGACCGAGCGCGCGGTGGCCGTGGTTCGTTTCCAGGGGGGCCACAATGCGGGCCATACGCTGGTAATCAACGGCGAAAAAACTGTTTTGCACCTGGTTCCATCCGGTATTTTGCGCGATCAGGTGCAGTGCCTGATAGGCAACGGCGTGGTGGTGTCATTGGCCGCGTTGTTTGCCGAAATCGACGGTCTGACGGCGCGCGGCGTGCCAGTCATCGAGCGGCTAAAAATAAGCCCGGCCTGCCCGTTGATCCTGCCATCGCATATCAAGCTCGATCGGGCTCGCGAGCAGGCGCGAGGGAAGCAGGCGATCGGCACGACCGGTCGCGGCATAGGCCCCGCCTACGAAGACAAGGTCGCGCGCCGGGCGGTTCGCGTTGCCGACCTGCTCGACCCGAAACAGCTTGCCGAGAAGCTTGCGGCGTTGCTCGATTATCACAACTTTGTACTGCAGCATTACCTGAAAAGCGAAACCGTCGATTACCCCGAGATACTCGATGAATGCCTGTCTTTGGGAGACAGGGCCAGGCCCATGATTGCCGATGTGACAGCCATTCTTGGAGCAATGCAGGAGCGCGGGGACAACATCATGTTCGAAGGCGCGCAAGGCGCGTTGCTGGATGTGGATATGGGAACCTACCCGTTCGTGACCTCATCGAACACGACGGCCGGGGGCGCGGCTACCGGGACCGGTATCGGCCCGCGTTACATCGACTATGTGCTTGGGGTCGTGAAGGCATACACGACCCGGGTGGGTTCCGGCCCGTTCCCGACCGAGCTGTTCGATGCGACCGGTGAACACCTTGGCCGCGCCGGTGACGAATTCGGCGCTACGACGGGACGGCCAAGACGTTGCGGCTGGTTCGATGCGGTTGCCTTGAAACGATCGATACTCAACAACAGTGTATCGGGCCTGTGCGTGACCAAACTGGATGTGCTGGATGGTCTGGACAGCGTACGCGTCTGCACAGGCTACGAGATCGACGGTCACGAAGTGGCCAACCCGCCGTGCAGCGCGGAAGATTTTACGCGCTGCAAGCCGGTATATGAGGAATTACCCGGCTGGCAGGAGAGCACGGCGGGCGTTACCGAGTATTCAGGACTGCCCGAAAACGCCAGGAATTACCTGGAATTCATCCAGGAAACAGTGTCGGCGCCGGTGGACATCATTTCCACCGGTCCCGAACGCGAGCAGACCATCATTCTTCGCCATCCTTTCGATTAGCCGGACCGCCGTCATCGGCGTGTTCATCGGCGGACGATTCCTGTGCGACCGTTAGTCCCGGTTCAGGACCCATCATGATCGCAATCCAGTGGGTCGGTTCGCTGCTCGACAAGACGATTTGCGCGATCATCGTTAGTGGCACGGGCGGGAACAGCCCGCCGTGCATCGAGTTGCCGCAGATCAGGTATCCGTCTCTTTGTCAGGGGGCAGTGTACTTTCGGCGCTTTGTCCTTGTGGCCGTTTATTTCTGGCACCGGTCAGCGAGTCAAATGCGCTTCTCATGATCCATGCCTGGGCGGCGGGAATGCTGTCATATTGGCCTGGGTCGCGTGCCGTCGCAGCCTCCAGCAGAACCCTTTCGAGAAAGCGGCTGGCGATTTTGCACCGGTCCTTGAGCCGATAGAGCATCTGGTAACTCGCCCCTTCGTAAATCCGGAAACAGGCCAGCGGGTCGCCCTCGTTGTAAACCACGGCGCCGGATCTGATCGCGTTTTCAATTACCGAATCGATCAATGACAAGTCGTCGCTGCTGCACTGTGCCTCTATGCCCGAGCGCATTTCGTCCAGCTCGGTTTTGAGACTGGCAATTCGCTCCCGTACTTTTTTCAGATTCCGCTCCGCAGGCCTGTTCCTGGTGATTGCAACCATGGTTTGCAGAATTTTTACCGGTATTGCCAGGTGCACCGGCGGGCGACCGGCACGCACAAAGGAAGTCAGCATGCCGATCACTTCTCCATCCATGTTCAGTACAGGCCCGCCATTCATGCCCGGGCTGAAATCATTGGAGATTTGCATCAGCTCATCGTTACCGCGATGCCTGAACCGTGAAACAATTTTTCCCTGCGACAAAGTGACGTTGACGCCCTCAGGACTGCCGATCGCGATGATTTCTTCACCGATGTTGATCGACCGCGCCACACCGGGATGCAGCGGTGGCGGGACGCTGGCAGCGCTGCGCAGCAGGGCGACACCCCAGTTTGAATCGGTCAGCGCAACCAACTCGAGATCCTCGATCCGTTCGTCCGCCAGCAGCATTTCGATACGCACAGCCCCATCGAGAATTTTCAGATTGGTGGCGATCAGGCCGTCTTCGGAGATGACGAACCCGCTACCGCTGGTGCGCAGCCCGTCATTGGCTCCGTAGGCCAGGAGAGTTACGACCGACGGCCTCGCGCGGTCGAGAATCTTCCACAATGGATCGTCGGTCTCGCCGGTTAATGGTTGCTGCGCAGACAATGGCGAAGCGAGAAAAAGCAGCGCTATGAGCCCGACCAGAATTGAAAATGCCTCGGCAAATCGTCGTGTCATTCCGTCTGTCCTGGCTGGCTGAGAACTCTCGTTCGACAACGCCTTGCGCTGTGAATTCATCTGACGACCTTGATTATTTTTCCGGCTACCGGTTCGCCATCCGGGTAGGCCCTGTTTAGCAGGCGCAGATGATCCTCGGCATGCGCACCGAGTACCGAATTTTCCGCCAGGCTCGCATAGCTTGATATTCCGTCGGCGGTGAGCAGCGATATGACCGGTAACCGGGCCGCACGAAAATCCGCGTCGCTCATTCGGTCGAAACTGAAGATGGACTTGATAAATTCCGGATCGGCAGCAATATCGTGCCGATCGTTTCTGCCTGCCCCGGCGAAAATGAAGCCGACCCTTCTGTTTGGATCCGCAATAAACGCATAGCGCACGGGCCGTTTTCCGTATACCGACTTTGAATGATCGGAAATTGCGAGAAAAGCAGGCAATCCATCGATCGTGATATTGTTCGACTCACGAATATTTCCGGAGCCCATGTTCTGACGAAGAATGGTTTTCGGCACCACGCGTTTCGCGATTGGCAACGCGCCAAAATAAAGAGAGGCATTGCCATCCGGCGAAGTCGCGGTGACGTTGCCAGCGGAACTGCGAATGGCCCAGCCCTCCGGGAAGGTGACTTTTATGCCTAGCCCGCGGTCGTAAAAGCGGTTCTTCCGGATGATACGATTTCTGCTGGATTCACCGTATACCAGGCCGTTTATCCGGCTGAGATAGGCTTCCGTGTTAACCACGGCATCCGGCCTGACCTGCAGTTTGTCAGCCGCCCCGACAACTTCCTTTAGCCTGGTGTCATTGTCGGGGTGGGTGGCGAATATACCGTGATACACCTGTGCTTTGCGTCCTTCCTGGCGTGCCCTTTCAACCTCGAACAGCTCCTTTTGCTTCATCACGCGGAGTACATCGATAATGGATTCCGGGTCATAACCGGCTTTCGCCAGGTATTCCGCGCCCAACCCGTCAGCCTGTAGTTCGGCCTTCCGGCCAAAACCGCTCAACAAGGCGCCGCCGACGTATCCGGTCAGCACGCTTCCCGATTGCAGCGGCGTCAGCATGCCGGCGACCGCAGAGATTGCCCTGACGATCGATGATTTGCCGTGCTGCCTGACCGCGTGGCGCGCGGTGACATGACCGATTTCATGGCCGATGATGGCGGCAAGCTCCGCCTCCGAATCCAGGTAAGCCATGATCCCGCGGGTGATGTAGATATATCCGCCGGGCGTCGCAAATGCATTGACCTGGTCATCGTCAAGCACGGTAAAACGGTACTTTATGTTGGGTCGGTGACTGACCGCGGCCAGTTTCTGGCCGATGTTATTGACATAGTTTTGCAATCCCTGATCCCGGTATATGCCGTATTGCTGGATGATCTGCGGGTGCATCCGGGCACCGAGCTGCAGCTCATCTTCTTCAGACATCAGGACGAAATCGGAGCCACCGGTCGGATTGGATACGCAGGATGACAGGATCAGACCCGCCATCGCCCCCAGCAATACCAGGCAAGTGCGTTTTTGAATGGTTGCTTTTCTCGGTACTCTGTACATGATTACCGTCTTCCTGTTTTGGACCGTCGCGGATTCGATCAGTTGCGGACGCAAGTTGGCTGACCTTGAACCTATACCGAGGTGGCCTGTCCATCAAGGGGGGCAGCGGCTATTGTACGTCTTGCCGGTCAGACCGTGGGTGATTTCGAGGCAATGGTGTATCGCTTGCCTCCGGGGAGCCCGGTGGTGTAAAAAAGAGCAAGCTCCGGGGCATGTTGTGACTGTTTTTAATATTGCGCTGCAGCATAAGCTACACTGAACTTTTGCGTTGCTCGGCGTGTCCTTTTAGTTACTGGGGAAAAAGACTTTGCCAGTGATCAACTGCTAAAGTCGATAGTGAGGTCAAGGCAGTGGAGAGAATGCCAAAACTGGTATCGGCACCGGTCGTTTGTGCGGGTGCGGTGCTTCTAACCGCCTGTGCCACTGGCACAGTCCCTTTCGAGCCAACGAGGACGCAAAAGGTTGCCGAACATACGCATGTTGAATCGGTGACCCGGGAAGTCACGGGTTCGCGCATCAAGCGCACTGTTGACCCGGACAATCCGAACGCGAACACGCTGTCTCCGGTATCCGTCATGGAGCATGAGGAACTGCTGCGGCATCGGACGCTCGAAGATGCGATCGGAACCATGATCAACATGCGCGGCGGTGGCCCTGGCGGAAAATAGGCCCTGTTTTCACCTGTTCCTGGCCAAGAGGTGAAGAGGTGACAAGCATGGACAATACCGGCGCGGTTTTTGTTGAGCTCGATGCCGAGGGGTTTCTGCGCTTGTTTGCATTGATGAGGTTCTCGGCTGTCAAGTGATTTCCGCGACTAAAAAAGAATTTCTTTGTTTATCGGCAGCGCAACTGGCGCTCGCCGTTTTTTTTCTCGTCCCGCCTGCCTATGTCCATGCTCAGGACGAACCCCCGGCAGGGGCAGTGGCCACGACGATGGCAGACTCTGCCGATCGGGCGAATACGGAAGTAACGCCGCCTGACTCCATGGCGGAGACAGTACCGGCGCCAGGCCGTTCATCCCCCGATGCAGACGATGAAAAGGACGACAGCATCGTTTCATCGAGCTTGTCGCCGGGCGATCTGTCCAGCGCGGATCTGCTCGAGGAATCGCAGAAAATGACTGCCGGCGAACGATACCCGGAGGCGTTGGAGTACGCGTTGTTTGCGGTCGAGCGCGAAGACAGTTCAGAAGACCCTTATAACCCGGACTTGATCGAGCCGCTGATCAACCTGGCGAGTAGCCAGAGAAAATTACAACTCGATCGCCAGGCGGCGGAATCCCTCGATCGTGCCATAGACCTGATCGAACGAGATGGCGGTATTTATGACGCTCGATTGGTGACGCCGATTAACCGGGCGGGCCGTTTGCTGCAGCAACGGGGCGAACACGAGCAGGCGATCGAGCTGTTTCGGCGTTCCCAGCATATCAGTCACCGTGCGGACGGAGTTTTCAGCACCGACCAGGTGGTGGCCCTTGAGCTGATGACCAGAAGTTATCTGACGACAGGGGATCTCGATGCAGCCAATGCGACACAGAATTTTCGCTTCAAAGTGGATGTTCATCGATTTGGACGAGGTTCGATCCTGACGGTACCATCGGGGGTCGCGCTGGCCCGGTTCAAAACGAATCTCAGGTTGTATGACGATGCCCGGAAGCTCTATGTAGAGGCAATACAGATAACGGAAGATTCCCTCGGGGAAAACGATCTTGCGCTGGTCGATTTGCTGCTCGGGCTGGCATCGGTAAGACAGAATCAGCGCGACCTCCAGGACTACCACAGGGCGAGGGCCGCGCAGCTCAGGCGCGATACCAGCATTGCCTATTATGATTATCGGCCGCAAGCTTCCGTTTTGTCTTCTGACCAGGCAAAAAAAAACCGGCCTGTAGCCCGGATACAAGGCGCCAGCCCGGGGCAGGCGCTGGCGGCGCTCAAGCGCGCGGTACAGATTGTGGATCATCACCGGGAAAAGGTGTCGTGCGCCTATCGTTTTGATATCTATGTCAACCTGGGCGACACGTACATGTTGTTGAAAAAAAGGAATCGGGGGATAACGACTTATCAGAAGGCGATCGAACTCCTGGATTCGGCGAGCAACGCGCAGGAACTGAAAGAGCAATATTTTGGCCGACCCTTGCTTCTGCAATACAAGAAGCCACGCCCCTTGCCCAACGCCGTCGGAAGATACACCAATTATGACGGCACCTTTGCCGAAGCGTCATTCGTGGTCCGGGCCAATGGTTCGGTCGATGAAGTTGAATTGGTGGCGTCCAACGCGCCTGTCCCCATGCGCACCCTGTTCAGAAAAGAGGTGCGCAGGTCCATATACAGACCGCGATTTGTCGATGGTGAGCCGGTCGCCACGGCCGAGCATCTCAGGGAAGAGTTTGCCGGTACCGCTTTGGCAGCCAATGCAAAGCCGGCCGGTAACTGAACCGGGTCGTCATGCCGAGCAAACTTTTTCACCGGCCAGCCGCAACAGTTTTTTTGATCGCCTGCATGCTCTTTCCCCAGCAAGTCGTCCGCTCGGCAGAGTCAGGCGCCACTGATTTCGATGACACCCCGACAGCGCTCGTGGAATTCCAGGCGTATTCCACGGCGGGCCGGTATGCGGAGGCACTGGCGGTCGCTGCACGCGTTGTCGAGCAGGCATCGGATGATCAATCCGCAACCGGGGCAGCGCTGGTCGAACCGTTGCTGAAGCTCGCGATGGTTCGGCAACAATCGGGCGACTATGTCGCGGCGACCCGTGCAGGTGAGTTGGCCATAGAATTGATCGAAAGAAACGGCGGCGTGTTCGACCCGGCACTGGTCGAGCCACTCGTTTTCCTGGCACGGCTGGAGCAGGCCGGCGGTCATCACCCGGCGGCGCTGGAACGATTGTACCGGGGGCAACACATTTTGCATCGAGCGGAAGGCGTGATGACCCATCTGCAATTGCCGATACTGGCCAATATGATCGAAAGTTATGCCGCGATGAAGCAAACGGCCAACACGAACGAGATCATCGACCAGGTTTTTGCTATCAAATCGCGTAATCTGGACCGGAATTCTGTCGAATACGTACCGATTTTACTCGAACAGGCCGAAATCAAAGCCATGAACGGGCAGTTTCGTACGGCAAGAGAGCTGATTTACCTTGCCTTGGAAATTCTCGACCAGTCCTTATCGGAAAACGATCCCGGTCTTGTCGATGCATTGAAAGGTCTGGCGTTGGTTCGCTACATGGAGCAGGCTAACCGCACGGCGAAATCCAAGCTGGAAGCGCACCACCTGGTAGCCCCACCCATCCGCTTGCCAATCATTGCCCAGGCTCCTACCTCAACCGATGATGCCCGAAACCCTGGGCCAACCGATAGCCGAATCCCCAGGCCAACCGCTGCCCGGCTCGTCCCCCGATTCGAACGAGAAATCGTAACGAATCCTCCAATAGGATTGCTGTCTCAGGGCCGCAAGGAAGGTACCTCGGCTTTGCAGAAAATGATCTACATCATGGAGGAGCATCACGAGCGTTTTTCCGTAATCAAGCGTGCGGAGGCACATATCTGGCTGGGGGACTGGTGCATGCTAATCCGCAAACTCGACCTTGCGGACGAATCTTACCGTGCCGCCTGGCAAATACTTGCCGATGAAGACGATGCCACGGGACTGTTGGCAAGCTATTTTGGCCAGCCAAAAAGATTGAAGTACCACAAACCGGCGATACCGCGAAAGGGTGCGGGTATGTATGAAAATTATGACGGCAAATATGTCGAAGTCAGGTATTCAGTCGATGAAAACGGCAGAGTGCGCAAATTGAAGCTAGGCGATTCCAATTCGCCGGCAACGATGAATACCAGATTGCGATCCGCGGTCAAGCGCGCAATTTTCCGGCCAAGATATGAAGACGGACAGGCAGTGGCTACCGATAATTTATTTTTCCGGGAAGAGTTTTCGGGCATGCTGTGGTGGCTGGCCGACGCGAACGAGCAATGAGTCGGGTCAATATGACAGCCAGGCACTTTCATCGACTGCTTGCCGCTATTTTTCTGATTATCATCAACCTCGCTCCCCATCAGACAGTCCAGTCAGCGGAGCCCGGCTTGAGCAATTTTGGCAGCGCCTCGGTGCCCGCCAAGGAATCCCCGGCGCTTGCCACATCAAGTCAGTACTCGGATGTAATGAGGTCCGCTTACCGCATTCTCGGTCAGGAATCTGAATACGAGGCCGAAACCGGGGAGTCAGTCGTCGAATCGCTGATGAAACACGCGCTGGTTCGACAACAGGCGGGCGAGAATCTCCAGGCAGAGCAAGCTGCTGAGCTGGTGATCGAACTCATCGAAAGAAACGGCGGCGTGTTCGACCCGGCACTGGTCGAGCCACTCGTTTTCCTGGCACAGCTGGAGCAGGCCAGCGGTCATCACCCGGCGGCGCTGGAGCGATTGTACCGCGCGCAACATCTAGTCCATCGCTCGGATGGCGTGATGAGTCTCCGGCAGTTGCCGATATTGTCTCGAATGACCAGAAGTTATGTCGCGATGAAGCAAAGATTCAACACCAACCTGACCATCGACCAGGCGTACGCCATCATCTTGCGTAAACTGGACGAGAATTCAATTGAAGCAGTCCCGTTTATTATCGAACAGGCTCAAATCAAGACCTTGAACCGGCAGTTCAAAGAGGCAAGGATACTTTACCATGTCGCCCTCGGGATTCTGGACCGGTCGCTGACGGAAAATGATCCTGGTTTTGTCGATGCCTTGAGCGGACTTGCGTCAGTTCGTTATGCGGAGCAGGTTCGCCGCGGCGCCATTATCAGTCTGACCATGCGGCGCGCAACATCGAGAACTCAATTCAGGGAGGCCGAGGTTCAAAATAACCAGCAGTTCAGAAAGTTCCAGGTTTCCGGGCGACGATTTTTGCGGTCGGCATCGAGGGGAGCTTCTCCCGGGCGGGGATCATCGGATGGTTTTCGGCGAAGCGCGGGTGCCGCAGGACAGCCCCAAATACTATTTTTGCGATCGACGCCAAAAAGAATTCCGCTTCCCGGGCGAAAGGAAGGTACCCGGGCGCAGCAAAAAATGATCGTCATCATGGAGGAGCATCCGACGCGTTATTCCGAAATCGAGCTGGCGGAATCCCATATTCGGCTGGGAGACTGGTTCATGCTCATTCGCAAACCCGAGCTGTCGGTTGGCCCTTACCATGCAGCCTGGCAAATTCTGGCCAATCAACAGGACGCCACGGAACTGTTGGCAAGCTACTTTGGTCAGCCAAAAACATTGAAGTATCTCAAACCGGCCACGCCCAGATTTGGTCCTGGCATGTATGAAAATTATGACGGCAAATATGTCGAAGTCAGGTATACGGTCAACGAAAAAGGCACAGTGCGCAACCTGAAGCTTGCCGATTCCAATTCTCCGGCGGCTATGAATACCGATTTGCGAGCCGCAGTCAAGCGCGCAATTTTCAGGCCAAGATATGCAGATGGAAAAGCGGTGGCTACCGATGATTTATTTTTCAGGGAAGAGTTTGCCGGCATGTTGTGGTGGCTGGCCAGAGCGAGCGCGCAATGAGTCGGGTCAATATCAGAGCCAGGTACTTTCATCGATTGCTTGCCGCTGTTTTTCTGATCATCATCAACCTCGCCCCCCATCAGGCAGTCCGGTCAGCGGAATCCGGCCGGGGCAATTCTGGCAGCGCCTCGGCGCCTGCCGAGGAATTCCAGGCGCTTGCCACATCAAGTCAGTACTCGGATGTAATGAGGTCCGCTTACCGCATTCTCGGTCAGGAATCTGAATACGAGGCCGAAACCGGGGAGTCAGTCGTCGAACCGTTGATGAAACACGCGCTGGTTCGGCAACAAGCGGGCGAGAATCTCCAGGCAGAGCAAGCCGCTGAGCTGGCGATCGAACTCATCGAAAGAAACGGCGGGGTGTTCGACCCGGGCCTGGTGGAGCCGCTCGTTTTTCTGGCGCAGTTGCGACAAGACGGCGGTGACCACCCGGTGGCAATGGAAAGGTTGTACCGGGCACAACACATTTTGCATCGCACGGACGGAGTGATGACCGGTCTGCAATTGCCGATCCTGGCCCTGATGAACACAAGCTTTGCCGCGATGGACCAGGATGATGAGGTTCGCCTGCTTACCGAGCTGGCCTATGTCATCAACGTGCGGCGCCTGGACAAGAATTCTCTCGAGTTTGTGCCGTTTATCCTGGATCAGGCCGAGTTCAAAGCCAGGATCTGGCAGTTTCGAGCGGCCAGAGAAATGTATGCGGATGCGCTGGAAATTCTTGAGCAGTCCTTGCCGAAAAATGACTCTGGTTTTGTCGCTGCGTTGAATGGCCTCGCGTCTGTTCGCTACAAGGAGCAGAAGTACGGTGTGCCCAGTTCCAGGTTGATTGCGCGCGGCAGGGAATCGACGATTCAGGCCACCAAAGCCGAGACCCAGAGTACTCGGCAGATCGGCAAGATTATTTTACGGGAAAGGGGTCCGAAAAGGTCGCCTTATCTAGGTCGCAAGGAGGGGACCCGGACGCTGCAGACAGTGATTGTCATCATGGAGGAACATCCGCAGGACTTTTCGGCAGTCCAGCTCGTGGAGGCCCATATCCGGTTGGGAGACTGGTATATGCTGATTCACGAGACCCGTCTCGCGGATGACGCTTACCGCAGCGCCTGGCAGTTGCTTGCCGATAGAGAAGATGCCGCGAAATTGCTGGCAGGCTATTTTGGCGAGCCGAAAAAATTGAAATACTCCAGACCGTCTTTGCCGCGCGAGGGTCCGGGCAGGTACGCAGATTACGACGATCGATATGTGGCAGTCAGGTTTTCGGTCAACGAGAACGGCGCGGTGCGCAACCTGAGGTTTGTCGGTTCAAATTCTCCCGCGGCGATGAACCTGAAAATGCGAGACGCCGTCAAGCGGGCCATTTATCGGCCTCGATATATAAATGCGCAAGCGGTGGTTACCGACGATTGTTATTTGCGCGAAGAATTCACCGGCACTGCATATACGCAGCATCTGCGAGCATCCGAGTAGCCGGCGCGTTGGAATATACGGCCAGGAATACTTGCTACCGCGCAGGCACCTGGCCTTCGGTCAGAAAGGAATGGATCTGCTCCGCCAGGCCGTTACAAGCGACCTTGGCAGTTCGCGCAATCAGCGGAATCGGAATGATCAGCGCCGGCATATAGGATGTGCCTTTGGTTTGCGCGCTGATCGTGCCGGCGACTCGCTGTCTCTTCAGATCCCAGATCGATGCCTCATAGCTCGATTCTTTTTCGCGCCAGGTGATTCCCAGGCAGCCCCCGCCGGCGCCCCCGAATGCGCAGGTCATCGACCCGCCCTGGTCCAGCGTTTCGGTGCTGCCATCGATCCAGATGACATAGCGCACCCCGATATCGTTGATCCGGTCCAGAACCCCGGGTTTGGCGAGTAGAGCGGGCATTTCATACGGGTTGTTTGGCGCCAGCTCCGGTTCGAAGTAGGGAAACATCAGATCGACGAATTGCGCCTGTTCGGTTATTCGAAACGGTTTCCTGCCCGATTGCAGCTTTTTCGAGACGCATTCGACAAAAGACTTTTCGGTTTCCTGTGCCGTATGTGTGCGCCGGATCAGGACGACTACCGATTCAAATTCCTTGATGGCCTCGATGGGCCGGTCGCCGGTTTCGTGGCGAAATTCTTCGATCTGGGAACTCACGCAGGCGCCCAGCATGACAATGCATGAGAACAGTCCCGCCATGATGGCAGGACGAGGATGGAACGGTTTTTTTGCCTGGTTACTCAGAATTCGCTTCTCGCCGGGTTTGCGCAATTGTGCCCGATGCCCGGTCAACATATCCAGCTACACCGGGCAGCTGTGGAAAATCAAGGGTCAGGCTTGCAGCCGCATCGCGTAATGCGACGATCAACGCCTCTTTGACCGACTCTTTGTTCCCCAGCGCGTACACCGGCGCTTTGCCGTACGCGTTGATGGTCCAGTCCGCGACCAGGTCCCCATCGGGTGAAAAAACGTCGATCTTGTATTTGAACGAGAGGGAGAAAAATTCCAGCGGTGATGCCGCAGGATCGAGCAGACCGAAATCGACAAATGAGGGAACGACGACCAGGTCGACATTCTCGACCGTTGCGCCGGCGCTCGGCTTGTCTTTCAAAACGACGACCCGATTGCTCAAATTGGCAAAAACCTGCGTGAACATTTGCACGCTGGCTGCGCCCAGGTGTATTTTCCAGTCGTTTCTCTGGTAAAGCACTTCCACGGGGGTGTAGCTTTTGAACTCCGGTGCAAAATACAGACCGACGGTCAGCGGTATCCTGCCGCCCACCGGCGCCGGGAAACGGCCGTTAATCTTGATCGTATTGACGCAGCCTGCAAGGAATGCGGCCGAGAGTGCGAGGAGGCCAAGCCGGGAGAAACCTGAAGAAAATAAATTCTTTAATTTCATAAAGTTATTTGTTTCATTTGAAGTAAACTCAAATATGGTGCCGTGCAGCACCCTTTTCCCGCGATCTTCGTTCAAATACGAACCGCAGAAACATCAATAGTTCCACCTTTTGTGGCAGAACTTTGGCCGCTAATCAAGTCTAATCAAGGGAGTGTAGCTGACTGGCCACTGAAGCGTGCTTGTGGCCGGGGGAAGCGGGCGAGTATCCTTGGGGCCGCGGCGATCGCGGAAACAATTGAATCGGCTTTTTGCAAGCCACAGGCAGGATCACTATGAACAGCAAACGCTTAAGCAGAATCTGGATACCGGTAATTGCCGGATTGATATTTACCGGCTGTGCAACGACGCAGCAACAATCTCAATCGTCGTCGCAGAGTAAGTCTCAATCCACGAGTCAGAGTCAGACGCCACCGCCGCCGCTGCCGTCGCCGAGTCAGAGTCAGAGCCAGGCTCAGTCGCAACCTCAGCTGCCGTCACCGAGTCAGAGTCAAAGTCAGAGCCAGTCTCAGTCCCAGGCGCAAAGTCAGGCAAGCTCATCGAGCGAGTCTTCACCAAGTTCGTCCGCCGAACAAAGCAGCTCCGCAGGATCCTCCAGCGCAAACGCTCAGTCAGCCAGCGCCAGTGAATCTGCAATGAGCGCCCAGTCCGGTGCCGAGGCCAGCGGTGGCGCAACCGAGCAAAGCGCCAGCTCAACTTCCTCCCAGGGTGGGGAAAGTTCGGCACAGGCGGATGCGAGCTCCAGCGATGCCAGCGAGTCTGCGGCAAGCAGCGCTGCATCCGCTGCCGCCAGCTCGGCGGGTGCAGAAACCCAGGCGCAATCCGGCGACGAGGCGATGCAGGTGGCGGAGCAGTCGATCGAGGCCGCAAACGCGGCGCTGGACGAGGCGTCCGTAGCGGTCGCCGAAGCGGCTGGCGCCGGCGGCGAAGATTCGGCAACCGAGGCAGCGGCGAGTGGCGAGGAGAATTTGCAGGCGGCCGCAGAGGCAACGGAGGGCGCTCGCCAGGCTTTGCAGGGCTTGGTGGACATGATTGCCGCTTCGCAAATGGCGGCCAGCGGGATGGGCGGCGCGAGCGGCGCCGACAGCGACCAGATGGATGATGCCAGCGGTGGTCTGCCTGGGGATATTGGCAGTCCTGAATACCAGGAGGCATTAAAGCAAGCTGTTGGCGAGGCGCTGAGCGAAGCCGCCCGGGAAATAGAGAAAGCCAGCGGCGCGCTGGCGGAGGCGGCCAGACAGTCCCAGGGCGATGACCCGGCCGGTTCGGAGCCGAGATCGGCCGCCGCGGGCAGCGAAAAATCCGGTCAGCGTGCAGAATCACAAGATGGCAGCGATGATGTTTCCGACGAGGAGTTGGCGGCCAGGCTGGCTGAAATGCAGGGACTGGCCCAGGTCATGAACGCAATAAACGATGGCATGCGGGCGACAGAGCAAGGTGGCCTGTCATCGGCAAACCGCCAGGCTTCCACCAGGTTGATTCTTGAAGGCGATGTGACGACGATCCCGGGCAGTATTCTTTTGCCGGGTGGAATATCGCTCCCGCTTGGCCTGGGTTTACCCGGGGCGCTGGGTCGGCCGACCGGCGATGGCGGCAATTCGCCAGGCACGGTCATGGTTGCCGGCGGGGTCTTCGAGTCGGGCAGCAACCGGCGGGCGTCTGACGACGGCCAGGGCGCTTTGGGCAGCGGTAGCGTGGCGGTTGTGATTATTCCCGGTGCGCAATCCAGCAGCGACCTGGTCGCTGTCCTGGATACCACCTTGTCAGGGTCGTTGCGTGATTTCGATGGCATCATTCTGGCCAGCCAGGGATCGAGGATGGGGGAGTCAACGGGTGCCGGGGGCGGTTTTGGCGAACAGGGCCAGGACACTGGTTTTGGCGGCGCGGGCGGGCAACCGGGTTTCGAAGGTGACGGTCCGATGATTGCCGGTTCGGGACAAACCACCGGCGATGCAACCGAGGGCCAGGACGATTCGCCCCAGGCCAAGGGTAAAGACACGGGATTCGGTGGCGGTCGGCAATCCGGCAGTACCGATGTCCTGATGAGCCCGCCACCGGAGGATATACCCGATGGCAGCGATGACGATGTTGTCGCCAGGCAGTTGCGCGAGGCGGCGCAAAATGAAAGAGATCCTGTACTCAGGGATAAACTCTGGGACGAATATCGCGCATACAAGAAAGCGACCGGCCAGTAATGACGACTAGCAAATTCAATATCGCCATGGTTCTGCTGATGCTGGTTTTTGCCGGCGGCTGTGTTCAGCAGCAAATCATCAAGGCGAACCCGACCCGGCTCAAGACAGCCAGCCAGGACATTCCCGACGCGGCGGTCCTCGATGTCGGGGTGGCGATTTTTGATCCGGGGGTTGCGGATGATCTTGGCGTGCGGGAGGAGCAAGAGGACAAACGCAACATATTCCCTGAAGTCCGCAAGGCGGAAGCCCGCTACATGGCGTACCAGATGAAGCGGGTCCTGGAAGACGCCGGGAACTGGGGCGCGGTCAGGGTTTTGCCGAAGGCTTCGAAGGGTACGGATCTGATGGTTTTTGGCAAAATACTCTCGTCCGATGGGGAAATACTCGAACTCAGGGTTACTGCCGTCGATGCGACCGGGCATCGGTGGCTGGACAAGAAGTACGAGGATCGGGCGAGCAAATACGCCTACAAGGACTACATTCCGTCTCGCGGCGACCCCTTTCTCGATCTTTATAATTCGGTCGCCAACGATCTGCTGGCTGTCCGCCAGCGGATGACGGTCAGCCAACTTGAAAATATTCGTCGGGTCGCCGAGCTCAGGTTCGCCGGCGATCTGTCGACCGAAGTTTTTGGCGATTATCTTGCAGTGCGCAAGGGAATATACGAGGTTCGCAGGTTGCCATCGATGGATGACCCGATGGTTGCCAGGATGATGCGCATCCGCCAGCGCGAATATATGTACATCGATACCCTGGACGAGTATTACGCAGATTTGTATCGGCAGATGGATCGGCCGTACGCGGATTGGCGAAAATTCACCTTCGAGGAAGCGCAGGCCTTGCGCGAGCTGAGGGCCGCCGCCAGAAACAGGAAGCTGATGGGCGCGCTGATGGTTGTCGGCGGCATTATGGTGGACAGTAAATCGGACACCCAGGCCGCCCGGATAGCGGGCGCCAGCGGCGTGATTGGCGGAATAGCCGTTTTCAAAAGCGGCATGGACAGGGGCAAGGAATCGAAACTTCATTTTGAGGCGATGAAGGAGCTGGGCGAGTCCATGGAAGCACAGGTCGCGCCGATGGTGGTCGAGGTCGAAGGTCAGACGGTCGAGCTGACCGGTACTGTGGATGCGCAATTCGATGAATGGAGAGTCATTCTCCGGGATATATATGCTGCAGAAACCGGTATTATTGTGGGAGAACAGGATGCGGCCCTTGATCCGGGCGGTATCGGGCCCTAGGCAGACTTCCATACGATGCGGGAATATCACAAGGGACAGCATTTATCTGGCCGTTTCACCCTTATCTCTCGCTTGGGGCAGGGGGGAATGGGCGAAGTCTGGCTGGCCAGGGACAACCACCTTTCGCGTGAGGTGGCGCTGAAAATCCTTAACCCCGCACTGGCCGCAAATCCGGCCATGGTCGAACTCCTGCAGAGCGAATGCAACCTGACCCGGCAAATGGTGCATCCCAACATCGTTCGGGTCCATGAATTCCACAGCGATGGCGACAGCCACTTCATCTCCATGGAATATGTCGAGGGCGACAGCCTGGAAGCGCTGGCGGGCCGCCGTTACGATGTCTGGCTGCCGGTGCTGCTACCGGTGCTCGATGCGCTCGAATACGCGCACCAGGCCGGCATGGTGCACCGGGATATCAAGCTCAGCAACATTTTGTATTCTGCAGGCGCCGAGGTCAAGCTGAGCGACTTTGGCATCGGCGGGATTATCGGCAAGCAAAGCGATGCATTTCCTGGCGGATCACGATATTCGGCCAGCCCCCAGCAGCTCGATGGCCAGCCAGGTTCGATCGGCGACGATATTTATGCGGTTGGCGCGATGCTCTACGCCTTGATATCCGGGAAGCCGCCTTTTTACGGTGAGCCGGACCAGGAAAAGATTGCCGGACAGGTGCCGCCGCCGCCAAAGACGAATCACCCGCTGCCGGACGGCCTGGTGGAGTTGGTGATGCGCATCCTGGCCAAGGATCCACTGGATAGGCCCGCTTCGATCGGTGAGGTGCGGGAACTGCTTGCAGACATCATTGGAGTTAGTTCGACAGCCACCCGGCCACCCGGTGAGCCGCCCGGTACCGGCATCGGTACCGACAAGATCGTCGCAATCCGACGTCAGCACCATGTACCCGGACGGGACCAGCCGGGGGCAGTTCAGGACGATCCGCCGAGGAGGTCCTGGCTGCCCGGTCTGGCGATGGCCTTGCTGTTGCTGATCGCTGCGGTGGTGTTCCTCTACCTGCCCGGCCAGGTCGAAAAGCGTGAGCCGCCCATCGGCGTTGAAATTCAATGGCCAGGCGATGAAATCGCCGATGAGCAGCCTGTGGCGGCAGTTGTTGACACTCCACCAGCCGCGGTTACACAGCTAGCACCTTACGAACAGGCGCAGGCGACACTCGACCGCGAGGAAGCGGAACGTATTGTGGCACAGCTGTTGCGCCGGCAGATCGCGCTGGAAGACCGTGCGGTCCAATTGTGGGCCGCCGATGAATTCAATGCCGCCGTAGAGCGGGTTCGTAGTGCCGACACCATGTTCCACAACAGTGATTACGCCAATGCGCTCGACGCCTACCGAACCGCGCTGGAAGAAATCGAGCGGCTGACAGCGCAGGTTGACCAGGTATTGAACGCTGCGCTGAAAGCCGGTGCACAGGCTTTACTGGATGGCGATCCCGCGATGGCGCGACAGAATTATGAGCTGGCCGCGGCGATCGATCCCGGCAACCGGGAGGCTCGCCAGGGTCTGAGCAGATCGGCCACCATCGAACAGGTTCTGGCGCTGATGGCGGTAGCCGAAACGAAGGCCGCGGCCGGTGACCTGTCCGGCGCGAAAAAAACCTACCAGGAATTGCTGGCCATCGATTCCCAATGGCAACCGGCGAGGACGGCGCTGGGGCAATTGAACCGGGAATTGGCCCGGCGAAGCTATAACAGCCTGATGTCCGCCGGCTTCGCCAACCTGGCCGACAACAGGCTGAATAAAGCCCGGGACGCATTTCAATCGGCTTTGCGGATGAAACCGGGTTCGAAAGACACCCAGGACGGACTTTTCCAGGTCGAGGAGGCGATAAAGCTGGCCGAAATTTCACATTTGCGGACGCAAGCGAAACAGTACGCGGCCGTCGAGCAATGGCCGCTGGCGCTCAACGATTATCAATCCGCCTTGAAGCTCGATCCGAACCTGGTTTTTGCCCGCGATGGTGAAGCTCACGCGCAGAAAATGATTCGCATCGATCGGGAATTCGCGAGTTACATGGTGCAACCCGAGCGGCTCGGAGAGGACAACGTTTACCAGGCGGCCCTGGGATTCCTCGAGCAGACGCGCTTGCTGGCCAACCCGGGGCCCCGTTTGCAGGCGCAGTTGCTCCAGCTCCAGGTCCAGCTGCAGGTTGCACGAATCCCGGTCAGGGTAGACCTGGTGTCGGATCGATTGACCGAAGTCTTTATATACCGGATCGGCAAAATCGGCACATTTGCCGATCACTCGGTGCGACTGGTACCGGGCAAGTACACCTTGATCGGTACTCGCGACGGTTATCGTGATGTCCGGCGCCAATTGCTGGTCCTGCCCGGGATATCGCCGGAGCCGATCGTGATCCGTTGTGAGGAAAAGATTTGACTGCCGAAGGCGATAACGAAGGCGGTTTTTCCGAATTGTTTCTGGTGGTCGATGAATCTGGCCGGCTCGCCATGGCCAGTGCCGCACCGGCGGACAAGCAGGCCTTGCTGGCCAGGTTTTGCGCAACGGCCGGGCAGGTCCGGGTTTACCTGGGATCTGCGGCAGTTCCGCTGTTGTGCAATGGCGCCAGGCTGACCGAGGCGGTTGTTCTGAAGCACGGTGACCGGCTCCGCGCAGGCGACCTGGTTTTGAATTTCGCGGCCGATGGTCGTGGCGGGATTTTGTATCAGCAGGCGGCGGACGAAAACACAACTTTGCCGCCCGGCGGCGGCGAAGCGCAGGAACAAAAGGCCTGGTTGCTGGTGGGGAGTCCGGGAGACGACGGCATCGGCGAGGAGATCCCGCGGCCGGCAACGGAGCCTGACGGCCGGAAAATCTCGCCTGGACAGTACGTCAAGAGTACGGCTACAAGCGAAATCAAGAAACGATTGCCGTTGTTGCCGCTGGCAATCGCAGGTATTTTCATTTTGCTGGGCCTGGTCGCCGCGTTCATGTTCTCGGCAACCGCGGTCCGCATCGTCATCGATCCGGCGCCTGACAGCATCGAGGTGGATGGCGCATGGGTCAGTCTTGAACTCGGGGGCCATTACCTGCTGCTGCCTGGAAAAGCCAGGATCAGCATACAGAAATCGGAGTATTACCCGTTGCAAGAGACCTTCGAGGTCGAGTGGACGGCCAACCAGGAAGTGTCTTTCCAGCTGACTCGATTACCCGACCTGTTTGAGATTCTGAGCGAACCTGCCGCCCCCGCAACAGTGCAAATCGATGGGAAACCGATGGGTCAGACGCCCTTGACAGAGTTGGCCCTGCACGCGGGTGAACATGAACTGCTGGTCACGGCGGAGCGTTTTCTGGATCACCACGAGGTGGTCCAGGTGGAAGGCGGTGGCCGGCGCAAGGTGATCACCGTCAATCTGCAACCGGCCTGGGCGAATGTGGAACTCATTACCACGCCCGCCGGCGCCCGGGTTTTTGTCGACGAGCAGGAAATGGGCGAAACGCCACTGTCGGTGGAGATGTTGCAGGGCTCGAGACAACTGAAGATTAGCAAGACCGGTTTCAAGACCTGGCAGGAAAACATCAAGATAGTCGCCGGGGAACATCGGCGCTTGCCGCTGACCCTGGTCAGGGCCGATGGCAAAGTGGTCATTCGCAGCGATCCGCCGGGCGCGAGCGTCACCATCGATTCCCGGTATCGCGGACGTACGCCGCTGAATATTGCGCTGGCCCCGGACCGGGAGTATCAGTTGAACTTTAGCCTGTCCGGTTACGAGAAAGCGGCCCGCAGCATATTGGTACGCTCCGATCAGGATGGCAGCGTGCTGGTCAATCTGCGTGCACTGCTTGGCATGGTCGATATTCGCAGCGAGCCTGCCGGCGCAACGATAAAAATAGACGGGGTCGATCACGGCCAAACCAACCGGAAGCTGCAGTTGTCCGCGGTGCCGCACCTGGTCGAGTTTTCCAAACCAGGCTATGCACCGTTTCACGCCCGGGTGACGCCGAGACCAGGTTTCGAACAACAACTGGTGGCCCGCCTGAAGACGCTCGAGCAGGCTCGCTGGGAGGCGATACCGACGACCATAAAAACCGCTCTGGGTCAGCCGCTGAAGCTGATCCGCGGCGGGCGGGTAAATATGGGTGCGCCACGCCGCCAGAAAGGCCGACGCGCCAACGAAATAGAGCACCCGGTGAAACTGGTGCGCGCATTTTACCTCGGCACGCACGAGGTCACCAATAAGGATTATCGTCGCTTCAAGGCCGAGCATGAATCGGGCGCGGTCAAGACCACCAGTCTGAACCAGGGCACCCATCCGGTTGTCCAGATAAGCTGGCAGGATGCGGTAAAATTTTGTAACTGGCTGAGCAAAAAAGACGGATTGCCAGCGGCATATATCGAAGAGGGCAAAAAAATGGTGGCGGTCAGCCCGCTGAACACCGGTTACCGTTTGCCGAGCGAAGCCGAGTGGGCGTTCGTGCAGCGAATGGCGGATGGCGGCGCGCGGAAAATGTATCCGTGGGGAGATGCGCTGCCACCCGAGGATGGCTCGGGAAACTTTGCCGATGTCTCGGCGAGACCTGTTTTAACCGCGGTCATCGACAAGTACGACGACAAGTACCTGGCGACCTCGCCGGTGGGGCATTTCGCTGCCAACGTAGCGGGCTTTTATGACCTGGCGGGCAATGTCGCCGAATGGACGCACGACTACTATTCTGCGGACCCATTGATGGTCGGGCAGCTTACGATCGATCCGTTCGGACCGGTCAGCGGGGAGTATCATGTGGTCAGGGGATCGAGCTGGAAATCGGCCGAGACCAGCGAGTTGCGGGTCAGCTATCGGGATTATGGCAGCGATCCCCGTCACGATGTCGGGTTTAGACTGGCACGGTATCTTGAATAAGCGGAGTTTTGGATGATGGATAAAAAAGTTCGGGGATTAATTTGCGCGGCGCTGGTGCCGGCATATTTTCTTTTTTCACCGCCGCTCGCGGCACAGGATGAAAATGCCGCACCACCGCCTGAACAGCAGAGACAGGAAGAACCGGCCCTTGCCGATCCTGCCGGCGCATCGTCGGCTGCCGAGGATTCAGAAATCAGGCAGGACCCGCCGCGGACGATCGATGATCTGGACAGTTTTGTGCCCAGTGTAGAGATTTCCAGCGACCTGTCCATTTCCTATCCGGTAGATATCTGAACAGACCAGAGGTAGACATGACACGACGATTGCCAGTTGAATTTCTTTACCAGATTTTTTCCCTGATCGTCGCGGTGATCATCGTGCATGCGACCTATGTATCGATGATCAGGCCGCAGGCAGACGCCATATTGCTCGAGCGGGGAATTCTGATGGAACAGGACGCGCACTATGTTCCACCCCGGTCCCTGTACGTCATCATCAGGGATTTCGAGCAGGAAACCTGTTTCATCCTGATGCTTTGGGCGTTCGCCTTGATGGGCTACAAGGCCGTCGCAACCAGCAAGGAGCGCAGCTTCGTGTATGAGAAACTGGTCGATGTGGGCGAGGGCATGAGCATCCTGCCGGAGGATACCCGCGAATACGCCAGGTCGCTGCAGGCCATGGACCCCCAACAACAGCGCCGGCTTTTGCCGCGCGCGTTGCTGGCCGCCCTGCACCGGTTTCGCTCAACGAAAAGCATTCAGGATGTATCCAACGTGGTCAAGAACATCTGCGACACGGAGTATGAGCGCATGGACACCGAGTTATCGATGGTGCGATATCTCGCCTGGGCGATCCCATCGGTCGGGTTTATCGGCACCGTGCGCGGCATCGGGCAGGCGCTGGGCCGGGCCAATGAAGCCGTGGGGGGGGATATCAGCGGCGTGACCCAGTCACTGGGCGTCGCCTTTAATTCGACCTTTGTCGCGCTGGTTATCAGCATCGTCCTGATGTTTCTGTTGCATCAGTTGCAGGAAGCGCAAGAGCGGCTGGTTCTCGATTCACAGGCCTATATCGATGAACAACTGATACGGTACCTGCAGGTTCGATAACCCCGGAGATATCCTTGTCTGATCTTGTACTGGAAATAAACGATATCGGTCTGACCGTCAGCGACGGCGAAAAAATGTTGTTGTCCAGCCCGGCTTGTGCGCTGCTCGATGGCAATCATGTCGTGGTCGGTCAGGAAGCGTTCGAGAAATCCAGGCTCCGGCCGTTGTGGACCAACAACCGTTTCTGGAGCCGTCTCGACCAGGAGAAACTGGCAAACCCATCCGGTCGTTTTCAGACCAACGCGGACCTGGCGCACGCACACCTCGAACATATCTGGCATAAGCTGAACAGGGTTGCGGATAGCGGCCTGATCATCGTGGTCCCGGGTACCTGGGACCAGGCGCAGATGGGCTTGTTGCTGGGGATTGCCGCGGATATGAATATCCCGGTCAGCGGGATGGTCGATTCCGCGGTTGCGGCGGCCGCGTCCCTGGAACCGGACGTTCCGCGGCTGCACCTCGACCTGCAGCAGGGAAAATTCGTACTGACTGAATTGCAGGGCGGTACGCAACTTTCACGTGCGGGTGTTTTCGTCATCTGCGAAACCGGGCTGTCTTCGCTCAGGGATGCCTGGGCCAATATCATCGCCGATGTTTTTGTCAGCCAGACCCGCTTCGATCCCATGCACATAGCCAGGACCGAGCAACAACTATTCAACAAGCTGGATGGTTGGCTGGCCGATATCGAAGCCCAGGGGAGCGCCGCGCTGGAAATGGACGCGGGTGATAAAACCTATACTGTGCAACTCGCCGGCGATCAACTGTTGTCGGCGAGTTCGTCCCTTTATCCGCAAATCGTCCAGCAGATCAGGCCCCGTGCCAAGGGCATGCTTGCGCTCAGCCATCGTCTGGCTGATTTCCCCGGTCTGAAGGACAGTCTCGCGCTGATCGCTGGTCTTGAGCTCAGATGGCTGGATGAAAATGCGGCGGCCCGAGGGGCGCTCGCCAAATCCGCCGTGTTTGCGGCGCAGCCGGATACGCCGGAGGTCACTTTTCTGACCAGCCTGCCGTTATCTGCGAACTCTTCGAGCGAGAACGGTGCCGTCGCGCATGATTTGCTACCGACCCACCTGGTGTATCGTGCGCGGGCCTATCCGCTGGACCAGGGATCGCTGGTGCTCGGTGCAGAGCCGAAATCGAGTGACAGGACGATCACGCTGGTCGGCATTCTGGATGGCGTATCCCGCCAGCATTGCACGATTAAACAGGTGAACGGGCGAACCACGGTCGAAGATCATTCCAGTTACGGGACCTTTGTCAATGACCGGGCGGTCAATGGTTCCGCGGACCTGGTCCTGGGCGATGTCATTCGCATGGGCTCGCCGGGCGAAACCGCACAACTGATCGGCGTGAACAAGTAAAATGGCGCGCCGGAAGAGAGAAATGAATGTTTTCAACCTGGCCTTCCTGGATGTCATGTCCTGCGGCTTTGGCGCGGTCATTCTGGTCTTCCTGATCATCAATCATTCGACCGAGAGAAACAAACAAGAAGTCAATGTCGAATTGCTGTCAGAGGTGGAGCGGATCGAAGAGCAGATTCTCGAGGGCGATGAATATCTCGTCCGGGTCAGGAACACCGTCGAGATTCTGCAACAGAAGAACGCCGCGACCGATGGTCTTGCCGATACCGTTGAGAAAAACCTGAAAAGAATTCGCGTAGAGCTGGCGCGACTCGACGACGACACACTCGCGGCCGAGGAAAGCATCAATCAATTGAAATCGGATCTCCAGGCAAAGGACGAAGAACGCCGCCGGCTCGAAGGAGGCGTCGAAGAGGGCGAGCGCAAAGGCGACAATGTTCGCTCTTTCATCGGCGAAGGCAACCGCCAGTACCTGACCGGGATGCAGATGGGTGGCAAGCGCGTGCTGATTCTGCTCGATGCTTCGGCGAGTATGCTCGATGAGACCATCGTCAATGTCATACGCCGAAGAAACATGCGCACGGAACAAAAACTTGCCGCGAGAAAATGGCAACGAGCGATCAGAACGGTGGACTGGCTGGCGGCACAGATTCCACCCGATAGCGAGTTTCAAATCTATACCTTTAACACGGTTGCGACGCCGCTGGTCGAAGGGACTCGCCGGCGCTGGCTGGCCGCGGGAGACGGCGCCGATCTCAACCGTGCGATCGAGCGCCTGCGTCACGTCGTGCCCGAAAAAGGCACCAGCCTGCATGCGGCGTTTCAGGTGGTTAACTCGTTGAGCCCGCGCCCCGACAACGTATTCCTGCTGGTCGATGGCCTGCCGACCCAGGGCGAAAATATCAAGCTGCAAGGGGTCATTTCAGGCCGGCAGCGGCAACGATTGTTCAGGCGCGCCCTGGCCATCCTGCCCGCCAATATTCCGGTCAATATCATATTGTTTCCGATGGAAGGCGACCCGGCTGCTGCCGCGGAATTCTGGCGGCTGGCGCAGGCAACCAGTGGGTCGTTTCTGAGCCCGTCACGAGACTGGCCGTAGGAGTTCTGGTATGCGCAGGCGCAAGAACATAGAAGGAATCAGCATCGCTTTTCTCGACGTCATCGCCTGCGGATTTGGCGCGGTTATCCTGATGCTGATCCTGACCAAGGTGTTCGAGCCGATCATCATCGAAGAAACCGCGATCGAACTTACAGGCGTACTCGAGGAAAAGGAACGCCAGCTTTACGATATTCGCGGCGAGACCAGCATCCTCAATCGCGAGATGATTTCACGCGAGGACCAGTTGTCGGTCGCACGGCGGCGCCTTGCACGCCTGCAGGCGGAACTGTCGAAAATCCAGGGGCAGTTTGCCGCATCGAGCCAGGATGCCGAGGTCAACAATATTATCCAGGGCAAGCTGGCCGCCGCGCAGCAGGACCTGACCGCGGAGATGAGACGCCTGCAGGCTCAATTCAACGAAATAAAAGACAACAACATGATCGGCGGGATCCCGGTCGATAGCGAATACATCATCTTCATTATTGACACCTCCGGGAGCATGTATAACTACGCTTGGCCCCTGATGCTGGAAAAGGTGCGCGAAACGCTGGATGTCTATCCCCAGGTCAAGGGTATACAGGTCATGAACGACATGGGGCAGTTCATGTTCAGCCGCTATGTGGGCAAATGGATTCCGGACACACCGGGGCGGCGGAATGCGATCATCGAGCGCTTGCGCACCTGGAATGCATTCAGCAATTCGAGTCCGGTCGAAGGCATTACCAAGGCAATCTCAACCTTCTATTCCCCCGACAAGAAAATCAGCCTGTATGTGATGGGCGACGAGTTTACCGGTCGATCCATAGACACGGTGCTGAGGACGATTCGCACGATCAATCGTGAAGGCAAGGATGGAAAAAGACTGGTTCGAATCCATGCGATCGGTTTTCCGACCCAGTTCATCAGGCCGGAGCGCATGCAAGTCACGGGCGTCAGGTTTGCTACGCTGATGCGCTTGATGTGCGAACAAAACGGGGGCACTTTCGTGGCCCTGCCTTTTACCAGGACCTGATCAGCCATCGCCCCCGGCCCGGCCCTGCTTAGTTGGCTTGCAATGCCGATAGCAGCCGGTCGAGGGTCGCTGTTACCTGTCTGACCGTTATTCGCTCCATCGCTTTCGAAGAATGAATTCTCTTGCCCCAATCTGCGTCATTGACCGAGAGCCCGTATTCCGCCTGCAGTGCGCCCGGGTATTCGTTGATCAGCCACTCTCTGCTGAGGTAGGGCGCCGCCCGATCCGGGTTGGTCGATGCGAACAGCCCGATAACCGGCGTCGCGACCGCCGTCGCCATGTGCCCGGGTCCTGAATCCGGACAAATCAGCGTGCTTGCCTTGCCGAGGATCGCCAGCAACTGGCGCAGACTTGTCTGGCCGACCAGGTTCACCGGCCGGTTTCTGCACTCGCCAACGATTTTTGCTGCAAAATTTTTCTCCGCCGCCGAGTTCCCGCCGCTCAGAATCACCGTAGCCTGCCATCGATCGGCGGCGTGATCGGCGACCGCCGCATAGCGTTCGGGCAACCAGTTGCGGTGGTTCAGTTTTCGGCCTCGCAGCATGCTGCTGCACGGAGAAATCACGACGGCCGGTCGCTCAGCGGGGATTATCTTTTTAGCAAACTCAAGTTCCTCATCGGACAAGCGAATATCCCAGCGCATCGAGCGATCCGTCACACCCAACGCTTCCGCAAAGCCGAAAAATGAATCCATGACATGCTGCCGCTTGCGGGCTTTTATCTGCTCCCGGGTAAACACCCATTGCAGATCCCTCGCCCGCGCGCGATCGAAGCCCAGGCGTCGATCGGCCTTTAGCTGCGCACTCGCCAGGTTGGCTCGCATGGACGGATGCATGTGCAACAACAGATCGAATCGCCTATTTAAGAGCTTTCGACGAAGTTGGCGTAAACCCTTGAAACCTTGGGATTTATCTAAAATGACAAATTCAATATCCGGGATGCTGCCCAGCAGGCCGAATTCTGTGCTGCCGATGATCCAGGTAAACCGCGTGGTCGGCCATGCATCCTGCAGCGTACGAATAACCGGCAAGGCGTGACAACAATCGCCAAGCGCCGAGAGCCTGACTATGCAGACAGTGGCCGGCACCGTTGCAGAATTGCCGCTGCGGGATTTCACCGGCACTAATCGGCTAAAAATTCCGCCAGTGGCCAGCGCGCCGTCAGCACGCGTGACTGCTCGCCCGTTTCAGTCCACGCGAACAACAAATCGCCGCCGGCGCGCAACATATGCGGGAAGCCGGACAAGCGCTGGCTACCGGTCAAGGCGATCTCCTGCGGCTCACCGAGTTCGCCGTGCCGCGCCACCGCCCTGATTCTCAGCGCGGCCATTCCCTGATCCAGTTCATCGAGCCAACTGACCACGGCAAGACCATCGGCTACCCAGCTTACATCGACGCGCCCCAATGCTGACCCGCTGCTGATCGTGACAGCCGCGGAAAAATGCTCGCCGCCATCGTCGGAGAATGCCGCCCTGACTTGCCTGCTATCGTCGGCGCCGCTGAACCATGCCACGACCAGTTTGTCACCGCGACTGTCGACCGCCGGTCCGTTGACCGGGCAACCGGCAATTTTCCAGCCGTCTTTCGCCACCAGGGCGGGTTCGCTCCAGCCCTTCCCGGTCAGCCGGATGATGCCAATATCGCGAATGCCGTTTACACTCAGGTCGCGATAAACCACGGCAAGGCCGTCGCTCAGATGCGCCAGGTCGGTCTGGCAGCAGTCGCAAATGAGAGAGTCCAGTTCGAGCGATTCAAGGATCTGGCCGCCGCCATCGATCGTGGCCCAACGCAAGGTCATGCCGCCGTTCGCGGCCTCGCCGGTCATCTCGCTCACCTCGTGGCCGACCATCCGGGCGGTTTTCCGCCCATCCAGCCAGACCGCGCCGAGCGTTTCGCCGAGCGCGATCATGCTGACGAAGCCATGTTCGGTCGGAGTGCCGTCGTCGTGCGGGCTCATCGCGGGCTGCCAGTTCACGCCATCGCGGGACAATGAAATTCTGACGTCATAGGCATAGGTTCCACCCGGCCTTTTCTGCAGCCAGTGGGCGGCCCACAGATCGCCGGCGATGCGGGTCACCGATGGAAAATCCGCCCAGTTGACGAACCAGTCGTCACCGCTCGCCACAGTGCGCGATCGGGACCAGCCCATATCTTCATAGACCGAGTAGCGCAGCGTGGTCCTGGCGGCGGTTGTCTCGAGCCAGCTCAAAATGACCGTGCCATCGGCGCCAGCCTGGAGATGGGGCTCGGCGCTACCGCTGGCGGCAGGCGACTGAACCGGCAAGACCTGCGATTTCCGGGCCGGCGCTTCGCCGGTGCACGCCGCCAGGAATATGGCCAGGGCCAGGACAGTTGCCAGATTTCCAGCACGCATTAGATTTCCCCGCGACAATGACTGAACCAGGCAGTATCCTAGCAAAGAGCAATGGCGAAACGAACAATCGCATGAGCGGGCGGGCCAGCGGACCCGGTATCCATCCGGGTATTTTCCCGTGGGCTTTCCATACTTGTGCCGGGGGAAAAAGCGGGGAGAACCAGGATGAATTGGAAACTGATTTTTGCGGGCGGCATTGTTGATTATGCCGGGGCCTGGTTTGCGGACAAATACGCTGCCGATTGAGGCCGCTGCCCGGACGGATCGTCGTCTGCTTTTTCTCTTCCCGTTTAGAGAATTTGGTGCCCAGGGCGAGACTCGAACTCGCACATCCGTAAGGACACGGCGACCTGAACGCCGCGCGTCTACCAATTCCGCCACCTGGGCAGGCAGGGCCGGCGCGATGCGCCGGCCGATGAGGCGCGCACTTTAATGCACGCGCCGAATACTTGTCAATCGGCCAGCAGGTCGTCAGGCTGTCACCAGGCAGGGAGTGCGGATGGCCAGCAAAAAACAATGGAAGGATCGTGATCCCGAAGCCGCGCGGGAAGCCGGTCGTTATCGCTATCCGATACCCAGCAGGGCATTGATCAATCGATCCCTCGAGGAGGTCGGCAGACCGCTGAGCCTGACGGAACTCATTGCCGCGCTGGGTCTGCAAGGGCAACGCGCGCGGACCGCGCTGGCCAGGCGCATGGAGGCGATGGCCCGGGACGGGCAGGTAATCAAGAACCGCAAAGGGCTGTATTGCCTGACCGGCCATTTGCCGGTCAGCACGGGAAGAATCCACGGTCACCCGGATGGTTTCGGATTCCTGATCCCCGACAGCGAGGGCGCGCGAGACATTTACTTGTCGGCCCGGGAGATGCGCCAGGTCATGCATGGGGATCGGGTGGCGGTCAGGGTGCGGGGCGAAGACCGGCGAGGACGGCCCGAGGGCGTCATCGTCGAGGTTCTCGAACGTAAGACCAAAGAGCTGGTCGGCAGGTTTCAGCTTGAACGGGGCAAGGGCTTTGTGGTCCCGGACAATCATCGCTACAGCCGGAACATTTCGGTAGCGCCAAGATACCGCAAAGGCGCCAGGCCGGGTCAGGTCGTCATCCTGAAGATCAGCGCACAACCGACCGCACACAGTCCTGCGCTCGGTCAGGTACAGAAAATCCTGGGCGAAGTCGATGAGCCAGGCATGGAAACGCTGATCGCCATCAGCGCGCATGGCTTGCCGAATGTCTGGCCCGAAGCCGTGCAAAGCGAGCTTGGCCGTTTTGGCAAGCAGGTCCCCGAGGCCGCGAAATATGATCGCTACGATTTGCGCGATACTCCCTTGCTGACCATCGATGGCGCCGATGCCAGGGATTTTGACGATGCCGTGTATTGCGAAAGGACTCGTGAGGGCTGGACGATCCTGGTGGCCATCGCCGATGTTTCCCACTATGTAAAACCAGGCAGCGCACTGGACCAGGAAGCGCAACAGCGCGGGACCTCGGTCTATTTTCCGCGTGAGGTGATCCCGATGCTGCCGGAAATACTCTCCAATGGCCTGTGCAGCCTCAAACCCAGGGTAGACCGCCTGTGCCTGGTTTGCGAAATGAAGCTGTCGGAGCAGGGCAAGGTCTTGTCGTCCGAGTTTTATCAAGCGCTGATGCGATCGGCGGCGCGGCTGACCTACAACCAGGTGGCCGATATCCTGATTCGCAAAAACGCCGCGAGCCGCAGGAAATACCGGCGCCTGTTAAAGCCCCTCTCGGCATTGCACGATGCTTATCGCGCGATGGCCCGGGCCAGGCATCGGCGCGGCGCACTGGAATTCGACATACCCGAGGTCAAGGCGGTATTTGCCGGCGACGGGACGCTCAAAGACCTGGTTGCCTATCCGCGCAACGATGCGCACCGGATCATCGAGGAGTGCATGATCGCCGCCAACATCGAGGCGGCCCGCTTTATACGCCGCAAACGACGGCCCTTTCTTTATCGTTCCCATGCCGGGCCCGATCAGAAAAAGATGGCCGATCTGCGCTTGTTTCTCGCCGCGGAGGGTTTGTCGCTCGGTGGCGGGAAAAAACCGAAGTCACTGGATTACAGCCGCTTGCTGGAGAAAGTGGCGACCCGCGACGATAAAGACCTGATCGAGACGGTGCTGCTGCGCTCCCTGTCCAGGGCGGTCTACGAACCCGACAACTCAGGCCACTTCGGCCTGGCGCTGGCGGAGTATGCGCATTTCACCTCACCGATACGCCGCTATCCTGACCTGCTGGTACACCGGGCGATCAAGCACGCGCTGGCGGGTGGCGATGCGGGAGAGTTCACTTATACAAGAAAGCAAATGGCCCTTTTGGGGGCGCAGAGCTCGGCGGCGGAACAGCGCGCCGACGACGCGACCCGACAGGCCATGGATTACCTGAAGTGCGAGTACATGCAGGATAAGATTGGCCAGGTTTTCACGGCGGTAATCTCGGGGGTGACCAATTTCGGTCTGTTCGTGCAGATTCCCGGAAAACAAATCGAGGGGCTGGTTCATGTCAGCGCGCTGCCGGTGGATTATTACGAGCACGACGCGACCCATCACACGCTGACCGGGGAGAAAAAGCGCCTGGAATTCCGCTTGTCGGACGCGTTGCAGGTCCGCGTCAGCCACGTGGATATGGGCAAGAGAAAAATCGATTTTGAACTGGCAGGCGATCCGCCGGTGAGAAAATCGCCGCCAAAAAGACCTGGGCGGAGACGGTGAGCAAGAATTTCGTCTATGGTTTTCACGCGATCGAAACGCTGCTGAAAACGCGGGCGCAAGACGTAGAGAAGCTGCTGGTCTGTGAGCGCAGGAATCGTCGCACCGGCGACATCGTGCAGCAGGCAGAATCGCTGGGCATCCCGGTTGAGCGAGCGAGCCGGGCGGACCTGGACCGGCGCAGCGCCAACGCGAACCACCAGGGCTTGTTGGCCTGGGTCAGCCCGCAGGCGGTACACAACGAGGCATTCCTCAAGGACCTGGTGCTGGCCGAAGGCAGCAGGATTTTCCTGCTGGTCCTGGACGAGATCCAGGATCCGCATAACCTGGGCGCCTGCCTGAGGTCGGCGGATGGCGCAGGCGTATCAGCGGTGCTTAGTCCTCGGCGAAAGTGCGCGGGACTGACTCCGGCGGTGCGCAAGGTCGCCAGCGGCGCGGCAGAAACGGTGCCATTGGTCCAGGTCGGCAATCTTGCCCGCATGCTGCGTTGGCTGGCGGAGCAGGATGTGCGGATTATCGGGCTATGCGGCGATGGCGAGGCGAGCCTGTACGACACTGTCTTGACCGGCCCGCTGGCGCTGGTGCTCGGCGGCGAGGGCAAAGGGCTGAGAAGGCTGACCAGGGACCACTGCACGACTTTGGCGGCGCTGCCGATGCGCGGCGCCATCGAAAGTCTCAATGTTTCGGTGGCGGCCGGAATCTGTCTCTACGAAGCCTTGCGTCAGCGGATGGTCTGAGGAGCAAAAAACTTGCTCAACATCGCCAACTTGTTTAGCATTCGGCTCCCTGCGTTTTGGCGCAGACACACAGGGCGTTTTGACGACGCCGACTCCTTGCCTCACCGGAAAGCCGGGGGGCTGTTCAATCCGTAAGGAGAGTTCATGAGACACTATGAAATCGTGTTCCTGGTCCACCCTGACCAGAGCGAACAGGTGCCAGCGATGCTGGAACGCTATCGTTCGATGATCGAGTCCAGTGGCGGTACAATTCACCGGCAGGAAGACTGGGGCAGGCGGCAGCTGGCCTATCCGATCAACAAAATCCACAAGGCGCATTACCTGATGCTCAACATCGAGTGCGGGAAAGCTACCCTCGAAGAGCTGGTGGGCGCTTTCCGTTTCAGCGATGCTGTTTTGCGTCACATGGTGATCAATCGCGAAGAAGCGCTTTCAGAGCCTTCGTTCATGGCTGTTGCGGAAGAAGAGAACGCCAGGCCGGATCACCGGCGGTCGAAACCGGCAACTCAAAAAGGCGCTGAAAAAGCCGCACAGGCGAAACAGGCCGAGAGTGGCGCGGGAGACGCCGGCGCAGACACGGTCGTCGATCCAGATGTCGCAGAGGAACCCGTAGCAGAGGCTGGCAAAGAAGCGGCTGAGGGTGGCGAAGAGAAGGTTGCCGAGCCCGATGTTGCAGAGGAACCCGCTGCGCAGGCCAGCGCAGGCGCGGCTGAGGCTGAGCAGGATAAGGCTGCCGATGACGCCGATACTGCAGAAAAATCCGCTGCGGAGGCGTCCACCGGGACGACCTGACCGCTATCGATCTATCAAGGAACCGACATGGCTAAATTTCATCGTCGCAGAAAATTCTGCAAATTCACCGCCGATGGCGTCAAGGAAATCGATTACAAAGACCTGGTGACGCTCAAGGCATATATCACTGAAACCGGGAAAATTGTCCCCAGCCGGATTACCGGCACCAAATCGCATTATCAGCGACAGTTGGCCACCGCGGTGAAAAGAGCGCGTTACCTGGCTTTGCTGCCATACACCGATCGTCACTGAGCGGGTATCGGGCGCGCACGAGTGCCCGGCTATCGATGCGTAACATATTGACCTGGGCGCTGGCTTTTCGCTGGCGCATAGTTTTGCTGAGCGTTAGCCTGAGCGTTGCACTGGGCGCGCCGTCCTTGACCGCACCGCTGGCGGGTGCGTTGCTGGTGCTGTGCGTGCTGGCGCAATCGCCAGGCTCGGCCATCCAGTCGGCAGGGATAGCCGCCGTCGTGCTGGGCATTCTGGCGGTATTCAGCGGCGGGCAGGTATGGTCGGCGCCGGCGACATTGATCGGCTGGATGCTGGTCATTGGCATGGCGACGATGGTCCGGCGTTTCGGCTCGCTAAACCTGGCCTTGCAGCTGGCCAGCGTGACCGCGTTGCTGAGTATCGTTGTCTGGAGCCTGCTGTGGACAGATCCGGGGAGCTCCTACGAAGCGCTGATCATGGGTCTGTTGCAGCCGCTGGTCAGCCAGGGGAAACTGCAGGCGGATCCTGCGGGGGTTCGACAACTTGCCGAGCTGATGCCGGCCATTATGGTCGTTTCGTTACTGGCGACTTTGTTAATCAGCCTGGCGATTGGCCGCTACTGGCACGGCTTGCTGACCGGTCAGCCAAGATTTGGTGCGGAGTTTCGGCGCTACCGGCTCGGCCGGATTGCCGGGCTGCTGGCGGCTGCGGGTCTGCTGGCCGGTTTTCTGCTCGATGGGCCCGGCGCGGCAAACCTGAAGATGGTGGCCGGGGCGGTAATCGTTGTCCAGGGTCTTGCGGTCGCGCATGCCCTGGTGAAGGAAAGCGGGCTGGGATATTTGCCGCTCGTGGTGCTGTATGCGGCCATGGTTTTTGCCGGGCAGCTGGTGATGCCGTTGGTGCTGGCAGCCGGCCTGGTCGATAACTGGCTGGATCTGAGAGGAAAATTGATCTCACGCAAATAATGACCGGCGTGGGCCGGGCTATCAATCAAATGGTGAAGTGATGGATTTAATACTGCTGGAAAAAGTCGAGAATCTGGGTGAAATTGGCGATCAGGTCAAGGTCAAATCGGGTTACGGGCGCAATTACCTGTTGCCACAGGGTAAGGCGCTGTTGGCGACCAGCGAGAACGTCACGCGGATGGAGGCGTTGCGCTCGGAGCTGGAGGACAAGGCCAATGCCGAATTGAACGAGGCCAGTGCAAGGGCCGGGAAGCTGGCCGGACTGGTGGTTACCGTGACCAGCCGGGTTGGCCCGGAAGGCAAATTGTTTGGCTCGGTCGGGCCGATCGATATAGCCGAAGCGCTGGCTGCAATGGGCCATGCTGTACAGCGCAGCGAAATTCGCCTGCCCGATGGCGCGATTCGCGTGGCTGGCGAACACCAGGTCATGCTGCACTTGCACTCAGACGTCAATGTAGCGATCACGATCCAGGTTGCCGGAGACGGGGCCGAGCCGGTGATCGACCTGGATGAAGAACAAGCGACCGATATTGCGGCGCCCGAAGGCGCGGAAGAAACGGCAGACAATGCGGCGTCCGAAGCCGCGGAAGCATCTGCAACCGAGGAATAGGCCAGGATAAAAAGGGCGATTTTCAGTCGCCCGGCAAGGTGATAGAGTAGGGGCATGGTCGAGGCGGTTCAGTCACAGTATCCCGGTACGCAAACTGCGGAAAGCCTGCGTCTGCCGCCTCATTCAGTCGAGGCGGAGCAATCGATACTCGGCGGGCTGATGCTGGACAACAGCGGTTGGGATCGCATTGCCGATCTCCTGCATGGCGGCGACTTTTACCGCCGCGATCATCAGCTGATTTTCGAAGCCATCGGCGCACTTTCCGAAAAAAGCATACCCAGCGATGCGGTCACGGTCTCGGAGCACCTGGAAAAATGCAGCCAGCTTGACGATGCCGGTGGCCTGGCTTACATCGCGAGTCTCGCCAGGGACACGCCAAGCGCTGCCAATATCAAGGCTTATGCCGAAATCGTCCGCGAGCGTTCGATGCTGCGGGAGCTTATCCGGGTGGGGGGTGAAATCGCCGGCAGCGCGCACGCAAACGATGGCCGGGGCGCCACCGATCTGGTCGATGAGGCCGAGCGCAAGGTGTTCGAGATCGCCGAGCGGGGCCAGCGCGCCGGCACCGGCTTTATCGGCCTGCGGAAAATTCTGCCCGGGGTCATCGACCGCCTCGACGAACTGAGTCATTCCGAGGGCGATATCACCGGCGTGGCGACCGGGTTCCAGAAGTTCGATGCCTTGACGGCGGGGCTGCATGGCGGCGAATTGATCATCATTGCCGGCCGGCCATCGATGGGTAAAACCACGCTGGCCATGAACATTGCGGAGAATGCCGCCATTGCCGGCAAGGTTCCGACGGCGATATTCAGTATGGAAATGTCGGCGGAGCAGTTGGCGTTCCGGATGATCGGCTCGATCGGGCGGGTCAATCAAAGCAATCTGCGAACCGGGAGATTCTCGGATGAAGACTGGACCCGGATAAACTCTGCGGTGGCCATCATGTCGCAGGCGCCGATTTTTATCGATGACACGCCGGCGCTCAGTCCGACCGAAATTCGCTCCCGCGCGCGTCGCCTGAAACGGGAACATGGCCTGGGCCTGATCATCGTGGATTATCTGCAGCTGATGGGGGTTGCCGGGACCCGGGAAAACCGCGCGACCGAGATCTCGGAAATCTCGCGCTCGCTAAAAGCGCTGGCCAAAGAACTGAATGTGCCGATCGTCGCCTTGTCGCAGCTCAACAGGGGTGTTGAGCAGCGTACGGACAAGCGGCCGGTCATGTCGGATCTGCGGGAGTCGGGCGCCATCGAACAGGATGCCGATCTGATCGTGTTCATTTATCGCGAGGAAGTTTATGACCCCGACACGCCAAGAAAAGGCGTGGCCGATATCATTATCGCCAAGCAAAGAAACGGACCCATCGGCGATTTCCACCTCACTTTCCTGGGCGAATACACGCGGTTCGAAAACCTCATCGCTGAGGATTATGGACTCGGCGATTATAGGTGAGCGCCGCCACGGCCCGGATTGACACCGACGCCCTTCGTCATAACCTCGGGCAAATCAGGAACCGGGCTCCAGCAAGCAAAGTCATGGCCGTGATCAAGGCCAACGCCTATGGTCACGGCATGGTGCCGGTCGCGCACGCGCTGACCGATGTCGACAGCCTGGCCGTCGCACGCATCGGGGAAGCCATTCAGTTGCGAGCAGCCGGCGTTGCCGGTCCCATCGTGGTGCTCGAGGGTGTCCGCAACGCGGACGAGCTGGGGCTGGCCGGGCAGCATGGGCTGGAGACGGTGATCCATTGCCCGGACCAAATCATGCTGTTGGAGCAGAATTCCGCCAGCGGTGCGGGTCTGTGGCTGAAACTGGATACCGGGATGAACCGGCTTGGTTTTGCGGCGGAGGAATTCAGGGATGCCCACCGGCGGCTCGTCAAGCTGCCATCGATTGGCCGGAACCCAGGTCTGATGAGCCATTTTTCCTCGGCCGACGTGGCCGGGTCGGCAACCAGCCAGGCGCAGCTGAAAAAATTCCTGGAAACGACCGCGGGTCTTCCCGGTGAGCGCAGCATCGCCAATTCGGCTGGCATCCTTAATATTCCTGCCAGCCACCTGGAGTGGGTCAGACCGGGGCTGTGTCTTTATGGCGTATCGCCGGTCGCCGGAAAAACCGGGCACGACCTGGGCCTGAGACCGGTGATGCGTTTTTCGACCTGGCTGGTGGCCACCCGGAATCTCGTCGCGGGCGATACGGTTGGCTATGGTTGCCGATGGCGGGCGGCCAAGCCGACCCGGCTGGGCATCGCGGCCTGTGGCTATGGCGATGGTTATCCCTGGGCCCTGCCGGAGGGTACGCCGTTGCGGGTGAATGGAATGCATGCCAGGTTGGCGGGTCGAGTGTCGATGGACATGATCGCGATCGACCTCGGAGCGGACAGCGATGCCCGTATCGGTCACGAGGTGTTGCTTTGGGGAGAAACTGAATTGCCGGTCGAAGAAATCGCCGCGGCGGCACAGACCATACCGTACGAATTGCTGTGCCGGGTTTCCGAGCGCGTCAGCCGTGAGATCGCAGCTGCGCGGGCGCCTATTCGATAAAGAACCCCATTTTTACGCCGGCCAGCTCAACGACGTCATTGTCTTTCAACTGGCGTGCCTTCGGCCCGATGGACTCCTCGTTGACCTTCGGGTAACCCTTGGTTCCCGGGTCCACATTGACGATAAAATAACCCTCGGCCCTGCGGGTAATTGCCGCGACCTGGATTCCTGGTCTGCCCAGCGTCGTCAATGCCTTGGTCAATTCCATCTCGCGTCCCGCGAACTGGCCGCTGAGAACCTGGATTCTCGCTTTTGGCAAGGCGGTAGCCGGGGCCGCTTCCGGTGCCTGGGTAGTGGTGTGTTTCGCAGCCGGCATGGGTACCGGCTGATCGGCATCCCCCACAGCAGCGGCGACTTTGTCCACTGCCTGGTTTACGTTGCGAATTACGTCTTCGCTTTGGGAACTCGGATGGATGACCATGGTTTTTTCGAATTCATCCTGATCGGCTTCGCTGATTTCATCATCGCTAAACTTGAGCTGGTGGTGGCCCACGGTTATCACATCGCTGTTTTGCAGCGCATGTTTTTTGATCAGCTTGCCGTTGACATAGGTTCCGTTGGTACTGTTCAGGTCTTCGAGGAAGGAATCATTGAGAATGTTGATAATCAGGGAGTGATGGCCACTGACGGCGGCGTTGTCTATACGTACGTCATTATCGGGGAGACGGCCGATGGTGTACCGTTCCTTGCTCATGTTGTACTCGGCCAGAACCTGACCGTCGAGACTGAGAATCAAACGCGCCATGATGTCCCTCGATTCCTTCCAAAAAGGCCGGTCAGGATAACCAGTTCTTAATTCGGTCCATTATCCCCGTCCTCGCGGGGAACCAATCCATTGTATGGGCGACAATTACCGATATGTTGTCCCGCCCGCCGTTGTCGTTGCTGAGCTGGACCAATTGCTTACCCACTGTGTCAAGATTAGCACTAAACGTGCTGATAGTTAAGTGAATATCTTCGTCTTCCACCATGTCGGACAGGCCGTCAGAACAAAGCACATAGTAGTCTCCAGGCAGGACTTTGGCCTCCTGCACCTCCACCTCGACCCGTGCTTCCACGCCCAGCGCGCGGGTAACATAATTACGGTTGGTCGACCGCTGGGCCTCTTCCTCTGAATAAAATCCGCGGTCAACCAGTTCCTGGAGGAGGGAGTGGTCCATGGTAATTTGCTCGAAGCGCTCGTTTCTGAGTCGATAAAGCCGGGAGTCACCCACATGAGCGATCGAGACTCGATTGTCATAGAACAACGCGCTGACGATGGTGGTTCCCATGCCTTCGCACTGCGGCTGGCTCTCCGAGGTCTGTTTGATAATCTTGTTGGCGCGGGCAATCGCATCGCGCAGAACGATCGACTGGCGCATCAGGCCCGTTTCTGAATCCACCCCGCCGCGTTCGAGCATTTCGACGCCCGCATGCACCTGCTCCAGGATGGTTTTGACGGCGATGCCGCTGGCAACTTCGCCCGCGTTATAACCGCCCATGCCATCGGCGAGCACCAACAGGCCGATCGACATATCGGTGCCGATTGCGTCTTCGTTATGATCGCGAACCCGGCCGACATCGGTGACTGCCAGGTGCTGAATTTTTTCTTCCAGTTGCATTTGTGCCAAGCCTAGACTCCCGATTGCTCCTGGCACTCGCGCAGAGCCGCCGCCATCGCCGAGCCGCTTGCAAAACGCTGATCCGGCTCTTTTGCCAGCGTCTTGCTGACGATATCCTCCAGGCACGCAGGCAAATCCGGCCGGCACGAACTCAGCGGCGCGTGCTCGGCGTTGGCAATCTTGTACATCAGCCCAGTCATAGAATCCGATTGAAAAGGTAATTGTCCCGTCAGTAACTGATAAAGCGTAACACCAAGCGAAAACAAGTCCGAGTCGCCAGTCACATTTTTTCCCTCAAGCTGCTCCGGCGACATATAGGACGGAGTTCCCAGAACGATCCCGGTCTTGGTTGCATGGGAGTCGGTCAGCCGGGCGATACCAAAATCAGTGATCTTCAGCTCGTCCTTGTCAGCAAGATACATGATATTGGCCGGTTTTATATCACGATGCACCACATTTTGCTGGTGGGCGTAATCCAGCGCATCGGCCGCGCGTGCGATAAGCTGCATCACTTTCTTGGCAGGCAGCAGTTTGTCGGGCGTCGTAAAATTGTTCAGGTGCTCGCCATGGAGAAACTCCATCGCGATATAGGCCAGATCGTGATCCTCACCGACATCGTAAATAGTAACGATATCCGGGTGATTCAGACGCCCGGCGGTCTCGGCCTCGCGAAAGAAACGCTCCTTGGCGCTGGAGATGTCCTGTTCTTCGAACTCGTCAGCCAGGGGGATGGTTTTTATGGCCACGATACGGTTAATTTTCGGGTCGCGGCCAAGGTAAACGACGCCCATCGAGCCTTTACCGATTTCCTTCTCTATCTGGTAACGGCCGAGTACCGGTTTCTGGACGCCCGATCCTTCGAGCAGCAATGAAGTTTGCGTGGCGCTTCTGCCTATTCCCAGGAGCATGGTTTCTTCGAGTTGCTGAGATCGTTGCAGACGATCACGAATATCGTTGTAGTCGATGTCGCGTTCGGCCATATGTCCATAAACGGCGCCGGCCTTGTTGAATTGTCTTTTGCGCTCGAAATCCAGCCCGAGGTTATACAGCAGGTCCATCATCGAATCGTCGAGTGGGCAACGGCGAAATTTCTCGAACGCCATGTCCAGTTGCCCCTGGCCCTGGAACGCAAGACCCAGCATCTTGTTGCTTTCTGCGCCTTCAGCATCCGCCCGGAATTTGAGGCGCTCGGTAATCCGGAAGTTGCGCACGGTCATGACCAGGTGACCGGTGACGATCAGCAAGGCGGGAACACCCAGCCGCAGCCATTCAGCGTCCAGCAACAGCAGGCTATATTCGCTGGCCATCAGGATCATGACCAGCAGGAAACTGATCAACGCGGCGCTGCCTGCCTTGAGCCGCGGCAGGACCGCGCACAAATAGATCACGATCAGAACAATGGCGACAAACTCCATGATCCAGGCCCAGCCCGGTCTGACCACAAAATTTTGCTGCAGAATACTGGAGACTGTATGGGCCAGGATCAGGATGGGCGCCGTGCTGGCATCGATCGGGGTGGCCTGATAATCCCCGATACCCACCGCCATCGGCCCGATCAATACGATTTTGCCATTGAACTTGTCCGCCGGAATGACACCGGTCCACACGTCGTAAAAAGAATCGACGCTAAAAGCCGGCTGCGAGCCTTTTTGCGGGTAAAAAAAGTTCAGCATGCTGAAGTCGGGCATGGTCCCTATATAAAGGCCACCGAGGCTGACGCCGCCACCGGTATGTACCTGGATGTCACTGTGCTCGAGATTCAAACTCTGCGCGGCGATGCTCAGTGCCAGCGAAGGATAGAGCTGAGCAAAATAATTGACCACCAGCGCTTCAGAGCGCAGCCGGCCATCGTGGTCCAGGTTGAGATTCAAATGACCGAGGGCCATGGCTGCTTCGCCCAGTTCGGCGATAGGCGGTATCAACTGGTCCGCCGGCAGACCATTCAGCTGACCGGCGTCGCGCCCGATACCGGATAGCTGGTTTCTGCTGACATACCCGGCTGGCGGCGCATCCGGGTTACCCAGCCACATGCCCAGGTGAAACTCCATGGGCAGGACCACGTTGCCGGCCCGGCGAATGCTGTCCGCCAGCTTCTGGTCGTAATCGATGTCCACGATGGACTGCTGAAGACGAGAGCGCAGCGCGTCCAGGGCGATGCTCAGATCCGATTTGGCGGCACTGGTTTGCTGTTGTGTTTCGAGTTCGTCGATCAGCATTTGCAGCTGGATGAGCTGCTCGATGCCTGGATCGAGCTGCCGCTCGGACATCAAGATGGTGCTGGCGATTACCCGTGTCTTGGCAGTGCTCAGCCGGTCGATCAGACTCGCCAGAATATCGCGCGACCACGGCCAGCGCCCGATATTTCGAATGCTGCGATCATCGATCGCGATAACTGCAATCCGGTCGCTTGGCTCGGCCTGGGTCAGCAAAATCCCGCGGTCGTATATGGATGTTTCCAGGCCATAGAAAAACCCGGCCGCCAGCCAGTACCCGAGCAGGCAGAATATGACGGAAAACCCGAGACCGGTCGCCCAGTTCGCACGCCAGCTATTTCCATTTTGTCCCGGCATAGCATTCCTTGCGGCCAAGTCGCGAGCAGTATAAGCAGCTTTTTGCCGGTTTTCGACCGACAGTGAATATTTGGCCGCATGCTAATATCGCCCTTGGTTAGCCAATACAGGGCCGGAAATGGCAAAAACACGCGTGGTATATGTTTGCAGCGCCTGTGGCGGGCAAAGCCCGAAATGGGCCGGTCAGTGCCCGGATTGCGGCGCCTGGAATTCGCTTGACGAGACCAAACCGGTCGCCAAGGTTGCCCGCCTGCCGGGTTATTCGGGAGAAATCGGCCTGGAATCCCTGGCGGAAACGGCAGCAAGGGAAGAGCCGCGGATCAGCACCGGGATGAAGGAGTTGGACCGGGTCCTGGGCGGTGGAGTCGTCAAGGGGTCGATAACGCTGATCGGCGGCGATCCCGGGATTGGAAAATCCACGCTGCTGTTGCAAATGATGGCCAAGCTGAACGCCAGGCTGCCCTGTCTCTACGCGACCGGCGAGGAATCGGTGCGCCAGCTCGGTTTGCGCGCCAGGCGATTGGGCCTGCAGGACAGCGAGATGAGTGTGCTGGCGGATACCAGCCTGGAGAATCTGCTCGGCCACGCGCTGCGAACCCAGCCTGGCGCGCTGGTGGTCGATTCCATCCAGACGCTGGCGTCGGCGGAACTGCCATCGCCTCCGGGCTCGGTTGCGCAGATCAGGCACTGCGGCGCGCAACTTGTGCGCTATGCCAAACAAAGCGATTGCGCCGTGTTCCTGGTTGGCCACGTGACCAAGGAAGGCAACATCGCCGGACCCAGGGTGCTCGAGCACATGGTGGATGCCGTGTTGTATTTCGAAAACGAACCCGGCAGCCGATTCCGGCTGATTCGCGCGGTCAAGAATCGCTTTGGTACCGTGAACGAACTGGGTGTATTCGCGATGAGCGCGGATGGCTTGAAGGAGGTGCTGAATCCGTCGGCGATGTTTGTCTCGCGCCACGACGACCCGGTCGCCGGCAGCGTCGTCATGGTGACCCGCGAGGGTAGCCGCCCGCTGTTGCTGGAAATTCAGGCTCTGGTCGATGTATGCCAGGGGAACTATCCGCGACGCGTCAGTGTGGGTCTGGAGCAGAATCGCCTGGCGTTGTTGCTGGCGGTGCTGCATCGGCACGCAGGCATATCGGCCAGCGATCAGGATGTTTTCGTAAACGTCGTCGGCGGTGTGCGGGTCGCTGAAACAGCGGCGGACCTGGCGATATTGCTCGCCGCCGTATCGAGTATCCGCGACCGGCCGCTGCCCTCCGACCTGGTTTGTTTCGGTGAAGTCGGGCTGGCCGGCGAGGTCAGGCCGGTCGCCTATGGTGAAGAAAGACTTGCCGAGGCTGTGAAGCATGGTTTCCGGCGGGCGATCGTGCCGGCAAAGAATGCGCCGAAAAAACCCATCAAGGACATGGAAATCATGCCCGTCAGCCGGCTTTCGCAGGCGATTGGGATGGCCTGGGACAGCTAGGCGCCCGGCCCGGCGTTTCAGGAATTCTTGCGCGGATGTATGCGCACGGTTTTGACGATGTTGTCGGTCACATTCAGGATTTCGATCGGGTAGCCGGAAAGTTTCAGACCCGTTCCCGGTTCCGGGATGGATTCAAGATAATTGACAATCAGGCCATTCAGCGTTTTCGCGCCATCGACGGGCAGTTCCCAACCCATCGTACGGTTCAGGTCACGAACGTTGGCGCTCCCGTTGACGACAAATGTACCATCGCGTTGCGGGTGTACATCACGCGCCAGGTCAGCCGGGTCGCTGGTAAAATCGCCGACGATTTCTTCGAGGATGTCCTCCAGTGTGACCAGCCCCTGGATATCGCCGTATTCATCGACGACCAGTGCCAGCCGCTGCTTTTCGTTCTGAAAATGAAACAGTTGCCGGTTTAACGACGTTCCTTCGTGCACGAAGTACGGCTCTTTCAGGCTCCTGGCCAGTGCGTCGCGTTCAAGCCGGCCGTGTGCCAGGTCCCTGATCACCGAGCGCAAATGCACAACGCCCTGCAGGTTATCCAGCTCGTCGGAGTATACCGGCAGCCTGGTGTAGGGGGTGTCCTGGATCTGCCGCAGTATGTCCTCCCAGTCCTGTGCGAGATCGATGCCAACGACATCCGCGCGTGGCACCATGACGTCTTCAACGGTGATATTTTCGAGATCCAGGATGCGGGTCATCATCTGTTGTCTTTTCCTGGGTATGCGTGTGCCCGCATCGGTCAGCACCACTCGCAGTTCTTCCTTGCTCAGGTGGTGCTGGTACATGTCCCGATCGCGAATCCCGATCAGCCAGAGCAGGCCGTTGGAAATACCGTTGAGGATCCAGATAACCGGGTAAACCAGCTTTAGCAACGGGTAATAAATAAAGGCTGCCGGAAAAGCTATTCTTTCCGGGTTCATCGCCGCGGCGGTCTTGGGCACGACCTCGGCAAAAATCAGGATGACCACGGTCAGGACCAGGGCCGCTACGGTGACCGATTGCTCTCCCCACTGGTGAATAGCGATCAGCGTCGTCAGCGAGGCGGCAAGAATGTTGACCAGGTTGTTGCCCAGCAGGATCAGACCAAGAAGGCGATCCGGTCTTTTCAGCAAGGTCTCGGCAAGCTGCGCGCCACGATGTCCGGTGCGCGCGCGGTATCGCAACCGGTAGCGGTTGATGCTCATCAGCGCGGTCTCGGAGCTGGAAAAAAACGCTGAGAGTACAAGCAGCACGATCAGAATTCCGATCTGAGCGCCTAAAGAGAAATCATCGCTCAACGAGTGAGCACCTCCGGTTGTTGCGGCCTACCCGGCATATTTGACCAGTCTGCCTCCGGTCGTCAAGAATCCGTGCTGCCGGCTCAGAAACCCCCTGCGTCCCAATGTTGACCCAGCAGCAGTTCGAGCACGATTTTGCTGCCAAAATAGGCCAGCGCGAGAATCACGAAGCCGCCGAGGACCCAGCGCAATGCTGTCCTGCCGCGCCAGCCGAAGCGCCAGCGTCCCAGGGCAAGCGTGCCGAACACGGCCCAGCTGATCAATGAGAGGACGGTTTTGTGCACCAGGTGCTGGGCGAACAGGTTGTCTACGAATATCAGCCCGCTGAAGAGCGCCAGGGTCAGGCCGATGAAACCGATGTTGATGGCGCCGAACATCATGTTTTCCATCGTGTCCATCGCCGGCAGGCGCCTTAGCCAGCCTATCGGTTGGTGGCTGCGCAGCCGCTTGTCCTGGATGGCGAGCAACAAGGCGAGCGCCGCCGCAATACTGAGCAGGCTGTAAGCCGCCACGGACAACAGGATATGCGCTTTTAGCGGCCACCCCAGTTCGGGATTGCTGAAACCGGGTCCGCCGAGCCCGGTAAGGACTACGGTCAGGCCGGCCATACCCACCAGCACGACCGCCAGACCCGTGTACGCCGGTCGGAGCAGAAAAACCAGCCCCATGCCGGCAATCATCCAGCCGACCAATGACATCGCGGAGCCGGTATTCAAAGCCAGCCCCGGCACGGCCAGGACGACCATGTACAACACCCAGCCATGGAGCGCCCAGCCCATGATTCCCGCAGACACGCCGATGGCCCGGCTGGCCGGGGTCTGCCCGGCAAACCGACCGCTTAGCAGCAGGACGCAGACCAGGTAAGCAACAAAGCTGATGGCAATAATCACGGGCAACAGGTGCCTGGTTTCCGTTGGACGCGGCAAATAGTCTCACACGGGCCCGGGTATGAGAAGCGCTTGCTTGCCGGTATATGCCGGGTAAACTGCCACCAACTTGCACAGCAAAGCAGTGGAGCCAGGATGTTTGGCAGTCTCAGCGAACGGCTCGTCCAGGCCACTCGAAACCTGAGTGGCCGCGGTCGCCTCAGTGAAGAAAATATCAAGGACAGCCTGCGCCAGGTCCGCATGGCGTTGCTGGAAGCCGATGTCGCGCTGCCGGTGGTGCGGGATTTCATCGCGCAGGTAAAGGAACGCGCCATCGGCGAGGAAGTCAGTCGCAGCCTGAGTCCGGGCCAGGCGCTGGTCAAGATAATCCACGCCGAACTGGTCAGCACGATGGGTCCGCAAGCGGTTGCCCTGGATCTCCAGTGCCAGCCGCCGGCCGTGGTGCTGCTCGCGGGCCTGCAAGGCGCAGGCAAGACCACGACCGCGGCCAAACTCGCGTTGCGTCTGCAGCGGCGTGACGGACGCAAAGTCATGCTGGCCAGCACCGATGTATACCGTCCCGCTGCCGTCTTGCAGCTCGAAAAACTGGCGCACGAGACCGGTGCCGGCTTTTTCCCCGTGGCGGACGGCCAGGATCCCACACAGATCGCGCTGCAGGCGCTGACCGCGGCACGCGTCGGCCAGTACGACGTGCTGTTGCTGGATACGGCGGGGCGCTCGCATGTGGACCTGGACATGATGGAAGAGCTGCGCGCGGTCCACGAGGCGGTCACGCCGGCGGAGACTTTGTTCGTGGTCGATGCCATGGCCGGTCAGGATGCGATCAATGCCGCCCGCGTGTTTTCGGAAACCGTGCCGCTGACGGGTGTTGTGCTGAGCAAAACCGATGGCGATGCTCGTGGCGGCGCCGCGTTGTCGGTCCGCACAGTGACCGGTGCGCCGATCAAGTTTCTCGGCACCGGTGAGAAAATCGATGCGCTGGAAGCGTTTCACCCCGATCGGATTGCCTCGCGAATACTCGGGATGGGCGATGTCCTCAGTCTCGTCGAGGAGGTCGAGCAAAAACTCGATCGCAAAAAGTCCGAGAAATTGGCCAAAAAACTGCGCCAGGGACGGCAGTTCGATTTATCGGATCTGCGCAGCCAGCTCGCACAAATGCTGGATATGGGCGGGCTGGGCGCCTTGCTCGAAAAACTGCCGGGTGGTCTGGGGCTGCCGCAGGGGCTCGCCGGGGAAGCCGATGAGGGCATGATCCGTCGCCAGATCGCCATCATCGACTCCATGACGCCGGCCGAAAGACGTTTTCCGAAGACCATCAACGGCTCCCGGAGACGGCGGATTGCCGCCGGGTCCGGGACCGAGGTCCAGGCGGTCAACCGCTTGCTAAAACAACAGCTGCAAATGCAGAAAATGATGAAACGCATGAAAAAAGGCGGCATGGGTCGACTATTGCAGGGCATTGGCGGGCCATCGGGTCCGTTTGGCGGGCGGCAGGGCGGGCGTCAATAAATTCTGAGCTACGACGCTCAAAAAGCCAGGAAATGCTTCACTTTTCGTCGAAATACGGTAGAATTCCGCGTTTGACTTTGGCCGCCTCCAGGTAGTCGAGGAGTGTCTGCCGTGTTCGGGTACCCGACCGGGCATGCTCGGCGGCAGAACCCATGCCAGGCGGCTTTTATTATTCATAAGGACAAGCCTTTATGGTGACCATACGTCTTTCCCGGGGAGGAGCGAAGAAGCGGCCTTTCTACCACATTGTAGTGACCGACAGCCGCAATCGGCGCGATGGCCGCTATCTCGAACGATTGGGCTTCTTCAACCCGGTTGCAACCGGTGGCGAAGAGAAGCTGCGTATTGACGTAGGCCGGGTAGAGCACTGGGTTGGCCTGGGCGCCAAGCCGTCTGCCCGGGTCAGCACCCTGCTCAAGAATTACCGGGCTGAGTCTGCATAAGGGCATAGTCATGGCGGGCAATGACGCGCGTCTGGTGGAGCTTGGAAAAATTGTCGGGCACTTCGGTGTCAAGGGCTGGGTCAGGGTGAAGTCTTATACCCGGCCGGTCGAGAATATCCTGGCATATCGACAGTGGCGATTGTCGGATGAGAAAGACAGCGTCGATATTCGGCTGATGGAAGGGCAACGGCATGGCCAGGGGCTCATCGTAAGACTGCAGCGAATATCGGATCGCGATCTCGCGAACGAACTGATCGGGAAAACCGTTTCGGTGGCTCGCAGTGAGTTGCCGGAGCAAGACAGCGACAGCTATTACTGGATGGATCTCGAGGGGCTGGAAGTGGTCACCGAGAGCGGGCAGATCCTGGGCAAGGTCGATTACCTGCTCGAGACCGGCGCAAACGATGTGCTGGTGGTTGCCGGGGATGTCGAGCGGCTGGTGCCGTTCGTCGTTGGCGAATATATCAAGGCGGTGGACCTGGATGCCGGTGTGATCACCGTGGACTGGGATCCGGAATTTTGAGGCGACAAATGCATATCCATATCGTCACTTTGTTTCCGGAACTGATCAGCGGCGCGTTGGGCTACGGCGTACTCGGACGCGCGATTGCCAGGGGATTGCTTGAGGTTGCGGTGAGCAACCCCAGGGACCTCGCCGAAGACAGGCATGCCACGGTCGACGACCGGCCCTATGGCGGCGGACCCGGCATGGTGCTCAAGGTGGAGCCGACCAGGACCTGTTTGCGCCAGGCCAGGGCTGCGCTGCCCGATGGCAGCCGGAGCATTTATTTGAGTGCCCAGGGGGCGCCGCTGGATCATGCGAAAGTGCGTGAGCTGGCAGGGTTGCCGGGCTTGTTGTTGCTGGCCGGTCGCTACGAGGGTGTAGACGAGCGGCTGGTCGAGGGCGAGATCGACGAGGAATTGTCCATCGGCGATTACGTGGTCAGTGGCGGGGAATTTCCGGCGCTGGTGGTCATGGATGCTGTGGCCCGGTTGTTGCCCGGCGCCCTGGGCGACGAATTGTCAGCCGAACAAGACAGTTTTGTCGATGGCCTGCTCGATTGCCCGCATTACACGCGGCCGGAAACGATAGACGAGGAAAGCGTGCCCGATGTGTTGTTGTCGGGTAATCATCAGGACATCCGGCGCTGGCGGCGCAAGCAGGCGCTGGGCCGGACCTGGATGCGCAGACCCGACCTGATCGAAAAACTGATCTTGTCGGATGAACAACAGGAACTGCTGAGCGAATTTGTGGCCGAGCAGAAGACCTGGTCGGCCAATGGCTGAGACAGCTTATTTTTGCATGTAAAAGGATTGCCCACGGGCAAGTGACAGCGATGAGTAAAATTATAGAAGCATTGGAAAAGGAACAGATGAATCGCGAACTCCCGGAATTCAACCCCGGTGATACGGTCGTGGTCCAGGTCAAGGTCACAGAAGGCACCCGTGAGCGCTTGCAGGCTTATGAAGGAGTGGTGATCGCCAAGAAAAACCGCGGTCTCAATTCCTCCTTTACCGTGCGCAAGATTTCACACGGCGAGGGGGTGGAACGCGTGTTTCAGACCTACAGCCCCACGGTGGCTTCGGTCACGGTAAAACGCCGCGGCGATGTGCGCCGGGCAAAGCTGTACTACCTGCGCGACCGTACCGGCAAGGCCGCGAGAATCAAGGAAAAAATCTGACGCCGTTAGCCAAAGGCGTTGGCCTTTGGCTAATCGGCTATAATCAGGGCGATTGCAATGCAGTCGCCTTTTTTGTATGGCAAACCCTGGAATACAGCGGGAAAAGCAGCTGACATGATGCGCATGAAAAATAGCGTCAGGACGATCGCACTGACCTGTGTTCTTGCCCTGGCCGCCGGCTGCTCCGCGATTATGGCCCGTGCGACCAGTTCGATGGCCGATAGTCTTGCGGACGCCATCATCAACCAGTCAGACCCGGAAACGGTGCGCCAGGGTGCGCCCGCTTTTCTGTTGATGATGGATGGCTTCGTCGGCAACTCACCGAAAAACGGTTCCTTGTTGCAAGGAGCCGCCAAACTGTACGCGGTTTATGGCGCTGTTTTTGTCGATGATCCGGTCAGGGCAAAACGCCTGACCGAGCATGGTTTTGGTTACGGAAGACGTGCCCTTTGCGTGGCGCAAAAAAGCGTCTGCGACATGCATAAATTCGTGTATGACGATTTTGTCATGGGTCTTATGCGGCTCAAGAGCGGCGATACGCCGGCGCTGTTTGCCTTTACCGTGAGCTGGCTGGCCTATATCAGGACCCATAGCAGCAACTGGGGCTCGGTCGCCGACCTGCCCAAGGTGGAAGCGAGTCTCGAGCGCATCCAGGCGCTCGATAAAGATTACGAGAGCGCCGCGGTCCACCGGTACCTGGGGATACTCAACACGCTCAGACCGGCCGCTCTGGGTGGCGCGCCGGAACTCGGGCGCAGCCATTTCGAGCAGGCGGTCGAAATTACCCATGGCCAGGATCTGAGCATCAAGCTCGAGTACGCACGCAGCTATGCAAGGCTGGTTTATGACCGTGAACTGCATGACAGGCTGCTTGTCCAAGTGGTCGAGGCCAACCCGGAGGTTCCCGGGTTTACCTTGTTCAACACGCTGGCCCAGACAGAAGCCCGGTCTTTGCTCGATTCCGCAGACGACTATTTCTGACCGAGATTCAGATCAGGAGTATCCATGTCAAATCTCCCCAGACTTTTAGTACTGATTGCACTCGCCCTGGTTTCCGTCCAGGTGCAAGGTGTGCAATTAAAGATTGCGACGCTGACGCCCGAAGGCTCCGGCTGGATGGAGGCGATGCGAGCGGGGGCGAAGGAAATCAAGCAGCGCACCGAGGGCCGCGTCATCATCAAACTGTATGGCGGCGGTACCCAGGGCAGCGACAAGACGGTGCTCAGGTTGATGCGCGTCGGCAAGTTGCAAGGTGCGACTTTTACCGGCAGTGGCCTGGTCGATCGCTTTCCCACGATCCAGCTTTATTCGCTGCCGATGGTATTCAGGTCTCTGGACGAAGTGGACTACGTGCGTGAGCGCATGGACGACACGCTGATGGAAGAAATGAAGTCGGTCGGGCTGATCGGCTTTGGTATCGCCGAGGGCGGGTTTGCCCGGATGATGTCCAGTTCGCCGGTCAGGGAACCCGATGATTTGGCGGGCAAGAAAGTCTGGGTGCCGGAGGGCGACACCAGCAGCTATGACGCGATGAAAGCGATGGGTCTTTCTCCGGTGGCGCTGCCATTGACCGACGTGATGATCGGTCTGCAAACGGGACTGATCGATGTGGTCACCAACTCCGCGGTCGGCGCGATCGTATTGCAATGGCATACGCGCGTGAAGTACGTGATGCAGTTGCCGCTGGTTTATATCATCGGTTTCCTGGTGATCGAGGAAAAAGCATTCGATCGCCTGACGCCGGGCGACCGGGAGATCGTCAGTGAGGTGATGCAAAGAGTCTACGAGGAATTCGACGAGAGCAATCGCATAGACGATGCCGCAGCCGCCAAGGCATTGATTGAGCAGGGTCTGGTCGAAATCGAACCTGACCAGGAGCATGTAGCTGAATGGCGCAAGGCAGTCATGGAAAGCAATCGCGCCCTGGCCGAAAAAGGTGAAGTCGACCTCGGGCTTTTCAACCGGATGATGGGATATCTTGAAGAATACCGAGCGCAGCAGGGTGGCAGGGCTGGGCCGGTGGACGCCGGCACGGCCGCAGCGTTGGTGGATGGTAGCGAGTGAGTAAAAACCCGCTGATCAAAAACCTGGGTGTCTGGGGGCAGCGGATAGAAAACGGGCTGCTGGTCCTGATTTTGACCTCGATGATACTGCTCGCGTCCACGCAGATTTTCCTGCGCAACTTCCTCAGTACCGGATTTACCATTGGCGACGAACTGTTGCGAATCCTGGTGCTGTGGCTGGCGATGCTGGGCGCGCTGGCGGCCAGCCGCGATCAGCGGCATATCGCGATCGACGCGCTGACCCGCCATTTGTCACCGCGGCTGGGCATGCTGGCCGCCTTGTTCATTTGTGTCTTCGTCGCCGTCGTTTGCGGATTCATCTCCCACGCTTCGTTCCTGTTTGTCCGGGGCGCCTATATCGCCAATGAATCCGTGCTCGGCGGCCAGCCAGCGTGGGTTTTTCAAGCGATATTACCGATCGGCTTCGGCCTGATGAGCTGGCGCTACCTGACGCACACGGCAACACGCATACGCATCCTGCTCGGCAAGGCGGGCCCCGATGATTCTGTTTAGCCTGGTATTGATCGCGCTGGCCCTGGTGGGGGCGCCGTTGTTCGCCATTATCGGCGCCAGCGCCATGTGGGGGTTCATGCAGGCTGATATCCCGCAAGCCGTCATGGGTATCGAGCTTTACCGGATCGCCGAAATGCCGATACTGCTGGCGATACCGTTGTTTACCTTTGCCGGCTATGTGCTCAGCGAGAGCCAGGCGCCATCGCGGCTGGTGCGCCTGTCGAACGCATTGCTCGGCTGGATGCCCGGCGGGCTGGCGGTCGTTTGCCTCGCCACCTGCGCATTATTCTCCGCGTTTACCGGCGCATCAGGGGTTACCATCATTGCGCTCGGCGCGTTGCTCTATCCGGCGCTGATCGAAGGCGGTTACCGCGAAGGGTTCAGCCTGGGTGTCGTGACTTCCTCCGGCAGCCTGGGTCTGTTGTTCGCGCCTTCGCTGCCATTGATTCTTTATGGCGTCGTATCGCAGGCGTCGATCGACGACCTGTTTCGCGCGGGGGTCACGCCCGGCATATTGATGGTGGTCATGCTGTCGATCTGGTGCATCTGGTCGAGCCGCAAGAATCGCAAGGCGGTCAAGCAATTTTCGTGGGGCGAAGTTCGCCAGGCGCTGCGCGAGGCAGGCTGGGAAATTCCGCTGCCGATCGTCGTATTGGGCGGCATTTACAGCGGTTACTTCGCGGTCTCCGAAGCGGCCGCGGTTACGGCGCTCTATGTCCTGATTCTGTATTTACTGATTCGTCGCGAGATAAAACTGGTCGAGATGCCGCGGATCATGCGCGAATCCATGGTGCTGGTCGGCGGCATCATGATGATCCTCGGCGTTTCGATCGCCTCGACCTCGCTGATGATAGACTTGGAAGTTCCGCAAAAGATGCTGGCGGCAATCAACAGTCATGTCAGCGGGCAAGTCAGTTTCCTGTTGCTGATGCTCCTTTTCCTGCTGGTTCTGGGTGCGATCCTGGATATTTTTTCGGCCTTGGTGCTGATCGTTCCGTTGTTGCTGCCGGTGGCCCAGAGTTATGGCATACACCCGCTGCACTTCGGCATCATTTTCCTGGCGACCATGGAGTTGGGCTACCTGACCCCGCCGGTCGGTCTCAACCTGTTTATATCCAGCTACCGGTTTGACAAGCCGATTACCAGCGTCTACCTGGCGACAATTCCATTCTTCCTGATTTTGTTGCTCAGTGTGCTGGTAATTACTTTTGTCCCGCAGTTATCATTGTGGCTGGTTCCTGATTGACTGTGCCGGCCTTGCGTGGGTCCTGAATTGTGTCACGGTGTATAGCATGATTATTGTTAAAACGATTGGCCGCTTGGTCCGCTTCCTGTTGAGTACTCTCGATGGCATGCGGCGGGTGCTGCATTTTATCCTGCTGTTGCTGATTTTCTCATTGATCATTGCGGGTCTTGCGGGTGATATCAAACTGGTGCCTGCATCCGCGGCGCTGAGAATCGCGCCATTCGGCAATATCGTCGAGCAATACCAGGGCGATGCCGTCGATCGTGCGCTGGATGAAATACTGGGCGAGGCGGAACCACAGGCATTGTTGCAGCACCTGGTCGAAGCATTGGAAAAAGCGGCGGACGATCCGCGAATTTCATCGGTGGTGCTGGAGTTGAATCGAATGGGCGGCGCAGGCCTTAGCAACCTGCAAACCATAGGCCGGGCGATAGACAGATTCAGGGAAAGCGGCAAGCCGGTCATCGCCATTGGTGATTATTATTCGCAGGGACAGTATTACCTGGCATCGCGTGCCGATGAAATCTACATGCACCGGCTCGGTGGCGTATTTATCGACGGTTTTGGCTATTACCGGCTATACATGAAAGAGGCGCTCGATAAGCTGAAGTTCAACATGCATGTGTTTCGTGCGGGCAAATACAAGTCCTATGGCGCGCCGTACGAACGGAACGACATGTCGGCCGAGGAAAAGGAACAAAGCACCGAGTGGCTTGGCGATCTGTGGGCCGCGTATCAACGGGACGTGACCACGGCCCGCGATCTGAATGCGCAGGCCGTGTCTGATTACGCCAATAATTTTATCTCCGAACTGCGCGTCGAGCAGGGAAACATGGCCGAGGTCGCGGTAAATTCCGGCCTGGTCGACGAGTTGCTCAGCCACGAGGAAATGATGGACAGGCTGATCGATATCGCGGGCAGCAATGGCGATGACTACAAGGCGTATAGCTATATCGATTACGACGATTATGTGGCAGCGCTAAGCGCTGAAGGGACGTTGATTCCCGACAGCGCCGACAAGGTCGGCGTCATCGTCGCGTCGGGCAGTATTTTCAGTGGCCGACAACCGCCCGGCAAAATCGGCGCAGATTCGCTGGGGCGCCTGATCAGGGATGCGCGCGAAGACGACAGCATCAAGGCGGTCGTCTTGCGCATCGATAGCCCGGGTGGCAGCACTTTCGCGTCCGAGGTGATATTCCAGGAGCTGGTTTCCTTGCGCGATGCGGGCAAGCCGCTGGTGGTTTCCATGGGCGATGTCGCCGCATCCGGCGGTTACTGGATCGCCTTGCCCGCGGACAAAATATGGGCCAACCCGACGACCATCACCGGCTCGATCGGCGTAATCGCGATGTTTCCGAACTTCGAGGGCAGTCTGAACGCACTGGGGCTGAACGTGGATGGCATCGGCACAACCTCGCTGAGCGGTCAGTTCAACCCGGCCACCGGTCTGGGTGAGCAGGGCAGCGACCTGATTCAGCTCAGTGTCGATTTCAGTTATCGTGAATTCCTGCAAAAAGTTTCGGATAACCGGGACATGAGCATGAGCGAAGCGGATGAGCTGGCGCAGGGCCGGGTCTGGAGCGGCATCGACGCCTACAACCTGGGCCTGGTCGATGAACTCGGCGACCTGGCGCAGGCGCTGGATTCGGCCGCCGAACTGGCGGGTCTCGACGAGTACTCCGTGCAATACATCGAGCGCGAACTCAGTTTGGAGGAATCGCTGGTGCTGCGATTGTATGGCGCGGTGCAGGCTGTCGTGCCGGCCCGCGCAGGCTCAGGCGGATGGAGCGAACCGTTCAAGCAGGTTGCGGCCACGGTGCAGAAAAATTTCGAAAACCTGGCCAATTTCAACGACCCGCGCGGCATGTATTACTACTGCTTCTGTGAAAAACAGTGACGGCGGCAGGCCTGGCGAACTCAATTCAAGGTTTTGCTTTTCCAGTATTTTGTGCCGGTAATATCCGCCGTTAACATCAGGCCGACATCGGTAATCGGGTATATAGCCATGCCATGGCTGAATGTGGTGCCGGCATTGGCGCCTTTGACACCCGCAACCGCGCTGGCGGATGCATCGGCCGTCCAGCCGTATTCCACGAAATCCTCAAAAACCTTCTTGGTCTCGAACAGGAAAACCACCTGGTATTTGTGAGCGCCCAGCCCAAAGTTGAGACCGCCGAGACCCATGTTCATATAGGATCTTTCCCCGGTGGCTTTTGTGACCGCCACGCCCTTGCCGCCGCCGCCGGTAATAATGAGCGATATTTTGACATTGCTAAATACCGCGTAGGCGTAACTTTCGTCGTAAAGCCGTTTGGCGCCGCTGCTTTCCTTAAACAGACTCTTGAGCGTGGCCGCAGCCATCGCATCGATTTCCGCTCGCTTGTCGGCGATTTTTTGCGGATTGCTGCTTGCACAGGCGACCAGGGATAACAAGGCGATGCTGAGAATTAACTTTTTCATTGCAGGATCCTGTTGGGTTTTTAACCGTTGAATGGTACGTCAATGTCGGTCGCACAACCTGCGACCAATGCACATTATGAATAATCCGTTTGCTCACTGCATTTGGCGCTGTTTGGCGACAATGCCGGGGATAAAGGCTTTTCCTTAGATATCATCCTGTTAACCGATGCAATGAGTTTAATGCGTGAACGCGGATGCCGGGCGCAGCCGTGTTTCTCCCGCGGCCGGTTTCAGGCCAGCCAATCCAGGATGACCTTGCCGGATTGCCCCGATCGCATGATGTCGAATCCTTGTTGAAACTCGCTGAGCGGAAAATGGTGGGTGATCACGGGGCTGATATCCAGCCCGCTTTGCAGCATGCTGGTCATCTTGTACCAGGTCTCGAACATCTCGCGCCCGTAAATGCCTTTGATCTCAAGTCCCTTGAAAATGATTTGCTGCCAATCGACAGCCGTTTCTTCGGGCGGCAGACCAAGCAGCGCGACCTTGCCGCCGTGGCGCATGGTCCGCAGCAGGTCACGCAGCGCCATCGGGTTGCCGGACATTTCCAGGCCGACATCGAAGCCTTCGGTCATGCCCAGCGTATCCATGACCTCGTCGAGCGACCCGTTGGCCACGTTATGCGCGACGCTTGCGCCCATCTTGCGGGCGAGATCCAGCCTATAGTCGTTGACATCGGTGATCACCACGTGGCGCGCGCCGGCATGGCGGGCGATTGCGGTAGCCATGATGCCGATCGGTCCGGCGCCGGTGATCAGTACATCCTCGCCAACCAGGTCGAAGGACAGGGCCGTGTGGGTGGCGTTACCCAGCGGATCCAGGATCGAGGCGATATCGTCGCCGATCGAATCCGGCAGCTTGAAAGCATTTTGTGCGGGAATGCACAGGAACTCGGCAAAACAGCCGGGGCGATCGACGCCTACACCTTTGCTGTTGCGACACAAATGACGACGCCCGGCCCGGCAGTTGCGGCAATAACCACAGGTGATGTGTCCTTCGCCGGAGACCCGGTCTCCCGCGTGATAGCCATCGACCTCGCTGCCGGTCTCGACGATTTCACCGACAAATTCATGACCGACATGCATGGGGACCGGGATGGTTTGCCTGGCCCAGGCATCCCAGTTGTAAATGTGGATGTCGGTGCCGCAGATTGCGGTCTTGCTGATTTTGATCAAGACATCGTTGTGCCCCAGCTGCGGCCGCTCGACTTCATCCAGCCAGATGCCGGGTTCGGATTTCTTTTTAACCAGTGCCTTCATGATCTTTCCTCAGGAGATGACGGCCAGCTCACGACCGACCTTGGCAAATGCGGCGATCGCCCGGTCCAGATGTTCCGTTTCATGGCCTGCCGACATCTGGGTCCTGATCCTGGCCTTGCCTTTGGGGACCACGGGGAATGAAAAACCGACGACATAAATACCTTCGTCGAGCATCAGTTCGGCCATCCGGCCGGCGAGCCTGGCGTCGCCGAGCATGAGCGGAATAATGGGATGCTCACCGGGGACCAGGTCGAAACCCAGCTCGCTCATTTGCTGCCTGAAATAGGCGGCGTTGTCGTGTAATTTGTCGCGCAGACTGGTATCCGTTTCCAGCATATCCAGCACCTTGATGGAAACTGCCGCCACCACCGGCGCGATGGCGTTGGAGAACAGATAAGGCCGCGACCGCTGGCGCAGCCAGCCGACCACTTCCTTGCTGGCCGCCGTGTAACCGCCGGCGGCGCCACCCAATGCCTTGCCCAGGGTCCCGGTCAGTATATCGACGCGACCCATCACATCGCGATACTCATGGGTTCCGCGCCCTTGTCTCCCCATAAAGCCGGTCGCATGCGCGTCATCGACCATCACCATCGCGCCATATTTGTCCGCCAGGTCGCAGATGTCCTGCAGATTCGCGATGACTCCATCCATCGAAAAAACACCATCGCTCGCGATCAGCTTTACCCGGGCATCTTTGGCGGCCTTGAGCTGCTCCTCGAGATCGTTCATGTCGTTATTGCGATAGCGAAAACGTTGCGCCTTGCAAAGCCGTACGCCGTCGATGATGCTGGCATGATTGAGTTCATCGCTGATGATCGCGTCGCTGGCATCCAGCAAGGTTTCAAACAAACCGCCGTTGGCATCGAAACACGAGGGGTAGAGTATGGTTTCTTCGGTCCCGAGGAATCCGCTGATGCGCTCCTCGAGTTCCTTGTGCACGCTTTGCGTGCCGCAGATAAAACGCACCGAAGCCATGCCAAAGCCATAGCGATCGAGCGCTGCGTGCGCCGCCTCGATCAGTGCCGGATGATTGGCCAGGCCGAGATAATTGTTGGCGCAGAAGTTAACGACTTCACTGCCATCGGCGAGCTGGAGGTCGGCTTGTTGCTGTGAACGAATCACCCGTTCGGCTTTGAATAGCCCCGCTGCTTTTAGTTCTTCGGTGTCCTTGCTCAAGCGCTGCAAAAATGCCTGGTCCACGTCCTTGCTCCCGGTGGCAAACAGTGGCGAATTATAGCAGTACAATAACGCCGGACCGGGCTTCGATGAGTTGCGTATGGAAAAACCAAGACTCGACAAATGGTTATGGCAGGCGCGGCTGTTCAAGACCCGCGTGCTGGCCGCGCGCGAGATTCGTGCCGGCCATGTGCGGGTCAACGGTGCCCGGGTCAGACCATCGCGATCGCTGGCGCACAAGGACCTGTTGGCGATCCGCCGCGAAGGCTATGTACAGCAATTGAGGATCGTCGATTTTGCTGCGCGGCGGGGTCCACCCAAAGAGGCGGCGCTGTTGTACCTGGAAACCAAAGAAACTGAAACGGCGAGGCTGGATGCGGTTGCCAGGCACAAGGCCGGTACGGCTCGTGCGCCGGCGCCCGCCAGGAGACCGGACAAACGGCAAAGGCGAGAGATCCGCAAATCGCTGGGCAAGGGCTAGCGTATTGGCGAGCGATAGTTTCGACTTCACGCCGGCAGATGGGTGCTTTGCCGGTGGTTCCAGTTTAAAATCCGCTTCCGCATTCATCGTTGAGAACAGACCATGCAGACCCCCGGGAAAAAGGAAAACCAGGCCGGCGGATTTATTTTTTCCGACCAGGATGTGCCGGTGTCCGCTGTGGGTCGCGCCATCAACGCGTTTTATCTGGCCGATGAAAGCGCAACCGTTGGCGAGCTGCTGGAGCGCGCACGACTGACAGCCGAGCAGGCGGACACGGTCAGTCGCCATGCAACCCGACTCGTCGAAGCGGTCCGGCGTAACCGGAAGAAGAAAGGGGGCCTGGACGCCTTCTTGAAAAAATACGATTTATCCTCGCAAGAAGGTGTGGTGTTGATGTGCCTGGCCGAGGCGCTGCTGCGCATTCCCGATGCCGATACGGCGAACCGCCTGATCGCCGACAAGATTTCCGCGGGCAACTGGAAAGATCACCTCGGTACCAGCGATTCCGTATTCGTCAATGCATCGACCTGGGGTCTGATGCTGACCGGCCACATCATCAAACCGGAACGGGAGGCGCTGGAAAATCCTGCGGGATACCTGGCGCGCATCGCCGGCCGCCTGGGCGAACCGGTGATCAGGACCGCGATGCGCCAGGCCATGCGCATCATGGGTCATCAATTTGTCATGGGACGCAACATACGCGCGGCGCTGAAGCGGTCGGTGAGCGGCGAAAACCAGGCCTACCGGCATTCTTTCGACATGCTCGGCGAGGCGGCGCTGAGCGAGGCAGATGCCTTGCGCTATTTCGAGGCTTACCGCCAGGGCATCGAGGAGATTGGCGATAGCCTGGTCGATGGCACAGGGATAAACCAGGCGCCCGGCATATCGGTCAAATTGTCGGCGCTGTTTCCGCGCTACGAGTTTAGCCAGCGCGCGCGAGTGCTCGATGAACTGACGCCCCGGCTGTTGGCGCTGGCCGAGCAGGCCAAAGCTGCGCAGATTGCGTTGACGATCGATGCCGAGGAAGCGGATCGGCTGGAAATATCGATGGAAGTGTTTGCCGCGGTTTACCGCTCACCGGCGCTGGCTGGCTGGGAAGGCCTGGGTCTGGCCCTGCAATCGTATCAAAAACGCGCACGCGCCCAGATCGAATGGCTGGTCGGCCTGGCCAGGGAAGGCGGCAGGACGATCCCGGTGCGCCTGGTCAAGGGCGCGTACTGGGATACCGAGATCAAGCTGGCGCAGGAGAATGGCCTGGCCGGTTACCCGGTGTACACGCGCAAACCGAACACCGATGTCTCGTACCTGGCCTGTGCCCGCGACCTGCTCGCGGCCCGGGATGTCATCTACCCGCAATTTGCCAGCCATAACGCGCACACGGTCGCCAGCATCGTGTTGCTGGCTGCTGCCGACGGCGCTGCGAAATCTGCCGACAGTTTCGAGTTTCAGCGTCTGCACGGCATGGGCGAAGAGTTGTATGACGAAGTGGTTGGCGAGGACAAGCTGAACGTCGCCTGCCGGGTCTATGCGCCGGTGGGGAAACATGAAGACCTGCTGCCGTACCTGGTACGCCGGTTGCTCGAAAATGGCGCCAACAGCTCTTTCGTCAATCGCATCGTCGATGAAAAAGAGCCGATCGCTCAAATCGTCGCCGACCCGGTAGTCGAGGTCGAGCGACTCGAATCCATCCCGCATACAAAAATCCCGTTGCCGGGCGGCCTCTACGGGGCGGAGCGGGAAAATTCGGCGGGCGTCAATTTTTCCGATCACGCGGAACTCGAGGCGCTGGCTGTGGAGATGGCTGCGGCGGCGGGCCGCGATTGGCAAGCCGGCCCCATCGTTGGCGGCAAGCGTCTGAACGGCGACAAACACGGGGTTTTTTATCCGGCGAACCACAAACAACGAGTCGGGCAAGTCGAGTATGCCGGCGCCGAACAGGTCGTAGCGGCGGTGGACGCTGCGAGCGAAGCTTACCCGGGCTGGGACCGGACACCCGCCGGCGAGCGCGCCGCATGCCTGGACCGCGCCGCGGATCTGTACGCGGCCAACGCCGGCGAACTGCTCGCCATGTGCGTACGCGAAGCCGGCAAGAGCGTGCCCGACAGCGTTGCCGAACTGCGCGAGGCGATCGATTTTCTGCGCTACTATGCGGCCTGCGCCAGGCGTGATTTCTCCGCAGCCATGCCCTTGCCGGGGCCGACCGGTGAGAGCAACCACTTGTTGCTGCACGGGCGCGGCGTCTTTGTCTGCATCAGCCCCTGGAATTTTCCGCTGGCAATTTTCACCGGTCAGGTGGCTGCTGCACTGGCTGCCGGCAATACCGTGCTCGCCAAGCCGGCGGCGCAGACTTCGCTGGTCGCGGCAAAGGCAGTGGAGTTGCTGCACGAGGCCGGCATCCCCGGCAATGTCCTGCACTTCTTGCCTGGCGCAGGCGCCGTGATCGGCGCAGTGGCGGTCGGTGACCCGCGGGTCGCGGGCGTCGCTTTTACCGGTTCCATGGCAACGGCGCAAAGGATCAATCGCAGCCTGGCCGGGCGAGACGGGCCGATCGCCGTCTTGATCGCCGAAACCGGTGGCCAGAACACGATGATCGTCGACAGTTCGGCGTTGCCCGAGCAGGTGGTCAAGGACGTGGTGCAATCCGCGTTCAACAGCGCCGGCCAGAGATGTTCGGCACTGCGGGTGCTTTGCCTGCAGGAAGAAATAGCGCCGCGCGTCATCGAGTTGCTGGCCGGCCACATGGCGGAACTGACCATCGGCGATCCGGCGCTGTTGTCCACCGATATCGGTCCGGTGATCGACGACGCTGCACGGCGCATGCTCAACGATCACATAAACAAAATCAGCAAGCTGGGCAAGGTGGTCGCCCGCATCGAAATTCCCGCGGGCCTTGGCGATGGATCTTATGTGTCGCCGCTGGCGGTGGAAATTCCGGCGATCGATGTGCTCGACAAGGAAGTGTTCGGTCCGGTGTTGCATATCGTGCGCTACCAGGCAGCCGAACTCGATCAGATGATCGCCGCAATCAACCGGACCGGTTTTGGCCTGACCCTGGGTGTGCACAGCCGTATCGATGGTGCGGCCAGGCATATAGCCCGTGTCGTTAACGTCGGCAACGTCTATGTCAATCGCAACATGGTCGGCGCGGTGGTCGGCGTCCAGCCGTTTGGCGGCTGCGGTTTGTCCGGTACCGGTCCCAAGGCGGGCGGGCCGTTCTACCTGCACCGTTTTGCCAGCGAAAAGACCATCACGATCAACACCACGGCCGTCGGCGGCAACGCCAGCCTGCTGTCACTGGAAACGGACTGACGTATAGTCGAACGCCATGAGCATCAGTATTTTCGACATCCTCAAGGTCGGCATCGGGCCATCCAGTTCGCACACCATGGGCCCGATGAATGCGGCGCGCCAGTTTGCCCTGGACCTGGAAGAGCAGGGTCTGCTCGGCAAAGTCGATCGGGTCGCCTGCCAGTTGTATGGATCGCTGGCGGCGACCGGCAAGGGGCATTGCACCGACCGCGCGCTGATGCTCGGTCTGGAGGGGGAACAACCGCATCGTGTCGATCCCGACCGCGTAGAGGCAACCCTGGCCAGGATCAGCGCCGATGGCTGTCTGAACATACTTGGCAAACACCCGGCAAAGTTCGACCAGGCGCTGGATTTGCTTTTTCACCACGACCAGTTGTTGCCATTGCATACCAATGGCATGCGTTTCAGTGCGCTGGACGCGAAGGGCGAGACCTTGCTGGTCGAAGAGTTTTATTCGATCGGTGGCGGGTTTGTCATGGACCAGCATGGCAATTCGCCGGCAACGGCCGACCGGCAGGCCGCCGACATGCCCTTTGTGTTCGAAAACGCCGAAGAATTGCTGCAAATGGCCGCCGACAACGGCCTGAAGCTACCCGAGCTGATCCTGGCGAACGAGACCGCCGACTGCTCCGAGGAGCAAGTCCGCGGGCGGCTGCTGGAGATCTGGTCGGTCATGGATGCGTGTATCGAGCGCGGTTTGCAAAGCGAGGGGATATTGCCCGGCATACTCAAGGTTCCGCGCCGCGCGGCAAAGCTTTACCGGGAACTCGTTGCCGGTGGACCCGATGACAGCGATTTCATGGACTGGGTCGATGTCTGGGCACTGGCCGTCAACGAGGAGAACGCGGCCGGTGGCAAAGTCGTGACCGCGCCGACCAACGGGGCGGCCGGCATCGTGCCGGCGGTGCTCAAGTATTACCTGAAATTCATGCCGCAGGCCTGCGACGATGGCATCGTCGATTTCCTGTTGACGGCCGGTGGGATCGGCATACTTTACAAGAAGAATGCATCGATCTCGGGTGCGGAAATGGGTTGCCAGGGAGAGGTGGGCGTGGCCTGCTCGATGGCCGCGGCCGGCCTGGCCTCGGCGCTGGGCGCGAGCAACGAGCAGATCGAAAATGCCGCGGAAATCGGCATGGAGCACAACCTGGGCCTGACCTGCGACCCGATCGCCGGACTGGTGCAGATACCCTGCATAGAACGCAACGCGATGGGCTCGATCAAGGCCATCAACGCCGCGCGCATGGCCTTGCGCGGCGATGGCAAGCACATGGTCAGCCTCGACCAGGTCATCGCGACCATGCACCAGACCGGTCTGGACATGTCGACCCGGTACAAGGAAACCTCAAAGGGCGGTCTCGCGGTCAACGTTCCCGAGTGCTGAGCGGATTCAGGCGGCGAACGTGCTAATTGGTTCTAATTGTGCCGGTGTTCGCTTATTGACTTATTGAAGCCCGTTTGACAAGTACGCTGAAATCGAAAGACATTTCAATCGAAGCCAAACCAGGCTAATGCGGGCAATCAGCCGTCTGCGGAATCAACTCAAATAAGTACATATGTGAACACCGGCACCGTTTCGTTCGCCAAAATATTTTTCAAACAACCGTGAATGAAGTTTGCATGTTCCGCAGGATTGGTGATTCCAAAAGCCTGAATCGTCGGGTCGTTAGCTATTTTTGCCGCCGCGCGTTCCGTATATACGTACAGAATTTTTAATTCGGGCGGAGTTTGTGCGTATGCAGCCAATGAATACGTCGCAACTAAAAATGCGAAAGCCAGCTTTTTCAATTTACTCTCCTAATAGGGCCTGTTCAGACCACCAATTTTTTCTTACTCTATCCTGCGGCTGAGCGCGATTTCTTCAGGACTAAGCCGAATCTGAAAAACACCTGCCTGGGTGTCATTTAATTCGGCTACAAGGATTCGAAACTGCTCACGAAGTGGCGTAATCACCATTCCAAATTTCCCTGTCTCCATGTGGACCCCGGACATCATCTCCGCATAGCCTTTGCAATACCCGATAACTTGCCGAGCGCCGTTGTCAGGGAGGTCATTAAATCGAATTCTAACGACTTCGCATTTATTACCGTCAAAGAGTGGCAAAGTAAAATCGAGATCATCAGCCTCATCGAACGCAAACTCCTGTATGGCGGCCCAATCAAGGTTGACGATCTGAATTCTTTCCACAATCTGGTTGCCAAGTCGTGTTTCAGCTAAGTCGCGACCGTTAAGCCAGTCCACTGTTCCAAGCTTCGTTATACGGGCTAATGGGGTGGCACTTTCGGAATGTTCAACATCATCCGCTTGAGTATCAAGATTGGACTCGCCCTGTTCGTCGTTTTCTCGCTGAGCGTCGGGAAGCATTTGTGCAGCGGTGGTCGGCTGGTCTGGGACGTTTTCGTGAGATTCCCCGGAAGAAGACGCGGTCAAATTCAGATTGCGAATTGAGTCGCTTTCTTTATTTGTCAACCAGCTGGTTGCGAAAACGCTTGCAAGAAGTGCCGCGCCAATTACTAGCGCAACGATTGTTTTTCCTTTCATAGCCAGAACGCCTGGTCAGAAGTTGCTTTCCTACGATTTGTGTGATTCTGCGCCCAATTATGGTTATTGTAAACGAGCCTGATTTCCTCCCTTTTTACTGCTGCGACAGGGCAAACTATCCCACTTTCGGTTGTTGAATTCGTTAACTTGACAGTCTAAGAGCCCACTCTACTAGTGGTTATCATTGAATAAATGCCCCGAGTCAGTCCGCGTGTAATCGCACATGAACAGGTCGCGCGTGAAAGCGTCATAGTCGAAGTAGCGGGACGCGAGTGAGTCGTCATGAAAACCGTGGATATCCACACCTTCTCGTAAAAATCATCAGCACTGCTGATTGGCCAAACAATCAGCCAGGCGGATCCTTGCAGGATTTGCTCAGAAAGTTTGTGGGTGTTCTTTGTTTTTGCCACCGATATCCAATAAAACTAAACAATATGAACTCGATATGATGCCTTACTGAAACCGAACCGCCTGGAACCGAACTAAAGGTCTTGGTTGTTATGCGGCGGGCTGGCCGTCAGCGTTCCGGAGTGCTGAGCGGTTGGAACGGAGCTCAGGCGGCGAACGGGTCGCCGGGGTTGGCCGGAAAATCGATGCTCGCCGGATAAGGGTTCTTTGCGCTGAAAACACCGCCGCCGATCTCGAACCAGGCATAAGCGGCGGTCGGCATGTTGTCGATGCGTCCCGCGGCGAGGCGATTGACCAGGCCGGTCAAACCAGGGTTATGACCGACCACCATCAGGTCCTGGCTGTCGGAGTGGGTCTGGATCTGGCTTATCAGCGTATCCGGGCTGGCCAGGTAGAGCGCGTCCGCGTGGATGATTCGCTGCGCATCGAAACCGAGCAGGTGGCCGACGATTTCAGCGGTTTCCCGGGCGCGCGACGCGGGGCTGCAGATCAGCGTCTGCGGTTTGAATTGCCTGGCGCTCAGGCGCTGACCCATTTGTTGCGCTTCCAGCCGGCCCCGCTCGCCGAGGCTGCGTTCCTGGTCAGCCTCGTCCTGTGACCACGCCGCCCTGGCGTGGCGCATCAACAGCAGCCTGTGCACCGCGCATCCATCCGCCTTCTCAGCCGGCCGGCCGGTACATCAATCCGCGACCCGCACCTGGACCCGCCCATCCACGACGCGGGTGGCAAAGGTCGCAACGGCTTCATAGGCGGGTGGCGTCAACGCCGCACCGGTTCGCAGGCAGAAGCGCGCGCCGTGGCGCGGGCAAATGATCTGGTCATGGTCGATCGGCCCGCCGGTCAGTTCCTCGCCATCGTGGGTACAGATATCCTCGATGGCGTAAAACTCACCCGCGACATTAAAAACCGCGATCAGCAGGTCATCGACATCAATCACTTCATAGCCGCCGGGCTCCAGTTCATCGGCCATGGCGACGTCATGCCATCGTTCGCTCATCCGCTTTACATCATGCCGGTTTGCAGACGCGCCGCATCCGACATCATGCCCTGGTTCCATGGCGGATCGAAAACCAGTTCCACCTGTGCCTGTTCTATCGTCGGGATCAGCTCCAGCTTCGAGCGCACATCGTGAATCAGCATCGGACCCATGCCGCAGCCGGGCGCGGTCAGCGTCATCTCGATATCGATCCTGCGCTGACCATCGTCAATCTTGCTCAGCTCGCAACTGTAAATCAGCCCCAGGTCCACGACGTTGATCGGGATCTCCGGGTCGAAGCAGGTCTTGAGCTGCTCCCAGACTACCTTCTCGACATCCTCATCCTGCGCATTGTCCGGCAGGGTAGGGGGCGGCACCGGGTCTTTGCCGAGCGCATCGGCATCGCCACCGGCGATCAGGAACAGGTTGCCTTCGATGTATACGGTGAAGCTGCCACCCAGCGATTGGGTGATATAGCCGATGCTGCCTTGTGGCAGCGTCACTTCGTTGCCCGCCGGGATCAGCACGGCCAGGCAGTCGCGGTACAAGGTGATCGGTTCGCTGTTATGAAAATTCATGGCTTATTCCGTGCGTGCCGTTGCCGCTTCGGCGCCGGTGCTGGTCAGTGCCGCGAGCCAGGTATGCCAGCACAAGCTGGCGCATTTGACCCGCATCGGATAGTCGCGGACGCCCGCCAGCGCGGCCAGTTTGCCCAGTTTCGCAGGGTCCGCCGCAAAATCGGATTCGGTCAGCATGCGATGCACGTCTTTGAACAATGCTTCGGCCTCGCTTTCGTCCTTGCCCAGCAACGCTTCGGTCATCATCGATGCCGACGCGATCGAGATCGCGCAACCGTTGCCTTCGAAACTCAGATCGGCGATTTTCCCATCGACGACGCTAAGATAAATGTGCAGTTTGTCGCCGCACAACGGGTTATAGCCCTCGGCCACCCGGTCGATGGTTTCCGGGCGGCGAAAATTCCGCGGGCTGCGGTTGTGATCGACGATCACATCCTGATAAAGCTGGCGAATATCCATCAGCCGAGCACCTCTTTGGCGTCTCTGACCGCGGCCACGAGCTGGTCGATCTCGGCCTCGGTGTTATAGATGCCAAACGACGCGCGCGCGGTTGCCGGCAGCCCGAAACGCTGCATGACCGGCATCGCACAGTGGTGACCGGTGCGAATGGCGACCCCGTGATGATCGGCGATCGTGCCCAGGTCATGCGGGTGCACGCCATCGACGACGAAAGAGACCAGCGCTGTCTTGTGCTCGGCCGTGCCGATCAGGCGCAGACCGGGAACAGCGAGAAGCGCTTCGGATGCCAGGCGCATCAGTTCATAACCATGGGCGGCGATTTGCTCCATGCCGATGTTTTCCAGGTAAGCCACCGCCGCACCCAGACCGATGGCGCCGGCGATATTTGGCGTGCCGGCCTCAAACTTGTGCGGTAACTCGTTGTACACGGTTTTCTCGAAGTCCACGGCGAGAATCATTTCGCCGCCGCCTTGCCACGGCGGCATGTCTTGCAGCATTTCCTCACGCCCGTAAAGTACGCCGATGCCGGTCGGGCCATACATCTTGTGACCGGAAAAGGCGTAGAAATCACAATCGATGCTGCGCACATCCACGTCGATATGCGGCAACGCCTGCGCGCCATCGATGACGGTCGCGATTCCCCGCCGGCGGGCTTCGGCGCAAAGCTCATGCACCGGGTTGATGGTCCCGAGCGCATTGGAAATATGGCCAAACGCGGCGACCCGCGTTTTCTTGCCAAGCAGTTTTTTCCACGCATCGAGTTCCAGCTCGCCGCGGTCATTGATCGGTGCGACCCTGAGCACGGCTCCGGTCTGCTCGCAAACCATTTGCCAGGGAACGATATTCGAGTGGTGTTCCATCCAGGTGATCAGGATTTCATCGCCCGGTTTTAACGTGGTGCGCGCGAAAGCCTGGGCCACCAGGTTGATCGCTTCGGTCGTGCCACGGGTAAAAATAATTTCCTTGCTGCTCGCTGCATTGATAAAGCGGCGCACCGACTCTCTGGCCCCCTCGTAGGCCTCGGTTGCGCGCTGGCTCAGCGTGTGGACGCCGCGGTGTACGTTGGCGTGATCGTGCCGGTAATAATCGGCAATCGCATCGATGACCTGGCGGGGCCGCTGGGCGGACGCGGCGCTGTCCAGATAGGCCAGCGGACAGCCGTGAACCTGTTGCTCGAGGATCGGAAAATCCGCCCGGATCGCAGCGAAATCCGGCAGGTCTTTTATGCTGGCTGCCTGCGGCTGGTTCATCTGGCCACCAGTTCGTCGGCGTTTTCGAGATCGGGCAGGCGGCCAATGAGGTGTTTGCTTAGCGCGTTGCGCAGGGTCTGGTTTTCCAGCCGCAACACGACGTCTTCGGCAAAAGCGAAAGTCAGCAGACCGCGGGCCTCGTCTTCCGGGACCCCGCGTGCAGACAGGTAGAACAGGGCGTCGGCATCGAGGCGGCCGATGGTCGCACCATGGCTGCATTGCACATCGTCGGCGTAAATTTCCAGCACGGGCTGGGTGTCGATCTCGGCGCCTTCGCTGAGCAGCAGGTTGCGGTTGCTCTGGGTTGCCACGCTCTGCTGCGCATCGCGATGAACGACGGCCTTGCCGCAAAAAACGGCGCGCGCCTGGTCATCGATGATCCCGCGGTAATCCTGGAAGCTGCTGGCGCCGGGTTTGCGATGATTGACCAGCGTGTGGTTGTCGATATGCTGTTTGCCGCTGGCCAGGTACAGGCCGTTCAGCACCAGCTCGGCGCCGCGGCCCAGCAATTCAAACTGCATGTTGGTGCGGGCCAGCCTGCCGCCGAGGCTGAGATTGTGGCTGACCAGCCGCGAGCCTTCCGCCTGGTGCGCAAACAACGATCCCAGGTGAAAAGCGGTTTCGCTTTCGGTTTGAATACGGTAATGCGTCAATTGTGCCCCCCTGGCGAGGTCGATTTCGGTCAGGGCATTACAAAGACCGGCGTTGCCCGGGGCGCCGTCGTAATGTTCGATCACCGAGGCCTTGCTGTCGGTACCCGCCCTGATCAGAATCCGCGGGTGGCTGGCCGTGTCGCGGCCAGTGTTTTGCGAGTAAAACAGCAGGTACAGCGGGCGGCCGAGTTCCTGCCCGGCCGCCAGATCGATGACCACCCCTTGTCCGAGGAAGGCGCGGTTCAACGCCGCAAACTGATGCGTCGCCGGGTCGGGTGGCGGCAGCAGCCCGTTGGCCAGACCCGGATCGTCATGCAAGGCGTCGGCCAGCAGGCGGATACCGTTTTCGGCAAACACGGACTCATCGGATAGCGCCGGCGCATAAAGCCCATCGACAAACACGATGCGGATCGCGTCCAGGTTTTCGATCCCGATTTCGCTGCCGGCAACTGCATTTTCCTCGGGCAGGCCAAACAGCCGTTTCTCGATAATTCTCAGCCGCGTGTATTTCCAGTACTCGTCACGCGGGCCGGGCAGGCCGATATCCAGGAATTCCTTCATGGCCTGTGCGCGAACCTGGTGCACGAATTCGCCCCCCGGGGCCTCCGGCTGACGGGAGAAATTGTCTTGCAGGCTTTCGATCATTGCGCTCATGCGCTGGCGGCCTCCTGGCGTACCCAGTCATAACCCTTTTCTTCCAGTTTCAGGGCCAGCTCCGGCCCCCCGCTGCGCACGATCCGGCCATCGGCGAGCACATGGACTTTGTCCGGTTTGATGTAATCGAGCAAACGCTGGTAATGCGTGATCAGCACAATCGCGCGCTCCGGGTCACGCATCGTATTGACCCCGTTGGCGACAACTTTCAGCGCATCGATGTCCAGTCCCGAGTCGGTTTCATCGAGTACGGCGAGGCGTGGTTCGAGCACCACCATCTGCAGGATTTCGTTGCGCTTCTTTTCGCCGCCGGAAAAGCCGGCATTGACGCTGCGGTTCAGAAACGACTCGTCGATCTGCATCAACTTCATTTTTTCCTGGATCACGGTCAGGAACTCAAACGCGTCCAGCGGAGTTTCGCCACGGTATTTGCGTTGCGCGTTCAGCGCCGCCTTGAGCAGGTAGACATTGTTGACGCCCGGGATTTCAACCGGGTACTGGAAAGCGAGGAACAGGCCGCGCCACGCTCTTTCCTCGGGGCTGAGATCGAGTATGTTCTCGCCGAGGTAACTGACCTTGCCGCTGACCTCATAGCCTGCGCGACCGGCGAGTACCTGTGCCAGCGTGCTCTTGCCGGAACCGTTCGGACCCATGATCGCGTGCACTTCACCGGCGCCGACCTGGAGTGACAGGTCGCGCAGGATGGGCTTGTCGCCAATGCTGACGCTGAGTTTATTAATATTCAGTAAGATATTGTTTTTACTCATTTATTGCTTTCCAATTTTTCAACCAATAGCGCCTTCAAGACTGACGGCGAGCAGGTTCTGTGCCTCGACCGCGAACTCCATCGGTAATTCCTTGAACACTTCCTTGCAGAAACCGTTGACGATCATGTTGATCGCGTCTTCTTCCTCGATCCCGCGCTGGCGGCAATAAAAAAGCTCGTCCTCACTGATCTTCGAGGTGGTGGCTTCATGCTCGATCTGGGCATCGGGTTCTTTGACTTCCATGTAAGGGAAGGTATGCGCGGCGCAGCGGTCACCCATCAGCAGCGAGTCGCATTGCGTGAAATTGCGCGCGCCGGTCGCTCCCGGCAGTACCTTGACCAACCCGCGATAGACGGTGCTCGCCCGGCCCGCCGAAATGCCCTTCGAGATGATCGTGCTCCGCGTGTTCTTGCCGATGTGGATCATCTTGGTCCCGGTATCCGCCTGTTGGAAGTTGTTGGTTACCGCCACGGAATAAAATTCGCCGACCGAGTTATCGCCACGCAGGATGCAACTGGGGTATTTCCAGGTAATCGCCGAACCGGTTTCCACCTGGGTCCAGGAAATGCGCGAGCGGTGACCGCGGCAGTCGCCGCGCTTGGTCACGAAGTTGAAGATACCGCCAACCCCGTTCTCGTCACCCGGGTACCAGTTCTGCACCGTCGCATATTTGATTTGCGCGTCATCCAGTGCGATCAGTTCCACGACCGCCGCGTGCAACTGGTTTTCGTCGCGCATCGGCGCCGTGCATCCTTCTAGGTAGCTGACATGGCTGCCTTCCTCGGCGATGATCAGGGTGCGCTCGAACTGACCGGTCTTGGCTTCGTTGATGCGAAAATAGGTCGATAATTCCATCGGGCAGCGCACGCCTTTGGGGATAAACACGAAGGAACCATCGCTGAACACGGCCGAATTCAGGCAGGCATAGAAATTGTCGGTGTAGGGGACGACGCTGCCGAGATATTGTTCGAGCAGTTCCGGATGTTCCCGCACCGCTTCCGAGAACGGGCAAAAAATCACCCCGGCTTCCGCGAGCTTTGCCTTGAAAGTCGTGGCCACGGATACGCTGTCGAAGACCGCATCGACGGCAACGCCGGCCAGGCGCGCGCGCTCGTGCAATGGGATGCCAAGCTTTTCATAAGTCTCCAGCAGTTTCGGATCCACTTCGTCCAGGCTGCGCGGTGCGTCGTCCGCTGATTTCGGCGCCGAGAAATAGGAAATCTCCTGGAAATCGATGGGCGGGTAATGCACATGGGCCCACGCCGGGATCGGCATCGTCTGCCAGTGCGCAAACGCCCGCAGACGCCAGTCCAGCATGAACTGCGGCTCTTGCTTTTTCTTCGAGATCACCCGGACGACCGACTCGTCCAGCCCGGGCGGAATCGTGTCCGATTGGATGTCGGTGACGAAGCCGTGTTTGTACTGGCCGCCAATGAAATTATCGAGTTCCTGGTTTTGTTTGCTCATCGTCTGTCGGTCTCCTGGGTAATCGGGATGCCCATCAGGTTCATCGGCGGCATTCTGAATTCGGCGGCGGCCAGGTGAGGCAGGCGAACCTCATCCAGCGCGCGCCGGATCGCGACATTGATTTTTTGCCACGACGAACTGACGCCGCAAACATCCTCCAGCTCGCAATGACCGACCGAGCCACTGCACTGGGTAATGGCCACCGGTCCTTCCAGTGCATCGATCACATCGGCAGCGCTGATTTCCTCCGGTGCGCGCGCTAACTGGTAACCCCCCAGGGCCCCCCTGGTCGAGACCACCAGGCCTGTGCGGGTCATCAGTTTGAGTAGCTTGCTGACCGTGGGTAAGGCCAGGTGCGTATCGCGCGCGACATCGGAAGCGCTTTGCATCCGGGTCGGGTTCGCCGCCAGGAAAGCCAACACCATGGTTCCGTAGTCGGTCAGTTTGCTCATTTTCAGCATGGGAATACCCTCGAGTATTCAATCAGGACTATTTTAGTACTAATTGAGCTGCCAGGAAAGCCCGCAGCCTTGTTTTTCAGTGGATTCGGGGGCAAACCTGGCCACATTTGGCCCTGCATTTGCTATCCTTGCGCTACTTGGGGCGTCATCGCGCACCCTGGCCCGCAACCTGATTGCAGGCTCGCTGAAACCAGGATACCCGGAGATCACAAAATGAGTTTCAAGGATATGGAATCCGTTGCCCAGGCGATGGTTGCCCCTGGCAAGGGGATACTCGCCGCCGATGAAAGCAACCCGACGATCAAGAAAAGATTCGATCTCATAGACACCGAATCCACCGAAGAAAGCCGCCGGACCTATCGCGAAATGCTGTTTACCACGCCCGGCGTCGCCGACTACATCAGTGGCGTAATCCTGTATGACGAAACCTTGAGGCAACAGACCGCCGATGGCCTGCCGTTCCCCACGCTGTTGGCCAATATGGGCGTCATCCCGGGGATCAAGGTCGATACCGGCGCCAAGGCCCTGGCCGCTTTCCCCGGCGAGACGGTTACCGAGGGACTGGATGGCCTGCGCGAACGCCTGGCCGAGTACCACGATATGGGAGCGCGGTTTGCCAAATGGCGTGCCGTCATAACCATCGGCGATGGCATCCCCAGCGATTTTTGTCTGGCCGCCAATGCACACGCGTTGGCCCGCTATGCCGCGCTTTGCCAGGAGGCCGGCATCGTGCCGATAGTCGAGCCCGAAGTGCTGATGGATGGCGAGCACACGCTGACGGTGTGCGAAGAAGTAACGAATCGCTCGTTGACCGCGCTCTTCGCGGCGCTGGCCGAACAGCGCGTGCATTTACCCGCCATCGTGTTAAAACCCAACATGGTTATCTCGGGCGCCGCATGCGCCGATCGCGCCGGGCCGCGGGAGGTCGCGGAGGCGACTGTACGGTGCCTGACCGCGCAGGTGCCGGCGGAAGTCCCGGGGATCGCTTTCCTGTCCGGCGGACAAAGCGCTGAAGAGGCGACCGAGCATCTGGGCATCATGAACACCATGGGTCCGCAGCCGTGGAATCTGAGTTTCTCTTATGGCCGCGCTTTACAGGCGCCCGCGCTGGCCGCGTGGCAAGGCCAGGACGAACGACTCGGTGATGGCCAGCAGGCATTGCTCAAACGGGCACGGCTCAATGGCCTGGCCAGTTCAGGCGGGTATACGACCGATATGGAAACTGCTGCCTGAGCTGATGCTGTTCCGCAGGAGCATCGGCGGTGCAATGCGGACCGGAATTACCGGTAGCCGATTCGGCCGTCCCGCTTGTTTTCCTGGAGCGGCCTTCGCTTCTTTTCTTCCTTGGGCAGGTATCCGGCAAGTTCATCGCGGCGCGCATCGAAGCGGGCGCGCTGGAATTCATTGAGGCCGGGCACCTCGAGCGCCAGCTGCAGTTGCTGGATCGCCTGCGGCAGCAAGCCGTTCAATACGTAATATTCCGACATGTAATAGTGCGCTTCGGCCACATCGCCGGCCTCATTGGCGGCTCTCGCGATCAGCCTGGCCTGGTCCGGGGTCGGCGTGATGTTGTTGAGCAGGTCGAGCAGGAGTTCATGCGCCTGGTCCGCCTGATCCGCCCTCATCAGGACCTGGCTGTAACGAATGGTCAGTGGCACATTGCGCGGGAACAAAGCGACGGCCCGCCGGAAAACTGCCAGCGCCTGTTCGGCTTTGCCGTCGGCCATCAGCGCCAGGCCATAGGCCGAGTGCAAATCGATGATGTTTTCATTTTCGACTTGCAGTTCGCGGAAAATATCGGCCGCCTGGTTCGCCTTGCCGGCCCGCAACAGGGCGAGTGCGGAGCCGTAAACCCAGGCCGGATCGGGCGGCACGCTCTGCAGGTGGGTGGTATTGCGGTAGTAAGCGACGGCCTCGCTGGCTGAGCGGAAGGAGCGAACTCTTATCCGTTCCTGGGTCAGGCGATAGCCGACGGTGTCGTCGTGGTCGACCGACTCATAGCGCGCGGCGCGGTTGGATGACTCGGCAATCCGGGCCGAACTGCTGGGATGGGTACGCAGAAACTCCGGGACCGAACCCGGCGCCCGGGAATTGGTCTTGCCGAGTTTGGCGAAGAAAGAGGGCATGCCATAGGGATCGAAACCACTCGCGGCCAGGGTTCCGATGCCGATCCGATCCGCCTCGTATTCGTTGGCGCGGGTGTAATTGATCTGCGCTTGAATGGCCATCCCCTGGGCAGCCATGATGCCGCCTTGCATGATGGAACCACTCGCGTTGGTGGCGGAGCCGATAATGATGGTTGCGAGTATTGCCGCCGTCGCCGCCAGGCTGGATCCTCGGCTATCGAAAATGCGCCGTTCGATATGGTTCTGCGTAACGTGGGCGATCTCATGCGCCAGCACACCGGCGAGCTCGCTTTCGTTATCCGAGGCGAGTATCAGGCCGGAATTGATGCCGATATATCCACCCGGCAGGGCGAAGGCATTGATTTTCGAATCGTTGACCACGAAAAATTCAAAATCTTCGCCACCGGGGTTCGCGTTTGCCACCAGGGACTGGCCCAGGTTCTGAATGTATTCCTCGACTTCCGGATCGCTCAGCAGTTGACCGCTATCGCGCAGTTGCTTGCGGACCATATAGCCGATTTGTTCTTCTTCAATCGATGAAAATACCGAGTCCGATGGACTGCCGATATCGGGCAGGTCGGACGGCTCGGTGGCCGCCTGGGCCAGCACGGTCAAAAACAGGGACAAACAAAAAATCAACGGGCGCAAATCTGGTCTCCGCCGGGGTACACCGGTTCAGAAGCATGACAGATGTCTAGACAGTAACCAAGCTTCAGGGTTCCTTGCCCTCGGTCCCGTTAGTATGGGAAAAAATAGAAAAAACAATAACTTAAGATAAAAGCCTGAGAAGCAAAATCTTTACAGGGTATCGGATGCGTAATCGGCCAGCCGGGAACGCTCACCGCGCATCAGGGTCACGTGCCCGGAATGCCCCCAATCGCGAAAACGGGCGACGACATAAGTCAGCCCGGATGTGGTTTCGGTCAGGTAGGGCGTATCGATCTGGCTCAGGTTGCCCAGGCAGACCAGTTTGGTCCCGGGACCGGCCCGGGTGATCAGCGCTTTGATCTGTTTGGAGGTCAGGTTCTGCGCTTCGTCGATGATGATAAACCGGTTCAGGAAAGTGCGGCCGCGCATAAAGTTCATCGAGCGAATCTTGATCCGGTTGCGAATCAGGTCCTGGGCAGCGGCCCGTCCCCAGTCGCCGCCTTCGCCGGTGCCGGTCAACACTTCCAGGTTGTCCATCAACGCGCCCATCCACGGCTCCATTTTCTCTTCCTCGGTGCCCGGCAGGAAACCGATATCCTCGCCCAGCGGGACCGTGACCCGCGTCATGATGATCTCGCGGAACAGGTTTTGCTCCAGGGTTTGCGCCAGACCGGCGGCCAGGGTCAGCAAGGTTTTGCCGGTACCGGCTGCGCCGAGTATCGTGACGAAATCCACCTTGGGATTCATCAGCAGGTTCAGTGCGTAATTCTGCTCGCGGTTACGCGCCGTGATTCCCCAGATATTGTTGTGCTCGGTGCGGTAATCGGTCACCGTTTCGATAATTGCGTCGCCGTTTTCAAGACGGCAGATGGACGCGTCAAAAGCGCTTTCGTCTTCCGTATAGACAAACTGATTGGGATACCAGTTGCTGACCTGAGGTCCCGAGACGCGATAAAAAGTATGTCCATCCTCTTTCCAGGAATCCATTTCCTTGCCGTGCTCGTTCCAGAAATCCTCGGCCAGCGCTGTCGCGCCGGTAAACAGCACATCGACGTTATCGAGGACCTTGTCGTTGAAATAGTCTTCCGCGTGGACGCCGAGGATTGCCGCCTTGATGCGCAGATTGATGTCCTTGGAGACCAGCGTGACATGGCAATCGGATTGCTCGATCTGCAAGGACAAGGTATTGGCGAGGATGTTGTTGTCGGCAACCGTCCCGGGCAAATCGTCCGGCAGCACATTGCCCACCGGCCGGGTCTGGAAAAACAGCCGGCCGGTCTGCGCCTTGGGTTCGCCATTGTCGTGGGTGCCGGCCGGCAACGGTATGCCGTGGTCTATCTCATCCTTGCTGGCATTTTCGATCAGCTCATTAAAAAACCGGCTGATCTGGCGGACGTTGCGGGATTCCTCCGACATCCCCTTTTTGCGGGCGTCCAGCTCTTCCAGGACCACCATCGGGATGTGAATGTCGTGTTCGTCGAAACGGAAAATGGCCGCCGGGTCGTGCATCAACACATTGGTATCGAGAACGAAAACTCGGCGAGCGGTCGGGTCCATCGGCGTCAAATCATTTCCTCCATTCATTAACGGTGCTTCAGTTGCCAAGGGTTTTCACGGCATCCAGGACCTCGGCTACGTGTCCCTTGACCCGGACCTTGCGCCATTCCTGCCGCAACACGCCTTGTTGGTCGATCAAAAAGGTGCTTCTTTCGATACCCATGACCTTGCGGCCGTACATGTTCTTTTCGCGGATGACATCGAATAGCCGGCAGAGTTTTTCATCGGGATCCGACAGCAAATCGAAATTGAAGCCCTGTTTCTCGCGGAATCGCTCGTGCGACGACAGGCTGTCGCGGGAGACGCCGAAAACCACCGTTTTCTGCCTTTTGAATTTCGAGAGCTGGTCCCGAAAATCCTGCCCCTCGAGCGTGCAGCCCGGGGTGCTGTCCTTCGGGTAAAAATAGACGACCAGGTTTTTTCCGCGGTAATCCTTGAGACTGACGATCTGGTCACTGGTCGCGGCGACCGAAAAATCGGGCACTTTCTTTCCTATGCTGACTTTTGCCACGGGTTTCTCCTGTTAGCGGCCAACCAGGCGCTAACTTTTTACCGGTTCCATGATCGCGTCGAGGTTGATGGAATCGCAGAACTCGAGGAACTCTTCGCGCAGCGTCGAAATATGCGCCTGCGCCGGAATCTTGATGGCCATTTGTACGGCAAACATCGGCGCACCGGTATGCGCAGCCGGATAGCTCCGGGTATTGAGTTCGGCGATCTCGATATCGCGTTCGATAAAAAAACCGGTCAACTGGTAAACGATACCCTGCTGGTCCAGGCACACCGCATCGATGAGGTAGGGCACGCGATCCAGATCGGTGGTCGTTTTCGATGCCAGGCGCAAACGGATCAGCAGGCCGGACTCATCGGCATAGGCCTGCAGGCCTTTTTCCAGCTTGCCCGAGGTATGCCAGCCGCCGGCGACCATTAACAACAGGGTGCATTCGCCGGCGACGACGCTCATCCGGCTTTCGATGATGTTCCCACCGCAATCGAGAATGATCTGGGTGACGTCGGAAATCAGGTCTGCCCGGTACTCACCGAGTATGGAAATAACGATATTTTGTTTCATCTGCCTGTTTTGGGGGGCGGCGCTGCGCCTTTCGATCCCGGTCAGAGGCGACCCGTTCGCAGTGTACCGCGTTTAACGGACTTGGCAAGCCGGACGAAAATCGGCGCCAATGCCTTGCCTGCGCATGGGCAACGCCGGTACCATCGCCAGCCCCGGGGCGATCACCGCTTTTGAACCGGGGTCGATGGAGAAACATGATGTTTGCCGGCAGCTTCGTGGCCCTGGTCACACCGATGGAATCCGATGGCGGTCTCGCGCTGGACGCCTTCGACCGGTTGCTGGACTGGCATCTCGAATCCGGTACCAACGGAATCGTCATCGCCGGCACGACCGGCGAGTCGGCGACGCTAACGATCGAAGAGACCCGCGCGCTGGTCGAACGGACGGTCAAGCGCATCGATGGCAGGGTCCCGGTGATCGCCGGTTCCGGCACGAACTCGACTGCCGCGACGATCGAGCGCAGCCGGCAGATGGCCGAGGCGGGCGCGGATGCGTGCCTGATCGTGACTCCTTATTATAACAAGCCGACCCAGGAGGGCTTGTACCGGCACTACCAGGCGATCGAAGCGCAGTGCCCGGCGCCGATACTGCTATACAATGTGCCGGGTCGGACCTGTTGCGACATGCTACCGGAGACGGTGGCGCGGCTGGCCGAACTCAAGGGCATAGTCGGCGTCAAAGAAGCAACGGCCGGCGATCAAAGGGCGCGAGAAATTCGTGCCCTGTGCGGCGACGATTTTGCCATTTTCAGCGGTGACGATCAGACCGCGCTGGAATGCATGGCGGCGGGGGCCGATGGCGTAATATCGGTGACCGCCAACCTGGCGCCACAACTGTTTGGCAAGATGTGCGCGCTGGTCAAGGCTGGCAAGCTGGCAGAAGCGAGGGAGATCGACGAGACTCTCAGCCTTTTGCATCGCGATTTGTTTGTCGAAGCCAACCCGATTCCGGCAAAATGGGCGCTGCATCGCATGGGGCTGATCCCGGATGGCCTGAGGTTGCCGCTGACGCCACTGGCGGCTGAATATCATGAGATTGTGGAACTGGCGATGGAACACGCCGATATCGATGGAGTGAATGAATGAGAGTTGTACCAACCACATTGCTGCTGGCCATGGCTTTGCTGACGACGGCATGCGCCGGGGTCAGTTGCGATACGCCCCAGGCATACCAGCAGGCGAGACTGGGCGAACCGATGCAAGTGCCACCCGGAATGGATTCGCCGATAGACCCCAGCGTTCAGGCGATCCCGCAAGGCGAAGTCGGCGGCGAACAGTTCAAGGACGGAAAATGCCTGAAAGAGTCACCCAGCTTTTTTTATGGCAGTAAGACTTTTGCCGTTATGCCCGACAAGGAGGATTTCAAGATCCCGGCGCCACAGGCGGGCGTACCGGAGGATGAATAACAGACGATTGATTTAGCGAGGGGCCTGCGTTAATCTGCGCGCCGCTTGCAAGTAGGCTGGTACAAATACGGAGAGGTGTCCGAGTGGCTTAAGGAGCTTGCTTGGAAAGCAAGTGTGCGGTAACTCCGTACCGCGGGTTCGACAAAACGGCGGTTGAGCCGTTTTGGACGTAGGCGAAGCCTACGCCCCTTGCGGGTGAGCACACGCCTTAGCGTGTGCGAATCAATCCCGCCCGGACAGCCTGGCAAAATGTTGGACAATAGTTTTCAGAATAATGTGATGAACAGGAAATACGGAGAGGTGGCCGAGCGGTCGAAGGCGCTTGCTTGGAAAGCAAGTGTACGGTAACCCCGTACCGCGGGTTCGAATCCCGCCCTCTCCGCCATTACCCCTTATAATTCAATATGTTATAAGGTTTTTCATTTCGTCCCAACATACGACCCGCCATAGATTGACGCTTCCACACGGGAACATTCCCAAGAACAGCCATTAACGCGAAAGATGGAGGCATCATGTCAGCATCAGTAGTGCGTTTGCAGGATATCTCGACGAAGCGCTCAAGAAACCAAAAAGAGAATCTTCCCCCGAGGCGCATTCCGAACTCGCAAGTGCGGGCGCGGGAGTATTTGACCAGCGATGAAGTGAGCGCACTTATGAAAGCCGCTAAAACAACCGGCCGACATGGGCACCGGGACGCGACTCTGATCCTGCTGGGTTATCGTCACGGGCTTCGTGTTTCCGAACTGATTGCTTTGCGGTGGGACCAGATCGACCTCAAGCTAGGGCTATTGTATGTCAGTCGTCTAAAGAACGGGACGCCGTCCAATCATCCAATCCGCGGACCCGAGCTTCGGGCCCTGAGAAGTCTAAAGCGCCAGTATCCGGAGACGCCGTACGTTTTCGTAACAGAGCGGAAGGGGCCGCTCACTGCGTCAACGGCTCGCAAACTGGTCGCCCGGGCCGGTAGAGAGGCGAAACTCCCATTTCCCGTCCATCCACACATGCTCCGTCATGCGTGTGGCTACAAGTTGGCGAATGACGGGCACGATACGCGCGCGATTCAACATTACCTCGGGCACAAGAACATCACGCACACGGCGCGATATACGGAACTCGCGGCGGACCGGTTCAACGGATTCTGGAGGGACTAGCGGCGGCGACCATCCAATTAGCCGCTATCGGCCCCGTCATTATTGGGTTTTCTGACGGTTTATGGCGGAGTTACCCCGGCCAGTTACCCCATCAGTGCTTCTAGCACTCCCTCTGTTTCTAGCCTATTGTCGGGATTCGGCTTTTCCGTCCGGGAGTGTATTTTTCTTACAGCGAGACCCGAGTCAGGGTCACTATCTGTTTTTTTAACTGATTGTCGAGATTCGGCCCTCCGACCGGGGTGTATTTTTCTTACAGCGGCACATTACTGTCAGAACTGTCGCCCATGGGTGAGTCAGGGGAAGGAAATTCGGGGGGTCCACCGTTGAATTTGCTCTCCGAAGGCAGGGGTCACAGGTTCGAATCCTGTCGGGCGCGCCATTAAAATCAGGTCCATACCGGAGACATGGGTTACAGATTATACCGGAGACATAGGTAACACTTTAGCACTGAACGGGTTTTCGATGGGCTCCAGCCGGCAGGTCTCGTGGTCGAAGTATCCGAGATCGTACTGCAT
>JADFSO010000028.1 GCA_022560735.1 Pseudomonadota bacterium
TGTCCTGCAGGGTCTTTAGAGGGCCTTCCCTGGCCCTGAGTGTTGTTTGTCTAACCGAACTTCACAATGCCTCTGCCGACGATTTCTCCGATTTTCTGTGTTCCAGTTCCGACCAGCGATCTTCAAGCACACGCCCTGCTTTACGGGCCTCGTCAGTCCATTCCCAAATGAGGCCGCCAGCAACGCCCATTGTTGACGGATCGGGGTCCATAGAAGAACCGCTTGTTGTGTCCAGCAAATCACCAAGCATTCTGAGCCGCATCAAAAGTTGGTCAAGCTTCTCTGAGGCGTCTCCCGCCTTCATCGTGGCAGAAAATTCCCCGCTAATGACGTTTTGGAGTAGGTCCCGCTTTTCTTTGTCGGTGGCATGTGATGAGTTATGAACCACCCATTCAGCTCTCCCGGGTTCAATCTTGTGCGCTTCCTTGAATAACCTGGCGACCTCTTTACCGATTTCCTCTGCATGGTTGTTGTCAGTCATGACGCACCTCCCGCCCTTCTTTGGAATTCATCGAAGGGTATCGTTCCTGCAACCAACTCAGCGTGAAGTTGAATTTCTCTCGTTACGCTCGGACAGAGGTCATCTTGAAACCCGACACGTTCAAGCGCGGTTTCATCAAAAATATTTGTTATGCGATTTGCGCAAGCCTCGATTGCGTAGCCAAGCCCACTTACCTGCTCAACATTAAGCGCAATAAATACGCTTGCTTCGCTCGGAAGGCCCCCTTCATTGGCATGATGTTCATTGATAATTTCCGCGCAAGACTCAATTGCCATACTCGACCGCCGTATAGCGCGCAGATCGGACAGTTCACCCTGGGTCAGTCTCTCATCAATTGTCGTTGTGGAATTGTTAGTGGTCATATCTAGCTCCTCCAAGTAAGAGCCAGCAGGCACAAAAAAGCACGACCACCCGTAAGAGTAATCGTGCCTTAATGTTGATAACATCGGCTTAGCCATTGTCGGCGTTTACTCGCTGGCTGTGGTTAGGAATCTTGGGGTGTTGGCGCACTCCAAGGTTCCGCTCCTTAAAATACGCCGATGAGTTACAAAGTCAACCGGCCTGGGGAAATCGAAATGATTAGCGCAAGAGGGAGGTTCAAATGACGAAACCTGTATGTGCGGTTGTGGGTGTCGGACCTCAGAACGGTGCCTCGTTTGCGCGGCGATTCGCTTCGGAAGGATACGCCGTAGCCTTGTTGTCTCGAAAGACCGAGTATTCCAGCACCCTCGCGGCCGACATTGAATCCGCCAAGGCTTACGCCTGCGATGTCACCGACCCATCAGCTGTCGAAACTGCATTCTCAGCAGTTCGCACCGATATGGGAGAGATTGATGTACTCGTGTACAACGCCGGTTCCGGGGTGTGGGGAAACATAGAAGAGCTGAGCGCACACGACTTTGAACAGTCATGGCGCGTTAACACGATGGGTGCGTTCCTTGTTTCCAAAGAGGTCATCCCGTCGATGAAAGAGAAAAAGGCCGGCACCATCATCTTCGTCGGCGCCACCGCGTCTCTGCGGGGCAAGCCGTTTACCACTGCATTCGCGCCGGCAAAAGCGTCTCAGCGCAGTCTGGCCCAGGCAATGGCCCGGCACCTCTGGCCAAGCGGAATCCACGTTTCACTCATCATCATCGATGGCGGCGTCAAATCTCTGGCCTCAGATGTTCACGTAGACGAACCCGAAACGCTGAACCCAGATGACATAGCTACGACCGCATACTTTCTATCACAGCAACCGCGCTCGGCCTGGTCATTTGAAGTCGACGTGCGACCTTCACAGGAAAGTTGGTAAATGGTCGGGTGAGAAGATTTGAACGTCCGGCCCCTGCCTCAAATATCGCCGGACAGGCAGCTATGAAAAATTACTGGCGTGAGTTGCTACTGCTATTGATCGTCCTGATCTCATTCGTTGGCATGATGTTGCCGGAGCCGATACGCCAAAGCCTCGCCTATCACAATTTTGCCGATCAGTGGTCTTGGCTGGGTATTCCCAACTTCCTAAACGTCGCCTCAAATCTCCCCTTCCTTTTCGTGGGTATCGTGGGACAGATTTTATGTCGGCGAAATCGCCCGGCAGAGGCTCCGTGGTCATGGACGATCTTTTTTCTTGGTGTGACGGTGGTCGCTTTGGGCTCCGGCTATTATCACTGGAGCCCGAGTAGCGGGACCCTGGTCTGGGATCGACTGCCCATGACGATCGGATTCATGGGCTTATTTATCGGCATCTTGACAGAACATGTCAGCGAGCGATTGGAAAAGACGCTATTGATTCCGGCCTTGCTACTGGGCTTTGCCAGTGTGATGTACTGGGATTATGCGGACGATTTGAGATTTTATGCATGGATTCAGTTGATACCTCTGCTAACCATTCCTGTCGTCCTGCTGCTGTTTCCTGGCCGCTATACGCATCAAAGATATCTGATATACGCATTAGTATTTTACCTGCTGGCGAAATATTTCGAGGCCTATGATGCAGAGATCTATGCGTTTACGAAGCAAGTGATTGGCGGTCATTCAATCAAGCACGTCAGCGCCGCCGTTGGTTCATTCTTTATTTACGTCATGCTAAGGCGGAGACTTCCACGATAACGCCTCGTATCACAATCCGACTAAAACCGCCGTCGTAAGCGGACATAGGTAATCACAGGCCTTTTGTCAGTTTTGGCAGTGGGTGGTCTGGGCATCTAAAAACATCGTTTTTGAGCAGATTTCTGTTCTATTGCTATCCACAGTGCTACCCAAAGCTGAAATAATTATGTCAAGAAAAACATAACCTTTTGATTTATAGGCTGTTAATCTAGTGGCACTCGCCTTTGATGTTGTGTTTTAGCATCAGGTAGTTTACCGGGTAACCGGCCAGGTAACCGGCGACCACCGCCGCAGCCATGCTGTACCAAAACACCGGTTCGGCCACCGATTTTGCGCTCATTCCCCCGAGCAGGTAATCGATTACGTTCATCGCAAGTTCCATGACGCCGATGGAAATGGTCTCGCCGAGCCAGACGATACGAAAAGTTTCGGCCACGCTCCTGCCCTGTTTCAACGTCATCGGGATCAGGGTCAACGCAAATCCCGAAGCAAAGGCCAGTGCGGTGGCGACCAGCGCGGTCGTAAGCGGCTGCCAGCCCAGCGAAACACCGAGCAACAAGCCGGCCACCTCGCCGATGACGCATCCGGTCAGGCAATGTCGTGTTGCCGACGCTGCCAGTTTCCTGAGCGGCACGTCATGACCGGGCGAATGATTGTGAGTGTCCATACAGGTTTAAGCCCCGGCGCGTTGACCGAACAACATGGTGATGTTGATGCGACGATTTTCCAGGCCGGTCTTGAAACGGATGTTGTCGGTCTTGTGGATCAGGTTGGAATGAAACAGCACCGCGCGATTGCAGCGGTGGGTTACGACCACCGACTCCGATCCCCGGGCGAAAGCCTCGATCGCCTCGTACTCATTGTTGTATTTGTCAAAATCCCATTCGGCAGGCGCTTCTTTCGTGTACACGATCAAGCCGCCGCTTGCCGGGTCCTCGTTGGCCTCATCGGGCGTAATCCAGAAATTGAGATTGACCGCGGCGGCATCGGCATGGGCCGTGATCCCGCTCATCTCGCTGTCATAGATGTAACCCCACATCTGGTTCAGCGGGTGTTGCCGGAGGATCTCCGGCAGTTTCTCGCGCAGTTCACCGGCCAGTTGCATCAACAGGTCATTGCCAAAACCGTCCTGCATATAGCTGCCGCAATAGCCGCCGGCCTTGCGGAAATCGAACCAGACCGTGGATTCCAGGCAATAATCGCGCAGCCGCTTTAGCGCGTCGGCTTTCAGGAAATTGTCGATAACGGCGAGACCGGGGCTTTGTGCGCAATAGCCTCCGCTGATGCCGGCAAAGTCCAGATCAGGGTTGAGCGCGCCCCCGGGCACGGTGTTGGCCGGGGTCAGGTGCATCAGGCGGCCATTGGTCGGGCCGATGCGTTTGAATTGCGCTTCGTTCATCACGATGCGGTGAGAAGTAGGGCTGCTTGCCTCAATTTCCGCGATCACTTCGCGATAGCGATCGGCCAGACCGGTATTGGCCGGTGACAGCCGGCCCCGGGCGCCCAGGTATTCCAGTTGTTCGGCCTGCAACTTCAGATGATGCAGGGAGGTCAGCCTGGCTTCGGGATTTTGCTGCAGCACTTTCGCCAGATCGCCCGGGCAGGGCAACCGGTACAAGCGCATGGCTCGCTCGTAGCAGTTCAGTGCGTCGGCAAGCTGGTCCTTGTCTTTTAGCAAGGTACCCAGGTTTTGCCAGACTTCGTGGTTGCCGGTGTCCGCCTCGAGCACCTGCCGGTACAGTGATTCGGCTTCATCCAAACGGCCCTGGGCCTGCAAAACAGCTGCCAGGTTGCGTCGCGCCAGAAGCAGTTCCGGTTCGCGGTCCAAAGCCAGCCGGTATTGCGCCGCGGCTTCATCGAGCAGGCCGGCCTGGTGGTAGCTCAGGCCGGCATCGAGCATGGCCTCGGGATGATGCGCGGAGCGCTCGACAAAGTCCTCCAGCGTGGCGCGTCCTTCCTCCGTGTATCCTGCCGCCAGCCGGGCCTCGCCCAACTCGAGCAATTCTCGTGGATCGCAGCTTGCCTCGTCGGTACACGCTTCGAAATTCTTGACCGCTGCATCGTTTCTGCTCAGGACGCGCAGACAGCGCCCCATCCAGCGCCTCGCATCGCTCATCGACGATGTAATCCGCAAGGCCGCCTCGAGATGACCGACCGCGGCGGACGGATCGGCTCGCGAGACCTCTATCATTGCCAGCCCGAACCGGCCTCGTGGATCCCGGGGGTATTCGTTGGCCAGAGCCTGATACAATCCGGCGGCATCTTCCAGCCGTCCCTGCTGTTGCAGGTGGTTGGCTTGTTGCAGGCGCTCTTCGGGTGTGGGATCCATCGCGTTTATTGGCTTATTGCATAAGGAACGGAAAAATAATGGCAGGCGACTATAACAAAAGCGTACTGGTGACGGGTTGCTCCTCGGGTATTGGGCGGGCCAGCGCCGATTTGCTCAAGGACGAGGGATTTCGGGTTTTCGCCACTGCGCGGACGCGCGAAGATATCGATGAACTCGTCAATGCCGGTTTTGAGACCATCAACCTGGATGTCAGCGATTCCCAGTCGGTACGCAATTGCATGGTGGAAGTGAACCAGGCTTGCGGCGGGAAACTGTTTGGCCTGGTCAACAATGCAGGCATCGGGCAGCCAGGCGCCCTGGAAGATATCAGCCGGGAAACACTGGAGAAGCAATTCCAGGTCAATGTGTTCGGTTGCCATCAGCTGACCCGTCTTGCCCTGCGCATGATGCGCGAGCAAGGCGCCGGACGAATTGTGCAAATCAGCTCGATGCTGGGTTTCGTCGCGCTGCCGTATTTTGGCGCATACAACGCCAGCAAATACGCGCTCGAAGGCTTGAGCGACACGCTGCGCCTGGAACTGATGGGCTCGGGAATTTTCGTATCGCTGGTCGAACCCGGCCCGATAGAAAGCCATTTCCGGAATACCGCGACCAGCTTGTTCACCGAGGAGATTACGGCCGGCGGCAGCGCCCACCAGCAGGCATACCAGAAAATGCAAGAGCGCTACCGGAGCGGGCGAGCGACTTCAAGATTCGAGCTGGGACCGGAAAAAGTGGCCGATGTCGTACTCAAGGCGATGACCAGCGCCAAGCCGAAAGCTCGCTACCGGGTGACCACGCCGGCCAGGGTTACGGCGGTACTCAAGCGTTTGTTGCCGACCCGCTGGCTGGACCAGGCCATGCTGCGATTCGGCTGATGGCGGCTAGCACTTGAAAAACGACGCCGAGACCTTATCTTTCGAAGCCCACGGTCCTCACGGAGCCATCAGTGCCAATATACGAATACCAGTGTAAGGAATGCGCGCATAGTCTCGATGCCTTGCAAAAGATCGGCGCAGAGCCGTTGCTGACTTGCCCATCATGTGGCCGGCAGAGTTTGAAACGACTGGTGTCGGCGCCGCGATTCCGGCTCAAGGGCAAGGGTTGGTACGAAACCGATTTCAAGACCGGTCGTCAGCGCAACCTGGCGGGTGACGACAACAAGGGTGCGCCTGCGGACAAGAAAAAGGCCGCAGCCGAAAAATCCGCCGATAACAAACCGGCCGCGAAAAAAAGCGCCGTCGCCGCGAAATCCACGGCCGGTAAGTCATCTGGCTGAAGACCGCCCTGGCGGGGTCGTTTTGCGGCCGCCGGGAGAGCTGACTTCACCCGATTTGGCTTGCCAGCCAACCGGCCAGCCCCTAGAATTTTGCGTCTTTTACACTGCGGCACACGCCGCTGCAACGGATGATCAGCATGCGCAGCCATTATTGTGGCCAGGTCAATGAAAGCCATATCGACCAGACCCTCGAAGTCTCGGGCTGGGTGCATCGTCGTCGTGACCACGGTGGCGTAATTTTTATCGATTTGCGGGATCGTGAAGGATTGCTGCAAGTGGTCTTTAACCCGGATGCGCCGGAGATTTTCGCCCTGGCCGAGCGCGTGCGCGGCGAGTATGTGCTGCACGTCAAAGGCCGGGTGCGCCAACGCCCCGAGGGTACCGCCAACCCGAAAATGCCGACCGGCCAGGTCGAACTGCTGGCCGAAGAACTGACCATCCTGAACACCTCGGACACGCCGCCGTTTCATCACGACGAGCATGCCAACGAAGAGCTGCGCCTGCGCTATCGCTATCTCGACCTGCGCAAGCCAGAGATGCAGGCCCGGCTTTTCATGCGTCACCAGGTCACGCGTGCGTTGCGCCGTTATCTCGATGACCACGGCTTCATAGACATAGAAACCCCGATGCTGACGCGCGCGACGCCGGAAGGCGCCCGCGATTACCTGGTGCCCAGCCGGACCCACCCCGGGCAGTTTTTTGCCTTGCCGCAGTCGCCGCAACTGTTCAAGCAGCTACTGATGATGTCGGGCATGGATCGCTACTACCAGATCGTGCGCTGTTTCCGCGACGAGGACCTGCGCGCCGACCGCCAGCCCGAGTTCACTCAGCTCGATGTCGAGACTTCGTTCATGGACGAAGCGGGCATCATGGGTCTGATGGAAGTGATGATTCGCGAATTGTTCAAGGAAATCCTGGATGTCGATCTGGCCGACCCGTTTCCGCGGATGAGCCATGCCGAGGCGGTGCAGCGCTTCGGTACCGATCGACCGGATTTGCGGATACCGCTGGAGCTGGTCGAAGTCTCGGACTTGATGGCTGGCGTCGAATTCAAGGTATTCGCCGGCCCGGCCGCGGATGCCAATGGCCGCGTGGCGGTGCTCAAAGTCCCCGGCGGCGGCCAGCTGACGCGCAAGGCGATTGACGACTACACCACCTTTGTCGGCCGCTATGGCGCTCGCGGGCTCGCCTATATCAAGGTCAATGAGACCGGCAAAGGCCGCGATGGTTTGCAATCGCCGATCCTCAAATTCCTGCCCGACGCCGTGGTCGACAGCCTGCTCGAGCGCACGGCGGCCGAAGCCGGCGACCTGCTTTTCTTTGGCGCGGACAAGGCGCGAGTGGTCAACGATGCCCTCGGCGCATTGCGCGAGAAACTCGGTCACGACCTGGATCTCGTCGAGGAAGGCTGGCGGCCGCTGTGGGTGGTCGATTTCCCGCTGTTTGAACGCGACGCGGAGGATGCGCGCTGGAATGCGTTGCATCACCCGTTTACCGCACCGGCGAACACCGATCCCGAGGCGTTGAAGGCCGACCCCGGAAATGCGCTGTCACGCGCTTACGACATGGTGTTGAACGGCTCGGAAGTCGGTGGTGGCTCGTTGCGTATTCATGACCGCGAAATGCAATCGGCCGTGTTCGAGTTGCTGGGCATCGGCGAAGACGAAGCCCAGGAAAAATTCGGTTTCCTGCTGGAGGCCCTGCGCTATGGCTGCCCGCCCCACGGCGGCATCGCCTTTGGTCTGGATCGGCTGGTGATGTTGCTCGCCGGCGTTGACAGTATTCGCGAAGTGATTGCTTTCCCGAAAACGCAATCCGCGCATTGCCCGCTGACCAACGCACCGGGCGCTGCCGATGAGCAGCAATTGCGCGAACTCGGCATTCGGATTCGCCGCCCGCAGGCCGAGGAAAAACCGCAGAAAAAATGAATCGTGCCGACGAATGCGTAGTCGTTGTCCATGGTTTGTGGATGCGCGGGATGATGTCTTTGCCCATGGCGCGGCACCTGCGCAGAAAAATGGGTTGCCCGGTTTATACCTTCGACTACTGGTCTACGCTGCGTTCCCTCGACCATAACTCGGACCAGCTGTTCGCTTACTGCGAGGCCCTCGATGAACACACCGTGCACCTCGTCGGGCACAGTCTCGGTGGCCTGGTTATCGTCAATATGCTGAATCGCCACCATTTCCACCGAGCGGGGCGGGTGGTGGCTATCGGCACGCCATTTGCCCATTCAGAATCCGGCAAACGGCTCGCCAAAATCCCCCTGCTCGGGAAGGCCCTGGGGCGCAGCATTGCCCAGGCGCATAGCCGGGAACCGATGACCTACCAGGGTCAGCGCGAGATCGGCGTCATTGCCGCGGCGAAACCACGGGGACCGGGGAAAATCCTCGGCAGCATGGATGCGACGCACGATGGCATCGTATTTGCCGATGAGACGCGGTTGCCCGGGGCGAAAGAAATCCTGGAGATGCCCGACCAGACCCATACGACTTCGTATTTCTCGCGCCGGGCCGCCGACCGGGCCGCGGATTTTCTACGCCACGGGAAATTTTAAGCAATCTGCTTGTCACCGAGGCGATTGCCGCATTATTTATCGATCATCTGCTTCAGGCGATACACCAGGTCCAGCGCCTGGCGCGGGGTCAAACCATCCGCGTCGATCGTCTGCAATAGCTCGGTCGCCGGGTCGGGTTCGGGTTCTTCCATTGCCGGCGGGGCCAGCGCCAGTTCGGCCTGGCCGTCGCGCTCGGTTATCCTCAGTTGCTGTTGTTCCAGTCTTTCCAGGTATTGCCGGGCATGGCGAATCGCTCGTTGCGGCATCCCGGCCAGCGCGGCGACCTGCAGCCCGTAACTTTGGTTGGCCGGGCCATCCCTGACGCTGTGTAAAAAAACCAGTTTGCCGTTGTGCTCGATCGCGTCGAGGTGCACGTTGTGGCAGCTTGGCAATTCCTTGGCCAGGTCGGTCAGTTCGAAGTAATGGGTGGCGAACAGGGTAAACGCACCGATGTGCTCCGCAATATAGTGGGCGCTCGCCCAGGCCAGCGAGAGACCGTCGAAGGTGCTGGTGCCGCGGCCGATTTCATCGAGCAACACCAGGCTGCAACGCGTCGCGTTGTTCAGGATGTTTGCCGTTTCCGACATCTCGACCATAAAGGTCGAACGGCCGCCGGCCAGGTCGTCGGCCGCGCCGATGCGGGTGAATATGCGATCCAGCGGGCCGATGATCGCTTTTTTGGCCGGTACGAAACTGCCGATGTAGGCAAGAATCGCGATCAGCGCGGTTTGCCGCATATAGGTGGATTTGCCGCCCATGTTGGGTCCGGTGATCACCAGCGTGCGGCGCTGATCGTCCAGATCGAGGCTGTTGGGTACGAAGGGGTCATCCAGGACCTGTTCGACAACCGGGTGGCGGCCATCCGTGATTTTCAATATTGGCTGATCGCGCAGTTCGGGACGGCACAGATCCAGGCTGATCGATCGTTCCGCCAGGTTGCCCAGCACATCGATCTGCGCCAGCGCACTGGCGCTGTCTTGCAAGGCGGGCAACGCCTGGCCCAGCGTCTCGAGCAATTCCTCGTATAACTGTTTTTCCCTGGACAGGGCGCGCTCCCGGGCGCTCAGGACTTTTTCCTCGAAGGCCTTGAGTTCCTCGGTGATGAAGCGCTCGACCGATTTCAGCGTTTGCCGGCGCGTGTATTCGGCGGGCACCTGCGATGAATACAGGCGTGAAATCTCGATGTAATAGCCGTGTACGCGGTTGTAGCCGACCTTGAGCCCGCGGATACCGGTGGCTTCTTTTTCCCGGGCCTCGAGATCGAGCAGGAACTGATCGGCGTTTTCGCTCAGCGCGCGCAGTTCGTCCAGTTCTTCGTCGTAGCCGGTGGCAATCATGCCGCCATCGCGAATCAGTACTGGCGGTGTTTCAATGATGGCGCGTTCCAGCAACTCGCGGGTGTCGGGATGTTCCCCGGCCAGGCCGCGCAGGCGGCGCAGCAGATCCGCTTGCGCGTTGGACAGGATCGCGCCGAGCCGCGGCAGGCGTCCGAGGCTGTCCCGCAGTTGCGACAGGTCCCTGGGTCTGGCCGAGCGCAGCGCGATCCGTGACAGGATACGTTCCAGGTCGCCGACCCCGGCCAGACACTCGCGGCAATCGCGGTGAGCGCCGCTTTCCGCCAGTTCCGCCACCGCTTCGTAACGAGCTTCCAGTATCGATGCGTCGCGCAGCGGCCGGTTGATCCAGCGGCGCAGAAGGCGGCTGCCCATGGCGCCGGCACAATGATCCATGATCCCGGCCAGCGTGTTCTGGTGATTGCCGCCGAGGCTGAACTCGAGCTCGAGGTTGCGCCGGGTCGCGGCATCCATGACCAGCGCCTGGTCGCGGGTTTCGACGCGCAGACCCCTGATGTGCGGTACCGCGCTGCGCTGGGTGTCGGCAACGTATTGCAACAAGCACCCGGCCGCGCACAGCGCGGGACCGAGGGCGTCACCGCCAAAACCGCTGAGATCGCGGGTGCCGAATTGCCGGCACAGCAGGTCGGTCGCCGTTTCCTGTTCGTAATGCCAGGGCGGCCGCCGCTTCGTTCCCGGCGGGTTGCCGGCCGCGGCGGGTAATTCCATATCCTCCGGGATCAACAGTTCGGCCGGTCGCAGACGTTCCAGGTCGCCGGCCAGTTCGCTTGCACCCACCGGTTCGCAAACGCTAAAGCGGCCGCTGCTGATATCCAGCCAGGCCAGCCCGTAACCGCGACTGTCGCGAAAAACCGAGGCCAGCAGCGTATCGCGGCGCGCTTCCAGCAACGAATCCTCGGTCACCGTACCCGGCGTCACGATACGCACGACCTTTCTTTCCAGCGGGCCTTTCGCCGTCGCCGGGTCGCCGATCTGCTCGCAAATCGCCACCGATTCTCCGTGCCTGACCAGGCGGGCCAGGTAGTTGTCCAGGGCATGCACCGGCACGCCGGCCATCGGTATTGCCTGGCCCGCGGTCTTGCCGCGCGAGGTCAGGGCGATATCGAGCAGCCCCGATGCGCGCCGCGCGTCATCGAAGAACAACTCGTAAAAGTCGCCCATGCGATAGAACATCAGCAGGTCGGGGTGCTCGGCCTTGATGCGCAAATACTGCTGCATCATCGGCGTGTGTTTTTCGGCGGCGCTGCTGCTCACGGGTGATGGTCGCTGGTCGGTTGCAAGGTAATGCATGCTAGTCGGGGTCTCGCGCGCTGGCAAATCGCGACGATGACTTGCAAAAATATGGGATGATTGAGTGGTGAAAGATCGCCCGTCGCAAAGTCAGATGCATCCGGATTCCATACTCATCGTGCGGTTATCCGCGATGGGCGACATCGTGATGGCGACGCCGCTTGCCTCGGCGCTCAAAAGAACCTACCCGATGGCGAAGATCTGCTGGCTGGTGCAGCCGGAATGGCGCGATTTGCTGGCCGGCCATCCGGCGGTTGACGAGGTGCTGGTCTGGCCCAGGAACGAGTGGACGGCGCTTTGGCGCGAGAAAAAATTGTGGTCGCTGATGCGCGCGATACGGTCTTTTGGCTCATACCTTAAAGGCTTTGCTTTTGACCTGGGAATCGATGCGCAGGGATTGTTGAAGAGCGCTATGTTGCTAAAGCTGTCGGGCGCCCGGTATCGCATCGGTCTCAAATCGAAAGAACGCTCGCACTGGCTACTGGATCAAACGGTGGCCGCCAACCCCGACAACAGCCGGATCAGTTCCGAGTATCTCAGCCTCGCCAATGCGCTTGGCCTGGTCACCGCGTCTTTCGAACCCACGCTCGAGCTCGCTGGCGAGCAGCGCGCGGCGAGCAAGCGATTGCTCGATAGCCTGGGCGTATCCCGCCCGTACATCACCTTTTGCCCTTTTACCACCAGGCCGCAAAAGCACTGGCCGGAAACGTATTGGGCGGAGCTCGGCAGCGCATTGTGCCGGCAGTCGGTGGGGCCGGTGCTGTTGCTCGGTGGCAAGGCGGATGATGCCGCGGCTCGCCGCATCGTCAAGCTGGCCGGCGCGAACAGAAACGGGCGATTGCTAAACCTGGCCGGCCGGACGACCATCGCGGAGGCGGCCGGGCTGGTTGCCGGCAGCGAGCTGGTGGTCGCCATCGACACCGGTCTCGGGCACATGGGCATCGCCTTCGACCGGCCGACCGTCATGCTGTTTGGTTCGACCCGGCCCTATACCGTGACCACCCAGGATAATGTCGCGGTCCTTTATCACGATATGCATTGCGCACCGTGCCGCAGACACCCGACCTGCAACGGAGCGTATACCTGTATGAAGAACCTGGTGGTTGGCGATGTCTTGCGACAATGTCGCGAACTGGCGCCGGACCTCGCAGGATCGCGGCCATGAAAATACTGCATGTAGAAACCGGCCGGCACCTGTGGGGCGGCGCGCAGCAGGTCCTCTACCTGGTCAACGGCCTGGGCCGGCTGGATATTGCCAATGTGCTGGTTTGTACCGAAGGCAGCGCGGTTTCCGACAACGCCCCAAAAGACTGCCTGGTGGTTGCGCTGCCGATGGCCGGCGACCTGGACCTGGCCTTCGTCGGCAGACTCAAGGCGGTGTTGAAAGCACAGCAGCCCGACCTCGTGCACGTACACAGCCGGCGCGGTGCCGATCCCCTGGCCGCGATTGCGGCGCGCCTGGCCGGCGTCCCGGTGATCGTCTCCCGGCGCGTCGATAATGCGGAGAATCGCTGGCTGGCGCGATTGAAATACCGCCTGTACCAGAAAGTGATCGTGGTCGCCGATGGTATCCGCGATGTGTTGCTGGCCGAAGGCGTGCCCGAGGACCGCCTGAGACTCGTACACAGCGGTGTCGACCAACGCAGGTTCAAGCCGAATCCGGATCGCGACTGGCTGGCAGCGCATCTCGGCGTCGCCGAGGACACGATCGTCATCGCCATGGTCGCGCAGTACATTCATCGCAAGGGTCATCACATCATGCTGGACGCCCTGCCCGCGGTGCTCGAAAAACACCCCAATCTGCAGGTGCTTTGTTGCGGCAGCGGTGCAGAACAGGCGGCGCTGGCGGCGCAAATCGAACGGCGCGGTTTGGCCGAACATGTCCGGCTGCTGGGGTTTCGCGACGACCTGGAGAAAATCCTGCCGTGTTGCGCCATGGCGCTGCACCCGGCGCTGAGCGAAGGGATTTGCGGGGCGGCGTTGCAGGCGCAAAGCTGCGGCGTACCGGCTATCGCCAGCAGGGTGGGGGGCTTGCCGGAAGCGGTGGCCGAGGACATCAGCGGTCTGCTGGTCAGCCCCGGTGACGCGGAGCAATTGAGCTGCGCAATACTTCGCCTGCTAGACGACGAGGAATTGCGGCGACGGCTGGCAGATGCAGGGCCCGGGTACGTGGCGGAACGATTTTCGATTTCCGCGATGGTGCAGGGTAATCTAGAGGTTTACAGGGAAGTGTTGAATCGGCATTAGGATCTGGCCGATGACCAAGGATTGCATATGTACGACGACAAAGAGCTTTATGAGCTGGCTGAAAAGGTTGGCCGGCATTTGCAAAGCAGTGGGCGCAAGCTGACGATCGCCGAATCCTGCACCGGTGGCTGGATCGCCAAGGCCATTACGGATGTGCCCGGCAGTTCACAATGGTTCGAGTACGGTTTTTCTGTGTATGCCGATATCGCCAAGCGCGATTTACTGGGGATCGATATCACCACGCTGGAAGCCGAGGGGGCGGTCAGCCAGCCGATCGTGACCGCAATGGCCGAGGGCGCGCTGGCCCGGGCCAGGGCGGATGTTGCGGTAGCGGTCAGCGGCATCGCCGGCCCGGATGCCTCGCCTGACGGCAAGGCGATCGGCACGGTCTGGATCTGTTGGTCGTCGCGGCGCGGCCAGGCCGTGGAGAGCAGCGCCAGGATCAAGTTTTTCAAGGGCGATCGTGAACAGATTCGCCGTTACACGGTCGGCAACGCACTGAAGGGCCTGCTCGAATTGTGAACCGCCGCCGGTGAACGAACCCGTCAGGCGGCTGTTCTTCGCCCTGTGGCCGGACCAGGTTTTGCGCTCGCAACTTGTTGAAGCAACCCGCCATGCGCGCCGGAAACTCGGCAAAGCCGGCGCGCGAATGGTCGATACCCCCAATATCCACATCACGCTGGCTTTCCTTGGCAATGTGCCGGACGAGCAGTACCAATGCCTGGCAAATTCGGCCGGTCGCGTCCAGGCCGGCAGTTTTGACTTACTCCTCGATCGCTGGGGCTTTTTCCGCCGGGCCCAGGTGTTTTACCTGACGCCGGCCGCGGTTCCGGGCGAGCTCGAACGGCTGGTGGGCCAATTGTGGGGTGTGGCCGGGTCCTGCGGCCTCAAACCAGACCCGCGGCCTTACCAGCCGCACCTGACGCTGGCGCGCAAAGTCACCGCGCGGCTCGATCTGCCTGCGCCCGAGAGCGTCCTGTGGACGCCGGCCGATTTCGTCCTGGTGTCATCGGAGACCCGTTCGAGTGGCCCCGTGTACCAGGTTTTGCAGCGTTGGCCGCTGATTGCCGCCGACCGCGGGAACGGTCCGCACAAACCGCGGGATAGACCGATAAACCCGGCTGTGTAGCGGAGCATAATGTGGAATAATGAATCCTTTCCGGGATCGCTTCTGGATCCCGGGGACAACACATAGGTGAGCAATGGACGACAACAGGAAAAAAGCTCTGGCCGCGGCACTCGGGCAAATCGAAAAGCAGTTTGGCAAGGGTTCGGTCATGCGCCTCGGCGATGCCGGGGCGATCCGGGACATCGAGGTGGTATCGACCGGCTCGCTCGCGCTGGATGTCGCGCTGGGCGTTGGTGGCGTTCCCCGGGGACGGGTGGTTGAGATTTACGGCCCGGAAGCGTCCGGTAAAACAACGCTGGCGCTGCAAATCGTCGCGGAATGCCAGAAACTCGGTGGCACCGCCGCCTTCGTGGATGCCGAGCACGCGCTGGATCCGGTTTACGCCGGCCATATCGGCGTCGATATCGATGAGTTGCTGGTCTCGCAGCCGGATCACGGCGAGCAGGCGCTGGAGATCACCGACATGCTGGTGCGCTCCAGCGCGGTGGATATTATCGTCATCGACTCGGTGGCGGCTCTGACCCCAAAGGCCGAGATCGAAGGCGACATGGGTGACCACCATGTCGGCCTGCAGGCACGCCTGATGTCGCAGGCTTTGCGCAAGCTGGCCGGCAACATCAGCCGCTCGAACACGATCGTCGTTTTCATCAACCAGATTCGCATGAAGATCGGCGTGATGTTCGGTAACCCGGAGACCACCACCGGTGGCAATGCGCTGAAATTCTATGCATCGGTCCGTCTCGATATTCGCCGCATCGGCGCGATCAAGAAAGGCGACGAAATCATCGGCAACGAGACCCGGGTCAAGGTCGTCAAGAACAAGGTGGCGCCGCCGTTTCGGACCGCCGAGTTCGAGATCCACTATGGCAAGGGAATCTCCCGTGAGGGCGAGTTGATCGTCATGGGCGTGGCCAATGGTTTGGTCGAAAAAGCGGGGGCCTGGTACAGCTACAACGGCGAACGGATTGGCCAGGGCAAGGAAAATGCCCGCCGTTACCTGGTGGATAACCCCGAGGCGGCGGCCGAAATCGAGAAAGCGCTGCGCACCAAGCTGTTGCCGACCAAGGTTGTGGAGGTCGAGACCGAAGCGCCGAATGAACTGGCAAAGGAAGCCTGAGCTCGCGGCAGAAGCGCTGGACGAAGCGAGCGCCCGGCGGCTGGCAATGAACCTGCTGGCGCGCCGTGAACATTCACGGCAGGAATTAAGCGCCAAACTCGGCCGGCGCAACATCGAGCCGCGGACGCTGGAGTCGGTCATCGACCGGCTGAGCGCAGAGGGCCTGCAAAGTGACGGGCGCTTCGCGGAAAGTTATTCTCACAGTCGCATGCAACGTGGCCAGGGACCCGTACGGATTCGTATGGAGCTGGGGCAACGCGGCGTGTCGGCAGCACTGATCGAAACAGCGATCGTGGCGCTGGCCGTGAACTGGCGGGATCTGGCCCGCGATGTGCGGCGCAGGAAATTTGGCAGCGGCGCACCGGGCAGTTATAAGGAGAAGGCACGCCAGTCGCGTTTCCTGCAGCATCGCGGATTCAGCCACGAGCAAATCCGCGCGGCGACGGCCATGGCAGACGACCCACAGGATGATTAGCCCAGGACAGCAATGAACAGCGCGCAACTCAGACAGGCGTTCCTCGATTTTTTCGCCGGCAAGGGCCACGAGATCGTAGCCAGCAGTTCTTTGGTGCCCGGCGACGATCCGACACTGCTGTTTACCAATGCCGGCATGGTGCAGTTCAAGGACGTGTTTACCGGCAAGGAAAAACGCCGCTACAAGACGGCGGTCAGTTCGCAGCGCTGCGTGCGTGCCGGCGGCAAGCACAACGACCTGGAAAACGTCGGTTATACCACGCGGCATCACACTTTTTTCGAAATGCTGGGCAATTTCAGTTTCGGCGATTACTTCAAGCAAGAAGCGATCGAATACGCCTGGGAATTCCTGACGAAAGACATGCAGCTGCCGGCCGAGCGTCTTTGGGTCACCGTCTATGAAGAAGACGACGAGGCGGCCGACATCTGGCTCAACCACATCGGTGTGGACCCGGCGCGCTTTACCCGTCTCGGGATGAAGGAAAATTTCTGGGCGATGGGCGACACCGGGCCCTGCGGGCCCTGCAGTGAAATTTTTTATGATCACGGCCCGGATGTAAGCGGTGGTCCACCCGGCTCGGCCGACGAAGAGGGCGATCGCTATGTCGAGATCTGGAACCTCGTGTTCATGCAGTTCGACCGTTCCGCCGATGGCCAAATGACGCCGTTGCCCAAACCGTCTGTCGATACCGGCATGGGTCTTGAGCGCATGGCCGCGGTCATGCAGGGCACGACCAACAATTACGAAATCGACTTGTTCAAAAACCTGATCGAGAGTGCGGCGAAACTGACCGGCGCCAAGGATCCAGGCAACAACTCGCTGCAAGTGATCGCCGATCATATCCGCGCCTGCAGTTTCCTGATTTGCGATGGTGTATTGCCGGCCAATGATGGCCGTGGCTATGTGCTGCGGCGGATCATCCGGCGGGCGATCCGCCACGGCTACATGCTGGGGATGGAAGACGCGTTCTTCCACAAACTGGTCAAACCGTTGGTCAGGGAAATGGGCGCAGCCTACCCGGAGCTAAAAAAAGCCCAGTCACACATCGAGAAAATGCTGCTCCAGGAAGAACGGCGTTTCGCCGAGACGCTGAGCAAGGGAATGGGCTTGCTGGAAGCAGTGATTGCCGGGCTCGATGGCACGGAGATTCCCGGTGACACCGTGTTCAAGTTGTATGATACCTACGGTTTTCCGCTGGACCTGACCGCCGATATCGCGCGGGGAAAAGGGCTGAGCATAGACCGCAAGGGTTTCGAACAGGCGATGGATGGCCAGCGCAGCCGGGCCAAGGCGGCCAGCAAGTTTGGCCGGCAACAGGAACAGGCGATCGAATTGGATGTAACAAGCGCATTCACTGGTTATGAATCACTGGCGAACGACGGTCGGGTCGTCGCGCTGTTCGATGAAAACGGACCGGCCGATTCGCTGCGCAAAGGCCAGTCAGGACAGATCGTGCTCGACAGCACCCCTTTCTATGGTGAAAGCGGTGGCCAGGTTGGCGATACCGGCGTGCTGAGCGCAAAAGGCGTCGAGTTTCGGGTCGAGGATTGCCGGAAATCGGGAGATGCCATCGTGCATATCGGCACGGTCGTCAAAGGCAGTATCGGCAAAGGCGACAAGCTTGCCGCTGCGGTCGATGCCGGGCGACGCAATGACATCGTTTTGAATCACTCGGCCACCCACCTGATGCACGCCGCATTGCGTACGCTGCTCGGCGATCACGTGTCCCAGAAAGGTTCGCTGGTTGCACCCGACCGGCTGCGCTTCGATTTCTCGCACTTCGAACCGGTCACTGCAGAACAACTGGTCGAGATCGAGAGCATGGTCAACCTCGAAATCCGGAAAAACAGCGCAGCCCGGGCGACGACCATGAGCTATGACGATGCGATCGGCGCCGGCGCCATGGCCTTGTTTGGCGAGAAATACGGCGACCAGGTGCGGGTCATGCGCATGGGCGATTTTTCCACCGAGTTGTGTGGCGGCACCCATGTCCGGCGCACCGGCGATATCGGTTTTTTCAAGATTACCCAGGAAACCGGCGTGGCCTCCGGTGTCAGACGCATCGAGGCGGTGACCGGCGCGGGCGCCATGGCCTGGTTGCAGGCGGAACAGGATGCGATGGCTGCGCTGGGCGGAATGCTCAAGGCCTCGCGCGGGGAACTGACCGGCAAAGTGCGCAACCTGGTCGAGCGCAACCGCCAGCTCGAAAAAGAGCTGACCGCGCTGCGTGGCCAACTGGCCAGCGGACACGGTGCGGACCCGGTCAGCGAGGCGGTAAATGTGCGCGGAGTCAAAGTGCTGGCACGGCGTATCGATGGCGCCGATGCAAAGGCGCTCAGGGACGCCGTGGACCAATTCAAGAACAAACTCGGTAGCGCCGTCGTGGTGCTGGGCGCGGCCGAAAACGGCAAGGTCAGGCTGGCGGCCGGGGTCAGCAAGGACCAGCTCAAAGTCCTCAACGCCGGTAAAATTATCGGTGCCGTGGCCAAGACAGTCGGCGGCAAGGGCGGCGGCCGGCCCGACTTCGCCCAGGCCGGTGGCAACGATCCATCGAAGCTGGATGAGGCGCTGGCCAGCGTTTCAGCCCTGGTCGAAGCTGCGCTCAGCGGCTGACCGCGCCAGTGGCGGATCGATGAAATGGGGCTGATCGTCCAGAAATACGGCGGTACCTCGGTGGCATCGGTGGCGTTGATGGAAAACCACGCGCGGCGCGCCATGGAACTGCGCGAACAAGGCCACCAGGTGGTCCTGGTCCTGTCCGCGATGGGGGACAGCACCGACCGGCTGAACGACCTGGCCAATAGCGCCTGTCCCGACCCCGATCCCCGGGAACTCGACGCCCTGCTGGCGACCGGCGAGCAAGTCGCGGTCTCGGTCATGGCGATCATCTTGCGGCGCCTCGGTTGTCCGGCGCGCTCCTATACCGGCGCCCAGATCGGGATTCGGACCGAAGCGGTCCCCGGCAAGGCCTGCATCACAGGTGTGGATACCGAGATCCTTAACCGCGATATCGGCGAAGGCCGCATCCCCGTCGTGACCGGTTTTCAAGGCGTCGATGAACACGGCAACACGACCACCATCGGGCGTGGCGGCTCGGACACCACGGCCGTCGCCCTGGCCGCGTCGCTGGGTGCCGACGAGTGCCAGATCCTGACCGATGTGGACGGCGTTTATACCACCGACCCGCGCATGGTCCCGCAGGCACGGCTGCTAAAACACCTGACATTCGAGGAAATGATCGAGCTCGCAGGCCAGGGATCACGGGTGCTGCAGAACCGGGCAGTGGAATTCGCCAGCAAATACAAGGTACCCTTGCGGGTGATGTCCAGCTTCCGGCCGGGCAGCGGAACGCTGATCAGTCTGCAGGAGGCGGATGTGGAAGCACCGGTGGTGTCAGGGATAGCGTTTAACCGGGACGAGGCGGAAATTACCGTCACCAGCATTCCGGACCAGCCTGGCATGGCGCTCCAGCTTCTCAAGCCGCTGTCGGACGCGCGCATCGATGTGGACATGATCGTCCTCAATGCGCCCCGTGACGGTCACGTGGATATCAGTTTTACGGTTCACCGGCAGGATCATGAGCGAGCCGGCGAGCTGGTTCGGGCAGCGGCAGAAGGCATGGATGGCGCCGCGGTCCGCACCGAAGAAAGGGTGGCGAAGATATCGGTCGTGGGCGCCGGGATGCGCTCGCATGCCGGTGTCGGCACGACCTTGCTGGCGGCCCTGGCAGAGCAGGGCATCAACTTGCGTATATTGTCCACATCGGAAATTCGCATCTCGGTGCTGGTGGACGAGGCAAGACTGGAGGATGGCGTGCGCTGTTTGCACGACGCCTTCGGGCTGGATCAGGAACCCGCGGCCAGGCAAGGCTGAGCGGACCGGTCCAACCCGGGCAGAAAGGACTGAAAAAGGAAGCCCGGGTAGATAAAAAATAAGAAGGGATCGCCCGAAAGGGGCATGGAGGGTAGCAAGATGCTGATTCTGACAAGGCGAGTTGGAGAAACGGTGGTGATAGGGACAGATGTTACCGTCACGGTGCTGGGGGTCAAAGGCAACCAGGTCCGGATTGGCATCAACGCACCCAAAGAAATATCCGTACACCGCGAAGAGATTTTCATAAGAATTCAGAAAGAACTGGCCGCGAAGGCAGCCGCAGAGGCCGGCGCAGAGGCCGATCCAGGAGACGCCGAAAACGATACCTGACAGACGGTGGCAAACCCTTTACCAGAGCTTGGCGTACCAGTATCATTTGCGCCCCTTTGCTGGTCCAAAAGGCCAGAAAAGGAAAGAACGGAGAGGTGGCTGAGTGGTCGAAAGCGCTCCCCTGCTAAGGGAGTAAGGGTCAAAAGCCCTTCGAGGGTTCGAATCCCTCCCTCTCCGCCATCTACAATTTGAAAAAACAACGCGCCCGTAGCTCAGCTGGATAGAGTACCTGGCTACGAACCAGGCGGTCGGGGGTTCGACTCCCTCCGGGCGCGCCATATAAAACAAGCAGTTACGGGTTTTCGTAGCTGCCTTTTTCTCAGATTCCCAAAACAATTCCCAAAACTTCCCGGGTTTTGGTGGCAGAAATTTATTTACTTTGTGCTGGATATGGTCTCGATAGCGCGATCATAAACTGCGACCATTCGCGGAGACTTGTCTCCTGTTGCTTTGAACTTGTCTCCATCGAAGTCAGACACACCTTTCGCCTTTAGGTCGTGGAGACTAAATGACTCAATACCTGTCTCTTCTATCGCTTTCTTGCGAGCCCGGGCGAAGGCGCTGTTTAGGGCGCTCATTCGAATCTGCTGGCCTTGGCGATTGTGGAGCAGAAAACTCGTAGACGCTGGACCAGGCAGAGCCTTTGCTCTATCAACAGCTTTCCTCAATCGCGGAGACCACTCGATAATCTGCTCCTTGCTTTCTTTTGCTCGTACTACATGCAGCCCTTCATCTAATAAGTGCTTCCTTTTGAGCCCTTCGTATCCCAAAGGACGTGTGGGATCTACGTTTCGCGGGTCTGGGCCAATAACTTCAGCTTTACGCAAGCGGCAAAGATACTGAAGTTCCATCACTATCTGAACATAGTCTGATGCCCGGTCGTATACCGCAAAGTACTCCTCGTCGGTCACCAATCGCCTCTTAGCGAACTCCGGCTGTGGCTTTACGCCTTTGGCCGGGTTTCGCCTCACATAGTCGCGTTCATACCCATAACCGAATACAACTGAAAGAAACTCAAGTTCGCGATTGGCCATAATGGGAGCGTCGATCGCCCGTTTATCCATGTATTTTCTGATCACTCCAGGCGTAATGTGGCGGATTTGAATAGCGCCGAAAATGCTCCCCTTCTTTAGGGCAGTTTGCGAAATTCGTCGCGCATATCTTTGGTATTCACGTTTGGTAGAAACGGCTCTTCGTTCAAAGTAGGGCGACTGAAGATATTCACTAATAAGCCACTCAAGGGATCCGGTTTTGTCCGCTGTGCCTATAAGCTCTAAGTACGCATTCCAGATTTCCGTATCCGACGCACCCGCAGAAGCCAGACGAGTTTCTTTCCCAAATTTTCCCGATCCCAGATACTCACGGTGAAACCACCTTCCTTTCGCACAGTACACGTATGGAGGGATATTGCGTTTTGTTTTCCTTGGTCTGCTCATTTGAAGTCTATTTCCACAGTCTGTTCGGCCACCTTGATTTCCATAGCGGCATTCAGAGCGTCCTTTGTAGTCCAAATGCGGCCTTGTTTCCCAGTAAAAAACTGTATGCCCTGGTCACGAAGGCATTGGGCTAACCGGCTCCGTTGATCATAGCCTGTTGCTGATAGTAGGTCGTCTTCAGAGATAATCAAAATTGTGTCCATGTGTGGCACAATTATAAACCTCAGTAGGAATTTGACCTCCCCGAACAATTTATCCAAAAAATTCAGGGGTAAGAAATGGATTGGGCAAATAATGAAAATTATCTATTCACAGAAAGCTTGAGTCAGACGGGCTGGGCATGGGAATTTTTGCGCCGATGTCCTGACTACATAAAAGAATTTGCGGATGCACAAACATTAAGTGGCCCGATTTTCGTACCAAAAAAGAATGATAATGAAACAGATCGGGAGTGGGAGAATAGGGTAATACATGACGGGGGTGAGCCCGAAAAGCTTGCCAGGACTGTGTTCGGCGCTCGACGATGGCGAATGAAGCCACCCATGCATGATCCTCAGTCGAGTGACAGCCCACGATTTTTGGAGCCATACCCGAGGTTGTTGGAGTGGGATGATGTTGGAAAGTATTACGAGGAACCTGAACCAAATGCACCAATAATGCGTCAAATGGACAAGGCCATATTTGTCTTCAACTTGCTGAGCCCACTTCCGTCCCAGATAGATTCGGCCAAACTGCAACTAACTTCATTGCAAAAAGAGGTTTCCAAAAAGGCGAGAACGAATATCCAAAGGAATGAGTGGAAACGATACCTAAGAATACTCGACGCGAAAGCGGCGGGGGCAAAGAATAAAGCCATTATTCAAGGAATTAAGTACTTTGCAGTATTGGACAATACAGCGGCAAGTGGGTATGCCGCGGCGGACCGTCTCAGCGATAACCTAAGTCGCGCTCGAGAACTGCAAAACGACCCCCTGCAAATCCTCTCCTAAAATCCGGAAATCTTCACGCCAAGAAATGTGGGGAGGGAAACACCCTACCTATGTTGTATGGTTTCCAATTATTTCGCTGAGCTGAGTGTGAAAGCTGTCCAGCCCAGTCAATTATCCGTTTACTAATAGCCGGTAAGGTCGAATTGCAATCAGTTGCACATCCTATGATCACTGTCCTCTCGAAAGCTGTTGTTGGTCCGCTATTTTGTGACAAGCTTTCAGTCACTTTGCCTGTGCTGCAGAAGAAGGAGCAAACGCACATTGAGTCGTGTTTCAAAGACTTGGTTAATCAGAAACACGCCTATTCGACTACGACTCCCTTTTATAGGGATTCAATTCGGTTCAGAGCCGGTGGGGGCAAAAGTGATCAGATATTGCTTCAAGCAGCACCGCGTTTCGAGACGGTAGCTTTTTTCAGATGCGAATTTAATCCTACTGTAGTAGAACCGGCGATAATACGGGCTGTTTTTGACGCTGTTCTGCCCAAAGGTTACGAACACCTTATGTGGGTCGGTAAATGTACGCGTATTGATCTAACGACGGATATCTACGGTGTAGATGTGGACGATCTACTTATTTGGTCAAAGAATGCCCGGGTATCACGTGTGTTTTGTCGAAATGGCAAGGTGGAGACTCTATACCTAGGCAGTAAGCTAAGCCCGATTGGATATGCAATTTACGACAAAAATGCCGAGCAGCTGAAGAAAGGATCGTCAAAAGATATGAATGGTCCGCGAACTCGTATAGAGGTCCGCGTCAAGACGGCGATTTCTACATCCTCCCTGGGAGCCCTTGCCAACCCGTTCAGCAAGTTGAATGTAGCATGCTACAAGTCTTTTACCGGAATGGATGAAATGTCAGCAATGTTCTTGGACTCATGTCGCTATAGAGGCGCCCACGCTGCGTTAAAGCAGTTGAATAAGAAGAAACGGGAGAGATTTGAGTTTCTCCTGCGAACTCACAAAAGTCCTTGGTGGGATCCGTACCTAATTTGGCAACAATATCCTACAGTCGTGGAGCAGTTACAAAACAGTCAAGCGCCAAAGATCGACTACGAAGAGTCGCATTCGAATTTCGGTGCAATTGAGTTGCACTAATCACCCGGAATTTTCTGTGCGACAAATTCGGGGAGGTCTCAGTTGGGTGGAACTTGTAATGTTGGCTGGTAGGCAATCAAGAAGTCCTTACACAGACGAATTACGCAGGGTGACAAATGACACACTTGAACTAGGGGGTATTCATGAATACGAAAGAGACCGACAGTGACTGAATAGGAAGGATAATTTGCTCAGTAATCGGTTGAACAGCAGTCGGAGAGTCTATTTGCAATTAGTTGCAATTGTTCAAGACATATTGATCAAGACATTAAGTGGGTCCGCATCCTACAATTGCCAAGGGATCCAGGACAGCGTCGGGACATGAAACCAGCATTTTCATAAAAAGACATTAAAAAGACATTAAGGGACAAATGAACGCTCGAGGCTGATTTTTGTGGCGAGTTGGTTGTTCCCAATGTCTCCATGCTATCCAGGTTTTCATTGCAATTAATTTCAACCCCGGATTCAAGAAGATGTTGTGCTCAGCGTGCCACGCATTTGTGCTTTCGGCAATGTGGGACCAGTCAATGATCATATAAGTGCCGTTCTGTCGCCATATTTGATTTATTCTATCTTATGGCGGGCAAGTAAATCCGTCCGCAGCGATAGCAGTGTCCGGGACACCATGCATGCTAACCCCGCAATGGTCCGCGAATCATGAATATGCTCTTGTTGCCAAAGAGAAAGCCACTGCCTTGATAGGACAGTGGTCTGGTGTCTCGGCAGGTCGTCCGGTCGGGGGTTCGGTGTCGGGTGTGACCGTCGAATCAGCTGTGATGACTCGGATCTGGCCGCAATGATGACGGTGTACCGGTAAATAACTCTGTGCCTATCAACCCCGCAATAATCCGCGCATTTTTAATAAGGTCTTGTTCCCATTCCGTTGCGTTTCAAAGGCAGCATTTCTTGTATTTTTTCCCGCTCCCACATGGGCATGGTTCGTTTCTACCTATCTTTCTTTTTTTTTAGTTGAACCTGATTTCGAAAGATCAACATTACTGCGCTTCGTGTAATGAGATGTCTCGGCATCCATTTCAGGGCTTTGTTCCCAGTCGTAGTCCAGATTCAATCCGAATTTTGGTAGGGCGTCATCTGGGCTGATACATAGGCCGAACCATGTCTTGGCTTTTTGCGTATATTTTCGACCGTGGCAATGTACTTGAAGCCTGGGCCCAGCGACCGTAATCGGATCATAGTTGCAGTGAATTGTTAGTCCCGTCTCGTCTTTCCCAAACCCGAGAGTTAGGTCGTGACTCTTGCGATCAATTCTTGCTTGGCTTGCTATTTTGTCTATGCCCGTACTGATGTCAGTGACAGAATCCTCGGAAATCGTCAATAACAAAAAACCCAAGTCAATAATAGCCAAATCTTGTCGCGATTCGATTTGCTCAACGATCCGACCAATTGAGGTTTGGGCAAATCTAGTCAGTATTCCGTCCGGAGTCTTGTTGCCTGGTACCCCATCACGCCGCGCAGCCACCGCAACATCGAGCTCCGCGGTGATGTCGTCGTGGAGGTGAATAAGGTCTACATCGTCGTCGAGCCAGAGATTCATCTTGAGGTGATACGCAAGAATCGTTAACTCATGAGATACGATCAATCGATCTGCATAGTTGGAACGCTGACTGATGTAGCTAAGAAGCCGAAGCGGTGATGCTAAGAACTCCACCATGACATCGAGCAAAAACACATCCATAACGAATGGCGGTTGGATTGCAGATGTCGTCTCATATTTTAGGAACTGCCGAACTTGGAAGCTGAGTGCTGGATAATGATCCGACACCACGCATAGGATGTAGATCTCTTTTATGTTCGACGGCATATCTATTTTGTTGGAATGTCCGTCTTGAAAAGTGTATCCCGGCTTAGTCAGCAATCTCGAGCAAGATAGTGCCTGATCGTATGAATCCTGGATGCTCTTTTGGAAGTCACTTTTTATTTGAGCGACGTTCCCTTTCCGCGCTTCAAGAGTTAAACGCTTTGACTTCGTCTGTACGACGATCGCGCGGTTTCCAAATAAGACCAATACATCAATCTCCCCTTCGATTTCACTCTTCTTTCGATATATGTTGACGTTCGAATGGACATTATCGTCGCCGAATACCGATTTTAGTCTCTTTGCCGAAAAAGTCTCTGTAAACTTCCCCCGATTATTCATCGCGTAATCACAATAGGACTCGTCAGAACCCATCCAATAAAACGGTGACTCATAGAGTGATTCGACTAGGCTGTATATTTGAAAAAGGATGAACGTGTTATCGTCAATTTGTATTAGTGGCTTTGCATTTGCGACATTGAAATCATTGATAGTCTGAAAGTCATCATTTCGTTCATCAGCTGTAACCGAGAAGGCCGATAACACTGCAGTGATTTCCTTCACATCCAAATCAGTTTTCTCGGCGACCTCTTGGCCTGTCAATATGAATCCTGGTAATATTGTCCTGTCGATCGGATTTTTGTTCTTCATATCCTTCAAGACATCAAAGACCTTTTCGTCCTGAATAGATCCGATCGCTCTAACAACTTGCTGCGCCTTCCGCACCGAAAATCCTTTATTGGAGATAAGCCAAGAATCATCATTCGAATACTTGTCTATCGATAGGTCACGGTACTGGCAGCTGTACGCGGACTCACCGCCGTAGAAAATGGGCTCACGCAAAACGCTTTCCAGCGAGTCTTCCGCCGGGTCGCCAGTCTCTTTACCGTGGAGAAGTAGTTCAGAGAACATCTGCGCAGACATCAGTTTGTGTAACTCCTCGAGGAGTTCTTCACTTCGGTTAATGTACTTTTCAATAACATCCGGAGCCGGCAATGAAAGATCTCTTTCTTTTTTGAGCGACAGTCCAACCAGGGTCGAGATTTCAGTGCGAATCAGGCGATCTGCAGAGAACATGTCCTTCATATCATCCGCCGTCATCTCTCCGGAAAAGCGAACCATGTTGTCACGAAAGCACAAATAGGCGATCGCATGCAGATAGCCTGGGGACGCGCAGACTTCTGCCAATTCGTCATATATTTCTTTCTCTAGTCTCATTTTGCGAGTGCTATGGACAGCGGCCTTGAGACCGGCTCATCTGATTCCTCATTCCGTGTGTGGCCAACAGAATCCGTAGTATATATTGCCCCCGCATACGTCCCACGAACCGCTCCTACGCTGTTGATTCAATAGATTGCGCCACCTGTCTGAGATGTTACAAATCAGCCCGCTCCCTTATCCGAAGTCAAAAGTGGGCAGTCGTGAAAACGGCGCAAGCATTTACCACGTTTCGATCATTGGGGTAAGGGTCGGGGTACTTGCAATCACGACGATCAAGATTGTCAGCACTGGAAAGGGGTGTGGCTCTCTTTTCGATGGTCGCCCTCTCCGCCAGGCACATCAGGAAGTTCAGACTCTTTCTCAAGAACCTATTGGACCTTTCAGCGTGTTTCTTGAATTAAGCGCGAAAATGAAAGCTGACTGATGGCTCAAGTCTCATCGCAGTTGCAGATCATCAAAATCAATCTCGATACTCTAGAGAATTCAGGGTGTGGAGTTGTCCCGCAATTGTCCATGTCGCTGCTCCTAGGCTTTTGATTCGATACTAAGGACCACTGTCTGAGTATGGCAGTCTCCGGATAGTGCCCTTCGACACCGAGTGGCTATTTGCCGGCTTCGAAAACAGACATTCTGTAGTTGAAGACGTTAACGCCCTGTTCACCGGACCGAGCGGGACTGGCAAGACAATGGGAGCACGGATCTTGGCCCGTAGACTTCGCCTAGATCTGTACCAAGTCTATTTGGCCGGCATTGTCAGCAAGTACATCGGCGAGACAGAGAAGAATCTGAATCGCAATTTCTGAATGCCGTAAGCCTGCAATGCCACCTTGTTATTCGACGAGGTCGATGCCCTGTTGGGTAAGCGATTGGAGGTTGATAATGCCCGCGACTGTTACACCAACACTGAAGTCAACTATCTCTTTCAGAGACTGGAAGAGTTCGCTGGGATCGTGGTCATGGCGACAAACCTCGTCAGCAATATAGATGAAGCGTTCGCCCGCCACATGCACCATATCGTGGTATTCCCGTCCGAAGATGCGTAATGCTGCGAATCAATTTGGTTCTATGTATTCTCCATGTCTTGCTGCACGACATGGGCCAGTTCGTGTGCCAAGAATTGCTGGCCGGCACCGGTACTGTCCGCATGCAAAAACAATATCGCTACCGTAGGCAAAGGCCTTCGCACGAGTCGATTTCGACGACCCGATAACTGGCTTTCCGGTACGGATGCGAACGTTTGGCAATTCCGTCCCAAATTGGGGCTCGACATCGCTAACTAGCATTGCACTAAGCTGTTGGCCGCCGCCGAGGCACCGAATCGAAGCCGATCTTCCAAGATCCTTCTTGACGCAAGATTTGCGGTATACCGTGTGGGATCGGATCCCTGTGCTTTTGGTACATTCTGTGCCACCTAAATTCCCGCAAGGTTTTCATGTGCCAGCCTGGTCGGCCAGGCTGTCGGCTTGCTGCTCTGCATGATCGCTGGCCTGGAGATCTGGTGAACAACAGGGCAAAGTCGAGGAAGAGGCGTTTTTCGCGAGATGCGCCACGACCACGATGACTCAAGCAGGTATCGACGCGGGACGCCTGATCTGCGAGACAGGCGTCGCGGCGGTAAAGCCGGCAGAATTTGTGATTTTCAGAATTCAACAGACGACGCCGACAGACACCTGAATGTACGTATGAATACGGTAGGTGAACATGCCTACCTTGCACAGAGACGGCCCCTACTCCGTCTCTATTTCCTAGTCAGGCGTAGCTGCGTCAAGAATGACGGTTAGGCGCTGCGGGGACCATACGCTGACGTCAACCGTCTCGATATGGAAGTTCAACCAGTCGACTGTCGTGACGGCAGCAGCAATATTTTCGTGTGGAACGTGAACGGCGCTACCGAGCATGCCGACATCACGTGCAAACGCGGCATCGCTGAAGACCAAGCGCTCGGGTGTAGTGCGCAAAAACTCTATCGGAACCATAGCATTGCGAATAACGCGATGCTACACACCCTATTAATAAGAATAACTTAGGGGGTTTTTCGATGATTCGGTGCCTTGCTTACGCCTTCAAAAGTATTTTCAAGTCCCGAGCAAGACTAGTTGCCGAAAACCTCTGCCTTCGGCAGCAGCTGGTTGTTCTCAAGCGACGCCAGATCAGGCCACGGCTTCGGGATTCAGATCGCCGCTTCTGGGTCCTTGCTTGTCAATGGTTTTCAGGGTGGCGCCGGAGCTTGATCGTGGTACGGCCGGATACTGTTGTAGGCTGGCATCGCCAGGGATGGAAAGCTTACTGGCGCTGGCGTTCACGCCGCCCTGCAGGGACTGGACGCAGGAAAATCGAGCCTGAGCTTCGTGAACTCATTCGCCGTATGGCTCGGGAGAATCCTCTTTGGGGCCAGTGCAGAATCCAGGCCGAGCTGGCAAGTCTCGGCTTTAAGGTTTGTGCAAGAACGGTCGCGAGGTACATGAGAAGGCCATATGATGGTTGCCCATCACCAGGCTGGCGGCAGTTCCTGAATCAGCACGCTGACGAGATCTGGGCGTGTGATTTCTTCACGGTTCAAACTATCTGGTTTCGAACACTTTACGTGTTCTTTATCATCCACCACGGTACTCGCGAACTCGTACATGCGCGGGTCACGGCTCATCCAAATTCGAAGTGGCTGGCGCAACAAATCGTTGAAGCTTGTGGGATTTCGAGAGAATCACCCCACTATCTGATTCACGACCGTGACGGCTGCTTTGGCGCTTCATTCAATCGGCGAGTCCGATCGCTTCGCATACAGCAGATTCGTACTCCGGTGAAAGCTCCCAAGGCTAAGGGACTGTAACAAATTCTGTGTAACTGCCTATCATTGAACCCTGTAACGGGAAAGGATAGGCAGATTATGAAGAAGAAAGAGCTTCAGGCAATCGCGCAGGCGGCGGCCAAGAACATCAAGACAGAAGAAGACCTCAACGTATTTCGGCAGATGCTGACCAAGATAACGGTGGAGGCGGCTCTGAATGCGGAACTGGACGATCATCTTGGTTTCGACAAGCATGAACAGTCCGACTCGGATAACCAGCGTAACGGCGTCACCTACAAGACCCTGCAGACCGAGGATGGCCAGTTTGAACTGGCGACACCACGCGACCGGGCCGGCAGCTTTGAGCCCCAGCTAGTCAAAAAGCATCAGCGCCGATTTACCTCGATGGATGACAAGATCCTGTTCCTGTACGCCCAGGGCATGACCACCCGCGAGATCGTCCGCACCTTCAAAGAAATGTACGGTGCCGACGTATCACCCACGCTGATTTCCAAGGTCACGGATGCGGTCATCGAGCAGGTCGTTGAGTGGCAGTCCCGGCCGCTGGATGCGATTTACCCGATCGTTTATCTGGACTGCATTGTGGTCAAGATCCGGCAGGACAAGCGGGTCATCAACAAAGCCGTTTATCTGGCGCTGGGCGTCAATATGGAGGGCCACAAGGAGCTATTGGGCCTGTGGCTGGCCGAGAACGAGGGTGCCAAGTTCTGGCTCAACGTGCTCACCGAGCTGCAGAATCGGGGCGTGAAGGATATCCTCATCGCTTGTGTTGACGGTTTAAAGGGCTTTCCCGATGCCATCAACACCACCTATCCCCAGACCCGGATCCAGCTCTGCATTGTGCACATGGTGCGTAACTCAATGAAGTTCGTGCCCTGGAAAAACTACAAAGCGGTCGCCGCCGACCTGAAGCGAATTTACCAATCGGCGACAGAAGAAGAGGCTTTGCTGGCACTGGATCAGTTTTCTCAGACCTGGGATGAAAAATATCCGCAGATCTCTCGATCATGGCGCGCCCATTGGCACAATCTGAACGCCCTGTTCAACTACCCGGAAGATATCCGCAAAGCGATCTACACGACCAACGCCATCGAGTCGCTCAACAGTGTAATCCGCAAGGCAATCAAGAAACGAAAACTGTTTCCAACCGATGATTCTGCAATGAAAGTCATCTACCTGGCGATACAGGAAGCGTCCCAACGATGGACCATGCCAATCCGCAATTGGAAACCCGCACTGAATCGATTTATGATCGAATTTGAAGACCGATTGGTCGACTACATTTGAAACTGGCAGTTACACAGAAAACTTTACAGACTCCGCCCGCCATTAATCCTCTCACCCCGACCAGTTTATTCAATTCCAGATCAATCTCTTAAAGGCATGCGGCTTAGGCCCCTGTCTTTTGCAGGAGTCCCTTTGTGGGAGTTTCGCGGGGATTTTTCGGAGCCCGTTTCCTGGTGTTCATCCTTTGTCTGTTCACTTCAATTCCGAACTTAAATGCTGCAGATAGGCCATTAGAGGTTCAATATCACCGGTGTCTGCGGCCTTTATGGTCGCAACATATTCCTTCCTCTCTTTTGACTCGAGATCTCTCAAATCGTCGCCACCTGCAGCCCAGGTTAGTGGTGCCAACCCAAGCTCACGAACGGCCAGAACGTCTGTCATTAGTCGGCCCCAGCGGCCGTTGCCATTTGAAAACGGATGAATGTATACGAGCCCGTGGTGAAATCGAGAAATTAGCTCAAGCACGGTAATATCGCATTCGTCGGACAGCCAGAATGCGCGGTCATCCTGCAGGGTCTTCATTTTCGACTGGATGTCGTGTGGCGGCACTCCAATATTCGGCGCGTGTTGTCGCCACACGCCCGCCCAATCCCAAACTTGCCCAAACATTTGCTCATGCAGCCGTTGCCAAAACTTGACCTCTGTGGAATTTAGGCGGGACCTTTTTGCCCAGTCCGTTGCTTCAACAATGCCAACCAACTCGGCCTGGTTAATATCCTCGTCGGACGGTTCAGGCGATGAGGACAGAAGAAGCCCGGATCGATCGTGCACGGTGACATCTGTCGCCATACCTAGTCATCCCATAGATAACGGTCAGTTAACGCCGCGGTATAACTCGAGCTAGAACTTACTGCCGTGGCAAATCTTTTATCCTTGACGCCCTCAGCCTCCAGGCCCATGGACACATTTGCTTTGTACAGTTGCATCTCCGCCTTCTTCCTTGATTGATTGCGAATCGACTGCTCAAGTGTGTCTCTAGGCACAATTGCGTAGAACACATCGCAATCCATCGCATTGGCCGCCCTATCGAGCTGCTTCAAGGCAATGCTTCGAGATGCCTCTCGCTCTTCGAGCTTATACAATGCCCCGCGCGATACTCCGAGCCGTTTTGCGAGTTGCACCGCGCTCATTCCCAATGCCTCCCGCATTGCCCGTATCCATCCAAGAGGCGGGCCCTGCCGAGAAAACCCAGTTTCGGCTTTCAATGTTTGGAAGTACTCGTCTAGCCGACCCACTTCAAGCCGGCGTGAACTGGCGTTCTTACGTGCCATAGCTTCACCTGCACCCTGTTTGTATATTTATAAATATGCAAACTATCTCTATATGTATATTCTTAGATATACAAATTAACCCTATTTGTCAATCTTTATATACACAAACTGACGATAGCTAAACTCTATCTATCTAATAAATATAGAAAAACAGGAAAACGATCGCCTGCCCTTGAGACTGCGCGTAATCCAGGGGGAAATGCGGCAACAAACTCCGCCCCAAGTCGATCGGGAGTCCCCTGCCCTCAGCCTCGCAAATGCCACGCGAGCCGGTCCTAAACAACTGATTTGTAGATCGAAGCCACTGCCTGAGTACGGCAGTATCCTAGCAGAGTCATCTGTAGCTTTTTGAGACGCGCGTTCGTCAACGGCCGTATGTCCGATTTCAAACAAATGGGACAGATGTGTGTTCAGATTAAGTGTTGAGTTTGCTTACCGATTTTGAGAAATAACTATACAGGCTAAACAATGGACATAAGTACAAAACCGCTAGCCAAGTTATTCAAGACCGTGAATGGCAAGCAAATCGCTTACCACGAGTCAGGTGAGGGACGCTCGATTGTGTTTTTGCACGGCAACCCGACGGCTTCGTATTTGTGGCGCAATGTGATTCCGCACCTATCTGACCTTGGACGTTGCATTGCGCCCGATCTGATTGGCTGCGGTGATTCCGGCAAATTGAATAACACCGGGCCAGGCGCTTACCGCATCGTTGAGCATCGTGACTATCTCGACGGCCTGATCAGGCAGCTCGATCTGGGCGACAACATCGTGTTCGTCATTCACGATTGGGGGTCGGCGCTTGGCTTCGATTTCGCCAATCGCCACCGCGACCGAATCGCGGGCATTGCGTATATGGAGGCAATCGTCCAACCACTCACCTGGGATGCGTGGCCGGAATCCGCGCGTTCATTCTTCCAGGGACTGCGTTCTCCTGCCGGCGAGCAGATGATCATTGAAAAGAATTTGTTTATTGAGGCAGTCCTGCCCAGTTCTATATTGCGCAAACTTACACCAGAGGAACATGAAGAGTATCGCCGCCCGTTTCGCGAACCTGAACATCGGCGTCCGACGCTTACCTGGCCGCGAGAAATACCGATTGACGGCGAGCCTGCTGACGTTACAGAGATGGTACAAGCCTATGCCGACTGGCTGTCAACAACCGATGTGCCAAAACTCTTTGTTAATGCCGAACCGGGAAGCATTCTAATCGGCGCGCAACGTGAGTTTTGTCGCTCCTGGCCAAATCAAACAGAAGTAACCGTGCCCGGCTCTCATTTTATTCAGGAGGACAGTCCACACGAAATCGGCCAGGCGATTCGCGACTGGCTTTTGACATTGTAGAGAAACGGATGGGGATGATGGTGATGGCGCGACCCTGAAACCAACAAGAAAACTCCGATCGCAGTGTGGGACATTTGCGGGAGTTAGTCCTGCATCGTTATGCACAGTACTGCAATTGCGTCCGTGGACGCCTCCTGATCGATCAATAAAAACAATCAGTTAACACCCAAGATCTGGATTCGGGAGCCAGGTGTCCTTCCCGAATATTCGTCTGTTTTGGTTTTGTT
>JADFSO010000008.1 GCA_022560735.1 Pseudomonadota bacterium
ACGAAAACCTCGATAGCGAAAGCGAGCTGGCGCTGGGCAGGCTCGATGAGCGACTCGTTGAATTGATCGCGAGGCTCGATGAAATAGAGGAAAAAACGCCGGGGCTGGCACAGTGCTATCAGCGTCTCGTGGTCATGCTGGAACGCATCGAGACCATCCGCAAAAGCGATCAAAAAGGCATACGCTGGCTGGAAACCACGGCGCGTGGATTCAGCCTGAACCTGACCCCATACGATGTGTCGGAGAGTCTCGGGCGCTTCGTCAACAGCCTGGATTGCGGCTGGATATTCACCTCGGCGACGCTGGCCGTCGGGGATGATTTTTCCCATCTCAAGGGTCGGCTGGGGCTCGAGGAGGCCAGCGATCTGAAACTGGAAAGTCCCTTCGATTATCAGCATAATACGCTGATATATATACCAAAAAATATTCCAGTTCCTTCCGATGCTCAGTTCACCAGCCGGTTGCTGGAGCGGTGTCTGCCATTGATCGATGCGTGTCGCGGCGGGGTCTTTTTCCTGTTTACCAGCCATCGCGCATTGCGTGAGGTCGAAGCGCTGCTGGCACAGCGCTGGGGAGAAAATCCGGCGCGGCCGGTACTCGCACAGGGCCAGATGCCGCGTAACCTGTTGCTGCAGGAATTCAGACGTCTGGGCAATGCGGTGTTGCTGGGTGCGGCGAGTTTCTGGGAAGGCGTCGATGTGCGCGGGCCGGCGCTCGGCCTGGTGATCATCGACAAGCTGCCATTCGCCTCACCGGACGATCCGTTGACGCGGGCGCGCATCGCGGCGATCACGGAAGCGGGCGGCAACCCTTTTTTCGAGCATCAATTACCCCAGGCGGTGCTCGCCTTGAAGCAAGGCGTCGGCCGGTTGATACGCTCGGAGACCGACACCGGCGTCGTGGTCCTCGGGGACCCGCGTCTGCAAAGCAAGCCTTACGGTAAACTGTTCCTCAAGAGTCTGCCCGATATGCCGCTGACCGAAGATATCGAAAAGGCCATGACTTTGCTGGCCGATGGAGAAGCCGGAGCGTGAAAATTCTTGCGCTCGATACTGCGACCGAAGCGTGTTCGGCGGCTTTGCTGCTCGATGGCGAAATCAGCGATCGCTTTGTCGTTGCGCCTCGGCGCCATAACGAGCTGATCCTGCCGATGATCGACGAGTTGTTGTCTGACTCCGGGGTCCGGCTAAAAGATCTGGACTACCTGGCCTTCGGTCGCGGGCCGGGCGCGTTTACCGGCGTTCGTATTGCGGCCGGTGTGGTCCAGGGCCTGTCGCTGAGCCAGGATATCCCGGTGTTCGGGGTATCCGACCTCGCGGCCGTGGCTCTGCAGGCCGGCAAAAAACATGGCTGGGGAAAAGTGCTGGTGTTGACCGATGCCCGCATGCAAGAGGTCTACCAGGGTTGGTACCGGGTTTCCGTCGAGCAGAACCGGGTCGAGTTGGTGGGGCAGGAATCGGTGACCCCTCCGGCGCAGGTCGAGGTACCCGGGGAAGCTGGCTGGCAGGGTGCGGGGAGCGGTTTTTCGGCTTATGCTGACGAGCTTGGCGGGGTACGCAAAAAACTGGCCGGCGAAGACAGCGATTGCCTGCCGCGGGCCACGGAAATAGCGTTGCTGGCGGTTGCGCTGGTCGGGCATCAGGAACCGTTAACAGCCGAGCAGGCCCTGCCGGTTTATTTGCGCGACAAAGTTACCCATGGTTGATCATGGCGGTGTATATCGAATGCGATTTGGCTGGAGAACTTTGCTGGGTCAACGAAGGCTAAACCTGGCGGGGTTTGTGGCCTGCGCGTCGATGATGGCTTTTGCACTATACAGCCAGCATGTCATGGGGCTGAATCCTTGCCCGCTGTGCGTTTTCCAGCGCTTCGCGGTGATCGGCATCGGCCTGGTTTTTCTTGCCGCGGCAATCCACGATCCCGCTCGCCCGGGCAAAAGAATTTATGCCGCGCTGGTGGTGGTCATCGCGGCCGGTGGTATTGCGGTGGCGAGCAGGCACCTGTGGCTGCAAAGTCTGCCGCCCGATCAAGTGCCATCGTGCGGACCCGGGCTGGATTATATTCTTGACGCCTTTCCATTGACCCAGGCCATGTCGATGATCTTTGCCGGTTCGGGCGAATGCGCGGTCGTGGACTGGACCCTTTTCGGCCTGAGCATGCCCGCATGGGTATTGATTGCCCTCCTGTTTCTGGGTGCGGCCGGGACCTTTAACAACTTGCGACCGGATACCCGGCAGGCTGAGCGCAGCGGAAAATACTGATGCAATCGTTGCGGTATTGCGAGAAAATGCCGCCCGTCCCGCACGAAAAATGCGCTTCGCGACAAACTTTCTGTTGAGGATAAATAAGTGAGCAAAAGATTTTTCGTCCTGGAATGGGCCGGGATTGTCATGCTATGCGCGTTTTCCGTTGCTGCACACACAGAGGAAATGACCGTCAATATTTTCGGCAGAATCCATGCCGATGCGGCGATCTATGACGAGGATGTCACGGCGCTGGACAGCGGTACCGAATTGCGCAGGGCCCGCCTCGGGGTCAGCGGCGATATCGATCAGGACTGGAGCTACAAGGCCGAATACGATTTTGCCGGCAGCGCGGAGATCAAGGATGCCTGGATAAAGTATTCGGCGGACTGGGGATCGCTGACCATCGGCAACCAGAAACCGCCGTTCAGCCTGGATGTGCTGGCCAGCAGCAAGTACCTCCCTTTCATGGAACGGGCGCTGGCGCCGACGAGTTTTGCCCCGGGAAGACGCATCGGGATCGGCTGGCAGCGCGCGTTACCCGGCTGGGCGCTGTCGGCGATGCTGTTCGGGAAAGACGCCAACCAGGATATAGCGGGCGACCAGGGGATCGGTGTTGCGGGCCGGGCGGCCTGGCACAGGCAAAGCGATTCGACTCTGTATCATGTCGGCCTGGCCGCCATGTGGATGGAACCGCAGAGCACCGAAGACGATAGCTTCAGATACAGGGTACGCCCCGAGTCGCATGTCACCGGCGTACGGCTGGTCGATACGACGATTACCCAGGCCAGTTCATCGACCAGCCTGGGTATCGAGTTTGCGGCCCGTTGGGAAGGCCTGTCGGTCCAGGCGGAGTATATTGCGGTCGCTGTGGACCAGGCGGCGGCGGGTATCGGCGATCCGGGCTTTAGCGGTTACTACGCGTATCTCAGCTGGTTTCCAGGCGGCGAATTCCGCTCGTACAAGAACGGGATTTTCGGCCGCGCCGAAGCAAGCCGGGCGTGGGAGTTCGGGATTCGTTTTAGCAGCATCGATCTGGACGACGGCGTGTTCAACGGCGGTGAAGAAAAGAATATAACGCTGGGGGTCAATTATTACGTCAATCCGCAGCTGCGCTTCATGGCCAATTATATCCACGCGGATGTCGATAACGGCATCAATGGCAATGAGACGCCGAATATTATCCAGTTCAGGGCGTCGCTGGATTTCAACTAGGCGTGGGCGACCGGTGGCTTGGGGAATCCTGCAGGAGCGGCTTCAGCCGCGATTGGCGCACCCATCGGGCCTGAAGGCCCTCCTACGTTTGGGTCGTTAGAATTTTTTCGAGAATCCGGCGATAGAGGTCGCTGAGTTTTTCGAGATCGTCGACCGGCGTGCATTCATCGACTTTGTGAATCGACTTGTTGAGCAAGCCGAGCTCGACGACCTCGACGCCATGCGGCGCGATAAAGCGTCCATCCGACGTGCCACCGCTGGTCGATGTTTGCGGCGCTCGCCCCGTCTCTTTTTCGATGACTGCGCAAACGATCTCGATGAGTTTGCCGCCGCGCGTGTGGAACGGCGCTCCGCCGTGCTCCCAATCCAGTTGATAATTCAAGCCATGGCGATCGAGAATCTCCTCGCAAAGTGCAACCAGGTTTTGCCGGTTGGTTTCCGGCGAGTAACGAAAGTTGAACAGCAGCTCCAGGCGACCGGGGATTACATTGCTCGCGCCGCTGCCGGCATCGATGGCGACCATCTGCAGGCTGGTCGCGGGGAAGTCCTCATTCCCGTCATCCCATTCCAGGCCAAGCAATTCGCTGAGTACCGGGGCGATGTGATGGATCGGGTTGCGGGCGAGTTCCGGATAGGCCACGTGACCTTGTTCGCCAAAAACAGTCAGTTTCCCGGTCAGCGACCCGCGCCGGCCGGTGCGAATATTGTCCGCCAGTTTTTGCTGGCTCGATGGTTCCCCGATCAGGCAGTAATCGATCGCGACGCCGCGGTCGATCAATGTTTCCATGACCTTCGCCGTGCCGTCTATGGCGGGGCCTTCTTCGTCGCTGGTCAGCAGGAACGCGATCGTTCCCGGGTGAGACGGATTTGCCGTAACGAAGGCTTCGGTGGCGGTCACCATCGCCGCCAGGGCGCCTTTCATATCGGCGCTGCCGCGGCCAAACAGCCAGCCATCGATGATTTCGCCCGAGTAAGGATCGCTCGACCATTGCTCCGGGTCCCCCGCGGGGACGACATCGGTATGACCGGCAAAACAAAACAGCGGGCCGCCATCGCCGTGGGTTGCCCAGAGATTGCTGACCTCGCCGTTGCTCATCGACTCCGCGCTAAAGCCAAGCTGTTCCAGGCGCATCGATATGATGCGCTGGCAGCCGGCATCGTCCGGCGTGATCGATGGTTGCCGCACCAGTTGCCGGCACAGCTCGATGGTTTTTTTGCTGGCCCGGCTCATCGCATGTTTATCTTATGTTTCTCAACAATTCGTTGATGCCGATTTTCCCGCGGGTTTTGGCATCCACCCGTTTGACGATCACGGCGCAGGCCAGCTGGTATTTGCCGTTGTCCGCCGGCAGGCTGCCCGGCACGACGACCGCGCCGGCGGGAACCCGCCCGTAACTGACCTGGTCGCGCTCACGGTCATAGATACGCGTGCTCTGGCCGATGAACACGCCCATCGAGATTACCGCGCCTCGCTCGACGATGACCCCTTCGACGATTTCCGAACGCGCGCCGATAAAACAGTCGTCTTCGATGATCGTCGGTGCGGCCTGCAGCGGTTCCAGCACGCCGCCGATCCCGGCGCCGCCGGAGATATGTACGTTGCTGCCGATCTGCGCGCAGGAACCGATCGTCGCCCAGGTATCGACCATCGTGCCCGGACCGATCCACGCGCCGATGTTGACATAGCAGGGCATCAGCACGACGTCGGGGGAGACGAAAGCGCCTTTGCGGACCAGCGCATGGGGCACGATGCGGGCGCCGTCTTCGATAAACCTTTGTTCATCGTAGTCGACGTATTTCATCGGCACCTTGTCGTAGTAGCGGGTAAACACGCCATCCGAGACGACATTGGGGCTCAGACGAAAAGACAACAAGACGGCCTTCTTGACCCATTGATTGACCAGCCAGTCGCCGCCAAAATTCTGCGCCACCCGCAACTTTCCCGAATCGAGCATATCGATCGTCGTCGCAACGGCTTGCGTCAACTCGGAAGACGGCGTATCCGAGCCCAGGGATTCCCGGTGATCGAAAGCGGCGTTGATAATGTTTTCTAGATTTTTCATAGAATTAACATCTATTATTAAAGTTGATTCACGAGATGGCGCAAACGCTCGGCCGCATCCACGCACTCGGCCAGCGGGGCGACCAGCGAGATGCGCACCCGGTGTTTTCCAGGGTTGCCGTCCGCGGTATCGCGGGCCAGGTAACTGCCGGGCAACAAAGTCAGATTCTGCTGCCGGTAGGCCTCGCGGGTAAAACTTTCTTCGTCCTGCTCGGTGCGCGGCCACAGGTAGAACGCCGCTTGCGGCCGCGGCAAATCCATGACCGGTTCGAGGATCGGCCAAACGGCCGTGAGTTTTTCCTGGTACAGGTGGCGATTCTCGGCCGCGTGCCGATCGTCCTGCCACGCGGGTACGCTGGCGAGCTGGATGAACAAAGGCACCGCGCAGCCGTGGTAGGTCCGGTAGAGGAGGAAAGGCTTGATCAGCCCGGGATCGCCGGCCACGAACCCCGACCTCATGCCGGGCACGCTGGAGCGCTTCGACAGGCTGTGGAAAACCACGCAGCGTTGGAAACGATCGTGGCCCATGGCCTGGCAGGCCTGTAGCAGCCCGGCGGGCGGGCAGTCTTCATCGAAATACAAATCGGCGTAACACTCGTCCCCGGCAATGACGAAATCGTATTTCACCGCCAGTTCCAGGGCCCGCTGCAGGTAAGCGAGATCCATGACCGCGCCGGTCGGGTTGCCCGGCGAGCAAAGAAACAGGATCGCGGTTTGCCGCCAGGTGTCGGCGCCGACTGCTTCGAGATCCGGCAAAAAGCCGTTTTCCTCCAGCGTGTTCAGATAAAACGGTTGCGCACCGGCCAGCAAGGCCGCGCCTTCGTAGATCTGGTAGAAAGGGTTCGGCATCGCGACCAGCGAATCGCCGCGGCCATCGACCACCGACTGGACGAACGCAAACAGCCCTTCGCGGGTGCCGTTCAACGGCAACACCATGGTCTCGGGGTCGACCGCGTTTTCCCCGAGTCCGAAACGGCGCTCGAGCCAGCCGGCGGCCGCCACGCGCAATTCGGCCAGGCCCAGGGCAACCGGGTAGCTGCCCATCGTATCCAGGTTGCCGACCAGCGCTTCGGCGATAAACGCGGGGGGTTGGTGGCGCGGCTCGCCGATCGACATCGCGATGTGCGGTTTGGCGGGGGGTTGCAGGCCGTCCTTGAGCAACGCCAGGCGCTCGAACGGATAGCGATGCAGTTTTTCCAGGTATGGGTTCAAGCTCTGTTGTCCTTTTTAGTGCCGGTTAAGCGCGGCGGTCAGTTGTTTTTTCAGTTGTTCCTGCTTTTCTTCGCTCAGCGGTCCGCCACCCAAGCTGGTGATATAAAACACGTCTTCGGCACGTTCGCCGATGGTCATGATTTTCGCGGTCCGGATATGCGCGCCGACTGCCTGCAACGACTGCGCCACCTCGGATAATAAACCAGGCCGGTCGCCGGTGGTCAGTTCCATGATGGTGCCGTCGCCGCGGCTGTCCGGGTAAAAGCGCAGTTCGGTCGGTGTGCTGAACAAGCGTACCTGTCGCGGCGCCTTGCGCGATACCCGTGGCGTCGTCCGGTCGCTGCCGAGCACACGCCGCAGGCGGCTCGCGACTTCGTCCCGGCGGTCTGCATCGGCTAACGGCCGGCCATCGTGATCCAGCACCAGGTAGGAATCCAGCGTGCCATGGTCGCCGGCGGGGGAAATGACCGCATCGACGATATTCAGACCCATGTCATCGAGCGCGGCGGTGGCCAGCGCAAAGCTGTCCTGCCGCCGGGTGGCGCGCACCAGCAATGGTGTGCCGCCGCGCATCTCTTTTTCGCCGACCGCGGTGACCAGGCTGGCGGTATCGCCGGCCAGCAGCAGCACGCTCGTGTGCCAGGCGATTTCCGCGGGCGAGTGGCGCAGGAAATACTCATCGCCCAGCAGGTCCCACGGCAGCGGCGTGGCGTCGTCGGGCAAGTGGACGTTGTCCAGATCGCACAATATGGCCAGCGCTTCGCGGCGGTGGCCCGCCGCCAGCTCTGCCTGGTCCTGCGGAGTTTCCAGGCCACTGTGCAATGCCCGGCTGACACGCAAATAGAACTCGCGGAACAGGCTGGCCTTCCACGAATTCCAGAGCTTGGGATTGGTCCCGCGTGCATCGGCAATGGTCAGCAGGTACAGAAAATCCAGGTGCAGCTGATCGCCGACCTGGCGGGCGAACTGGTGAATGACGGCCGGATCGGAAATGTCTTTTTTCTGCGAGGTGACCGACAACAACAGGTGATGGCGCACCAGCCACGCGACCAGCTGCGACTGGCGCTCACCGATGCCGTGCGCCATGCAGAAAGCTTCCGCCTCTACGGCGCCGAGCGTCGAGTGATCGCCGCCCCTGCCTTTGGCAATGTCATGAAACAGCCCGGCAAGATAGAGGATCTCCGGGTATTCCAGCGCCTGCATGATCCGGCTGCAATCGGGAAACTCGTGATCGAACCTGGGCAACGCGAAGCGCCGCAGGTTGCTGACCACGAACAAGGTGTGGGCGTCGACGGTATAGGCGTGAAACAGGTCGTATTGCATGCGTCCGACGATCCGGCCAAAGGCCGGGATATAACGGCCGAGTATCCCGTAATCGTTCATGCGTCTTAACTCGTGGGTCACGCCGGCCGGCGCCCTGATGATGTCCATGAACAGCTTGCGGTGCGCCGGGTCGGCCCTGAAGCCGACGTTTACCAGGCGCAGGTTGCGGCGAATCAGGCGAATGGTCGTCGCGCTGACGCCGCGCAACCCCGGTTGCTGCTGGAGGATCTGGAAAATTTCCAGCAGCGCGGACGGTTGCCGGACAAAGACCTCCGCCGAACTGACCTCGAGAAACCCGTTGCGGGATTGAAAGCGTGGATTGATGATCTTCGGTTGCGGGTCCGGCTCCAGCAGTATCGCTTCCTGGAAAAACTGCAACAGCATTTCGTTGAGCCGGCTCAACCGCATGACCATTCGGTAGTAGCGCTGCATGAATTTCTCGACCGCCAGGGTCTGCGGGCCATCGCTATAGCCGAACTGTCTGGCGAGTTGCACCTGGTGATCGAACAGCAGCCGGTCTTCCCGCCTGCCGGTCAGCTTGTGGAGGGCGAAGCGAACCCGCCAGAGGTAAGCCCGGCCGGCCTGCAGGCGGCGGTATTCACCGGTGGTCAGAAAACCCAGCGGCACCAGTTGCTGCAGATCGTCAACCTTGAAATGGCGTTTGGCGACCCAGCCGATCATCTGGATGTCGCGCAAACCGCCCGGGCCGCGCTTGATGTTGGGTTCCAGGTTGTACGCGGTGTCGTGGTAGCGGTGGTGCCGTCGTTCCTGCTCGGCCAGTTTTGCGGCAAAGAAATCCCGCGATGGCCAGACGCCGGCCGGCCCGGTTTTGTCCCGCATTTCTTCGAACAGGCGCATGGCGCCGAACAATAACCGCGATTCCATCAGCGCAGTGGCGACGGTAATGTCGTCCGCAGCCACGCTCAGGCATTGTTTTACGGTGCGCACGCTGTGACCCGGTTGCAGGCCGATATCCCACAAAAAAGCCAGGAAATCCTTGAGCGAATCCCCCGCGAAGGCGATGCCCTCCGGCGCCAGGATCAGCAGGTCTATATCCGATCCGGGGTGCAACTCACCCCGGCCATAACCGCCCACGGCGACCAGTGCCAACTCCCCGCCGTCACCGCCGAAGTGGCGTTGCCATGCACAGACGACCAGCGCATCGACCAACCGGGCGCGATCGTGGACCAGGGCCTCCACCTGCTCGCCATCGTCAAAGCGGCGGGCGAGTTCGTCGTCGCCCAGGCGCAAGGACTCGGCAAATGTTTCCTGCGCTGCGGCGGTGGCCGCCAGGCGGGCATCGAGCTGCGCCAGGAACGCCCATTTCTCCGGGGATTTGTCTGGCCCAGGCTTGGCGGCGGTAGCGGGCGGGCGGCTCACGGTCAGCCGCCGCTATGATCCCGGGTCATGATTTCATAGCCGTTGTCGGTGACCAGAACCGTGTGTTCCCATTGGGCGGACAGGGAGTGGTCCTTGGTGACTACCGTCCAGCCATCCGGCAGCAGGCGCACATGCCGACGGCCGGCATTCACCATCGGTTCGATCGTAATGGTCATGCCTGCGCACAACTCGAGGCCGGTTCCGGATTTACCATAATGCAGGACCTGTGGGTCCTCATGAAATTCCCGGCCGATGCCATGGCCGCAATATTCCCGCACCACCGAGCAGCCCTGGCCCTCGACATGCTGCTGAATGACCTGGCCGATATCGCCCAGCCTCACGCCAGGGCAAACCAGCTCGATACCGAGATACATGGCGTCGTGCGCCACCTGGCTGACCCGCTGCCCCATGACACTGGGTTTTCCCACCATGAACATGCGGCTGGTGTCGCCATGAAAGCCATCCTTGATGACGGTAACGTCGATATTGATGATATCGCCATTTTTGAGCTTTTTCCCACCCGGTATACCGTGGCAGACCACGTGATTGACCGAAGTGCAGATGGATTTCGGATAACCCCGGTAATTCAGGGGCGCGGGGATCGCCTGCTGCCGGTCGACGATATATTCGTGACACAGGCGGTTCAGTTCGCCGGTGCTGATACCGGGCACGACATGGTCTGTGATCATATCGAGCACCTCGGATGCGGCCTGTCCGGCCAGCCGCATCTGGTCCTGCTCGGTTGGCGTTTTGATGGTTACTGACATGGGTTTGCAGATCGCTCCGTGGGTTGCTGACCGGTGCGCCAGGTCCCGGTGTATGCGCCTTTGCCATGTGGCGGGAAAATACTGTAACCGCGGCATTGTTGCAGCGGGCCGATTTATGGTATAAAGCGCGCGCTTTTTTCGCAAATGCAAAAATCCACACATGTGCCGGCACATACGCCTGGGTGCCCTCAAGGGTTGTCGTATGGGGTACATGGAGGCTTAACCCCAAGGAGACAACATGGCAAACGTATCCATGCGCCAGATGCTGGAAGCTGGCGTGCATTTCGGTCACCAGACCCGCTTCTGGAACCCAAAAATGGCCCCCTTTATCTTCGGGGAGCGCAATAAAATCCATATCATCGATCTCGAGCGGACCATGCCGTTGTTCGGCGAAGCCGCCGAGTTCATAAAGAACATCGTTGCCAATCGCGGCACCGTGATGTTTGTCGGCACCAAGCGATCTGCCCGTGAAGCGATAAAAACGGAGGCAACGCGCTGCGGCATGCCGTTTGTCAATCATCGCTGGCTGGGCGGCATGCTGACCAATTTCAAGACCATCACCGCGTCGATCGGCCGGCTCGAAGAGCTGGAGGCGATGGAAGAAAGCGGCGCGTTCGAAGCGCTGGTCAAGAAGGAGGTCATCGGCCTGCGGCGCGAGATGGACAAGCTGTTCCGCAGCCTGGGTGGCATCAAAAACATGAAGGGCCTGCCCGACGCATTGTTCATCGTCGATGTCGGCCACGAGAATATTGCAATCCGCGAAGCGGTCAAACTGGGTATACCGGTAATCGCCGTCGTGGATACCAACTGCTCGCCGGATGGCGTCGATTACATTATTCCCGGCAACGACGATGCGATGCGCGCGATCCAGCTGTACGCGCACGGCGTATCGGAAGCGGTTCTCGATGGCAAGGCCTCGCTGCCTGAAATCAACCTCGGCGATGACGAATTCGTCGAGCTCGATGACGAAGGCAAGCCCCGCAAGGAGAGTACGGCCAAGAAACCGGCGCGCAAGAAAGCAGACAGGAAGGTCGTTGTGACGACGCTTCGAAAGGCCAGGGCAGACGAGCCGGCCGAGGCAAAGCCTGTTGCGGATGACTCGGCAGTGGAGGCGCAGGCCAAGCCAGAACCGGCGCAGGCCGGCGCCGATGTCGAACAGGCAGCGGCAGGCGAAGAGCCCGCTGAAAAACTGGCCGTCGAAAAGCTGGAGCAAAAGCCGGCCGAGGCAAAGCCCGAAGAAACGGTGGCCGGTCAACAGCCAGTCGAGGCAAAGCCTGAAGAAACATTGACCGACAAAAAGCCGGCCGAGGCAAAGCCCGAAGAAAAGGCGACCGACCAACAGCCAGTCGAGGCAAAGCCCGAAGAAACGGTGACCGACAAAAAGCCGGCCGAGGCAAAGCCTGAAGAAAAGCCGGTCGTCGCAAAGGCAGGGGACAAACAGCCCGCGGCGAAAAAAGCGGCGACCCGGAAAGTCGCAACGAAAAAGGTCGTGAGCAAGAAAGCCGCGGCCGGGAAAGCGCCAGCCAAAAAAGCGGCAGGGGAAAAAACCACAGCCAGGAAAGCCACGACGGAAAAAGCCGCTGCCGACAAGAAGGACGCCTGAGAATCCTGCAACAGGCCGCTGTATATCGGCGCGGCAAGAAACGATCGCAAAGGCGGGCTGGCAGGTTGTGCAGCCCGTGCTTTTTTTATCTGGAGGAACGGATCAATGGGTATTACGGCTGCACAGGTCAAGGAATTACGCGAGCGCACGGGCGCTGGCATGATGGAGTGCAAGAAAGCGCTGGTCGAAAGCGGCGGTGATATGGAAGCCGCGATCGAAGCCATGCGCAAGAGCGGTTTGGCAAAGGCCGACAAGAAGGCGGGCCGGGTGGCCGCCGAGGGCGCCGTTGTCGTGCGCCAGTCCGCCGACAATCAGTTCGCGGCGATCATCGAAATCAATTGCGAGACCGATTTTGTGTCGGGTGGCGATGACTTTCGCGGCTTTATCGATGCGGTCGCCGATGCCGTGCTGGCCGGCAAGCCGGACAGCATGGATGCGCTCAACGCGCTGTCCCTCGGCAGCCAAAGCATCGAGGAGGCGCGCCGCAGCCTGATCGCCAGGATCGGTGAGAATGTCCAGGTCAGGCGGTTCGAGCTGATCGAAAGCGCTGGCGTGCTGGCATCGTATCTGCATGGCATCCGGATCGGCGTGGTCGTCAGCGCCGAGGGCGGGGATGCGGGTCTCGCCCGGGATATCGCGATGCATGTTGCGGCGATCAGCCCGCAATGCGTGTCGGAAGCCGAAGTACCGGCAGAGACCCTGGCCAGGGAAAGAGAAATCCTGGTCGCACAGGCTCGCACCGAGGGCAAGCCCGAGGAGATCGTGGAAAAAATGGTCGCTGGGCGGATGCGCAAATTCCTGGCGGAGATTACCTTGACCGGGCAGCCCTTCGTCAAGGATCCTGAGCTGACCGTCGGCAAGCTTCTCGAGCAGAACCAGGCCGCGGTTAAACGTTTCGTGCGTTTCGAGGTGGGCGAGGGTATCGACAAGGTCGAGGAGAATTTTGCCGACGAGGTCATGGCCCAGGTGAAGGGCGGGTAGTCCGCAAGCCGCAAAATCAGTTAATATCGGCAACCCCGTGAGAGCGGGGTTCTTTATATCCGCGGAACCTGGAAGAACAAGAGGCTTTATGGGCGATTCAGAACCTGTGCAAAGGCGAATTCTGCTAAAACTCAGCGGCGAGGCGCTGATGGGGGAACTGGATTACGGCGTGGATCCGGAGGTGATTCGCCGCATTGCAGCAGAGATCGCCGAAGTCAGGAATATGAATGTACAGATCGGCGTGGTGCTCGGGGGCGGCAATATTTTTCGGGGGGCCGGTCTCGCCAGGTCCGGGATGGACCGGGTCACCGGCGACCAGATGGGCATGCTGGCGACCGTGATCAACAGCCTGGCCTTGCAGGACGCCCTGGAAGGAGAGGGTGTACACGCGCGGGTCATGTCGGCCCTGCAAATCAATGCGGTTTGCGAAGACTATATTCGGCGCAGGGCGATCCGGCACCTGGAAAAAGGCCGGGTTGCGATTTTCGCCGCCGGCACCGGGAACCCGTTTTTTACGACCGATACCGCGGCCAGTTTGCGCGCGATCGAAATTGGCGCGGACATACTCCTCAAGGCGACCAAGGTGGACGGTGTTTATTCCGCCGACCCGCTCAAGGATGCTTCCGCGCGGCGCTATACGCAGATCAGTTACGACGAGGTGCTGCACGGCAAGCTGGAGGTCATGGATGCGACGGCGATCGTCATGTGTCGCGACAACAATATCCCGCTGCGCGTGTTTAACCTGACGAAAGCGGGCAGCTTGCTGCGCATCATGCGGGGGGAGGCGCTGGGAACCTTGGTAGATAATGGCCTGGAGCGAATACAGGAGGCAGCCTGTGATTAACGATATCGAAAAAAGCGCAGGGACACGGATGGGCAAGAGCGTCGACGCGTTTGTCCAGGAACTGAAAAAGCTCAGGACCGGACGCGCGCACACGAGCCTGCTGGAACACATTACCGTCGACTATTACGGAGCGCAGGTGCCGCTCAACCAGGTTGCCAGCATCACGGTCGAGGATGCGCGCACGCTGGCCGTAAACCCATGGGAGAAACCCATGATCCAGGTCGTCGAAAAAGCCATCATGACCGCGGACCTGGGTTTGAACCCGACCACCGCGGGCACCGTGATTCGAGTCCCGCTACCGCCGCTGACCGAAGAAAGACGCAAGGACATGACCCGGGTGGTGCGGCACGAGGCGGAGAACGCGCGGGTCGCGGTACGCAATATTCGCCGCGACGCCCTGCATGACGTCAAGGAGCTGCTCAAGGAAAAAACGATCACCGAAGACGACGATCATCGCGCGCACGACGAGGTGCAGAAGCTGACCGACGATCATGTTGCCAGGATCGACAAGATCCTCGCGGAAAAAGAAGCAGAGTTGCTGGAGGTATAAGGACTTCGGCGCAAGGGTTCGGTATTTGTGCCGGAGCTGTGAACCGTATCCGACTAGTCACGATGGCGGACCAGGCAGACAAGACCAGCCAGCAGCAGGACACCATGGCTGCCCGGCATATTGCGATCGTCATGGATGGCAATGGCCGCTGGGCGAAGCAACGCATGTTGCCCCGGCACGCGGGTCACCGGGCCGGTGTCAAGGCAGTGCGGCGCACCGTCGAGGCCTGCGTTGAACTGGGAATCCGTACCCTGACACTGTTCGCGTTTAGCAGCGAAAACTGGGGCAGACCCACGGAAGAAGTACAAAAACTGATGACCTTGTTTGTCGAGGCCCTGAACAAACAGGTACCGGAGTTGAATGAGCAGGGGGTCAGGCTCACGATCATCGGCGACCGCGAGCAGTTGCCCGCCGACCTGGTCCGGCAGATAGAGGCATCGGAAGCGATGACCGCAGGCAACGAGCGCTTGCACCTGGTCATCGCGGTCGCCTACGGGGGTCGCTGGGATATCGTCAACGCATGCAAAGGCCTGGCACGACAGGTTGCCGATGGCGAGCTGGCGGTCGAGGAGATAGACGAAAATCGCCTGGCGGCCCGGATACAGCTTGCCGGCCCTGGCGATCCGGATCTGTTTATTCGAACCGGCGGCGATTCCCGAATCAGCAATTTCCTGCTGTGGAACCTGGCTTATACGGAGCTGCATTTCAGCGACACGCTGTGGCCTGATTTTGAGCAGCAGGAACTGGCGGCCGTGGTTGGCGGTTTTCAAGGGCGGGAACGGCGGTTTGGCAAAACATCGGCGCAGGTGACCGGCGATCATGCTTAGGCAAAGAATCATTACAGCCGTGGCCTTGCTGGCGGTACTCGCCGGCGTGGTGTTGTTCCTGCCGCCGCCGGGCGCATTGATTACGCTGACCCTGGCGATCAGCCTGGGCATCTGGGAGTGGAGCCAGTTTCTTGGCCTGAAATCCTTGCTCTGGCGGTTGCTGTACGTCGTCGTCGTGCTGGCGTCGATGCTTGCCGTGTGGCTATACAGCTTTCAACCCGGGGCATTGCAACTGGTGTTGCAGATTACGCTGGCCTGGTGGCTGGTGGTTTTTGTCTGGGTCACGCGCTTTCCCACCGCGATCCCGATGGCGGTTGGCTTTTTATCGGGATTCCTGGTGCTGGTGCCAGCCTGGCTCGCGCTGAGCCGTCTGCTGGGCGCGGAAAATGGCGTGGCCTGGGTGGTTTTTGTGCTGCTCGTGGTCTGGGCAACCGACATCGGCGCGTTTGCCGTGGGTAAACTGTTTGGCAGGATCAAGCTGATTCCCAGGGTCAGCCCGGGGAAAACCTGGGAAGGCGCGATCGGCGGCATTGCGCTTGCCACAATCGTTGCCTTTGCCGGCGCCCTGTATTTTAAGCAAGACCCGCTGAGCTTTGTTTCGCTGTGTGTCGCCGTGTCGGTGATTTCTGTCATCGGGGATCTGATTGTCAGTATTTTCAAAAGGCATAATGGATTGAAAGACAGTGGGCAAATTTTCCCGGGTCATGGCGGCATGCTCGATCGTATCGACAGTATTTGCTCGGCGGCCCCGGTGTTTGTGCTCGGGCTGAGCTGGCAGGGACTGGTCTGATGAAAGGCGTCAGTATCCTGGGGTCGACCGGGAGCGTCGGTTGCAGCACGCTGGACGTGATCGCACGCAACCCCGATGCATTTCGCGTGGTTGCGCTGACCGCCAGGAGCAATCACCGGCGCTTGTTGCAACAGTGCATGGTTTTCGAGCCGGACCTCGCGGTTTTGACCGATAACGGGGCCGCCGATGTGTTGCGCGAAGGGCTGCAACAGGCTGGCCTCAAAACCAGACTGCTCGCCGGCGCCGGCGCACTGGTCGAGGCGGCCGGGCTTGCGCAGGCCGATTTTGTCATGGCAGCGATCGTCGGCGCCGCTGGCTTGCTGCCGACGCTGGCCGCGGCACAGGCGGGCAAAAGAGTCTTGCTGGCCAACAAGGAATCGCTGGTGCTTGCCGGGCATTTGTTGATCGAGGCCGTAGCAAACAACGGCGCAACCTTGATCCCGATCGACAGCGAGCACAACGCAATTTTCCAGTGTCTGCCCGATCCCGGCGGCCGGCGGTCGAAACTCGGCGTGCGCAAATTATGGTTGACAGCATCGGGTGGTCCGTTTTTGAATACCCCGGTTGGCGAACTCGAAACGGTGACGCCGGAACAGGCTTGCGCACATCCGAACTGGGACATGGGGGATAAAATTTCGGTCGATTCGGCCACGATGATGAACAAGGGTCTTGAGCTGATCGAAGCCGGCCATTTGTTCGCCATGTCGCCGGATGATATTGAAATCCTGATCCACCCACAGAGCATCGTGCATTCGCTGGTCGAATATCGCGATGGTTCGGTGTTGGCGCAACTGGGCAACCCGGATATGCGTACCCCCATTGCCCACGCTCTTGCGTGGCCGGAGCGTATGGAATCCGGGGTGAAATCGCTGGACCTGGTGGCCATCGCAAAGCTTGAGTTTCAGGCGCCCGACACGGATCGTTTTCCGTGCCTGGCGCTGGCGAGGGCGGCTGCGGAACGCGGTGGTACGGCGCCGGCGGCGCTCAATGCCGCGAATGAGATCGCGGTAGAGGCATTCCTCGACCGGCGCCTGCCATTCATGGAAATTGCTGCAGTTATTGCCAATACGATGGAATGCCACGGTGTCGAGGCGGTCGAATCCCTGGAGACGGTCATAAACGCGGATCGATGGGCGCGCGAAAAAGCGGGCCAGACAGTTAAAGAGATGGGTATAACGGTATGACCCAGTTTGTATTCACTATTGCGTCTTTTGTCGTGGCGATCTCGGTGCTGGTCGCGGTGCACGAGTTTGGCCATTTCTGGGTGGCCAGAAAACTGGGTTTCAAGGTACTCAAATTCTCGATCGGCTTTGGCCGGCCCCTGTGGGTATACAAAGGTCGCGATGACATGGAGTTCATGATCTCGATCATTCCGCTGGGCGGCTATGTAAAGATGCTCGACGAGAGGGAAGGCCCGGTCGCACCGGAAGAACTGCATCGCGCGTATAACCGGAAGCCGGTCGCCAGCAGGCTGGCGGTGTTGTCCGCGGGGCCCGCGTTCAATTTTCTTTTTGCCGTGGTCGCATACTGGCTGCTTTTCGTGATCGGCATCGACGGTCTCAAACCGGTGATCGGGGATGTCGCTGCGGACTCGCCTGCGGCGGCAGCGGGCATGGAAAGAGGCGATCTGATTACGGCGATCGGCGACCAGCAGATCAAATCATGGGGACAGGTTCCGCTCAGCCTGATCGAGGTGTTGCTGGATTCAGGTGACATAGCGATGAGCGTGATCGGTGCGGATGGCTACCCGCGTAGCCTGAGCATCGATGTGCGCGGGCGCGAGAACGAACTGAGCGATCCAGCCTTGCTGTTCAGTGGTCTTGGATTCAATCGCTGGTTCCCGCTGATCGCGCCGCTGCTCGACGAAATCACGCCCGGGGGGGCGGCGGAGCAGGCGGGGCTGAAACCCGGTGACCTGGTCGTCTCCGCCGATGACGTGCCAGTCGATGACTGGCGTAGCTGGGTGGAGTTTGTCCGCGCGCGTCCGGGCGAGGAAATCAGCATGCAAATCGAGCGCGATGGCCAGCGCCTGGCGCTGCCGATGACCATCGCCCGCGTGGAAACCGAGGACGGCGTTATCGGGCGCATCGGCGCTTCGGTACGGGTACCCCCGGGAGACCTGTACGCGGATATGCGCATGGTCGAGCGTTACCCGTTTTTCAGCGCGCTGGGCCACGGCCTGGCGAGAACCTGGGACACTTCGGTGCTTACGATTCGTTTGCTCGGGCGCATGATCAGCGGCCAGATTTCCGCGAAAAATATTTCCGGTCCGATCAGCATCGCCGCCTACGCCGGCGCCGCGGCCAGTCTTGGCCTGGAAGAATTTCTCGGTTTGCTGGCGATCCTCAGTATCAGTCTCGGCATTGTCAACCTGTTGCCGATCCCGCTGCTCGATGGCGGGCAGATGGTTTATGTTGTGGCGGAAGGCATCCGGGGCAGACCCCTGTCGGAAAAAGTCCAGTTGCTGGGACAGCAACTGGGTATTGCAATGCTGATCATGATCATGGGGCTTGCTTTTTATAACGATTTCAACCGGCTGTTTGGCTGAGGGCTGCCGTTCGCATGACTGGAAGAATCGGGATATTTCTGGCGCTGGCCATTCTTGTGCTCGGACAGGCTGCCGCCCAGGAGGAAGGTTTCCTGGTGCGTGACATGCGGATCGATGGCAACCAGCGGATAACCGATGGCACCATATTTAATTACCTGCCGGTCAAAATCGGTGACGTCATCGATCGGCAACGGGTACAGGAAGCCATCCGTGCCTTGTACGAAACCAAGTTTTTTGATGATGTAGAGCTCAGGACCGTTGACGGCATGTTGCTGATCGTGGTCGTCGAAAGGCCATCCATCGAAAGTTTCACTATCTCCGGCAACAAGAGCATCAAGACCGAGGACATGGAGGCCGAATTAAGCCGTATAGGACTGGCCGAGGGCAAGACCTTCGACCGGTCGGTCCTCGAAGGCGTGACCAATGCGATTACCGAGCAGTATTTCAGCCAGGGCAAATACAGCGCGACGGTGACCACAACGGTCTCCACTGTCGGCAAGAACCGGGTGCAAATCGATATCGTCGTCGTCGAGGGCGAACGGGCGACGATTCGCCAGATCAATATCGTCGGCAACCATATATATTCCGATAAGGAGCTGCGCAAGGAGATGTCTTTGCGGCAACCTCACCTGACCTGCTTCCTGAAGGGCGATTGCCGGTACTCGAAGGAATCCCTGCTTGGGGACCTGGAGGCGCTGAGTTCGTTTTACCTGGATCGCGGTCATCTCAATTTCCAGGTCCGCTCGACGCAGGTTGCGATTTCGCCTGACCGCAAGGATATCTTCCTGACCATCAACATCGATGAAGGAGACCTGTACAAGGTGTCCGGTGTGAAGCTGTCCGGCAAGACCATCCTGGCGCCCGAGGTTCTGCGGCAGCTGATCGTTTTGCAGGAAGGAGACACGTACTCACAAAGACGGATTAACCAAAGCACGGAAATGATGGCCTACGCCCTCGGCGAGCGCGGCTATTCGCTGGCCGACATCGAACCTATTCCCGATGTCAACATCGAAGAAAAAACGGTCAGCCTGACTTTCTATGTGAAGCCCGGCAACAGGGTTTATGTCAGGAGAATCAAGTTCGCCGGCACCCACGCAACCGACGACTACGTGTTTCGTCGTGAGATGAGACAAATGGAGCAGGCGTGGTTGTCAAACTCGGGCATAGAGCGGTCCAGGCAGCGAATCCAGAGGTTGCCTTTCGTCGCGAGCGTCGAAATGGAAACCATCCCCGTACCGGGGGTCGCCGACATGGTGGATATCGAATACACCATCAAGGAAGGCTTGCCCGGATCGTTCGGCGGCGGGGTCGGATTTTCGGATGCCCAGGGGCTGATCCTGAACGGAAATTTTGTGCATACGAATTTTATGGGGACCGGTAACCGGATTTCCATGGATTTGTCATCCGGCAGGTTCAGCAAGATTTACAGTCTTTCCCATACCAATCCGTATGCGACCCCGGACGGAATTCGCAGAACCGTTTCCGTCGGACTGCGCGATTTCAATCAGTTTACCTCCGGCGCTTCCGCTTTCAATACCCAGACGACCAGCGCCTCGATCGATTATGGAATTCCGATCAGCGAGTTTCAGGAATTCAGATTGGGCTTTTCGGCCAGCGATTCGGAATTGTCATCGAACAGCTTCCAGACCCGGCAGTCCCAGGAATGGGTGCAAAACAACGGCAATTCATTGGTCGAAACCATCAATGGCATTACTTTCTCCAAAACGGCTTTCAAGACATTTGAGCTGTTGCTTGGCTGGTCCTATGACTCGCGCAATCGCTTTTTGTTTGCCGACCGTGGGTCACGCATCCGGGTGTCTGGCAGTTATGCCACGCCGATAAGCGATGTAGAGTATTGGTTCCTGAATGTCGATTACCAGAAATTTATTCCGATCTCAGGCGAGTGGGTGTTCAGTATCAAATCGGAAATCGGACTCGGCGAGGCGCTTGGCGATACGACGTCTATTCCTCCATTTCGGAATTTCTTCTCCGGCGGTCCAAACACGGTTCGTGGCTACAAGGAAAACAGGCTCGGACCAAAAGACTCTTTTGGCAATCCCTATGGAGGTAACTTGAAAGTGGCTTCCCAGTTCGAATTGCTGGTACCGGTGCCGGAGGCCATGAAGGGATCTGCAAGGATGAGTGTTTTCTATGATGTCGGTAATGTATTCTCTACCGGTGACGTGAGTTTTTTCGACAAGCTTGGCGACCCGATCTCCTATCAATGGGACGCCACCCGTTTGAAGCATTCATATGGGGTGGCGGTCGAGTGGCTGGCTCCGATTGGTCTTTTCAAGTTTAGTTATGCGTTCCCGCTGAACCCGGAAAAGGAGACGCTGCGTTTCTTTGGCGATAAGACCGAACGACTGCAATTTTCTATTGGTTCCGCTTTTTAGGGTGTATTAATGAGAAAACAAATAATTTATCGATGGGGTGCGTCGCTGCTGGTATTGTTGCTGTTGTCGTTTGCAGTCACGGCGCAGGAAATAAAAATCGGCTTTGTCAATCTGCCAAGGCTGTTGCAGCAATCCCCGCAGGCCAATCAGATTCGCCAGCAGCTGCAGGATGAGTTTGCGCCGCGCGAGCGCCAGATTCTTGCCGAACAGAAGACCCTGCAGGGGCTGGCTGAGCGGCTGGAGCGGGATGGCGCGCTGATGGGCGAGCAGGAGCGCAGGACCCTCGAGCGCGATCTGAGCCAGGGTGACCGCGATCTGAAAAGAAGGCGCGACGAGTTTCTGGAGGATTTCAATCTTCGGCAGAACGAAGAGCTGACCAACCTGCAGCGGACCCTGATCGAACATGTACAGGCGTACGCCGGCACAGGCAACTACGACCTGATCGTGGGCGAGCCGGGCATTTTGTATGTCAGCGATACGGTAGACATCACCGATGTCGTCCTGGCTGCGCTGGAAGCTGCCTTCCAGGCATCCAATACGGGACAATAAAGGACACAAGCGGGTATGACCACGACGCTGGGGGAGCTCGCGGTCAGATACGGATGCACCGTCCAGGGTGACCCGGATGTGCCCATCAGCCGGGTTGGCACCTTGCTCAACGCCGCGGGCGAGGCGATCAGTTTTCTGGCCAATCCGGCGTACCGCAAACAATTGGCTGACACCAGCGCCGCGGCCGTCATCCTGTCGCCCGAAGACGCTGCGCAATGCCCGGTGAGTTGCCTGATTACCGACAATCCTTATGCCTTGTATGCCCGCGTCGCGGCCGACCTGAATCCATCGAGCGAAGCGCCGCCGGGCATCGATGACAGCGCCGTGGTTGGCGCAGACACAGAAATAGCCGCGGGCGTGTGTATTTCAGCCCAGGTCTGCATTGGCGCCGATGTCAGGCTCGGCCAGGGTGTTTTTATCGGTCCGGGGTGCGTCGTCGGCGACCGCTGCGAGCTGGGTGCGGGCACCCGTCTGAATGCCAATGTCACGCTTTGCGCGGACACAAGAATCGGCGCCCGGGGTTTGCTTCATGCGGGCGCGGTTCTCGGCGCCGATGGCTTTGGCATTGCAAGGGATGGCGATCGCTGGATCAAGGTGCCCCAGCTTGGCGGTGTGCGGCTTGGCGACGACGTCGAGGTGGGCGCCAACACCGCGATCGATCGCGGCGCGATCGAAGACACGGTGATCGGCGATGGCGTCAAGCTCGATAACCAGGTACAGGTTGGCCACAATGTCAGGATCGGAGAGCATACGGTGATCGCCGGTTGTGTAGCGATTGCGGGCAGCGCAACGATTGGCAAACGATGCATGATCGGCGGCGCCGCGGCAATCGTCGGCCATATCGAATTGGGCGACGACGTGGTCGTTAACGCGTTTACCTTTGTCAGTCACTCGCTCATGCACGCCGGGGTTTATTCCGGCGCGATGCCGGTGGAACAGGCGAGCCGGTGGCGCCGGAATGCGGCGCATTTGCGTCACCTGGATAAATTGGCCAAAAAAGTGCAGCTTCTGGAAAAAAAGCTTGCTGAAATCGAAACCGCGGGCAGCGCGGGCGAAAAGGACAAGAGCTGATGAGTAACGCAGGTCAAATGGATATCGAAAAAATCATGGGCTACCTGCCGCACCGGTACCCGTTTCTGATGGTCGATCGGGTGATCAGCTGCGAAGCCGGCAAAAACATCGTGGCCTGTAAGAATGTGACCATAAACGAGCCGTTTTTTCAGGGGCATTTCCCGGTCAAGCCGGTGATGCCGGGCGTCATGGTTATCGAGGCGCTGGCCCAGGCGTGCGGATTGCTGGCATTTGTCACCGCCAACGTCACCCCGTCGGATGACAACATTTTCTATTTCGTCGGTATCGACAAGGCGCGTTTTCGCGCACCGGTCGTGCCCGGCGATCAACTCGTTTTGAATGTTGAACTGGTTCGAAAAATACGCACCATCTGGAAATTTTCAGGGCGCGCCGAGGTCGATGGAAAATTGGTGGCCAGCGCCGAGCTGATGTGTGCGCCCGGAATTGCCTGACAGTGATCCACGAGACCGCCATCATTTCGTCATCGGCGCGCCTTGCGGACGATGTCGAGGTGGGTCCGTACGCGGTTATCGACGGCGATGTCGAGATTGGCGCGGGCACGACGATTGGGCCGCATACGGTGATCAAGGGCGAAACGAAGATCGGCAGCAACAACCGGATCTACCAGTTCGCATCCATCGGTGAGATTCCACAGGACAAAAAGTATGGCGGCGAGGCAACGCGGCTGGAAATAGGCGATGGCAACACCATTCGCGAGTTCTGTACGATCAACCGGGGCACGGCACAGCAACAGGGTCTGACCCGAATCGGCAATGACAACTGGCTGATGGCTTATGTGCACATTGCGCATGACTGCGTCATCGGCGACCACACGATTTTCGCCAATTGCACGACCCTGGGCGGTCACGTGATGGTTGGCGATCACGCGATTTTTGGCGGCTTTTCCGGGGTGCACCAGTTCTGCCATATCGGCGAGCACAGCTTCATGGCGATGTACTCGGTAGTCGCCCGGGATATCCCCGCATACCTCATCGTGTCCGGCAATCCGGTGCAACCGCGTGGCATCAACAAGGAAGGGCTCAAGCGGCGTGGTTTCGACCGGGATCAGCTGCGCCAGCTACATGCGGCGTATCGGCTGATATATCGTGAGGGATTGAAACTCGCAGACGCGATTGCCGAACTCGAGCAACGGCTCGAGGTACAGCCGGTCTTGTTGCCGCTGGTCGAGTCGCTGAAATCCAGCACCCGCGGCATCGCGCGCTGATAGCGGTGGCATCGATGGCGCAGGAGCCCGGCGTAAAAGTTGCCCTGGTCGCCGGCGAGGCCTCCGGCGACATGCTCGGCGGCAGCCTGTTGCAGGCCTTGCGCGCCCGCGCACCCGGCCTCTCGGCCATGGGCGTGGCCGGCGAGGAAATGCGGGCTGCCGGTTGCCGGCCGCTGGTTGATGCGAGCGAGTTGGCGGTGATGGGCCTGGTCGAAGTGATCGCGCATTTACCGCGCCTGCTCAAACTCAGGCGGCAGCTGGCGAGGCAGTTTGCGACCTGGCGGCCGGATGTGTTCGTCGGTATCGATGCACCGGAATTCAATCTCGGTCTGGAATCCCGCTTGCGCCGCCAGGGGATCCCGACGGTCCAATATGTCAGCCCATCGGTCTGGGCATGGCGCGGCGGGCGGGTCAGGAAAATCGCGCGCAGCGCCGACCTGGTGCTTTGCCTGTTGCCATTCGAAAAGCAGTTCTACGACGATCACAACATTCGCGCGGTGTTCGTGGGTCATCCGCTGGCCGAGCGCATAACGCGGCAGCCGGATACCTCCACGGCCAGGCGGGAACTCGGGCTGGCCGATGACGGGGAGTGGCTCGCGCTGCTGCCGGGCAGCCGCATTGGCGAGGTGACCAGGCTCGCCAATGATTTTGCCGAAACCATAGCCTGGCTGCGGGAACGCCGGCCGTCCATGCGCTTCGTCGCGGCGCTGGCGTCCGCCGAATGCGAAACGATTTTTCGCGCAGCGCTCCGGCGCATTACGCCGCCGGTCGGGATACACATGATCCGCGGGCGATCGCATGAGGTCATGGCAGCGGCCGATGTACTCCTCGTGGCATCGGGAACCGCGACCCTCGAGGCCGCGTTGATCGGTCGCCCGATGGTCGTGACCTACCGGTTGGCGCAGGCGACGCAGTGGTTGCTGAAGTGGCCGGGCTTGCTGAAAATCGACCGCTTTGCTTTGCCAAACCTGGTTGCCGGCGAGGACCTGGTGCCCGAAATCATCAACGACGACGTCAGCGTGGAGGCGCTCGGCCAGGCCATACTGCGGGAACTGGATGATACCGGTCGACGGCAATACCTGGACGGTCGTTTTCGGGATATACGGCAAATGCTAAAACACAATGCCGCCGAGCGCGCCGCCGCCGCCATACTCGATCTCGCAGCGGGTCGCAGCGGTGAGTAACGGCACGCTACTGATCGCGGGCATCGACGAGGCCGGCCGCGGCCCGCTGGCAGGTCCGGTGGTTGCCGCGGCGGTGGTGCTGGATCCGGCGCGACCGATTGCAGGGTTGAGGGATTCAAAGAAATTGTCGGCCGACCGCCGAACCGTGCTGGCTGCGGAAATCAGGAAGTGCGCGCTGAGTTACGCGATCGCCTGGGCCGACGCCGCGGAAATCGATGAGCTGAATATTCTGCGGGCGACCATGCTGGCGATGCGCCGCGCGACGCTCGGTTTGCATATCCGGCCGGTACACCTGCAGATCGATGGCAATCGCTGCCCGGAATTCGCCGGCACCGGGCTGGATTGCAGCAGCGAGGCGCTGGTCGGCGGCGATGACCGGGTCCCGGCCATCAGTGCCGCATCCATCCTGGCCAAAGTCGCGCGCGATGGTTTCATGACGCGCCAGCACCGGATTTATCCGCAATACAATTTCGCCAGCCACAAGGGCTATCCGACCGCCGAGCATCGGCAAGCGCTGGAACGCCATGGCGCCTGTCCTTTGCACAGGCTGTCGTTTGCCCCCGTGCGCAGCGTCGCACAGGCGAAAAAAACAGCAACCGACAATGACATTGCCGTGGCCAGCGGGTAACAATAGAGCCAGATGAACGCCAGTTTCGTACACCTGCATTTGCATACCGAGTATTCCCTGTCCGACAGCGTCGTGCGGGTGAAACCGCTGATGGCGGCGATCGCGGATATGGCGATGCCGGCCGTCGCGCTGACCGACCAGTGCAACCTTTTTGCGATGGTGAAATTTTACCGGGCCGCGCTTGCCCGCGGGATCAAACCCATCATCGGCGTCGATGTCCTGCTGCGCGATATCGACGAGCCGGCCCGTCCCAGCCGCCTGACGCTGCTGTGTCAGAACCAGGCCGGTTATCGAAACCTGTCACGCCTGGTGAGCCGCAGTTACCTGGAAGGCCAGTACCGGGGCGTGCCGATGCTGGACCCGCAGTGGCTGAGCAGTGAAAACTGTGCCGGCCTGATTGCGTTGTCGGGTGGCGTCGATGGGGATATCGGCAGGGCATTGCTGGCGGGTCATACCGATCTGGCGGACCGGCGGCTGGCGGAATGGCGGACAGTTTTCGGCGATCGTTTTTATCTGGAGATTACCCGGACGGGTCGGGCGGGCGAAGAAGACTATTTGCAACAGGCCGTGCAACTGTCAGCCGAACAGTGTGCGCCGTTGCTGGCGAGCAACGATGTCCGCTTTATCAGCGCCAGCGAGTTCGGCGCGCACGAAGCAAGGGTTTGCATACACGATGGCCAGGTGCTGACCGATCCGGGCCGGCCGCGGCGGTACAGTGAGCAGCAATACCTGCGCAGCGCAGAAGACATGCGGGCGCTTTTTGCCGACTTGCCGGAAGCGCTGGAAAACGGCGTCGAAATCGCCAAACGCTGTAACCTCGAGTTGCATCTCGGTGGCTGCGATTTGCCTGACTTTCCGATCCCCGAGGGTCAGACCACGGCCGGGTATTTGCATGGCGAGTCGGTGGCGGGTTTGCGCCGGCGGCTCGGCCTGGCCGAATCGGGTGCCTTGCCGGATGCGTACCGGCAGCGTCTCGAGCATGAAATAGACGTCATTTGTGAAATGGGTTTTCCCGGCTATTTCCTGATCGTCGCGGATTTCATTCGTTGGTCCAGGGACAACGATATCCCGGTCGGGCCGGGCCGGGGTTCGGGCGCCGGCAGCCTGGTCGCCTACGCATTGCGGATTACCGATCTCGATCCGATAGAGCACGAATTGCTGTTCGAAAGATTTCTGAATCCCGAGCGCGTTTCGATGCCGGATTTCGATATCGATTTTTGCATGGAAGGCCGCGACCGGGTGATCGACTATGTCGCCGGTCGCTATGGCCGGGACCGGGTCTCGCAGATCATCACCTATGGAACCCTGGCAGCCAAGGCGGTGGTCCGGGATGTGGGCAGGGTATTGGGTCATCCATACGGTTTTGTCGATCGCATCGCGAAACTGATTCCCTTCGAAGTGGGCATGACGCTGGAAAGGGCGCTGGGGCAGGAAGACGAGCTGCGCAAGCTGTACGAAAACGATGACGAGGTGCGTAACCTGATCAACCTGGCGCGCCAGTTGGAAGGCCTGGTGCGCAATGCCGGCACCCACGCGGGGGGCGTGGTTATTGCACCCAGACCGCTGACCGACTACGCACCGCTGTATTGCGAGGAAGGCGGCGCCAATGTGGTCACCCAGTTCGACAAGGACGATGTCGAAGCCTGCGGGCTGGTCAAGTTCGATTTTCTCGGCCTGCGCACGCTGACCATCATCGACCGGGCGGTCAAGATCATCAACGGCCAGCGCCGGGAGTCGGGCGAGCCGCCGCTGGATATAGACGCGATCGACCCGCAGGATGCCGCGACCTTCAGCTTGCTCAAGAAATGTCAGACCGTGGCTGTATTCCAGCTCGAGTCTCGCGGCATGAAAGACCTGATCAAACGCTTGCAGCCCGATAATTTTGGTGAAATCGTGGCTCTGGTTGCCTTGTTCAGACCGGGTCCGCTCCAGTCGGGTATGGTCGATGACTTTATCGATCGCAAGCACGCCGCCGACAAGAGCAAAATCGACTATTTCCACCCCGATCTGAAACCGATACTCGAGCCCACCTATGGGGTGATTCTTTACCAGGAACAAGTCATGCAGATCGCGCAGGTGCTGGCCGGTTACAGCCTGGGTGAAGCCGACCTTTTGCGGCGCGCGATGGGCAAGAAAAAGCCGGAAGAAATGGCCAAGCAACGGGGGATTTTCCTGCGTGGCGCCGACCGGGCAGGCGTCAATACGGAGCTCGCCACTTTCATATTCGATCTGATGGAGAAATTCGCCGGTTACGGGTTCAACAAGTCCCATTCGGCCGCCTATGCCGTGCTGGCTTATCGAACCGCCTGGCTGAAAGCGCATTATCCAGCCCCGTTCATGGCCGCGGTGCTGTCGACGGACATGGACAACACCGACAAGGTGGTGACGCTGATCGATGAATGCGCAGTCATGGATATCGAAGTCCAGGTTCCCGACATCAACCATTCCGGTTATGCCTTCGTGGTCTCCGGTCCAGGCGCCATTCGCTATGGCCTGGGCGCGATCAAAGGCGTCGGGCGCAGCGCGCTCGAGGGCCTGATCGCGGAACGATCTTCAGGCGGCGCGTATCGCAGCATCGTCGATCTGTGCCAGCGGACCGATCTGCAAAAGCTCAACAGGCGCGTCATGGAGGCGCTGATCCGCTCGGGCGCGATGGATAGCCTGGGCGTCGGCCGCGCCGCGCTGCTGGCGCAATTACCGGCGGCGATGAAGCTCGCCGAACAGGATGCAAAAGCCAGCGCGGCAGGCCAGGACGACATGTTCGGGTTTGGCGGGCCGGGCGGCGCACAAAGCGACGATCTGCCGGTTCCGCCGAGCGATCGATCCGAGTGGGACCCGCCTGAGCGGGAGCCACCTGAATGGAGCGAGAAAGAGCGGCTGGATGGCGAATTCGACACCCTGGGCCTTTATCTCACCGGACACCCGATCACGCGCTATGAAAGAGACCTGCCGCAGCTGGCCGGCAACCGGATCGCCGACCTGGGCGATGGCCAGCCAGTGGGCAACGGTCGCAATCAATACACCAGCGTGCGCAAGGTCACGGTCGCGGGGGTGGTACTGAAAATCGGCAAGCGCGGCAACCGGGTTACCTTGCAGCTCGATGATCGCAGCGGGCGCGTGGAAGTCACCTTGTTCGACGAGGCATACCAGAAATTCGGCCATCTCCTGCAGGTCAAGGCCGTGCTGGTGATTCACGGTAGCCTGCGCTATGACGATTTCAGCAATGGCTGGCAGATTGCCGCCAGGAACATCCAGGACATTGACCAGGCCAGGGAGCAAATGGCGAAAAAGCTGATCATCGAGTGGCAGGGGCAGCACGACGGGCAACGCTTCGTGCGCGAACTGAAGGGAACGCTGCGACCGTATCTTGACGGGCATTGCGGTGTCTGGGTGAGATATACCGGTAGCGATGCCAAGGCCTTGCTGGCGCTGGGCGACGACTGGCAGGTCAGACCGACCCGGGAATTGCTCGACAAACTGGACAAACTGGTTGGCGGCGAACACCTGAAGCTGGTCTATCCGCCACCGCCGTAGAACTATCCTGGCCAGCATGCGGACCGGCCTGCCGGGCTTGTACGCGATTGGCTGTATCGGTAATGTGGGCATCTGGTTTTCGCGGTATACGGCATGGATCTGAAATTTCTCGATTTTGAGCAACCCATCGCAGAACTCGAGGCGAAAATCGAAGAGCTCCGCCATGTCGGCAGCGACGCCGATATCAATATCAGCGAGGAAATAAACCGGCTCGAGGAGAAGAGCCGCTCGCTGACCAAGTCGATTTTTTCTGATTTGACCGCCTGGCAGGTAACCCAGCTCGCGCGCCATCCGCAACGGCCGTACACCAACGACTACCTGGCAAAAATATTTACCGATTTCCAGGAATTATCCGGCGACCGCATGTATGGGGACGACCCGGCGATCGTCGGCGGTCTGGCGCGGCTGGATGGCCGGTCGGTCATGGTTATTGGCCATCAAAAAGGCCGCGACACCAAACAGCGGGTGTATCGCAACTATGGCATGCCCAAACCCGAGGGATATCGCAAGGCCTTGCGCCTGATGCGTATGGCCGAACGATTTTCGCTGCCGATCATTACGCTGATCGATACGCCGGGCGCCTACCCGGGCGTCGGCGCGGAAGAGCGCGGGCAAAGCGAGGCGATCGCGCGCAACCTCTATGAAATGGCTGGCCTGCGCACGCCCATCCTGGCGGTCGTCATCGGCGAAGGGGGCTCCGGCGGCGCGTTGGCCATCGGCGTTTGCGATCGCCTGCTGATGCTCGAATTCAGCATTTACTCGGTGATTTCTCCCGAAGGTTGTGCATCGATACTCTGGAAGAGCGCGGACAAGGCGGAAGTCGCCGCGGAAGCCATGGGCATCACCGCGGCCAGGTTGGCCAAGCTGGACCTGGTCGATGAAATTATCGGCGAACCGCTCGGTGGCGCGCACCGTGATCCCGATGCCATGGTCGAAGCCTTGAAAAATTCGCTGTTGCACAACCTCGAAGCGCTCAGCAGTCACAACACGGATGAGTTGCTGGAACAGCGCTATCGGCGGCTGATGAACTTCGGCCTGTACAAAGAAACCGTGGATTAGCCAACCATGACCCACGTTAGCGAAAACCTGGCCGCAAAGTTACGCCAGGTGCTCGCCGGGCGCCTCGCAGATCCACCGCACACCCGGTATTGCGTTGCCTTCAGCGGCGGTCTCGATTCCAGCGTGCTGTTGGCGCTGATGAATTCGATCGTCGCCGAATGGCCGGATGCCGCGTTGCGAGCCATCCATGTCAATCACGGTCTGTATGCCGACGCCGATCGCTGGCAATCGGCGGCGCAGGCTGCCGCGCAGAAGCTAGGGGTGGAATTTTCGGCGATTCGAGTCGTTGTCGCCGAGGATGCGCCAGGTGGCGTGGAAGCCGCAGCTCGCGATGCGCGTTATCGTGCGCTGGCGGACGCCATGGTTAGCGGCGAAGTCCTGGTTTGCGCACACCACCTCGACGATCAACTGGAGACCTTCCTGCTACAGCTGATGCGCGGCGCCGGCCCGGCAGGACTGGCCGCGATGCCGGTGGTTCGCGATCTGGGTCCGGGTCTGCTGTTGCGGCCTTTGTTGTCGGTCAGCCGGGACGAACTGAGCGACTGGGCGCGGCGGAACGCGATCGGCTGGTGCGAAGACAGCAGCAACCGGAACCAGCAGTTTGCGCGCAATTATCTGCGTCACCGGATCCTGCCCTTGCTGCGCGAACGCTGGCCATCGGTCGCCGGCAGCGCGGCGCGCAGCGCGGCGCATTGTGCCGAGGCCGAGTCTTTGCTGGCCGAGCTGGCCGCGCATGACCTGGGCGATCCGCCTGGCGAGACCGGCTACCCGGTGGCCGTGCTTTCGACCGGGAAATTCGACGGGCTCAGCGCCGCCCGGGTGCGCAACCTGTTGCGTTACTGGATCAGGTCCGAAGGCTACCCGGTGCCGGGTCACGGTCGGCTGGGCGAAATCATCGACAGCGTGGTTGCGGCCAGGGCTGACGCCGAGCCGCTGGTGCGGTGGGGTGATACGGAGCTCAGGCGCTATCGCGACAGGCTTTACCTGATGCCGTCGCTGGGTGCGGCGCCGGACCGGGTGCTGGCCTGGGACACGGACAAACCCTTGGCGCTGCCAGGATCCATGGGTCGACTCGAATTGGCGACGGCGGATTCGGATTGCCCTGACGAGGTGATCGCGAACCGCCTGCTCGAACGTCACTGCACGGTGCGGTTCAGAGGTGGCGGGGAGCATTTCCGGCCGGCGGGCGGGCGGCGAAAGCCGTTAAAAAAATGGCTCCAGGAAAAAGGGATTCCGCCGTGGATGAGATCGCGGTTGCCGCTGGTTTTTTGCGCGGATCGGCTGGTCTGGGTGCCAGGCATCGGCTGCGCCGAAGAATTGCTGGCGCGCGCAGGCGAGGATGGCCGGATCATCCGTTGGCGGCGGGCGCCGGAAGTGAATTGCTGATTGTCGCGCAGGCCGGCTTCTGGTATTTTCCAGTACCGACCACATGGCTGGTTCGGGACCGGCTGAGAACAATCGCAGGTCTCGCTGTAGGAGTCTGAGCAGGGCTCCGATTTTTTTTTCTGCAGCGGATTTTCTTATGACCCGATTCGTTTTTGTCACTGGCGGCGTAGTTTCCTCTCTGGGCAAAGGTATTGCGGCGGCTTCGCTGGGCGCGATCCTGGAAGCGCGCGGGCTCAAGATCAGCATGATGAAGCTGGACCCGTATATCAATGTGGATCCAGGCACCATGAGCCCGTTCCAGCACGGCGAGGTTTTTGTCACCTGCGATGGCACGGAGACCGACCTCGATCTTGGCCATTACGAGCGCTTCGTGCGCACGACCACGACCCGCGACAGCAATTTTACCACCGGCAAGATCTATGAGTCCGTGATCGCCAAGGAACGGCGTGGCGAGTACCTGGGCGCGACCGTCCAGGTGATTCCGCATATCACCGACGAGATCAAGGAGTGCGTGCTGCTTGGCGCCGGCGATGCCGATGTTTGCATGGTGGAAATCGGCGGTACCGTTGGCGATATCGAGTCGCTGCCGTTTCTGGAAGCCATTCGCCAGCTCGGTGTGGAACTGGGACCGGAGCGGGTACTTTATATGCACCTTACGCTGGTCCCGTACATCGCGACCTCATCGGAAATGAAGACCAAACCCACGCAGCACTCGGTCAAGGAATTGCGCTCAATCGGCATCCAGCCCGATGTGCTGGTTTGCCGTTCAGACCGGCCGATCTCGGATGCGCAGCGGCGCAAGATCGCGCTGTTTACCAGTGTTGCTGAAAAAGCGGTGATTTCCTGCGTGGATTCGGACGATATTTACAAGATCCCGATGCTCCTGCATAAACAGGGGCTGGACGATATCGTCGCCAGAAAATTCGCACTCGATGCCGCCCCGGTCGATCTCAGCGAATGGCAGGCGGTCGTCGACGCCAAGACAAACACGGAAGCCGAAGTCAGCATCGCATTGGTCGGCAAATATGTGAATTTCAAGGATTCGTATATTTCGCTGAGCGAGGCGCTGTCCCACGCGGGGATAAAAACACGCACTCGAGTCAATGTTCATTACGTCGAGGCGCACAGGCTGGACGATGGCGACGTTTCTCCACTGGCGGACATGGATGCGATCCTGATTCCGGGCGGCTTTGGCGAACGCGGCGTCAAAGGGAAGATCGTCGCGGCACAATATGCGCGCGAAAACAACATCCCGTTCCTGGGCATTTGCCTGGGACTGCAGGTTGCCGTGATCGAATTCGCCAGGAACGTCGCGGCGCTGGCAGACGCCCACAGTTCTGAATTCAAAGCGGACACGCCGCATCCGGTGATCGCGTTGCTGACCGAATGGCAGGACCAGGGCGGCCAGATCGAGGAGCGCGACGAAAATTCGGACAAAGGCGGCAGCATGCGCCTGGGTGCACAGGAGTGCCGCCTGAAGACCGGTTCACAGGCACAGCTCATCTATGGCAGCGAAACCATCATGGAACGCCATCGTCACCGCTACGAATTCAATAACACCTATATGCAAAGGCTGGCAGACGCGGGCATGGTGTTCTCCGGGCTGTCGGTCGACGGGCTGGTCGAGATGATCGAAATTCCCGAACATCCCTGGTTTGTCGCCTGTCAGTTTCACCCTGAATTCACCTCGACGCCACGCGACGGGCATCCGCTGTTTGCCGGTTTTGTCAAAGCTGCGCGCAGCTTCCACCTCGAGCAGATGCCCGAGGCCGTACAGGCGTGAAACTTTGCGATTTCCAGGTTGGCATAGACCAGCCGCTGTTTCTGATCGCCGGGCCCTGTGTAATCGAGAGCCTGGAACTCAATCTTGAAACCGCCGGCCGCATGCAGGAAATCTGCCGGCGGCTGTCGGTGCCTTACATTTTCAAATCGTCTTTCGACAAGGCGAACCGCACATCGGTCGATAGCTACCGTGGGCCGGGTATCGAAAAAGGATTGCGGATCCTTGCCGAAATACGCGATCAGCTCAAAGTCCCGATTTTGACCGATGTGCATGAAGACACGCCGCTGGATGAAGTGGCGGCGGTCGTGGATGTGATGCAGACACCGGCCTTCCTTTGCCGGCAGACCAATTTCATCGTCAAGGTTGCGAGCCAGAACAAGCCGATGAATATCAAGAAAGGGCAGTTCCTGTCGCCGTGGGAAATGGTCAACGTCGTGGAAAAGGCGCGTTCGACCGGTAACGAAGCCATCATGGTCTGCGAGCGCGGCTTCAGTTTTGGTTATAACAACCTGGTGTCCGACATGCGCTCACTGGCGATCATGCGCGGCACCGGCTGCCCGGTCGTTTTTGACGCAACTCACTCGGTGCAGCTACCCGGCGGCAAAGGCCACGCCTCCGGCGGGCAGCGCGAATTTATCCCGGTGCTGGCTCGCGCGGCGGTCGCGGCCGGGGTGTCCGGTCTGTTCATGGAGACCCATCCCGACCCGGACAAGGCGCTTAGCGATGGCCCCAATGCCTGGCCGCTGGAGCGCATGGAGGCCCTGCTCACGGTGCTGACCGACCTGGACCGGATAGTCAAGGCGACGCCGATGGAGGAGCAACCGCTGCTCCAGTAATCCAGCCAGGTAACGTGAGAGATCCTGAAAAGGCCAGTCAATGAGCAAAATCGTTGAGATTCGCGGACGCGAAGTCATGGATTCACGTGGCAATCCCACGGTCGAGGCCGATGTCCGCCTGGATGACAACAGCTTTGGCAGGGCGATCGTTCCATCGGGCGCATCGACCGGCGCCCGGGAAGCGGTCGAATTGCGTGACGGCGACCCGGACCGGTATCTCGGCAAGGGCGTGTTGACGGCGGTGGCCCATGTCAATGGCGAAATCGCCGCTGCGTTGAAGGGCGCCGAGGCGAGTGACCAGCAGGCCATAGACGATCGCCTGTGCGCCGTGGATGGCAGCCCGAACAAGGCCCGGCTGGGGGCCAACGCGCTGCTGGCGGTGTCGCTGGCCACGGCAAAAGCCGCTGCCGCGAGCGCCGGATTGCCGCTGTTTCGTTACCTGGGTGGCGATGAGGCTTGCTCCATGCCGGTGCCGATGATGAACATCATCAACGGCGGCGCGCATGCCGATAACAGCGTGGATATCCAGGAGTTCATGATCGTACCGCTGGGAGCGCCCGTTTTTGCCGAGGCGCTGCGCTATGGCGTCGAAGTTTTTCATACGCTGAAGTCGGTTTTGCAGGGCAAGGGGTTGAGTACCGCGGTCGGCGATGAGGGTGGTTTTGCGCCCGACCTGCCATCCAACGAGGCGGCCCTGGAAATCGTCATGCAGGCAATCGAGCAGGCCGGATTCGAGGCCGGCAAGGACATTTACCTCGCTCTCGATGTCGCGAGTTCAGAGATTTTTGCCGACGGCGTGTATACGCTGGCGGCGGAAAACCGGTCATTCGATGCAGCCGGATTTTCCGAATATCTCGCCGGCCTTGCGGATCGCTACCCGATAATCAGCATCGAAGACGGGATGGCGGAGAGCGATTGGGATGGCTGGAAAATTCACAGCGCGGCGCTGGGCGGGAAGATACAGCTGGTCGGCGACGATATTTTTGTGACCAATACCGAAATCCTGGCCCAGGGTATAGCGCAGGGCATCGCCAATGCGATCCTGATAAAGCCAAACCAGATCGGCACGCTGAGCGAAACGCTGGCGGCAATCCGCATGGCGGACGCTGCCGGCTACGCAGCGGTGATTTCCCACCGCTCGGGTGAGACCGGCGATGCCACGATCGCCGATATCGCGGTGGCGACAACGGCCACGCAAATCAAGACCGGTTCGCTGTGCCGGTCCGATCGCATGGCCAAATACAACCAGCTATTGCGTATCGAGGAACAACTCGGCGAACGGGCGCACTATCCGGGGCGCGCCGCTTTCCGGGCTTGACCCGCAGGCTCAGACTTATGCGCTATCTTTTGTTGCTCCTGCTTGGCTTGTTTTTGTTGCTGCAGTATCGCCTGTGGATCAGCGACGAGGGCATGCAGGAGATGTGGCGCTTGCGCGAACTGCTAGAGGAACAGTCCGCGCGCAACATCGAGCTGGAACAGCGCAATGCCGTGCTGGAAGCGGAAGTGCGCGATCTTCGGCAAGGCAAGGACGCGGTCGAGGAACGGGCGCGCAGCGATCTTGGCATGATTCGCGATCAGGAAACTTTTTTTCAGATCGTCGGCGATGAATACCCGGGCGCAGAGCCTGCGCCGGACGATGCGGATGCGGCGGAGCAAACACCATGAGCGAGCCACGTTTCTGGCTGGTGGTGGCGGCGGCCGGGACCAGCCGGCGATTCGGTGCAGAGCTGCCCAAGCAATACCAGGAGATCGGCGGCCGCTGCATGCTTGCGCATGCGCTGCAGGCCTTTGCCGATTGGGGCAAAATTGCCGGCACCGTGCTGGCGATCGATGCTGGCGATCGCTGGTTTGCCGGCATCGGCGAACAACTGCCGTTGCCGGTCAGCACCGTGGCCGGCGGCGCCGACAGAATGCATTCCGTGATCAATGCCGTCCGGTCGTTGCAAGGTGAGGCTGGCGAGCATGACTGGGTGCTGGTCCACGATGCGGCGAGACCGTGCCTTCGCGTGGACGATCTGCACAGGCTGATCGAATCGACCGGGGCCGATAGCGTGGGGGGGCTGTTGGCGACGCGGGTCACCGACGCGTTGAAAAAGGCGCATGACGACAACGGTCAGGCGCGGATAGTCTCGACGATGGACCGCGATGGTTTGTGGCAGGCGATGACCCCGCAGGTTTTCCCGTATGGCCTGCTCAGGCCGGCGCTGGAAAACGCGCAGAAAGTGGGTAAGGCGCTGGCTGACGAAGCCGCCGCGATGGAGTTGGCCGGTCATCGGCCATTGCTGGTCGAAGGGCGCCGCGACAATATCAAGGTGACCCGGCCCGCGGACCTGGCATTGGCAGAGGCCATACTGGCCGGACACAGGAGGGATTGATGCGTATCGGTCATGGTTATGATTTACACCGCTTCGGCGCTGCCGGGACGGCGGTTAGCATTCGATTAGCGGGTGTAGAAATACCGCATAATCAACAAGTTATAGCGCATTCCGATGGTGATGTCTTAATACATGCATTGTGCGATGCTTTGCTCGGTGCGATGTCCCAGGGGGATATCGGTCAGCATTTTTCGGACCAGTCCGAACACTGGCGGGATGCCGTGAGCCGGGAGTTTCTGCGCCTGATCGCGGAACTCATGGGCCACCAGGGTTATCAATTGGAAAATGCCGATCTGACATTGATCTGCGAGGCGCCGCGCATAGGTCCCTACCGCAAGAGAATGTGCGAGCGCATCGCCGAGGACCTGGGGGTCACGGTCGACCTGATCAATGTCAAGGCGACGACCGCGGAAGGGGTCGGCGCGGTCGGGCGGGGCGAGGCCATGGCGGCGCACGCGGTCGTGCTGTTGCGCAGAAAAACCGATGCCGCGAGCTGATCATTCGGCGATAATTATTGCTGCGGCGGGGCGCGTTGGCGATCGCCTCGTTGCGCGAGTGCGCGGTTTTCCGCGATGCGCAGGTATCGCCCGGCGGCGAGTGATGACAGGAGCTAAAGATGCTGGAACAGATTGAGCACGACGATATTCGGGAAATCCGCCTGGCGCGGCCGCCGGTCAATGCGATCGATGCGCCGATGATGCTGGCGATTCACGCCGCGCTGCAGAAAGCAGCCGATGACGAGGTGTCGGGAGTCGTACTGTCCGGGCGTCCGGGCTTGTTTTCGGCGGGGCTCGACATTCCATCCCTGTTGCAGCTGGAGCGGGACGAGATCGCGGAATTCTGGCGGAGTTTTTTTCGCGTTCTGCAAACGCTGGCGGCTTTTCCGGCACCGGTTTTTGCGGCGATCGGCGGCCACAACCCGGCGGGTGGTACGGTATTAGCGATTTTCTGCGACCGGCGCATCGCCGCCAGGGGCGATTTTCGCATGGGGCTCAATGAGGTGGCGGTCGGGCTGGCCCTGCCGCGGTTGATTTTTTATGCCTATCGTTTGCTGCTCGGTCAGCGGGAGGCGGAAAGGCTGGCGGTGGTCGGCGAAATGATCAGCTCCGCCGATGCGCTCGCCTGCGGGCTGGTCGATGAGCTCGTCGAACCCGACGACGTGGTGACGACCGCGCTCGACAGGTTGCGCGGGGTGCTCGGTGTACCCAGGCGCGCGATGCTGGTCACTCGCCGGATCGCCCGGCAGCCGTTGATGGATATTTTCGATCAGCTGGACGAGGGCATGGTCGAGGCGATCACCGATGGCTGGTTCAGCGAGGAAACCCAGGCGGTCCTTGGTCAGCTGGTCGAGTCGCTGGCCAGTAAAAAAGCGTAGGCTGCGGTCGCGTTGAGATTGGGGCGTCGCGGGCCACTGTTTTACTCACTGCTAGATGAACTTCGTTCCGAATCGAGCTGTGAGTAAAACAGCGTCCCGCGACAATGCTGGGAGATCGCGGCGCAGCCAATCGTGACGCTTCGAGTGGCGATGGTGGTATTGGGGACTGTGGTTGGCATGAAATTGGCGTTTTGCGGGCCACTGGTTTAGCCACTGCCAGATGAACTGCGTTCCGAATCGAGCTGTGACTAAACCAGCGTCCCGCAAAACAATGCTGGGAGATCGTGGTCCAGCTGACCTTGACAGGTCGGTTGGTTATTTCAGCAGTACATAAACTGCGCCGCTGCCGCCGTGGGCCGGCAGCGTCGTGACATAGGCAAGCACTTCGGTCCGGTGGCGCAGGTAACTGCCAACCAGCGGTTTGATCACCGGGCCGGCGGGGCCGGAGCCGAGTCCCTTGCCGTGGACGACGCGCACGCAGCGCGAACCCGTGGCGAGGCTTTCGTCGATAAATTCCACCAGCAGGTGTTTCGCCTGCTCGGCGTTGAGCCCGTGCAAATCGCATTCGTTTTCGATCGCGTACTGGCCACGGCGCAGTTTGCGCATGACTTTGGCCGGCAAGCCGGGGCGGGCATAGATCATTTCCTCGCCGCTCTGTATCTCGCCGGGCAGCGGTGAATCGCTGAGGCTCTGGCGCATGACTTCTGCGTTGTCGCGGCTCGTGAACCTGGCCGTCGCCCTGGGTTTTGCTGCATCGAGTTCGGCACGCGGCTGGCCCGTCAATTGACGTACATCCTGCATCGCTTTGCGAAACCGGGATTTTTCGTCGTCATGTGTGCTCATCGTGTCACCCGGGAGTGCTGTGCCCGCAATGGCGCCATCGGTTCGCGCCCGGCGGCGGTTTATAGTTGGCCATTGTGCTTTCCAGTATAGTAGGCAGCCGATGAACATGACCATACGCAACCTGCGTTTGTCGTACTGAAACCGCAAAGGGACGCGCGGCTTGAATATTCTTCTGAGCAATGACGATGGTTACCTGGCGCCGGGATTGCGTTGCCTGGCGGAGGCTATCGCCGATCTGGCCGAGGTCACCATCGTCGCACCCGATCGCAATCGCAGCGGCGCCAGCAATTCGCTGACGCTCGATATGCCGCTGCGGGTCCACCGGGCGGGACCTCGTGTTTTCTTTGTCGAGGGGACGCCAACCGATTGTGTGCACCTGGCGATCACGGGTTTGCTCGATACCGAGCCGGACATGGTCATTTCGGGGATCAACGATGGCGCCAACCTCGGTGACGATGTGCTGTATTCGGGCACCGTCGCCGCGGCCATGGAAGGGCGTTTCCTCGGCCTGCCGACCATGGCTTTGTCGCTGGTCGGCGGTAGCCGCCGCTTGTTCGAGACCGCTGCGCGGGTCGCCAGGGAGTTACTGATTCGCCTGACCGAGAATCCGTTGCCATCCGATACGATATTGAATGTCAACGTCCCCGACCTGGCCTACGAAGAAATATCCTCCTCGGTGGTGACCCGCCTGGGCTATCGGCATCGCGCCGAACCGGTGATTCGCAGCAAGGATCCGAAAGGCAATGAGATCTTCTGGGTCGGGCCACCCGGCACCGGTCAGGACGCCGGTCCGGGTACGGATTTTTTTGCGGTCGCCGAGGGCCGGGTTTCGATCACGCCGTTGCAGGTGGATCTGACCCGGCACGCGGATCTCGACAAGCTGAGTCAGTGGCTGGAACAAACGCCGTGAGCTGGCGTAATGTCAGCGGGATTGGCATGACCTCGGCGCGGACCAGGGACCGGTTGATCAAACGGTTGCAGAGCGGGGGTATTGTCAATCCCGAGGTCCTCGAAAGAATACGCAATGTACCGCGGCATTTGTTTGTCGACGAGGCGCTTGCCAGCCGCGCTTACGAAGACACTGCATTACCCATCGGCCACGGCCAGACGATTTCGCAACCTTATGTGGTCGCGCGCATGACCGAGGCGCTGATCGGCGGGGGCCCGTTGCGGAAAATTCTTGAGGTGGGCACGGGCTGCGGCTACCAGACCACGGTCCTGGCGCCCCTGGTCGGGCAGATTTACAGCATCGAAAGGCTCGCGCCGTTGTTGCAAAGGGCGCGGCAAACCTTGTTTGAGCTGGGCATAAAGAACGTGCGCTTCAAGCACGGCGATGGTTTGCAAGGATGGCCGGAGGAGGCGCCGTTCGATGGAATCCTGGTTGCAGCGGCGCCCGCAACCATTCCGCAGGACCTGGTAGACCAGCTGGCGGTCGATGGCCGCATGATTATCCCGGTCGGTGGCCGGGGCGGGCAGGAGTTGCTGCAGTTGACCCGGCGCAAGGACGGCACGATCCACAGAGAGTCCCTTTGCCTGGTGAGCTTCGTGCCCTTGCTGGAAGGTAAGATTCGGTGAGCCTGTTCGGGCCGATTTATGATCGCCTGCTGCGCTGGTCGCGTCATGCTGCCGCGCCGTGGTACCTGGCCGGTCTGAGTTTCGCCGAGGCGTCCTTTTTTCCCATACCACCCGATGTGATGCTCGCGCCGATGAGCCTGGCCCGGCCGGATCGTGCGCTGCGTTTCGCCCTGATCACCTCGCTGGCGTCGGTGGCCGGCGGCCTGGCCGGTTATGCGATCGGTTATTACGCGCTGGACCTGGCGGTACCGCTGCTCAGGGACCTGGGGTACTGGGATGGTTACCAGAGCGTGCGTGACTGGTTTGAACAATGGGGGTTCTGGGCGGTCTTCATCGCCGGGTTTTCACCGATTCCCTACAAGCTTTTTACCATTGCCGCCGGGGCCACGGGAATGCCGCTGGCCGGCTTTGTCCTGGCATCGGTAACCGGCCGCAGCAGCCGGTTTTTTCTGCTCGCCGGTCTGATCCGCTGGGGCGGGCCGGCGATGGAACGTCGGCTGCGACGACACATCGATAGCATAGGATGGACATGCGTGGCATTGCTGGCGGCGGCGTTTTTTTATTTTCGATGAAACGACGACGGATCATTTTTTTGCTGATCGCCGGGCTGGTTTTTGCCGAGTTGTCAGGCTGTGCCGGCCAGCAACGGCGGGAGCGGGACAGCTACACGGTCCGGGCCGGCGACACGGTTTACGGGATCGCCTGGCGGTACGGACTGGATTACCGGGAGCTGGCGCACTGGAACCGCCTTGGCGGCGGCTACAGCATATTTCCGGGGCAGGTCCTGGTCCTCAGGCGGCCACCGGGCAGTGCGCTGGCCGGCACGGCAAAAAGGCCCTCGCCGGTGCGCGCAAAGGAACCAGCCCCGCCACCCAAAAAGCCACCGCCGGCAGCTTCCAGGCTTGACTGGCTGTGGCCCGTCAAAGGCAGGGTCCTGTCCAGTTTTGGCGCTGCCGGTGCAATCGGCAAGGGGCTCGATATCGCCGGCACGGATCGGGCGCTGGTCAGAGCGGCCGCCGAAGGTCGCGTGGTCTACTCGGGCAGTGGACTTATAGGATACGGCCAGCTTATCATCATCAAGCATAACAACACCTTTCTCAGCGCATACGGATATAACTCGGAGTTGCTCGTTGCACAGGGTGACAAAGTCAGCAAGGGACAGCAGATTGCCCGCATGGGGAAAGGCCCAGGCAAGCGCCCGATGCTGCATTTCGAGATTCGGATCGATGGAAAACCGGTCGATCCGATAAGATACTTGCCAACTCGTTAGTGGCCGGCCGCAAGGCGCCATGGCGCGCCGCCTGGGGTAAAACCTGGGTGGGGATAGTGGCGAGAAAAAGCATCGGGGCGGCGGCGAACTCGCGTCGCGGCGAAACTGCACTGACCACGCCGGCCGGAGGCGTGCCGCTGCGCACGGCCGGTGCGATTGGCCGGGAAAGAGCGCGGGCGGCCGGGCGGCTGCCCGCAACAGTCATGACCCGGTCCCAGCAGGACGCGACTCGCTTGTATCTCAGCGAGATCGGCTATTCCCCGCTGCTGACTGCCAGGGAAGAAGTCTTTTTTGGCCGCCGCGTCCTGCGCGGTGACGAAGGCGCCCGCAAGCGCATGATCGAAAGCAATCTGCGCCTGGTGGTCAGGATTTCCCGACGATATCTCAATCGGGGTTTGCCGCTGCTGGACCTGATCGAAGAAGGCAATCTCGGGCTCATGCACGCGGTCGGCAAGTTCGATCCGGAGAAAGGCTTTCGTTTTTCCACTTATGCGACCTGGTGGATCCGGCAAACCATCGAACGAGCGCTGATGAACCAGACCCGGACCATTCGTCTGCCCATACATATCGTCAAGCAGATCAACAGTTGTCTGCGGGCTTCTTACCGGCTTGCCCAGGATCTCGACCGGTCGCCGACCATTGCGGAGATCGCCGACTCGGTGGACAAAGAGCAGGCGGATGTCGAACGGGTGCTGGAGCTCAATGAAAATATCTGTGCATCCAGCCTGCCATCGACAAACGGCGGCGAGAGATGTTTGCTCGAGCGTATACCCGACAACACGGAGAAAATCGACCCGTCCGCCAGCGTGCAGCAACAGAATGTTCACGATGTGCTGGAACACTGGCTGGAATGCCTGAGCGACAAGCAACTGGCAGTCGTGGAAAGACGCTTTGGCCTGCATGGTTACGAGCGCACGACGCTGGAGAAAGTCGGTGCGGAGATCGGCGTGACCCGGGAGCGGGCGCGGCAGATCCAGGTGGATGCGCTGGCGACGCTGCGCAAAGCCATGGAGTCAGATGGTATCGGCAGCGAAGCCGTGTTCGACTAGGCCAGCAACGCGGCGACTACGCTGCGATTTTCACAGGCCAGGATATTGTACGTGCGGCAGGCCGCGCCGCTGTCCATGATTTCAAGCCCGATGCCGCGGGCGCCAAGATCGGCAATCAGCCGTTGCGGGGGTTGAATGCGCACCGGGCCGCACCCGAGCAGGAGAACCTCGGGCCGATCCGCCAGCGCCGGTTCGAGTTGCGCCAGGTCCAGGGTTTCAATGTTATCGGCGAGCCACGCCTGCACGCGGTGCCGGCTGATCAACAGCGGGCAGTCATGGTATTTGTCGCGAACCCGGATACGGCCGGGCTCGTATGAGCGAATCAGCAATCCTTCGCCGGCATTGTCGGGCACGATCTTCAATCGATGCTACCTCTGCTATGCTCCGTTCGCCGTTTGCAGCAGGGTTATTTTATCCAATGCAGGTTTTTTCTGCCGGATTTTATTAAGGGCTCGTGTCATGGAGATTCGTAACAGGCCGCTTGCCGTCGAGGATTTTCTGCCGGCGGACATGCATCCGGTCCTGAAACGTATTTACCTGGGGCGTGGTATCGGCGAGCCACGACAACTGGACCTGTCGCTGGGCGGCTTGTTGCCGGTCGGAGATCTCGGTAGTACCGGGCAAGCGGTCGACTTGCTGCTTGCGCACCGGCAAAAAAACTCGCTGATCCTGATCGTCGGCGATTTCGACGCCGATGGCGCGACCTCGACCGCCCTGTTGATGAGAGGGCTGAAGCAACTGGGTTTCGCCAGGCTGGGCTACCTGTTGCCCGACCGGTTTTTGCTGGGTTATGGTTTGACCCCGGCAATAGTCGAGTTGGCCGGGCAGCAGGATCCGGGTCTGATCATCACCGTGGACAACGGTATCTCGAGCATCGATGGCGTTGCGCTGGCAAGAAAAATGGCTATCGAGGTGCTGGTCACGGATCATCACCTGCCGGGGCCGGAGTTGCCGGATGCCAATGTCATTCTCAATCCCAACCTGCGTGGAGAAAAATTCAGCGGCAAGTCACTGGCGGGGGTCGGCGTCGCGTTCTATTTGCTGGCCGCCTGCGAACGGCGGCTGGACTCGGGCAGCGCCGTCGCGGCCGGTCTGCTCGACCTGGTGGCGCTGGGTACGGTCGCCGATGTGGTCGCGCTGGAGCGGAACAACCGCATCCTGATCGAGCAGGGCTTGCGGCGGATCAGGGCCGGTCGCTGTTGCGCGGGGATTACCGCGCTGCTGGAAGTGGCAGGCAAGCACCCGGCCCGCGCCCGGGCCAGCGATCTCGGTTTTGCGGTGGGACCGCGGCTCAATGCCGCCGGCCGGCTGGATGACATGACGATCGGTGTGGAATGTTTGCTGGCGGAGCAGTTGCCGGCCGCCCGCATACTTGCGGCCCGCCTGGATGGATTGAATCGGGAGCGGCGCGAGCTGGAAAAAAAGATGGCGGCCGAGGCGCTGGCCATCGTCGATGCGCTGGTCCTGGAGCAAAGCAGTGAGCTCCCCTGGGGAATATGCCTGTACGATCCCGGCTGGCACCAGGGCGTGGTCGGCCTGGTCGCGTCGCGCGTCCGCGAGAAATTCAGCCGGCCGGTGGTCGCCTTCGCCCCGGGCCAGGGCGATGAACTGAAAGGCTCGGCGCGCTCGGTGCCGGGCCTGCACATACGCGACGCACTCGATGAAATAGCGACCCGCCATCCGGGATTGCTCGGCAAGTTCGGTGGCCATGCGATGGCCGCCGGTCTCAGCCTGGAGAGTGACCGCTTTGCGTTGTTCGCGGAGGCATTCGACTCGGTGGTCAGGCAAAAACTCAGGATCGAGGACCTGCAGGCTTTCCACTTCAGCGATGGGCAACTGGCTGCGGGGGATCTCGATCTGAGCCTGGCGGAACTGATGGCGGATGCCGGACCGTGGGGCCAGGGTTTCCCGGAGCCACAGTTTGACGGTGAATTCGAGCTCATCGAGCAGCGCGTCGTTGGCGGCTCGCACCTGAAACTCAGGCTGCGCGCAGCCGATGGCGGGCAAACGCTGGGCGGCATCGCGTTCCGCCAGTCCTGGCCCGACAATGCCGGCGATCGCGTGCGCCTGGTTTACCGGCTCGAGGTCAATGAGTTTCGCGGTCGCCGCGAAGCCCAGCTCAACGTGATCCAGATCGAAGCTCTCGAGTGAGCGCAGCGCCCGCGCGTGCTAACATTTGCGCCTTTGAAAACCGAAGAGTTCGCAGCCGCCATGGAAATCAATCCGATCAGGGAACAGATAGCAGACCTCGAGAGCCGCAGCCAGGCTCTGAGGGGGTATCTTTGACTACGACGGCAAAGTGGAAAGACTGGAAGAGGTCAGCCGGGAACTGGAAAATTCCGCAATCTGGGACGACCCGGAAAAGGCCCAGAGCCTGGGCAAAGAGCGCGCCAGGCTGGACGAGATTGTCGGTACGCTGGATGCCCTGAGCAGCGGGTTGCGGGATAACCTCGAACTGCTGGAAATGGCGGTTGCCGAAGACGACGAAGAAACGGTTTCGTCGATCATTGAGGAACTCGGCGAACTGACCCGGCGGCTGGCGGCGATGGAGTTCCGGCGGATGTTTTCCGGGGAGCATGATGCCAGTAACGCCTTCGTGGAAATTCAATCCGGCTCGGGCGGTACGGAGGCGCAGGACTGGGCCAATATGCTGCTGCGGATGTATCTGCGCTGGGGGGAGGCGCACGATTTCAAGACAGAAATAATCGAGTTGTCCGCGGGTGAGGTGGCCGGCATCAAGAGCGCGACTATTCAGATATCGGGTAACTATGCCTATGGCTGGTTGCGCACGGAAACCGGTGTCCATCGGCTGGTCAGAAAGTCGCCGTTCGATTCGGGCAATCGCCGGCACACCTCGTTCGCCGCTGTTTTCGTTTCGCCGGAAATAGACGACGAAATCGAGATCGAGATCAACCCGGCGGATCTGCGCATCGATGTGTACCGGGCGAGCGGGGCCGGTGGTCAGCATGTCAATCGGACCGAGTCGGCGGTCCGTATCACTCATCGGCCGACCAACGTCGTTGTGCAGTGCCAGAGCGACCGGTCGCAGCACAAAAACAAGGCGACGGCGATGAAACAGTTGAAAGCGAAGCTTTATGAACTGGAGATGCAGAAAAAGAACGCGGCTGCGCAGGAACTCGAAGCCGGCAAAGCGGATATAGGCTGGGGCAGCCAGATTCGTTCCTACGTCCTCGATCAGTCGCGGATAAAAGATTTGCGAACTTTGGTGGAAACAGGAAACACCCAGGCCGTACTCGATGGCGATCTCGACCTGTTCATCGAAGCGAGTTTGAAACAGGGACTCTGACAAGGCGTGAAACAGATGACGGAAGAAAACGAACACGAGCTGATCGCCGAGAGACGGCGAAAGTTACAACGACTGCGGGAGCACGGCCCCGCCTATCCGAATGATTTTCGCCGCGATGCACTGGCCGGCGAGTTGCACGCAAAGTATGGCGAACACGACGATAAGAAACTGAAGCAGGCAAATATTGAAGTCGCCGTTGCCGGTCGCATGATGGCAAAACGCGTCATGGGCAAGGTCTCTTTTGCCAAGCTGCAGGACCGCAGCGGCCAGATCCAGATATTTCTCACCGGCGATGAATTGCCGGATGGCGTCTACCAGGATTTCAAGAGCTGGGATCTCGGCGATATAGTCGCGGCCCGCGGATCTTTGTTCAGGACCAGGACCGGCGAACTCAGCGTGCGGGCGGTCGAGTGCCGCATACTCGGAAAATGTTTGCGCCCCTTGCCGGAGAAATTTCATGGCCTGCAGGATCAGGAGACGCGCTATCGTCAGCGTTATCTCGACCTGGTCATGAACCCCGGCTCCCGGCAGGTCTTCCAGGCGCGCACCCGGGTGGTCTCCCATATTCGCAATTTTCTCGATAGCCGGGATTTCATGGAGGTCGAGACGCCGATGATGCAATCGATCCCCGGTGGGGCGGTCGCGCGTCCGTTTATCACCCACCACAACGCACTCGATATGGAGCTGTATCTGCGGATCGCACCCGAGCTTTATCTGAAAAGGCTGGTCGTCGGCGGCTTCGAGCGGGTATACGAGGTCAATCGCAATTTCCGCAACGAGGGGCTTTCGACGCAGCACAACCCGGAATTTACGATGCTCGAGCTGTACCAGGCCTATGCCGATTGGGAAGACATCATGGCGCTGACCGAGTCGCTGATACACAGTCTCGTCGATGCCCTGCATGGCCAGGAGGAGATCAGTTACCAGGGCGAGTCCATCGGGATGGGCAAGCCGTTCCGGCGCATCAGCGTGGAGCAGGCGGTGATCGGCGAGAATCCGTTGCTCGAATCGAAGACCCGCGACCGCGATGCCCTGGCGGCGCGTTGCGTGGAGCTTGGTCTGGTCGTCGACGATGCGGCGGGCGCCGGCAAGCTGCTGTTTGATATTTTCGACAAAACCGTTGAAGACAAACTGCGACAACCTACATTTGTGACTTCATATCCGGCGGAAGTCTCTCCTTTGTCACGCTGCGACGATAACGATCCGTTTCTCACGGATCGTTTCGAGTTGTTTATTGCCGGGCGCGAGATCGCCAACGGTTTTTCCGAACTCAACGATCCGGAGGAGCAGGCGGCGAGATTCAAGGCGCAGGTTGCACTCAAGGACGCCGGTGACCACGAGGCGATGTTCTATGACCATGACTATATCCGTGCGCTTGAGGTTGGCATGCCGCCGACCGGGGGTCTTGGCATCGGCATCGACCGGCTGGTCATGCTGTTGACCGATTCCGCATCGATTCGCGATGTCGTGTTGTTTCCGCACATGCGGCCGGAGTTTTAGCCGGCCGCCGGTTTAGCCACTGCTAGATGAACTTCGTTCCGAATCGAGCTGTGACTAAACCGGCGTCCCACAAAACAATGCTGTGAGATCGCGGCCCCGGCAAATGTGACGCTTCGATGGGTGATGGTGGTATTTGGACTGTGGTTGGCATGAGATTGGGGTTTTGCGGGCCGCCGGTTTAGCCACTGCTAGATGAACTTCGTTCCGAATCGAGCTGTGACTAAACCGGCGTCCCACAAAACAATGCTGTGAGATCGCGGCCCTGGCAAATGTGACGCTTCGATGGGTGATGGTGGTATTTGGACTGTGGTTGGCCAGCCGCTGTTTTACTGACTCTAGCCTGGGACTGGATAAGGCAGATCGAGGGGGCTTAGCGGTGTGCCGTCGATGTTTAGATCCGCCTGTCGTTGATCGTGTCGGATGACTGCGAGGTATTCCCAGGCGGGCTGGTCGCCGCCGGGGCATTTCTGGCGGTTCAGTATTTCGCCGACTTTCTTGCCGTTCGCAACATTGACTTCGTCGCCGGTGATTTCGGTTTCGCTGCCGAGGCGGCACAGGCGGCGTTTTATTTTTCCGAGGTTCTGGGTGCGGGCGATAATTTCCTGGCCGGCATAACAGCCCTTGCTGAAACTGATTGCGCCGATCAGGTCGAGGTTCAGCATTTGCGCGGTATAACGTGCCTGGTTGGCGGTGGTCACTCGCGGTATGCCGGCGCGGATATCCGCCAGGCGCCACTGGGTTTCCGGCTGCTCGGTCAGGGCGTCGTTCAGCAGTTGCCAGTCGGCGCTGTCCGGTGGCCCGCAGGCAAGAATCCGTTGCCCGTTGTAAGCGGCGAGCAGCAGTCCGCCGGCGGTGCGGGTCACGCAACCGGGTTGCGGTATCGGCAGGGCCGGCAGCGCGGCGGCGAGATTCGCTCCGCCCAGACCGCACAAGCCGTTAGCGATGCTGAACTCCACCTTGGCGCGCAACACGTATCGCGACAAGCGGTCGCGGATATCCTGGACTATCTCGCTCGGCAGGATCAGGCTGGCCTCGTTTCCTTGCAGCAGGACCAGGGCCAGCGCGAGTACCCGGCCGTCTGGCTGGTGATAAGCGGACCACTGGCAGCGGGTGTCATCCAGCGCATGCATATCGTTGCTGAGCTGGCCTTGCAGAAAGCTGACGGTATCGGCGCCGGCGATCGTCAGGACGCTGGTTCCGGGCAGATTGGCGCGCCAGTTTTTATTGATTTTCCCATTCATCGATTGTCGATCCCTGATCCTGAACGAGCCAACCATATCATGCTACTGACGAGCCATTTGCAGGGTGCAAACAATTTGGCTTTCTGGCAAAATCCGGGTATGTCCAGCCATCACCGGAACAAGCCTTCGAGCGCCGATAATTCTGACCTGGAGCGGGGATTACCGGATTCCGGTACCGGGGTGGAAACGCCGGGCGCGGATCTGCTCGATGAGCCGCAGGCAACGAGGCCAAAAGAAATTGGCGGACGCGATGGCCTCGAACCCACGCGCTACGGCGACTGGGAAAAGGCGGGGCGCTGCATTGATTTTTAGTAACCGACAGGTGGCGACGTCGTCGGCCCACCGAAGTTTTGCAGCAAGGGAAACAGCCAATGGCGAATGACAACCGGCCTCTGTCGCCATTTCATCACTACAAACCCCAATTGACTTCGCTGCTGTCGTTTGCCCATCGGCTCAGCGGTATCGCGTTGTCTGTTTCGGCTGCAGGCCTGGTTTACTGGCTGGTGTTGCTGGCGGATGGTCCGCAGGCGCTCGAGAGCCTCGAAATCCTGGCCACGGTTCCCGGGCAAATCGTGCTGGCGGGCGTCACCCTGGCATTTTTCTATCACCTGAACAATGGCATTCGTCACTTGTTCTGGGACATGGGTATGGGGTTTGAGATCGGGCGAACCTATCTCACCGGTTGGCTGGTCCTCGCCGCTACTTTGCTGATGTGGATTGCTTTCTGGGCGGCGGTCACGGATCTGCCGGGTGGCCTGCCGTGAGTCTGCGCACGCCGCTTGGCAAGGTCATGGGTCTGGGCTCGGCGAAGGGGGGGACCGGGCATTGGTGGATGCAACGGGTTACCGCGATTGCGCTGATCGTGCTGGGGCTTTGGTTCATGATTTCCCTCGTCGCTATCGGCGATCTCGGTTATCACAGCACTATCGCCTGGCTCGCTCGTCCGCTCAACGCCGTGTTGTTGTCATCCTTTGTGCTGACCATGCTCTATCATTCGAAGCTCGGTGTGCAGATCGTCATCGAGGACTATGTCGGTTCGCCTGCGTGGAAAGTGGCTGGTCTGTTGCTATCCGTTTTTGTACATCTGCTGCTGGCCATGGCCGGTGTGATTGCCATTTTGCGTATCGGCGCCGGAGGGGGTTCGTGAGTGCAGATTATGAATTCGTTGACCATCACTACGATGTCGTCGTAGTCGGGGCCGGGGGAGCAGGTCTCAGGGCCACCTTCGGCCTGGTCGAACAAGGCCTGTCTGCCGCCTGCATCACCAAGGTGTTTCCGACCCGCAGCCACACGGTCGCGGCGCAGGGCGGGATCAGCGCGGCGCTCGGCAATATGGGTGAGGACGATTGGCGCTGGCACATGTATGACACGGTCAAAGGCTCGGACTGGCTGGGTGACCAGGATGCGATCGAATACTTGTGCAAGGAGGCGGCGGACGCCGTGATCGAGCTCGAACATTACGGCGTGCCATTTTCGAGAACCGAAGACGGGCGTATTTACCAGCGGCCATTTGGCGGCATGACCACGCATTTTGGCAAGGGCACGGCACAACGCACCTGTGCGGCCGCCGATCGCACCGGCCATGCGATGCTGCACGCGCTCTATCAGCAATCGCTAAAACACGATGCCGATTTTTTTATCGAGTATTTTGCGATCGACCTGATCATGGAAAACGGCGAGTGCCGGGGCGTCATCGCCCTGTGCCTGGATGATGGAAGCTTGCACCGCTTTATTTCCCAGCAGACGATCCTGGCGACCGGCGGCTACGGGCGCGCCTACTTTTCCTGCACATCCGCACATACTTGCACCGGCGATGGCGGTGGCATGGTTTTGCGCGCCGGTCTGCCGTTGCAGGATCTCGAATTTATCCAGTTCCACCCGACCGGGGTATACGGCGCCGGCATGCTGATCACCGAAGGGGTGCGCGGCGAGGGCGGTTACCTGAGCAACTCGGATGGCGAGCGTTTCATGGAGCGGTACGCGCCCAACGCCAAGGATCTTGCCAGCCGGGATGTGGTCAGCCGCGCGATGACCATGGAGATTCGCGAAGGCCGGGGCGTCGGCCCGGAGAAGGATCACATTTTCCTGCACCTGGAGCACCTGGGTACGGAGGTGATCGAGGAGCAGCTTCCCGGCATCGCCGAGACCGCCAGGGTGTTCGCCGGGGTCGACGTGACGCGTGCGCCGATCCCGGTTTTGCCGACCGTGCATTACAATATGGGCGGCATACCCACCAATTTGCATGGCGAGGCGCTGACAAAATCGGGAGACGGCGCGATTACGCTGGTGCCCGGGCTGATGGCGGTCGGTGAGGCCGCGTGCGTCTCGGTGCACGGGGCCAACAGGCTGGGCTCGAATTCCTTGCTCGACCTGGTCGTGTTCGGGCGGGCCGCCGCCCGGCGTTGCGCTGAAACCGTGCAGCCAAAGGCGCGCCACAGACCGCTGCCGGATAAATCCTGCGGCCATATCATCGAGCGCCTCGACCGCCTGCGCAACGCCAATGGCAGTTTGCCGACGGCGGTTATTCGCCTGAACATGCAAAAAACCATGCAGGACCATGCCGCGGTTTTTCGCACCGGCGAGGTGTTGCGGGAAGGGATCGAAAAAATGGAGCAGGTGTACCGGAGTTTTGCCGATGTTCGGGTGCATGATCGCTCGTTGATCTGGAACACCGACCTGGTTGAAACCATGGAACTGGAAAACCTGCTGTTGCAAGCCAAGGCGGCGATCGAGTCGGCGGCCAACCGGCAGGAGAGCCGGGGCGCCCACGCGCGCGAAGATTTTCCCGAGCGCGACGATGAGAACTGGCTAAAACACACGCTTTGCTGGGTGGCCGGCGATGGCACGGTCCGGCTGGACTACCGGCCCGTTCGGCTCGAGACGCTGAGCGATGAAGTCGAATCGATCCCGCCGATGGCGCGTGTATATTAAGAACTGACGAGGAGCATTCTATGGTTCAGCTGACACTGCCGGCAAATTCAAAAGTGCGCAAGGGCGAGACCCATACGGCGGCCGATGCGGTCGGCGATGTGCGCCGCCTGCTCGTTTATCGTTACGATCCGGATAAGCAGGACAACCCGCGCATGGACAGCTACGAAGTGGATATGGACAGTTGCGGACCGATGGTCCTGGATGCGCTGATCAAGATCAAGAACGAGATCGACCCGAGCCTGTCGTTTCGCCGCTCGTGCCGCGAGGGCATCTGCGGGTCCTGCGCGATGAATATCGACGGCACCAACGACCTTGCCTGTATGCGAGCGATCGACGATGTCAAGGGGGACATCAAGGTTTATCCGTTGCCGCATTTGCCGGTGATCAAGGACCTGGTCCCGGACATGAGTAATTTCTATGCCCAATATGCGTTGATCAAGCCCTGGCTGCAAAGTAGTACGCCGCCACCGCCGGATCGGGAACGGCTGCAGTCGAAGGAAGACCAGGAGAAGATCGACGAGCCGGCGGCCTGTATCCTGTGCGCCTGTTGTTCGACCGCCTGCCCGAGTTACTGGTGGAACGACGAGCGTTTCCTCGGCCCGGCGACCTTGCTGCAAGCGTACCGCTGGCTGGTCGACAGTCGTGACGAGGCAACGGGTGAGCGGCTGGATCAACTCGAGGATCCGTTCAGGCTGTATCGTTGTCATACGATCATGAACTGCACGAATACCTGCCCGAAGGGTCTCAACCCGGCGCGGGCGATTGCCGAAATCAAGAAAATGATGCTTGAACGACAGCACTGAACAGGCACCGGTCGGCATGACAGAACACGATGATGCCCGGTCGCGCTGGCGCTGCCGCCGTGGCATGAAAGAGCTGGATATACTGCTCGAAAGATTTCTGAAATCCAGGTTCGAGGCCATGGATGGGCGGCAAAAAGCCGTGTTCTCGGATTTTCTGAATCTGCCGGACCCGCAACTGGCGGACTTTTTACTCAATGGCGTGGTACCGGTCGATGCTGACTGCAAAACACTTGTCGAACAAATACTCACCTGTCCTCACGATTGAACCGGGACCGGTGCAACCCATAGCGACCTGGCTTGCCGCGGGTTTTGTGCTGGCCGGCGCCGGTTTGTTATGCAGTTCCATGCCGGCGATGGCGAAACTGGTGGCGGTTGGATTCCTGCTGGCCGGGGCTTGCTGCGATTGGCGCCGGTGCGTACACGGCGCAGGCCTGCACTCGGTCAGGCAAGTGCGCTGGGAAACCCGCGGGTGGCGTTTGCAGGGTCGATCCGGCGCCTGGCAAAGCGCTGTTTTGCTGGCCGGCCGCTGTCGTTTTCTGTGGGGCGTCAAGCTGTGCTGGCTGGACGAAAATGGCGCCGGAAAGAGCGCGTTTTTTTTTCATTCCCGTCGCTCCGGGAGCCGCTTTCGCCGGTTCCGGGTACGCTTGAAACTGGCAGATATTGCATAGCAGCAAAGAAATCGACAAACTCTCTCATTCATTCTGTGACCCAATACTCATATGCCTGAAATCATGTCTTTTTTGCCAGAACTTTCTATCCGGGACCGAGTCTATTTGACTGGTTGTGCTGGCGCTTGCCCGGTTTCAGGGCGCGCGTCATGAGTGAGCGCCAGGTGGACCAGAAACTGGTCGTCAAGGTTCAACAAGGCGACAAGACGGCATTCGATGTGCTGGTGCTCAAGTACCAGCACAAGGTGATCAAGGTGATCATGCGTTATATCCGCGATCCTTCCGAGGCGCTGGATGTGGCGCAGGAAGCTTTTTTGAAGGCGTACCGTGCCATACCGAGGTTTCGAGGCGACAGCGCTTTCTACACCTGGTTGTACCGGATCGCGATCAACACCGCCAAGAACCACCTGGTGGCCGCGAGAAGGAGACCGCTGGATTACGATCTGGACCCGCAGGATCCGGACCAATATGACATGCAGGGCCGTTTGAGTGACGGCGATACGCCCGAACACCTGGTGCTTAGCGAGGAAATCAGGGACACCGTCAACCGGGCGATACAACATTTGCCGGAGGATCTTCGCACGGCGATTATCCTCCGCGAAATGGAAGGAATGAGTTACGAGGAGATCGCACAAACCATGGAGTGCCCGGTGGGCACGGTGCGATCGAGGATATTCAGGGCCCGGGAGGCGATCGACAAGAAGCTCAGGCCTTTGCTGGATTGAACGATGAACGAAAAACGGATTGAGAAAGATATGGCAACGAAGGAAATGGCCGGCGATCGCTTGTCGGCGCTGATCGATGATGAGCTGGCGTCCAGGGAGCAGTCTATGCTGCTTGCCCGGCTATGCCGGGACCCGGCCAGCCGCGGGAAATTCGGCCGCTATGCGCTGATCGGTAACGCGATGCGTGCGGGTAAAGACGATTTTCTGGCTACAGGTCTGGCCGGCAACGTCAGCGCTGAGCTGGATGGCGTGGCCGCGCACCAGGGCGGGGCGGGCATTGGCAATCACAGATTGTTCAGGCCGCTGCTGGGTTTGGCGGTTGCGGCCGGGGTCGCGGCACTGGCGATCATCAACCTGCCGGGTGCGGGTATGTTGCTCAACGGTGGGCTTAACGGTGGTCGGGACAGTGGTTCAGCGGATATCGCGGGAACGGCCGGGCCCAGTTACACGGTGCCGCCCGATTCCGCTTCGATGACCCGCGCACCGCGTGTCAGGGCAAGACTGGCGAGTTACCTGATGGATCACAGCGAGTTTTCCCCATCCCCGGTTCGGCGAAATGTCCTCTATGAGATCATCGGCCGCGAGGACGCCACTGCCGTTCTGAACGGGCACGCAGACTCGACGGCAGAGCCAACAGACGAGAGTTCCGGCCCATGATCAGGACGCGCAGGATTCATTGGCTGATATTGCTTTGCCTGGTGCCGCTCGCGGCGCCGGCCGAAGAAGCCGTTGACTGGCTGCGCAAAATGGACCACGCGTTAAAAACCCTGAATTACCAGGGTGTTTTCGTTCGCCTGCGCGATGGCGATGTCGACCCGATGAAAGTCATCCACCGCGTACACGATGGCCAGGCCGTAGAGAGGCTGGTGGCGCTGGATGGCATTGGCCGTGAAATCATATCCAAAGGTGACGAGGTCGTCTGTTTTTTCCCCGATTCGGAGTCCGTGGTCGTGGAGAAAAGAAACGAGCACCAGCCATTGCTGGGCGCGATCCCGGCGCTCAGCGACGAGGTGTTGCATAATTATTTGCTCAGCGTAAAAACCGGCAAAAGCGTGCTGGGCCGTGCCGTCGTCATTGTCGATGTCAACCCCAGGGACCATTTTCGCTATGGGTACCGGTTGTGGCTGGACGAGGAGACTGGTCTGCCGCTGATCTCCCAGGTGCGTGGCGGCCAGGGGCAGATCATCGAGCAAATGAGGTTTGCCAGTATCGAGTTTCCGGATGAAATCCCGGAAGCTGCCGTTCAGCCCGGCCTGGATGCCAGCGGTTATCGCTGGAGCTATCCAGAGGACAAGGCGAGCCAAACGCCAGGCAAGGTGGAACAGGCCTGGCGAGCCGACAATCTGCCTGCGGGCTTCGTCCTGGCAATGTACCGGCTGGACACTCAGCCGCAGGCAATACAACCCGTTGTCCACATGGTCTATAGCGATGGCCTGGCATCGGTTTCGGTGTTCGTGGAAAAACCGGGGCCGAACGAGGCGCCGAGTAGCGGACCATCCAGGCTGGGGGCAGCCAATGCATACACGTTGCTGGTCAAAGAGCACCTGGTAACCGCCATCGGTGAAGTCCCGCCGGTTACGGTCCGCAATATCGCCAGTTCTGTGGTAGCGGATTCGAAGATAAACTGATGATCAGGGAAAGCGGCTGCGTGGTTCGTATCGCCGGCCCGTTTGCCTGGGTAAGCTGCGAATCTCGAGCGGGGTGCGCGCGCTGCGCCGAGGGCAAGGGTTGCGGAGGCGGTCTGCTCAGCAGGCTGCTTGGCGACCGGTTGTTTCAGTTGCGCGTACCGGTGCGCACTGGCATCAGCGTGGGCGACCAGGTCCAGCTGGGTATTTCCGAGGGGGCGTTGCTTGGCGCCGCCTGCCTGATGTACTTGCTGCCCTTGCTTGCGCTGTTGGCCGGCGCGCTGATCGGCGATTTTCTGGGCGGCGATGGCCCCGCGTTGTTGCTCGGCGGTCTCGCCCTGCTGGCCAGTTTCCTCTCATTGCATGTCTTCAGGGAGCGGATCGCGCGCAGCAGGCGGTTTCAACCGGTCATCCTGGAATCCTGAGGCGTGGAACTGGTTTTGTACACCCGCAAGGCCTGCGGTCTTTGCGACGAAATGCTGGCCCAGCTGGAACCGCTGTTACACACCCACCGAGCCAGCATCACGGTCGTCGATATCGCCGGCGATGCCGGGTTGATGGACCGTTTCGGCGTGCGCATACCGGTGCTGCTTTGCCAGGGAGAAATCCTCTGCGAAGGGCATCTCGACCCCGACCTGGTCGTGCAAAGCCTGCGTCGCCACCGCTAAATAACCCGTATTTCGAGCAGGCATGGCCGACAGCGTTTATAATCCCCGCCTGTCACCCATCTCTTGGAGCGTGCTTTAGCATGGATCGCGAGCGCATCCGTAATTTTTCCATTATCGCGCATATAGACCACGGCAAGTCCACACTCGCGGATCGGTTTATCCAGATCTGTGGCGGTCTCGATGAACGTGAAATGGCGGACCAGGTCCTGGATACCATGGATCTGGAGCGCGAGCGTGGCATAACCATCAAGGCGCAGGCCGTTTCCCTGAACTACCTGGCCGACGATGGTCAGCAATACCTGCTCAATTTTATCGATACGCCGGGTCATGTTGATTTTTCCTATGAGGTTTCGCGATCGCTGTCGGCCTGCGAAGGTGCTTTGCTGGTGGTCGATGCCGCGCAGGGTGTCGAGGCCCAGAGCGTCGCCAATTGTAATACCGCGATCGAGCAGGGCCTGGAGGTCGTGCCGGTGCTCAACAAGCTGGATCTGTCATCGGCCGAACCGGAACGGGTTATCCAGGAAATCGAGGAGATCATCGGCATCGAGGCCGGTGACGCCCTGCAAATCAGTGCAAAGACGGGTGCTGGCGTGCGCGAGGTGCTCGAGCAATTGCTGGTGAGGGTGCCGCCACCGGGTGGCGATCCGGATGCGCCGTTGCAGGCGCTGATTATCGATTCCTGGTTCGATAATTATGTCGGCGTCGTCTCGCTGGTGCGCATCGTCAATGGCGTATTAAGAAAAAAAGACAAGTTCAAGGTCATGTCGACCGGCAGAAGCCATCAGCTGGATCGTATCGGCCGGTTTACACCGAAGATGTCGGACACCGACGAACTGGGACCGGGTGAAGTCGGCTATGTCATTGCCGGGATCAAGGAAGTGCACGGGGCTCCGGTCGGCGACACACTGACCCTGGAGAAAAACCCCTGCGCGGAGCCACTGGTTGGTTTCAAGAAGGTTCAGCCGCGGGTTTTTGCGGGTTTGTTCCCGGTTTCATCGGACGATTACGAGAATTTCCGCGATGCGCTCGAAAAACTCGGTCTGAACGACTCGGCGCTGACTTATGAGCCGGAAAACTCGACCGCTCTAGGCTTCGGTTTCCGTTGCGGGTTTCTCGGCATGCTGCATATGGAGATCATCCAGGAGCGGCTGGAGCGCGAATACGATCTGAACCTGATAACGACTGCACCCACGGTAATCTACCAGGTGCTCACCAGCGCAGGGGAAATCTTGCATATCGACAATCCGGCCCGGTTGCCCGAAAGCAACCTGGTCAGAGAGATTCGCGAACCGATTATCGAGGCAACCATACTGGTGCCGCCGGAGCATGTCGGTGCGGTGATTAAACTTTGTGTCGAAAAGCGGGGCGCACAGACCCGCATGCAATACCTCGGCAACCAGATTTCGCTGGGCTATGATTTGCCGCTGGCCGAGGTGGTACTGGATTTTTTCGATCGGCTGAAATCCGTCAGCCGCGGATACGCATCGTTCGATTATCAGTTTGCGCGGTTCCAGGCTGCGCCACTGGTCAAGCTGGATATCCAGATCAACAAGGAACGTGTCGATGCGCTGTCGGTTATCGTGCACCGGGACGCCGCTTATCGGCGAGGCCGGGAAGTGGTGGACAAGATGCGCGAACTTCTGCCACGGCAGATGTTCGAATTCGCCGTGCAGGCATCGATCGGGAACAAGATAATCGCCAGTGCGTCGATCCGCGCGCTGAGAAAAAACGTGACCGCAAAATGCTATGGCGGAGACATTACGCGCAAGCGGAAATTGCTGGAAAAACAGAAGGCCGGCAAGCGGAGAATGAAGCAGATCGGTTCGGTGGAAGTTCCGCAGGAAGCTTTTCTCGCAGTATTGCAGGTGAAGAGGAAATAGCCAATACTGCCCCGAATTCACGCAGAGGTTGCTTACATGGTTTTTGATTTTGCCCTGATTTTGTCGATTGCCACGCTGTTTACCGGCCTCGTCTGGCTGATTGACGTGCTGGTTTTGCGGCCCAGGCGGGTAGCCGTCGATGGGTCGGCGAACGAGCCGGTACTGGTCGAGTATTGCCGTACTTTTTTCCCGGTCATCCTGGTTGTCCTGCTGGTCCGATCCTTTCTTTTCGAACCGTTTCGGATTCCTTCCGATTCGATGATGCCAACCTTGCTCAATGGCGATTTCATTTTTGTGAACAAGTACGCATACGGCATACGCCTGCCGGTGATAAACAAGAAGATAGTTGAAATCGATGAACCCGAGCGTGGAGATGTGGTGGTATTCCGGTTGCCGGCGGATCCGGGCACGAATTACATCAAGCGCGTCGTTGGTCTGCCGGGGGATCGTATTGCCTATAGCGCAAACCGGCTGTATATCAACGGCGAACGGATGCCGACAAACATGCGTGGCGCCTACCGGGAATTTGATTATGAAGCCAACCTCGTGGAGGAGTCGCTCGGTGACAAAGTGCACGAGCTGCTCCTGATGCCGCAGCGGCACAGCCGGGAAGGCGAATGGCGGGTTCCGGAGGGTCATTATTTTGTCATGGGTGACAATCGCGACAACAGCAGGGACAGCCGCTTCCCGGGGGTAGGCGCGATACCCGAATCGCTGCTGGTTGGACGCGCGGTCAGAATCTGGATGAACTGGAATTTTCCGGAGGATGGACCGCTCTGGGATCGCGTGGGCGAGAGAATAGAGTAGTCGTTGCGAACAGGAGAGAGTCATGCGGAACAAACAACAGGGAATGACCTTTCTCGGGTTTCTGGTAATTGCGGTGCTTGCGGGCATGCTGGTTTTCGCAGGTCTCCGCTTGACGCCTGTGTACCTGGAATACATGAAAATCGTATCGGTCCTCGATGGCGCCAAGAAAGAATTCGATGGTACGTCGGTGGAACTGGCGACGCTGAGACGTTCCATACAGAGACGTTTTGATGTCGAAGCCGTAACGATAATTCGCGTCCAGGATATTCATCTGAGCAAGAGCGGCACCGGTGGCTATATATTGCGGGTAAAATATGCACACAAAGCGCCGTATATTGCGAACATCAATTTTGTCGTGGATTTCGCCAAGACTGTCGAGATCGTGCGGTGATACAGACGGCGGATCTGCCGGCCGAATGGTTAGACAAGAAATTCAATTACCGCTTTTCTGACGGCAATCTGTTCCTGGCCGCGGTGACCCACCGCAGCGCCGCCGGTCACAACAACGAGCGGCTCGAGTATCTTGGCGATGCGATACTCGGTTTTCTGGTGGCGAAAAATCTCTATCATTTTTTTCCCGGAGCCAGTGAAGGAGAACTGACGCGCCGGCGCGCGGCGCTCGTGCGCAGGGAAACGCTGGCTGAAATCGCCATCGAGCTGGATCTTGGCGCGCAGCTCAGACTGGGTTCGGGTGAACTGAAATCAGGGGGCTATCGGCGGGATTCCATACTCGCGGATAGCCTTGAGGCTTTGCTTGGCGCGATATATCTCGATGGCGGGCTGGGCGCGGTCGAAGAAATCATCGATTCACTTTTTTATCAGCGCATGGCGGATGAGTCGGGCAGCGAGCTCAAGGATCCCAAGACGCGCCTGCAGGAATACCTGCAATCCAGGGGGCTGTCGCTGCCGGTATACGAGGTAACGGAGACCCTGGGCCAGGCACACCAGCGGACTTTCCGGGTCAGTTGCGATGCGGCGGATCTCGATCTGTCGGGATCCGGCACCGGTAGCAGCAGACGGCGTGCCGAGCAGTGCGCGGCAGTGGTTATCCTGGAAAAAATCGACCATGGCTGAAGCGTTTCGCTGTGGCTTCGTTGCGTTGGTAGGGCGGCCCAATGTCGGCAAATCCACGCTGCTAAACCGGCTGGTCGGACAAAAAATCAGCATCGTAACGCCAAAAGCGCAAACCACAAGACACCGTATCCTGGGGATCGTCACGCGGCCGGATGCGCAGGTGATCCTGGTCGACACGCCCGGTCTGCACCGCAGCGACTCGAGCTATCTGAACCGGCTGATGAACCAGGCGGCGATCGCGGGGCTCGATGACGCTGACCTGGTCCTGTTCATGACCGAAGCGTTACGCTGGAATGAAAAGGATCAGCGGGTGCTGGAAATTCTGCAACACCGTGATCGGGAGATCATCCTGGTCATCAGCAAGATCGACCAGGTTCGCGACAAGCAGCAGTTGCTGCCGTTCATTGCGACGCTCAGCAAAAAGGCGGATTTCATCGCCATCGTGCCGGTGTCCGCGAGGAAATCGATCGGTCTGGACAGTCTCAATGCCGAGATCCTGCCAAGGCTGCCGGTATCGCCGGCCTTGTTCGACAGCTCGCAGCTCACCGATCGCAGCCGTGAATTCCGGGCCGCGGAAATCATTCGCGAAAAGCTGATGCTGATGTTGCAGGAGGAAGTACCCTATGGAACGACCGTGCAGATCGAACGCTTCGAAAAGGGCGGCAAGGGCTATGTGATTTCCGCCCTGATCTGGGTCGCGCGGGCGGGACAGAAGAAAATAGTTATCGGGGCCAAAGGCAGTATGATGAAAAAAATCGGCTCGGCGGCGCGCAAGGATCTGAAGCGCTTTGTCGGGGAACCGGTACACCTGGAACTGTGGGTCAAGGTCAAGGAAAAATGGGCGGACAATGAAATGGCGCTCAAAAGCATGGGGTATGAGTTGTAGTGAGTGATGCACGGCGCGGGCAACTGTATGCTGCGTTTGTACTACACCAAAGGCCATACCGGGACAGCAGTCGAATCGTCGATTTGCTGACCGCCGAATTCGGCCGGGTCAGCCTGGTCGCACGGGGTATCCGCTCGCGGCGCGGTAATCAGGGGGCGTTGCTGCAGCCGTTTCGGCCATTGCTGGTGGCCTGGTCCGGGCGCAGTGAAATGAAAACCCTGAATTCGGTGGAGCCCTCCGGCGAGTCCTTTGCCTTGTCAGGGACGGTGCTGTTGTCCGGCTATTATTTGAACGAACTGCTGCTGCGCCTGACCCGGAAACACGATCCTCACCCGGAACTCTTTGCGGTATACCACGCCACGCTGGAGCTTCTGCACAGGGGTGAAAATCAATCCCGTGCCCTGAGAATTTTCGAAAAAAGACTGTTGGAGTACCTGGGTTACGGTTTGAACCTCGAGCTGACCGCCGACGACAGTCAGCGGGTGGATGCCGGTCGCCGCTACACTTACCAGGTCGAGCGCGGGCCGCAACTTTCGGTGGCGGAAAATGCGGCCAGCTACGCCGGCCGTTCGTTGCTGTCACTGGCCTGCGAGGACCTCACGGATGAGCGCAGCCTGCAAGATGCAAGACGTCTCCTGCGCCATACGCTGGATTTTTACCTCGGCGATAAACCGCTGAAATCAAGGCAGATACTGTATTCTATGCGCTCATGGTAAGCACCAGTGACAACAACCCGCATGGCATTTTGCTTGGCGTCAATATCGATCATGTCGCGACTTTGCGCCAGGCGCGCGGCACCCGCTATCCAGACCCGGTTTATGCGGCGCTGATGGCGGAGCAGGCCGGCGCGGACAGCATCACATTGCACTTGCGCGAAGACCGGCGGCATATCCAGGATCAGGATCTGGATAACCTCAAAGGCGTGCTGCAAACCCGGATGAACCTGGAAATGGCGGCGACCGAGGAAATGCTGGATATCGCCGAACGGACCAGACCGGCCGACTGTTGCCTGGTGCCTGAGCGGCGCGAGGAATTGACCACGGAAGGGGGTCTCGACGTGTGCGCGCAGGCGGCATTGATCAAGGATGCGTGCGCGCGCCTGCGTGGTTTTGGCATCAGGACCTCGTTGTTTATCGATCCCGATCGACGGCAGATAGAAGCGGCGCGGGAGGCCGGCGCTGAAGTCGTCGAGCTGCACACCGGGACTTACGCGGATAGCGGAGAAGAAGCGCGGCCCGGGGAGTTGCAACGATTGGTTTCCGCCGCGGCGCAGGCGGCGGATATGGGTCTGACGGTGCATGCCGGTCACGGCCTGCATTATCACAATGTAACGCCGGTGGCGGCGATCGAGGAACTTGCCGAATTGAATATCGGCCACTCGATTATTGCCCGGGCCGTATTCGATGGTCTTGGCACCGCGGTTTCGGAAATGAAACACCTGATGATCGAAGCCCGTCACAGATGATTTTCGGTATCGGAACCGATCTGCTGAATGCGCGGCGGGTGGAGAAGGTTTATCGCCGTTTCGGCGAGCGCTTTGTCGATCGCCTGCTGTTGCCGGAGGAAAAAAAACAGTTCCGCAAAGTCAAACGCAAGGCCCGCTTTCTGGCCATGCATTTTGCCGGTAAGGAAGCGGTGGTCAAAGCGATGGGCACCGGGTTTGCCCATGGCGTATGGATACGTGATGTCGGCATCGTCCAGGATTCGCGCGGCAAGCCGGAGATTATTTTCTCCGGGCGGGGTCTCGTGGTTTGCCGGCGGCTGGGTATAGGCGGCGGCTTTGTTTCGCTGAGCGATGAAGACGGCATGGTGCTGGCGATGGCGGTCCTGATCAAAGACCCGGCTTACCAGGCACCTGGAAGCTCAAATGCCTGATTGCCTGGTGTTCGATATCGAGACCGTACCGGATGTCGATCTGGGCCGCCGGCTGTTCGGACTCGATGGCCTGGCAGACGAAGAGATTGCGCAGGCGATGTTTCACCGGCAGGTGGAGAAATCCGGCAGTGAATTCCTGCCCCTGCATCAGCACCGGGTCGTGGCCATCGCGGTCGCTTTGCGCGACCGTTCGGGTTTCAAAGTGTGGAGCCTGGGTGAAGAGGACTCAGACGAAAAAGAGATCATTACGCGGTTTTTCGACGGAATTGAACGATTTACGCCGACGATCGTGTCATGGAATGGTGGTGGTTTCGATTTGCCGGTGCTCCATTATCGCAGCCTGCTGCACCAGGTCAGCGCACCCAGGTACTGGGAAACCGGCGACGAGGACCAGGGGTTCCGCTGGAATAATTACCAGAGTCGTTTCCACTGGCGGCATACCGACCTGATGGATGTCATTTCCGGCTTCCAGCACAGGGGCCGCGCGCCGTTGCAGGATATCGCGGTGATGCTCGGTTTTCCCGGCAAACTGGGGATGAGCGGTGACCAGGTCTGGCCCTGTTTTGTCGATGGCGGGATCGCCAGAATCCGCCATTACTGTGAAACCGATGTACTCAATACTTACCTGGTTTATCTGCAGTTTGAGATGATCAGGGGGCGTATCGACGGCACGCAGCTCGCCAGCGAACACGAGCTGCTCGAGAAGGAGCTGGCGGAATCCGGCCATCCGCATCTGCACGAATTTCTGAGCGCCTGGCAGGCGGCCGGTAAGCGCCCATGAGCCGTGGCCTGGCGTCTCGCCCCGTGCAAACTGCCAATATCATGCGCCTCGATCACAAGGGACGGGGCGAAGCCGATGTCCCCGGCCGCGCGGCCAGGGTGCACCATACGCTGCCGGGCGAACAGGTCACGTTCAAGCGCCGGCGGCGACGGCGAGGATTCGACGAAGCGGAAATTGTCGAGCTGCTCAGGCCTTCGGCGCACCGGGTCGAACCGCGCTGCCCGCATTTCGGCAACTGCGGCGGTTGCTCGATGCAGCATATCGATCCCGGGCAGCAGATCGCGCTCAAACAGGGCTGGTATCGCGAAATGCTGGCCGGATACGAGCTGGAGCCGGAACGCTGGCTCGAGCCCTTGTCCGGTCCGCAGTGGGCTTACCGCCGCCGCGCCAGGCTGGGGGTCAAGAAGGTCGCCGGCAAGGGCAGGGTGCTGGTCGGTTTTCGCGAGGTTTTCAAATCCTTTGTCGCCGATATGGATGGCTGTGAAATCCTCTCGGGCAATGTCGGCCAGCTCATAGCCCCGCTGTGCCAGCTGATCGACGGGCTCAGTATCTGCGAGCGGATTCCGCAAATTGAAGTCGCCGTTGCGGACAATGCGACGGCGCTGGTACTGCGTGTTCTCGATACCCCGACGGCGGACGATCTCGAAGCGCTCAGACAATTTGCCGGGTGCCACCAGGTGCGGTTCTATCTGCAGGAGGGCGGTCTGGACAGCGTGCAGCCGCTGATCGAGGGGCAAGACGCGCTGTGTTACAGACTGCCGGCTTTCGACCTGGAACTGGAATTTTCGCCGGTCGATTTTATCCAGGTGAACGGGGCGCTCAACGAGAAAATGATCGAGCTGGCAATCGAGTTGTTGGCGCCACGGGATGATGAGCAGGTACTCGATCTTTTTTGCGGTCTGGGCAATTTCAGCCTGGCGCTGGCCCGGCGCTGCGCCGGCGTGACCGGTATCGAAGGAGACATGGGCCTGGTCGAACGCGCCCATGGCAACGCGATCCGGAACAACATCGACAATGCAGAATTTCTGCCGGCCGATTTGTTCTTTCCGTCCGCCGAAGAGCCATGGATGACCGGCCGGTACCCCTGTGTCGTGCTGGATCCGCCGCGCAGCGGCGCCAGCCAGGTTATTCCGTTCCTGCCGTCCGTGGGCGCCCAGCGTATCGTCTATGTCTCGTGCAACCCCGCCAGCCTTGCGCGCGACGCGGCCAGCCTGGTGGAATTGGGCTATGATTTCAAGGCGACCGGGGTCATGGACATGTTTCCGCACACCAGTCATGCGGAGGCGATCGCGTTGTTTGCCAGGCCATAGAAACCGTTCCCAGGGAGGAATAGCCGTGACGCTGGGCCCGCTGATGCTGGATATCGAAGGTCCCGAATTGACCGCCGAGGATCGCGAGCTGCTGGTCCATCCGCTGATCGGCGGCGTAATTTTGTTCGGCCGGAATTACCTGGACCCCGGGCAGCTGCAAAAGCTGAGCGATGATATACACGGTTTGCGAACCCCGGCCTTGCTGGTCGCGGTCGACCAGGAAGGCGGCCGGGTACAAAGATTCCGCAAGGATTTTACCGGCTTGCCGGCCGCGCACCTGGTTGGCAGGCAATCCGACCTGGACCGGAAACAGGGGCTGTTGCTGGCGGAAAGCTGTGGCTGGGTGATGGCGGCCGAGCTCAGGGCCTGTGGCGTCGATCTGTCGTTTGCGCCGGTCCTCGATCTCGACTCCGGCCTGTCGGAAGTGATCGGCGACCGTTCGTTTCACTCCGACCCGAACCGCGTGGCCGAATTGGCCGGCGCCTATATGCGGGCAATGAAATCGGCGGGTATGGCGGCCGTGGGCAAGCACTGGCCGGGTCACGGGGCGGTCAGCGGCGATTCGCACCTGGCGCTGCCGAGGGACCGGCGCGAATATGCCGATATACTCGAGGATATCATTCCCTTTCAAAAGCTGGCAGATCGCGGCCTGGCCGGGGTGATGACGGCGCATGTCGTTTATCCGCAGCTGGACCTGGTACCCGCGTCGTTTTCGAGCTATTGGATCAACGACGAGCTCAGGGGGAAACTGCGATTCAACGGCGTCGTGTTTGCCGACGATCTGAGCATGCAAGGCGCGGCCGGGGCCGGCGATCTGGCGGATCGCGCGCGCGCCGCATTGGCTGCCGGCGCGGACATGATCATGGTTTGTAACGATCGCAGCGGTGCGATTCGAGTTGTGGAAGAACTGTCGGTATATGACAATCCCGTCAGCGCGTTGCGCCTGACCCGGCTGCATGGGCAAAACTGCGCGCCCCGCGATGAGCTTTTTGCCAGCGAACGCTGGCAGGAAGCGATAGCGATAATAAACAGTGCCGAGCATCAACCCGGGCTGAGTCTGGACGCCTGAGAAAAATACGACGAGCAGCAAAAAACATCGGCACATCCGGAGGATTTCGTGAGCGCCCTGGGCATTATCGGCAGTTCATCGATGGACGATCTGCCGGGATTCAAGCAATCCCGTGCGAGCAACGAATCGACGCCTTATGGCGACCCGTCGAGCCGCCTGGCGCATGGGCAGCTTTATGGCAAGCCGGTGATTTTCCTGGCGCGCCACGGTGATGGCCAAAGTATTGCGCCTCACCTGATCAATTATCGCGCCAATCTCTGGGCATTGCAGTATGCCGGGGTGGAGCGGGTACTCGCGGTCAATGCGGTCGGTGGAATCGGCGAGCGCTGCGTCAGCGGTAGCCTGGTCATCCCCGACGATCTGATCGACTACACGCACGGGCGGGAGCAAACCTTTTTCGATGGCGCCGGGCAGGATCTGCGGCATGTAGAGTTTTCGCCGCCTTATGATGAGGAACTGAGGCAGCGCTTATGCGCCGCATCATCGGCCGCCCGAATCGGGATAATTCCAGACGGCATCCATGGCGTGGTGCAAGGTCCCCGGCTGGAAACGGCTGCCGAGATCAAGCGGCTCAAGCGGGATGGTTGCGCGATCGTCGGGATGACCGGCATGCCCGAGGCTGTGCTGGCCAGGGAAATCGGGGTCGCTTATGCTTGCTGCGGGATCGTTGTGAACCAGGCGGCGGGCATCGGCAGCGGGAGTATTCACATGGAAATCGAGGCGACAAAAGCCGAGGGAATCGCAGTATTCATGCAACTTTTACGGCAATTCCTGGCGGGCTGATTTTGCACCGGAAGCCTGGAGCAGCCGAGTGAAGCAACTTACCGTTACCGCGCTGGAGGCAATCATCGACGCCAGTGGCCAGGGCGTAATGGTTATCGATGTGAGCGAAGAAGACCGGCCGGTCGTGTTTGTCAATGACGAACTCGCCCGCCTGACCGGCGTTCCAAAATCCGGTTTTCTGAGCAACGGCGTGGATGAATTCGCCGGTATTTTTGCGGATACGGATATCGTTGCCGATTGTGAGCGTTGCCTGGGCAGCAATTCAACGACCGATACGCTGATCAGCGGCGTCAGACCGGATGGCCGCGCGATTCATGGCGCGATGCATATCGGTTGCATAGAGACCCGCAGCAGAAAAATTTCCCATGTCGTGGTCTATTTCCGCGAGCTCCACGACCCGGAAATTACCGGCAAACATCTGGCGTCGGTCGATTTCGAATCGGCGATCCGCAGCGATCGCCTGACCGGACTGTGTCAGCGTCGATATTTCGAGCGCATCCTGACCCGTGAGTGGGGCGGCGCCATCCGGGACAAAGGGACAATCGCGCTGTTTCTGATCCAGATTGACGAGTTTGGCGAGTACAGCAAGACCTTTGGCCGCCAGGCGGCCGATGCCTGCCTGCGGCGCATTGGCAGTACCGTGAAAGCGGTTGCCAGGCGTTCAAGCGACCTGGCCGGCCGCTTCGAGAATGAAATCCTGATAACCATGGCCAGGAACATGGACGAGAGTCAGTGCGAGCAGCTTGGCCAGCGTTTTGTCGACCAGATCAGCCGCTTGTGCATACACCACCCGCATTCGTCAGTTCACCATTATGTCAGCGTCAGTGTCGGCGTGGTCAACGCCGCGCCGGTACCGGGGAGTTTTCCGTTGCAGGCGATCGAAGAGACCAGGGACGCGCTCGACGAGGCGATCGCGCGCGGCGGCAGACGCGCACTCAGCCGCCAATTCAAAAAGTAGCGGCCGCCGCGGCATCGACCGGGTTGCCGTCTGCATCCAGCTCCGGTTGTTCGACCCGGGTGATCAGCGCGACGGCGCCAAACAGCGGGTGATCGAAATAATGAATATCGCCGCGCTGCATCAGCCGGCTTTCGCTGATCGTATACGGGGTCGGTTTCGCAACCAGGCCGGCGAATCCCGGGTACAAGGGAAATTCCTCATTCTTTTCCCGCGGCAACCAGTCGATTTCCAGCAACAGGTGCAAGAACCGGCTCAGGCTCAAAGTCGCAGTGCCCTCGAGCAATCCCTGGTCGTTGTTCCGGGTTGGCAATACGAAAGCTTCCGTTTCATCGAACGGGACGCCATCCTGTTGCCAGACCTGGTAAGTCAATAACTGGAAATCCCGCGAATCGTTAATCCGCTCGATCAAGTCGGCGAGTTGCCATTGTTCTTCATCCTCGATGATCTGTGGTGCTCTTCGAGGCTTCGGCTCTTCGGCATCTTCGAGTTCCGGCGCAGGCTCACCGAGGGTCTCTGATGCCAAATCCCCGTCGTCAAACCGGGCTTCGTCTTCATCGTCATCGGGCAGACCCGCCAGCGGGTCCGCGATGGCCGCGGGATCGATCAAGGCGAAGTCATCGGGATCGCCGATCCCGGATAACAAGGCGTCGAGTTCAGCCAGCGAAGCGGTCGCAAACGGGTCGTATGGGGGAGCGAATTGTTCGTTTCCCGGCGCCGGATCGAGCTGTCTGAAAACGATAAGCTCGACCTGGTAACGCGGCGGGTATGCGATGGGCTCTGCTTCCTGCCCGGCGCTTTCCCGGGCCTGGCCGAAGGCCATTGCGGGGATCGCCAGGCACCAAGCCAGCGTGATCACTGTGGCTGCAGGAAACCGATATGACCTTGCATACTGCATGCCGCGTATTATGGACAAATCGGCCTCGAATCGATAGCCGAGGCAGCCGCGATCGCGGGCATGGCGATCACGCTCCTGGCGCCAGCAAAGACAGCAGGGATTCAAGCTCCGTAAAGCGGCTTTCCTCATCGGGCATATCGACGGTAAAGCGCAGACGGTCCTGGCCATCGAGGCGATAGCGGGATGGTTGTTGCCGAATCAACTGGATCAAAGTCAGCGGCTCAACCGGCGTCTGGCTGGAAAACCAGACGCTGCCGGTTTTCGTGGTCGCTTCGAGTCTGCGAATTCCCAATGCCAGCGCGCGCAATTTGATTCTGGCCAGCCGGAACAGCGCTTTGCATTGTGCCGGCAGCAGGCCGAAGCGATCGATCATTTCGACCTGGAGTTCGCGTAGTGCATCCTCACTATCCGCGTTGGCGATGCGCTTGTACAGGATCAGCCGCAGATGGACATCGGGCAGGTAATCTTCGGGGATCAGCGCGGCCACGCGCAGTTCCGCCTCGACGCCCGGTTTGGCATCCCCGTCAGTGGAAAGCGCCTGTCCGGAGCGCATCGCATGGACCGCTTTTTGCAACATGTCCATGTACAGCGAAAAGCCCAGTTCGTGGATTTGCCCGCTTTGTTCCTCGCCAAGCAATTCACCTGCGCCACGAATTTCCAGGTCGTGGGTGGCCAGCGTAAAACCGGCGCCCAGTTCTTCCAGCGCCTCGATGGCTTCCAGCCTCCTGGCGGCATCGCCGCTAAGCGTCGAACGCGGCGGGGAGATCAGGTAAGCATAGGCACGATGATGGGAACGGCCCACGCGGCCGCGCAACTGGTGTAACTGGGCCAGGCCAAGTTTATCCGCGCGATTGATGACGATCGTGTTGGCGGCCGGCAGATCGAGGCCGCTTTCGATGATGGTGGTGCACAGCAACAGGTTGAAACGCTGGTGATAGAAATCGAGCATGACCTGTTCCAGTTCTGTTTCACGCATCTGGCCGTGACCGATTCGAATGTCGAGATCGGGCAGCAGGCGGGCCAGCCTTGCCGCCATATTTTCAATCGTCCTGACTTCGTTATGCACAAAAAAGATCTGCCCGCCACGGCGCACCTCGCGCATACACGCTTCCTTGATCAGCGCATCATCCCATTGACTGACAAAAGTCTTGATCGCGTGCCGCTCGGCGGGCGGGGTCGCGATCAGCGACATTTCCCGCAGCCCGCCTAAGGCCATGTTCAGCGTGCGCGGGATCGGCGTGGCGGTCAGCGTCAGCACATCGACTTCGGCGCGCAGGGACTTGAGCCGTTCCTTGTGGCGCACGCCAAAACGTTGTTCTTCATCGATAATGACCAGGCCCAGGTTGGCAAAAGCGATCTCAGGCTGGAGCAGGCGATGCGTGCCAATGACGATATCGACTATGCCGCTTTTGAGTTGCGCGATGATTTCCCTGGCCTGCTTGCCTTTCCTGAACCGTGACAGCATTTCGACCTTGACCGGCCAGTCGGCGAAGCGATCGCAGAAAGTCTGGTGGTGCTGTTGTGCAAGCAAGGTCGTCGGGACCAGCAAGGCGACCTGGCGGCCGGCGCTGACCGCGGCAAAAGAAGCGCGCAACGCGACCTCGGTCTTGCCAAAACCGACATCGCCGCAGACCACCCTGTCCATCGGTTTGCCATCGCGCAGGTCGCGTAGCACATCGACGATCGCCTGCTCCTGATCGGCGGTTTCCTCAAACGGGAAGTCCGCGGAGAATGCGCGATAGTCACGCTCATCGTATGCGCATCGATGACCGGTTCGGGATTCCCGGGTGGCGTAAAGTTCGAGCAGTTCGGCGGCGACATCGCGGATGCGCTCACGCGCCTTCTGGCGGATTTTTTGCCATTGGTTGCCGCCGAGGCGGTGTAGCGGGGCGGAATCCGGTGAACCGCCGGTATACCGGCTGATCAGCTGCAAGGCATGTACCGGGACGTAGAGTTTGTCGCCGCCGGCATATTCGAGAACCAGCATTTCCAGCGGCGTCTGGTCGATGGTTTTTGTCACCAGCCCGAGATAGCGCCCGACCCCGTAATCTTCATGCACCACCGGGGATCCTGCACGCAGATCGGTCAGTTCGCGAATGATCTGTTCCGGTTCGCGCGCGGCCCGCCGCCGGCGGCGGCTTTGTCTGACCCGTTCGCCGAACAGCTGGTCCTCGGCAATCAAGGCCAGTGCCGGGTGTGCGAGTTGCAGGCCCTGCTGGACCGGCGCCACCGTGACCGCCAGTTTCTGGCTGGAATCGATGAATGCCTGCCAGCTCTCGCAGGCCGGCAGGCTGATGCCGTGACCGGCGAGGATTTCGATCAAGGTTTCTCGCCTGCCCGCCGATTCGGCCGCGAACAGGATGCGTCCGGCGAAAGATTCGACGTAACGCCGCAATGCCGCGGCCGGCTCCGCGGCCTTGGGGTCGAGGTTCAAAGACGGGGGTTTGTCGCTCGCAAAATGGCAACAGCCCGGGTCTGTCCCCGGCCATTCGAATGGCTGCCAGGCGATCCGCGGCAGCGCCTGAAAAAGTTCCTGGAGTTCGCCTGGCGGGTAGCAGATTTCATCGGGGCTGAGGACCGGGCGCGCGGTATCGTGACGCCGTTGTTCGTATCTTTCGCTGATTTCGCTCCACGCCGTATCCAGCGCGGCATCGAGATCCGCAGGAATGATCGCCAGGGACCCGGCCGGCAGGTAATGCAGCAGCGAACTCATTCGTTCGTGGAACAGCGGCAGGTAGTACTCGGTGCCGCCTGGCGCATTGCCCTTCGAAACCTCCTGGTATACCTGGCTGGCGCTGGGGTCGCCTTCGAACCGCTGGCGAAAACGCCGGCGAAAAAACCGTATGCCGTCTTCGTCCAGCGGGTATTCGTGCGCCGGCAGCAGCCGCACCCGGTCCACGCTTGCCGCCGATCGCTGCGTCTCTGCATCGAAGCGGCGCAAGGTATCGATCTCGTCATCGAGCAGGTCTATTCGTATTGGAGAATGACCGCCCATCGGAAACAGGTCGACCAGCGAGCCGCGAATCGCGAACTCGCCGTGCTCGAATACCTGCGTCACGCGCCGGTAGCCGGCGGCAACCAGGTCTGCCTGCAAGCCGGCGAGTTCCAGTCGCTGTCCCTTTTCCAGCAGCAAGGATCTGCCGCGCACCCACTCGGGTGTCGGCAGGCGCTGCATCAGCGTGGCGATGGGCACGACGATCACCCCGCGCTCCAGGCGAGGAATTTGCAGCAGGGTCGCGAGGCGTTCCGAAACGATATCCTGGTGCGGCGAAAACACATCGTATGGCAGGGTTTCCCAATCGGGAAACTGGCTTACCGGCAGGTCCGCCGGGGCAAAAAACCGGAGCTCGTCACACAGCCTTGCCGCTTCGGCCGCGCCATTGCAAACCACGATGACCGGTTTGGGGTGGCGGTTGGCAGCGGCGCTGATTGCCAGCGCCGGCGCCGCTCCATACAGGCGGCCCCAGCGAACCAGCGCAGCAGGCAATTCCGGCAATGGCGGGGAGAAAATATCGCTGTATGTCTTTCCATCGCTCACGGCAATGCGATCCAATCCGATGCTGGGGGTGGCGATTATTGCACAGGCCGGGCAGGCCCGGGTGCGAGGGGTTGGCGGGTGTCTGCTTGCTTTCTCTACTTGTTTTCCCGGCGACGCTTCACAAGACCTCCGTACAGATCGCGTCGCCGGTCGCGGAAAAAGGGCCAGACGCGGTCGAGTTCTTGGTTGCGGCCGAGATCCACATCGGCGAGCAGCACCTGGTCGGCGCTGGCTGCGCGGGCGAGCATCTCGCCCTGCGGGCCGCAGGCAAAACTGGAGCCCCAGAATTCGATGTTTGCACCGGAATCGTCGGCTGCCCATTCCGTACCAGTCCGGTTGCAGCAAAGGAGCGGCAACTGGTTGGCTATCGCGTGACCACGCTGAACCGTGACCCATGCCTCCAGCTGACGTTCTTTTTCAGCCGTTTTGTCGCTGGCATCCCAGCCTATCGCGGATGGATAGAGCAACAGCTGCGCCCCGTCCAGCGCCATGAGCCTGGCCGCTTCCGGGTACCACTGGTCCCAGCATACGAGGACGCCAAGACGACCCACTGGCGTGTCGATCGCGTGGATACCGAGATCGCCCGGCGTGAAATAGAATTTCTCGGAATAACCAGGATCGTCCGGGATGTGGGTTTTGCGGTAACTTCCAGCCAATCTCCCGGCGGGGTTCAGAACCACGGCGGTGTTGTGAAAAAGACCGGCCGTGCCCTTTTCGAAGACCGAGCCGACGATGACGATGCCCAGTTCCCTGGCCAGTTCCCCCAACAGGTCGCTGGTCGGGCCCGGCACGGTTTCAGCCAGGTCAAAGGCCCGGGTATCCTCGGTCTGGCAAAAATAGACCGAGCTGTGCAGTTCCTGCAACAACACCAGTGCGGCGCCATCTGCCGCCGCCTGCCGGATACCTTCCTGGCTGCGCTCGAGGTTCTCTTTGCGGCTGGCGGTGCAGGCATGCTGGACCAGGCCGACCGTCAAATGTTTGCCGTTGTTCATTGCGGGTTCTCCGGCCGGTCCAGTAATCCGGCGGGCAATTGCATGGCCGCACAGTGCAATCCGCCACCCTGGTTAATCAGCGGCAGACTATCGATGCTGACCGCCTGCCGGTCCGGAAAACAGCGAGCGATCAGCTCGCGCGCTTCGTCGTCGGCCGAAGACCCGAACGCGGGGACCAGGACCTGCCGATCGGTCAGCAGAAAATTTGCATAACTGGCGGGCAGGCGCTCGCCTTGCGCCCCGGTTATCTTGCCTGGAAAGGGCAGCGGGTGAACAGCAAAGGCTTGTCCGTTTTTACGGCGCAGTGTTCGCAACTCGGTCGCCAGGGCTTGCAGGCTTCGATAATGCGGATCATCCGGTTGCTCGCAGGATTGGTACAGCAAGGTCTGCGGATTGGCGAACCGGACCAGCATATCCACGTGGCCAGCAGTATCGTCGCCCCGTATTTCTCCATTTTCCAAAATAATAAAATGTTTAATATCAAAAAGTTGAGAGATAAAGTCAATGTATTTAGTTAATATCAGGGGAGCCGGGCAACAACGCTTCAGCCAGCGCCGCGTGGTGATCAGCGTGCCGGCGCCATCCGACTCGATGGCGCCGCCTTCGAGTACCTGGTCGAAGCTCAGCATTTCCGCCTGGCCAAAGCCACCGGCACCATGCACCGTCTGGTTAATCGCGTTGTCCCGGTTTGCCGGGAATTTTCCCCCCCAGCCATCGAAACGAAAATTCAACAACAGCGGCCGGCCTTCGTCGATCAGGGTCAGCGGGCCGTGATCCCTGGCCCAGATGTCATCCGCGGGCGCCTCGATGAAGTCGAGATTGCCCGGAGAACCGCCGGCTTCCTCGATCAAGGTGTGCAGCCGGGTTGCCATGGGGCGGTCTTCGATGATCAGCAACACGCGTTGTTGCCGGCTGGCGAGCGCCGCAATGCTCAGTAAAGAGATTTCGGCCGCCAGCAACGGGTCGTCGCCGGCACGGGCAAAATCCCCGTCCTGACGTGGCCAGGTCAGCATGATGGCGGATTGCGGCTCCCATTCCGCCGGCAGACGGCCGGAGCGGGTCACCTGCAACCCGCCGCGCGCGGTGGGGCCGTCTTCAGACCACAGTGGCGGTTATTCCGCGGCTCAGCCGGATTTCTTCTTCGAGACCGTATGGATGACGTAGCGGTACTCAAAATAAACCACAAAGTCCGGGTACTCCCAGCGGGTGATTGGCGGGTCGCCGACCGAGGCGTAGCGCTGGCTCGGTTCGCCATAGCGGTTTTCCACCTGGTCCATGCTCATGCCGCGGCCGGGACCGGTTGCAGACTGGGCGATAGTTTGTGCGGAAACCGCGCTGGTCATAATGAACGGACCGGCCATGCCAAGTCCAAGTATAGCGGTGAGCACAATCGTCCATTTGTTCATGGCGTCTCTCCTTGAGTCCCTGTTGGCGAATATAACACTGTGGCCAGAGAAAAAAAATGCGTTGAATATCATCACTTTCCACCAGTTTTGCGGGGTTTGCCCGGTACCGGGCGGCAATCGCCGGGTGGCGGTTCGGAAATTTTGCCGATGTGGAGATGGAGGGTCCGCGCCGGGATATCGATGGGCCGCGTTATTCAGAACTGCGCCATTGTGATTTAATCGCGGCCCATGTTCCAGGCTTTGGAAATTTTCATCGGTCTGCGTTATTTGCGACCCAGGCAACAAAACCGCTTCGTTTCGTTTATCACGCTGGCATCGATGATCGGCGTAGCGCTCGGTGTCGCCGCGCTGATCGTCGTGCTGTCGGTCATGAACGGATTCGAAAACGAGCTGCGCGGCCGCCTGTTATCGATGACTTCTCATGCGACGGTGGCGGCTGCGCGCGGCGGGATCAGCGAGTGGCGGGAACTGATCGCCAGCGCGCAGCGGCAGCAGGACGTGGTTGGCGCGGCTCCCTATGTGCAGTTGCAGGGAATGCTGGCGAACGGCTCGGCGCTCAATGGCGCGCTGGTCCGCGGCATAAACCCGCGGCTGGAAAAGACCGTGGACCGGGTTGGCGACTTCATGGTGCAAGGAACCCTGGACGAGCTGCAAACTGCCGGCTACAACATGGTGCTTGGGCGCTTGCTGGCGTTGCGCCTCGGCGTCGATGTCGGCGACCGGGTGACTTTGCTGGTGCCGCAAACGGGTCTTACAGCCGGCGACATCAGGCCCAGGACGAGACGTTTTACCGTCAGCGGGATTTTTGAGGCCGGTCTCCAGGAACACGATGGCTCGCTGGCGCTGGTCAACATCGACGATGCTGCGACGCTGGCCGGGCTCGGCGATTCGGTCACCGGCATACGCTTGCAATTCGACGATGTGTTTGGCGCGCCGGCCGGGATAAAAACCTTCGCCGGCGGTCTGGCCGGCGCCGATCGCTACCGGTTCAGCGACTGGACCGTGGAGAACGCCAGTTACTTCCGCGCGATTCGCATCGAAAAAACCATGATGAGTATTATTTTGCTGCTGGTGGTCGCGGTTGCCGTTTTCAACATCGTCGCCACCTTGATGATGGTGGTCACCGAAAAGCGGCCCGAGATCGCGATCCTGCGCACAATGGGGCTAAGACCCGAATCCGTGGTCAGGATTTTCATGCTCCAGGGCCTGGTCATCGGCTGGCTCGGGGCGCTGAGCGGGGTCGTGCTGGGCATACTGCTGGCCCTCAATATCGGCGTCATCATGCCGAAACTGGAGGCGCTGTTCGGTTTCCAGATCATGCCGTCCGATGTTTACTACATCACCCAGTTGCCATCCGACCTGCATGCCGCCGATGTGATTTTTATTGCCGTGGCTGCGCTGGTATTATCGGCGCTGGCAACCGTTTTTCCATCCCGCCGCGCCGCCAGGGTCGAGCCAGCCGAGGCGCTGCGCTATGACTAGCCCCGGTGCCAAACGCCTGAGCCGCAGCCGCTATGAGTATTTCATTGGCCTGCGCTATATTCGCTCGCACGGCGGCAACCGCTTTATTTCCTTTATCTCGATGATCTCGATGCTCGGGATCGCGCTGGCTGTCGCGGTGCTGATCGTCGTCCTGTCGGTCATGAACGGCTTCGAGGAAGAGTTGCGCAGCCGCATCCTGTCGATGACGGCGCACGCGACCGTATCGGGTGGTGAGCAGGGGCTGGTTGACTGGGAGAGCGCCATCGAGGTGGTGGAAGAGGACCCGCGCGTGCGCTCGGCGGCGCCGTTCATAGAAGGCGAGGCGATGCTGGTCGGCGCAGACCAGGTCAGCGGCGTGCTGGTCAGGGGAATCGTGCCGGAGCGTGAGCGGGATGTTTCCGCCGTGGCGGACTTGCTCGTGCAGGGGAGCCTGGCCGATCTGCAGGCAGGCAGTTACCGGATCGTGCTGGGCAGCGATCTTGCGCAACACCTGGCAGCGAAGGTGGGCGACCACGTGATCATGGTCATCCCCCGCAGCCGCGTGACGCCGGCCGGCGTTTTTCCACGAATGAAAACGTTCCGGGTCAGCGGAATTTTCCATGCCGGCATGTACGAGTACGACCGCAATCAGGCGTTTATCCATATGCACGACGCAGCCACGCTTTATCAAATGGGTGCACGGGTAAGCGGCGTTCGTCTTCACATCGTCGACCCGCTGATCGCGCCGGAGGTCGTCCGCGATGTGGCCCCGCGGCTCGATGGCGCCATGTACATTGCCGACTGGACCCGCAGCCACGCCAATTTTTTTCGCTCCATCCAGATTACCAAGTCGATGATGTTTGCGATGCTGCTCCTGATCATGGGGGTTGCCGCGTTCAACATCGTCTCGACGCTGGTCATGGTGGTCAGGGACAAGCAGGGCGATATTTCCATTTTGCGGACCATGGGCGCGCGTTCGCTCAGCGTGATGAAGATATTCATGGTGCAGGGCATCCTGATCGGCGTCCTGGGAACCCTGGGCGGGTTGCTGCTTGGAGTCCTGATCGCGGTCAACCTGGAGTCCCTGATCCACGCTGTGGAAACGCTGCTGGAGACCGATCTGCTGGCCGCGGATGTGTATTTCATCGGTGATTTGCCCGCCCGTGTGCACCTTGCCGACCTGCTAAAGATTTGTACGACGGCCCTGGGCCTGTCATTTTTGTCGACCCTGTACCCGGCCTGGAGAGCGGCCCGGATTCAGCCCGCCGAGGTGTTGCGTTATGAATGAAAGCTCCGCCAATACCCCGGTACTCGAATGCCGGGGCCTGGTAAAGAACTTCCGCCAGGGTGACAAGACAGTGGAAGTATTGCGCGGCGTCGATTTCACGGTGGCGGCGGGTGAGACGGTTGCGATCATCGGTGCATCGGGTTCCGGCAAGACGACCTTGTTGCAGTTGCTCGGCGGGCTCGATGCGCCGACCTCCGGCACCGTCAGCATTACCGGTCACAACATGACCGAATTGAACGATGCCGAAAAAGGCGATCTGCGCAACGCCGCGGTCGGCTTCGTTTACCAGTTCCATCATTTGTTGCCGGAATTCAGCGCGCTGGAAAATGTCGCGATGCCGCTGCTGATCCGCCGGGAGCCGCCGGCCCAGGCCCGCCGCGCAGCAAGCGAACTGTTGCAGCGAGTGGGTCTCGGCGACCGGCTCGATCATCGACCGGGTGCGTTGTCCGGTGGTGAACGCCAGCGCGCCGCAGTCGCCAGGGCGCTGGTCAGCCGCCCGCAGATCCTGCTGGCAGACGAACCCACCGGGAACCTGGATGGGCGGACCGGCGAGCGGGTATTCTCGCTGCTGCTCGAACTGAACCAGGAGTTGATGACCAGCCTGGTCCTGGTCACCCACGACCTGGGCATCGCGCGTCGCATGAGCCGGATCATGACGCTGCGGGATGGCCGCTTGCACGAAGGGCTCAGCGAATAATCAGGTTGCCTTGCGCCGCCGTCTAAAGCGCATGAGTATCGACCAGCGCCAGAATGCGTTGAGGCCAAAATACGCCAGCAACGCCAGCAACGATCCCATGCACAGCAGACCGGTCGCCATCGGCCACAGGCCTTCTACGATCAGGACCTGCCAGTCCGTGGTCTCCGGCGGTGGCAGGCCAAGCAAAAACGACCCCAGCACATAACCGGAAATGTATATCGGCGCGATCGTCAGCGGGTTGTTGATCCAGACTGCGACCAGGGCGACCGGCAGGTTGACCCGCAGCAAAATGGCGCCGCCTGCTGCGAGCAGCGGGTGTACGGGCAGCGGAATGAACGCGACGAAAATGCCCAGCGTCACGGCCGGGACCACGGCCTTTCTGTGGGTGGCCCAAAGCGCCGGGTCATGGATCAGGGCCTGGAAAGGGCGCAGGTACCACGCTTCCTTGATGTCTTTGTATTTCGGCGAAATTCGTTTGAAAAACCGGCGTGGCATAGCAGAAATGGCTCATGCGTTGGTAAATACGCCTGACTAAAATCAGGGCTTCGGTAATTATCTCCGTTCCAGGACGCCGTTGACAGTGCTGCTCGTCGCATTTTCCTTGCTCGCAGGAAACCTGCTCGGTCTGATCGTGCTTTGGCCCGGGTCCGCGGTTTTTCCTTTACTGGCCGGTTTGCTCATCGCCGGCTGCATTTTCGAGCGCAAGGCCGTTTTCGTTTTTGCGCTGGGTTTCGCGCTGGCAAACACAGCGGTCGACCGGCGCCTGAACGACCGCCTGGATCCATCGACGGATCGCGGAACCATCGCGGTCACCGGCGTGGTCGACAGCATGCCGAGGAAGCTGCCCGGCGCATACCGCTTTGAATTCAAGCCCCTGGCCACGGCAGCGGGGCGGAAGTTACCGGCCCGCCTGGTGGTGTCCTGGTATCGCAGCGAGTTTGCGCCGGCGCCGGGCGAAATCTGGCAGCTGGGGTTGCGCCTGCGACCGCCACGGGGCGGCGTCAACCCGGGCGGGTTCGACTATGAAGGGTGGCTGTTCAGAAAAAATATCGGCGCGACTGCCTATGTCGACAACCAGGCAGACAACCACAAGCTGGCCGATGACGGTGGCGTGTCCAGCCGCTGGCTGGCATTCAGGTTCCGGCTCGCGCGCAGCTTGAAACGATACCCGGTGAATGCGGAATGGCACGGACTGCTCAATGGACTCGCGCTTGGAGACCGGCGCGACATCAGCGAACACCAGTGGCAGGTGTTGCGCGCCACAGGCACCGTGCACCTGATGGCGATTTCCGGTCTGCATATCGGGATTGCGGCCGCGGTTGGCGGGGCCGGCGGCGCGGCTTTGTGGATGCTGATACCGATGCTGAACCGGCGGCTTGCCCGCCGCGACATGAGCTTGATGGCGGGTTTCGCCATTGCCGTGATCTATGCGTTGCTGGCCGGCTTGAGCCTGCCGACCCAGCGCGCATTGATCATGCTGCTATCGATTGGCCTGTCGTTGTGGTGGCGACGATCGGCGAGCGCGGGGCAGGGCATGGCGCTCGCCCTGATCGTCATTCTGCTGCTCGATCCGCTGGCCACGGCCGAGCCGGGATTCTGGCTTTCCTTCGGCGCCGTTGCCAGTTTGCTGCTGGTGTTGTCGGGTCGGGCGACGACGGCGGCCTGGTGGCGCGGTTTGCTGCGGGCCCAGGCGGCTGTCTTTGTCGGGCTGTTGCCGGTCGGCCTCGCCATTTTCGCGTTGTCGGCGCCGGCGGGACTCGTTGCCAACCTGATATTTATTCCCTTGTTCACGATTTGCCTGGTGCCGCTGATCCTGTTTTCGGTTGCCGCAGCGCTGAGCGGTTTCGACAGCCTGGCCGCGGTCGTGCTCAAACTGGTCGGTGAGATTTTTGCGTTGTCCTGGCCATGGCTGGAATGGCTGGCGGCCAACATTCCACCGCTGACATTTGCCGCCAGCGGGTTCCAGTTTGTGCTGTTGGCGGCGCTGGGAACGGTATACCTGCTGGCGCCGGGCTGGCCGGGCCGGTGGCTGGGGTTGTTCATGCTGTTGCCGATCCTGCTGCCGGCGCCGGAAAGCCTGCCGGCGGGCGCTGCCCGGATCGTGTTTCTCGATGTGGGCCAGGGTCTCGCGGTGGTCGTCGAGACGGCGAACCATCTGCTGGTTTACGACCCGGGGCCGCGTTATGGATCCGGTGCCGATGCCGGCAGCCGGACGGTCATCCCGTACCTGGTCAGCCGCGGGAAGCGCACGCTGGACCTGATCATGGTCAGCCATGGCGATGCCGATCACAGCGGCGGACTGGACTCGTTGCGCGCCGCCTATCCCGATGCGCGGATCCTGGCCGGCGGCGGCGACCGGCAACCGGCCGCGACCGGGTCGTGCATGCGCGGTCAGCGCTGGCGATGGGATGGCGTCGATTTTCAGGTTCTGCACCCGGATGGCCCAAGCTGGCAAGGCAACGATGCATCCTGCGTGCTGCTGATACGCACCGCCGCTTCCAGCGCGTTGCTCGCCGGCGACATCCAGGCGCCAGCCGAAAATTACCTGCTGGACACGCTCGGGCAGACCGATGTCGTGCTGGTTACCCACCACGGCAGTGCAAGCTCATCCACCGAGGCCTGGGTGTCTGTCCTGTGCGCCAGGCTGGCCGTGGTTTCGAGCGGTTACCGCAATCGCTGGGGGTTTCCGAAAGCGGAAGTCGTCGGCCGCTGGCGCGCCGCCGGGGCCGAGGTGCTGGACACCGGCCATTCGGGAGCGATCAGCCTGGTCCTGCCTGCGACCGGCGGTTTGTTGCAGGTGCGCAGAGCGCGTGCAGACAGTTTGCCGGTGTGGCGAATTGCAGAACAGGAATTGTACCTGGCCGGCCATGAAAACAAGGGCTTCGAGCTTTCCGGCTCCGCTCCCGGTGCGGTATCATGCCGCGAATTCGACTCAAGCTGATACAGCGCGACCAACACGAGGGACCATGTTTGAAATCGTGAAGTCGGGTGGGCTGCTGATGATTCCCATACTGGGTTGTTCGGTAGTGGCTGCCGCCATCATCATCGAGCGTTTGTGGACTCTGCAGCAGAAAAGAGTGTTGCCGGACAACCTGTCGCGCACGGTCTGGAAATGGGTCGAGAAAAAACAGCTCAACGACAAGAACATCAAGGCGCTCGACGAAAGTTCGCCGCTGGGGGCGATCCTGGCTGCGGGGCTGAAGAACCGGAATCGCGATCGGGTGGTGATGAAGGAGCGTATCGAGGATACCGGACGGCATGTCATCCACGATCTCGAGCGCTTCCTCAATTCGCTGGGGACCATTGCCGCGATCACTCCCTTGCTCGGCTTGCTCGGTACCGTGATCGGCATGATCAAGGTTTTTGCCGCGATCACCACGCATGGCGTCGGTGATCCGTCGGTGCTGGCGCAGGGCATTTCCGAGGCGCTGATCACGACCGGCGCCGGTTTGTCGGTCGCAATCCCGGCGCTGATCGGCTACCGCTACCTGAGCAGTCGGGTCGATAGCCTCGTCATCCAGATAGAAAAAGAGGCCATGCGGCTGGTCGACACGCTCGAAGGAAACAACAAGTGAACCTTCGACGGCAGCTACGCGATGAGCCCGAAGTCAACCTGACGTCGCTGATCGACGTGGTGTTGTTGTTGCTGGTGTTTTTTATGGTCTCGACGAGTTTCGTGCGCCAGGCACAATTGAAGGTGCGGCTGCCGGAAGCGAGCAGCGCAGTCGAACCGGCCCGGATGATACCGTTGCTGGAAATTATCATTACCGCGGATGGCGATTATTGGGTAAACGATCAGCAACTGATCAACAACGACCCGAAGACGCTGCGCATGGCACTGGCCAGGGTCGCGGGCAAGGACCGCGCCCAGCCGGTGACGATCAGGGCCGACGCCCGTTCAACCCATCAAGACGTCATTACCGCGATGGATGTGGTCGCACGACTGGGATTCAGCCAGGTCAACATCGCCACGAGTAACGAGCGGGAATAGTTTCCATGCAACAAAATACCCGGGACAGCGGCGGGTGGGCGGTCTACAGGCGGCTGTTTTCCTACGCGGCGGGTCATTGGCCGATGTTCGTGCTGGCCGGCATCGGCATGGTCGTATACGCGCTGTCCGAAGCGGCTTTCGCCGCGTTGATGAAACCCTTGCTCGATGGCGGCTTCGTCGAGCATGACGCCACGGTCATCCGCTGGGTGCCATGGGCCATAGTCGCTATATTCATGATCCGTGGCCTGGCCGGTTTTGCCTCGGGTTATTGCCTGGGCTGGATAGGGCGCCAGGCCATCAAGAATCTGCGTCAGCAATTATTCGTTCATTACCTGAACATGCCCACCGCCTTTTACGATCAGAGCGCCGCGGGCGTGTTGCTGTCGAAAATTACGTTCAACATCGAGCAAATCGCGAATTCGACGACCGATGTCGTCAAGACGGCGGTGCAGGACACGCTGACCATCCTGGCTTTGCTTGGGCTGATGTTTTATTACAATCCTTTCCTGACCCTGTTCATGGTGGTTATCGCCCCGGTGATCGCCGGCCTGATGCGCTACTTGAGTCACAAGTTCAGGTCCTATAGCAGCCGCATACAAAATTCCATGGGGGAGGTCACGCGGATTGCAGACGAAACGGTGGACGGGCATCGGGTCGTCAAGGTTTTCAACGGCCAGCAATACGAGTGCGACAGGTTCGAAGTCGCAAACGAGTACAACCGGCGCATGAACATGAAACTGATTGCCGCCCGCACCGGCAGCATGCCCGTCATCCAGCTGGTCGCGGCGAGCGGGATCGCGGGGGTGGTCTATATTTCGATCTCCGGTATTCTGAGCGAGCCGATCGAGGTTGGCACCTTTGTCTCGTTTCTCGGTGCGATCCTGTTGTTGATGTCGCCGCTAAAACGGCTGACCAATATCAATGCGCCCTTGCAGCAGGGTATCGCGGCCGGGCAGAGCATCTTCGAGGTCCTGGACCAGCCGGTGGAGGATTGCGGTGGCGATGTGCCGCTGGAAAAAGCCCGCGGCGAGCTGGAGTTTGTCGAGGTCACGTTCAGGTACCCATCGAGCCAGGAGAACGTGCTAGATCGCTTGTCGCTGACCATCGGCGCCGGCGAAACGCTGGCGATAGTCGGCAGATCGGGCAGCGGGAAATCGACCCTGGTCAGCCTGCTGCCGCGTTTCTACGATCCCGATCAGGGCAGCGTCAGGCTGGATGGTTGCGACATTCGCGAGTACGCGTTGTCGGACCTGCGTGCCCAGATCAGCCTGGTCAGCCAGGAGGTGGTGTTGTTCAACGACACGATCGCCAACAATATCGCCTATGGCGCGCTTGGGGTCGCCGGTGACGAGCAGATACGCGAGGCGGCCAGCTCGGCGCACGTACTGGAGTTTGCCGAGGAAATGCCGGCTGGCCTCGACACCATGGTCGGTGACAAAGGCGTGCTGTTATCCGGCGGCCAGCGGCAAAGAATTGCGATTGCGCGCGCCTTGTTGCGCAACGCACCCGTGTTGCTGCTGGATGAGGCGACCTCGGCGCTGGACACCGAGTCGGAGAGAAAAATTCAACAGGCGCTCGATGGGCTCATGCAAAACAGGACCACGCTGGTTATCGCGCACCGCCTGTCAACGGTTGAAAACGCCGATCGCATACTGGTGCTCGACAAGGGGCGAATCGTGGAAATCGGCAGCCACCGTGAGTTGCTGGCCCGGGAGGGGCACTATGCCGCGCTTTACCAGATGCAGTTCCACGAGGTTTGAGCGCGAGCGCTCCAGGCATGCACCAGTGGCTTAACCGGATCTGGTACTCCGACAGGAACATCGGCTGGCTGTTGTTGCTGCCGTTCAGCGGACTGTACACGCTGTTGTCCTGGCTGCATCGCTCCCCGTGGCGCGCCGGTATCCTGCGACCGGAGACGCTGCCGGTTCCGCTCATCGTGGTCGGCAACATCACCGCGGGCGGGACCGGCAAGACCCCGCTGGTCATGTGGCTGGCCGCCTGCCTGAAGGAAATGGGTATGCGGCCGGGTGTGATGAGTCGCGGTTATGGCGGACGGGTTGGCAAAGGGCCGGTTCGGGCCAGCGCCGACATGAATCCCGCCTATTGCGGCGATGAGCCGGCGATGATGGCGGGTCGCCTGGACTGCCCCGTCATGGTGGGCAGCGATCGGCTTGCCGCGGCGAAAGAGCTGATCGGTCTTGGCTGTGACGTCTTGATTGCCGACGATGGCTTGCAACACCATCGGCTGGCCCGTGATTTCGAAATCCTGGTCGTCGATGGCCGGCGCGGATTCGGTAATGGCAGCCGGCTGCCAGCCGGTCCGCTGCGCGAGTCGCCAAAACGAACTCGCACGGTCGATTGCGTAGTCGTAAACGGGGCGGGCGGGGGACCTTGCCGCGATGCACCGGTTTGCCGGATGAAGCTGGTCGGCGACAAGTTGCATCGGCTGGATGATTCGGAAAAAATCGATCTGGATGCCTGGTCGGGACCGGTACACGCCATCGCCGGCATCGGTAATCCGGGCCGGTTTTTTAACTATCTCGAGCAGGCCGGTCTGACGATCGAGCGCCATGCTTTTGCCGATCACTTCAGCTATCGTCAAAAGGATCTGGAATTTACCGGGGGCCTGGCCATCGTAATGACCGAAAAAGATGCCGTTAAGTGTCGCAGCTTTGAACTCGGCGATGCCTGGTACCTGCCGGTACGCACGCAATTTTTGGCTGATGGGGAAGCACAAATACGCAAGCAGCTCAACGCAATGCTTTGCTCGCGTCAGACACCTGCCGGAGAATGATCATGGACAAGAAACTTCTGGATATCATTGCCTGCCCGATTTGCAAGGGGCCGGTCGAGTACCGGGCCGAGCCCGAAGCACTGGTCTGCAAGTTCGATCGTCTCGCCTTTCCGATTCGCGATGACATACCCGTGATGCTGGAAGAAGAAGCGCAGCCACTGGAATCGGCAGACGCGCCTGGATGAAGTTTAGCGTCATCATTCCGGCACGCTTTGCCTCGCAGCGGCTGCCCGGCAAGCCATTGCTCGATATCGGCGGCAAGCCGATGATCTGGCATACCTGGCAGCGCGCGATCGAAAGCGGTGCGGAGCGGTTGGTGATTGCCACCGATGACCCGCGCATAGAACAGGCGGCAGCCGGTTTCGGCGCGGAGGTCATCATGACCGGCGAGCAACACCGCTCGGGAACGGATCGGGTCGCAGAAGCGGCGGCAAAGCTGGGTTTGGGCGACGATGCGATCATCGTCAATCTGCAAGGCGACGAACCCATGATGCCGCCCGGGCTCATTCGTCAGGCGGCGGAAACCCTTTTTCACCAGCCGGATGCACAGCTCGCGACGCTGGCGACGGCGGTGCACTCGGTCGGCGAATTCCTGGATACCAATGTCGTCAAGCTGGTCATCGATGAAACGGGACGCGCCTTGTATTTTTCCCGCGCGCCGATTCCCTGGCCAAGAGACGGGGCCGGGGGCGACCTGCTGTCGCAGCAAAGCCACGGGCAGGCGCTGCGCCATCTCGGTATCTACGCCTATCGCGGAGCGGCCCTGCAAACGCTGGCGCAAACGCCGGTCACCCCGATGGAAGAGGCGGAATGCCTGGAACAGCTCAGGGCGCTGTGGATCGATATGCGCATCCAGGTCGCGATTGCCGCCGAGCCGATGGAGCCCGGTGTGAATAGCGCCGAGGACCTGGACCGGGTGCGCTCGCTGGTTGCAATTGAGCGTTGAAGAAAGAGCCACGCGCCGCACCGGGCGACAGCGGATCAAAGCCTGGTCTATATTGATAAATTACTTCATAAAACAATGGTATGTAGCAGAAAATAAACGACAAATAGACATTTAAATCTCATGCGCATAGGCTACCTAAGAAACTTCCAGAAAATCAACAAGCCAAGCGTCTGTACAACGGTATTTTTCCAGCGTATAAAAAGTTGGTGCTAATATCGCAGGACCTGCCTTGGGGGTGGCATTCATTTCATCTTGGCTGCTTGCTACCTGTCATGTTATGAATACTTTGGAGAGATCAATGAAACCAATTACAAAATTTGAATCTTGCTTAATGGGGATGGCCATTGCCGCAATCGTTGCGCTAGCGCCATCGACTGCCTTGTCACAGGATGCCGATGGGGATGCCGCACACGATGTAGACAAGGTAGTCGAAGAGATCGTTGTTACCGGCACGCGTAGAGAAGGGCAATCTCCAACGCAAACCCTTTCGCCTGTCGATGTGTTCAGTGGCGCGGAATTGGCCAATCAAGCCACCTTCGATATGACCGAAAGCCTGGCGAAGATTTCGCCATCCATCAATACCCAGCGCTTTCCGATCGCTGACGGCACTGCATTCATTCGCCCGGTGACCCTGCGCAACCTGTCGCCGGATCAAACCCTGGTGCTGGTGAACGGTACCCGGCGCCATCGCTCGGCACTGGTCAATCTGCAATTGGCCCCCCTGGGCACGGTGAACCAGGGTGCGCAGGCGGTGGATTTCTCCGCACTGCCTTCTGGTGCGATCAAGCGAGTTGAGGTTTTGCGCGATGGCGCGTCGGCGCAGTATGGCTCCGATGCGATCGCCGGCGTGATCAACGTGATTTTGAAAGACGCTGACGAAGGCGTTACCGTTTTTGCGCAAACGGGTGAGTATTTCGATGGCGATGGCGCGCGCACGACCCTTGGCGCCAACGCCGGTTTCAGCCTGGGCGGCAAAGGTTTTTTGAACACCACCATTGAATATTCGACAGCCGACAAAACCTCACGCGGTGTCGCTCGTCCCGATGCGCTGCAAGTGGCAGGGGTTGTCGGAGCTGAGCTGGTGCCGTTGAATGGTTTAGGTCAGCGCTGGGGCGACCCGGACGTGGAAACGATCAAGCTTTTTGTCAACGGTGCTTATGACCTCAATGACAACGTGGAACTGTACGGCAATATCGGCTATTCAGACAATGACACCATTTCCGATTTCTTCTATCGGGGTCCGGTGTTGCCACCGGCGGAGATGTTTGCTGCACGCACGACCCTGCAAACCGATGCCGATGGGGATTTTCTGCCCGATCCGGCCCCGCAATCCCTGGTCGACGACATCATCGCCGCCGGTCTGACCCCGTCCAATTATTTGACGGCCGATGCGGTCAGCCCCAGCGGTTTCGTGCTGCTCAATCCGATCCACACCATGTTCCCGGGTGGCTACAACCCGAATTTCGGGGCGAGCATCAAGGACCAGTCCTATGTTTTCGGTATCCGCGGTGAGTCCGCCGGTGGCCTGAGATGGGATATCCGCGGGCGCATTGCGGAAAGCGAAGTGGATTACATCATCTCCGAGACCATCAACCCGAGCCTGGGTTCGCTGTCGCCGACCAGCTTCCGTCCCGGTACGCTGACCCAGGAAGAGACCGGCATCAACGTCGATTTTGTGAAAACATTCGATGTCGATGGCCTGGCGTCACCGCTGAACGTGGCCTTTGGCGCTGAGTTTCGCGACGAAACCTACATCATCGGCGCGGGCGACCAGGCTTCGATAGAAGCGGGGCCGACGGCGGCGTTCTTTGGCGTGGGATCGGACGGCTTCCAGGGATTCCCGATCGAATCATCCGGCAGCTTCGACAGCGAGAGTTTCGCAGGCTATATCGATGTGGAGGCGGACCTCACCGATCAATTCTCGGCTGGCGCGGCAATTCGTTTTGAGGATTACGACGAGTTTGGTTCCTCTACCGATTTCAAAATATCCGCAAGGCTGGAGGTGAGCGATACCGTGGCGATTCGTTCGACTTTCAGCACCGGGTTCCGCGCGCCCACCCCGGGCCAGGTGAACACGCTCAACATCACCACCAGCGCCGATACCGCCGGTAACCTGATTCCCAGCGGCGTCTACCCGGTCGGTCATCCGGTCGCCATCGTCCTGGGGTCGCAGCCGCTGAAACCGGAAGAATCCACCAGCTTTACGCTGGGCCTGGTGTTTTTGCCATCGGACAACACCAGCGTGACGGTCGATTACTACGATATCAACATCGAAGACCGGCTGGCGTTGCTCAATAACACCGTTACTGCAGCCGATGTGGTGTTGTTGACAGCGGCGGGCATACCCAATGCCAACCTGCTCGATGGCAGCATTGCCAACTTTTTTGTCAATGGCTTCGAGTCAGATGTCGCGGGCCTGGACCTGGCAATCACCAGCAATTTCGATCTGGCATCAGGGGTGTTGACCGCGGATTTGCGGCACAACATCAACGACCAGGATGTCAGTAATGTTGCGCCGGGTTCGATCAATGCCTCACGGGTGTTTGACCTGGAAAACCAGGTGCCGGAAAACAGGACCACGCTGACGCTGGATTTCGACACTGGCGGGTTGTTCGGTGGTTACGTGCGATTCAACCGTTATGGCGAATGGAAAACCACCGGCGGTCTGTTCAGCCCGGGCGATGCCTCCGATGTTTCGTCTTACGATGCCGAAATTCTGGTCGATATCGAAGCGAGATTTTCTTTCCAGGATAACTTCACCCTTACCATCGGTGGCGAAAACGTTTTCGATACCGCACCGGACGCCGAGCAAGACCCGGTCTTGCAGTTTCTCGGCGTGACCAGATCGCTGACCTCGCCATTTGGTTTCAATGGGGGTTTCTGGTACGCGAGGATTTCGGCGGCTTTCTGATTCACCCCAATACTGCACCGGTGTTGCCAGGCACCGGTGCAGTTTTCTCCGGTATGGATAAAGGACTTGAGCCAACGAAACAAGGGGCTTCCTCTTATTTGGGCGACGCCGGCCACGAGCGTTTTTCGATCCGAACTTATTGCACCCTGACAATGCCTGCTATCCTGATCGCACCGCCTTGACCTGTTGGCGGACTTTTGCCAACCCGGTTTCCACCTCGGCGACGATCTGCCAGAACTCGGCTTCGTCATGGAGGTTGTCCAGGAAAGGATCGCTCCTGAGATAGTTGAACTGTTCCGGATCGAAGCTCTGCCAGCGGCGGAGTGCGGCGATTGCCTCGTCCACCCGCCCCTCGATGGCGAGAAGCTCTGCCTCCCGGTAAAGAAGCTGGTGGTCGCCTGCGCCACCGACCG
>JADFSO010000029.1 GCA_022560735.1 Pseudomonadota bacterium
AGAGCATCGACGGCATCGAAGACGATACCGGTTTTGCCACCCACCTGCTCGAACAGGCTGGCGTCGCCGTCGTGCCCGGATCGGCGTTTTTTGCGCCCGGCCACATCCGCATTTCATTCGCCACCAGCATGGCTGTGCTGGAAGATGCCATGGGACGGATCAAGGGCTGTGTCGAGGCCGACTAGGGGCTCCTGGCAGGCTGGAAACGGCGGGCTATCGAGCCTGGCGTGTGGTACCTTGACTGGCCGCGCCCGGTAGTGGAAAATGCGCGCCCTGTGCCGACAAGCGCAGCAATTCCCCGGTAGCTCAGTTGGTAGAGCGATTGACTGTTAATCAATTGGTCCGTGGTTCGAGTCCGCGCCGGGGAGCCATATTCCGAAAAGCCCTCTACGTGAGGGCTTTTTTTATTTGTTCAGTTACATACTTGATTCGCGCGGACCGACAAATGATTGCCCGAGTGATCCCGGCACTAAAGATCAATCCGCACTAACCAACGAAGTAATCCCTGACATAGCGGGCGGATTGCGCCGGGGGAGCCACCATTCTGAAAAAGGCCTTCAGCTGAAGGCCTTTCTCTTTTGGCGCAACAAACAGCCAATCAATGACTGCTTTCGCCAGAAGCAGACATTCAAGCATCGCCAGTATCACCAGAATGACAGGCAGCAAACGGCCAAAAGCAGCCATGCGATCTCGACCCTAACCCAGAGGAGCGACGCCCCGCATGGGTGATGCGGCAGAGGTGGATCCAGCTTCAATATACTGTTAGTTATGGGTCACTATAGAAAATTATTGGAAAACTTCACAATGCGAAACATCAGTCTTAGCTGTTTGTTACTGTCACTATTATTCGTAGTCAACCCGACCTTGGCTGACAGTAATATCGCTGTACCAGACTTTGAACTGCTTGATCTGACTTTCAAATTATCCGATCCCAAAAAAGTGGCAGAAATTGATGCTCAAGACCAGAAGACAGTCGAACTAATTGAGACATTGCTCAGAGATGGCATTACCAATACCGCAAGCTATACGCTCATACCAATTTCAACCGAAGCACGCAATGAAGCGGATAAAGGTGTCGGCTATCTGTTCGATTGTACCAGCTGTTCTGCTGAGCTAGGTCGTAACCATGATGCGGATTATATTCTGATCGGTCGTCTGCATAAACCGTCTTATCTGTTCTCCTATATCATCGTGCGAGTTATCGATACACAGGCCAACAAGTTGATTAACGAGTTTCGAAGTGAAGTAAAAGGCAAGCCAAGCAAGTCTATTCCGGGGGCCATTGATAACTTGCTTATCAAAATCAACGAAACGATTCCCGACTAACGTGAAGTCGTTGCTCGCAAATCAGAATGATAGAAGGACCTGAATCTCATAATATTGACCTTGCTCGCTCAACTCGTAAGCTTCCCCAAAACCAGGACACCTCGAAGGTTAGCACCTGAATGACAGCTTCTGGCCAAGAGCGGACGTGTTTCTACTGCAATAAAAACCCCGCCTAAGCGGGGTAAAGACTCAAGATTTTCTAATGGACACTCGGGAATTTTCGAATTGTTTTTTCTCTCGAGTAGTTATTATCAAATACAATAAATTGATAAATTTTATTACTGGCTAATTGCTAGTCACCCTTTGCTAACATTCCTCCAAGTTTTCCAGATGCCAAGCCAAAGAAAGCACCGACGATCAATGAAGCTGTAATGATAATGAGGGCATTGCTAAAATTAGCCCCAGTCAAAGCACCCATATCCAACGCGCCGTCGGTCTGGAGTAGATAAGCAGCTGTGGCAGCATAGCCGAAAACACTGGCCGGGATGGAATCGAGCGCTGGGAGATGCGCAGCCAAGCACATTCCTAGGACCGTCGAACCAACGGCTATGGCCGCACCTACTGCCCCCAAACCCTCCAAAGGCGTACTCAGCAATATGATGGCCATTACCCACGCGCAAATAGCACCAAAGACATTACAGGTGATAGTTTTTTTGAGTGCTGCGGTATCACCGCCTATAGCGAAAAAGGTGGCCCAACCGATGAAAATGCCCCAAATCAGAATTATTCCTGCTAACGGACCTAATGCTAGATAGGTAGCGACGCCGCCAAGGACCCCAATACTTATACAAAGTGCGATTAAACTAGTCATATGATTTTTCTCCCTTTTTACCAGTTAATGGACCATTTTGATGGTCGGTTGTAAAACGATCATTGCTTTGTATTGCCGCCCAGACAGGCGCCAGAACACCAGCGGTGAACGCCAACCCAGCTGCCCGTTTACTTCTTATCTGATTCATTGATTTTACTCCCATGCCAGGCGCTTTTCGCGACTTGTCTGAGGAAGCGAGGGCCCGTGGCTTTCCGTCCCCGTCTTTAGGCAGGTTTGGCTTTGTCGTTTATATTGTGCCGTGAACGTATCACCAGGACGCCCCCGCCGCAATTTGACATCGACATTATTGCCCACCTCGGTGCGTCGCATCCTTGTTAATTGCGACGTCCGCTGGTCATCAGCGGCCCCTCACGACTCCACCATCCCAACGGCCGCTTTGGGTCACTTTCTGCCTGTCGGCATTCTACCAACTAATAGGCCGCTATCGGGAGCAAAGCCGACATTCCAAGGAATCCTCGCAGGCCGAATTCTGCACCTTAATCATGGGATATTGATGGAATGCTCCCAGTGTCCAGATTTGTCCGACCCGGGGAGCCATACAAGATAAGGCCGAGAGCAATCTCGGCCTTATCTCCTACGGCTGCCTCGATCGCCGTTTGATTGCCATCATGCCGCCTGTGGCAACAAAAAAAACCCTGTCGGAGACAGGGCTTTAGAGGGATGGAATTGCGACTGATTGTTGTTGTTATTTGATTTTCCGGCGTCGTGCCAGACCAAAACCGATCAGGCCGAGGCCCAATAGCGCAGCGGTTGCCGGTTCCGGAACTCTTGCGTTTTTCGCATATATGCGAAATGGGAGATATCCGGACAAGAAAAATCGCTTGAATCTACTGATAACTGTATACAACCCGCACCGTCACCATTTGCGACCCAGGCAATAAGCCAGGTTCCCATGTCCGATGTGGCGCTGGAACCATCAAATAGCCAGGCAGCAAAGCCGGGGGAATTGGCCGCCTTGATAACAATTATGAACGCATCCGCGCTAAACAGACTCGAATCGTAAGACCATGTGCCGGAATCCGCGGGGAGGCCGCCGTCACCGGTTATCGACAGTCCGATATTCGCGCCTGAATAAACCAAAGAGCCATTTTCTGCATCAACCTTGGAGATAAAGTCAAACACCATGGTGCCGACCATCAGGCCGTCTCCGCTGGGTCCTGGATCATTCCCGGAGAAAGTGCCGAAACAATTTGTTGGGTTACCGTTGTTTCCCGTCAAATCTCCTGTAGAAATAGCGCGGCTGTCACCGCCATTACAACTCATGTCATCTAGCAAGAGCGGCACGCCAAACGCGGCTGGGCTTAGCCCGTAAAGCCCAAACATCACCAACAAACCAATGACTTTTTTCAATCCGCCAACTCCAATGAAATGCCTGATTTTCCTGTCTGCTTCGTTCTGTCTGCTTTTTTGAACTCAAACATTCAAAATACCAGGCTAAATAAAGCAATTAACATGCCAGAATCATAACTTATTGTTTTAATAAAGCTTTATATTCTTTGTGTGTAGAAACAAGCTGGGAATGTAAGAAATTTCGACGGTCGCAAAATACTGCCAGCCCTTGCTATGACGAGCCTCGTGCGCATCAGTGGGCGATATTTCCTAACAGGTGCGGGTCGATTCAGGCAATCGATCCAAGTGAGACCAATTATTTCTTATTTTTCAACCACTTCAAACATAATATGAATCTGTTTTCAGGTTAGCCAATGCAGAATCGGCTATTCCTGTCCGCGATCCTTGATCAGTTCTTCGAGATAGCGCCTGAACCCGGCGCCCAACTCTGGATGCTTGAGCGCGTATTCCACCGTCGCTTCCAGGTAACCCAGTTTGTTGCCGCAATCGTAGCGCTTGCCGTCATAACGATAGGCGAATACCGGTTCCTCGGTCATCAGGCCGGCGATCCCGTCGGTTAGCTGAATTTCTCCACCCGCTCCCCTGCCGGTATTCGCCAGTTGCCTGAAGATGGCCGGCGTCAGCAGGTAGCGCCCGACGACGCCGAGATTGGATGGCGCCTGGTCCGGCGCCGGCTTTTCCACGATGCGCTTGATGCGCGTTATTTTCTCGCCGGCGTCCTCGACCTCGACGATACCGTACCGATCGGTCTGGTCTGCAGGCACGGGCTGCACGCCGATGATGCTGCCCTCACAGCTTGCAAAGGCTTCCTGCATTTGCGCCAGGCAAGGGACTTCGGCATCTATCAGGTCGTCCGCGAGATGCACGTAGAACGGTTCATCGCCGACCAGGTCACGGGCGCACAATACGGCGTGCCCCAGGCCAAGCGGCGCGCTCTGCCGGACATAAATACAGGTTGCGGAATCCGGAATGATATCGCGGATTGCCTGCAACAACTCCGGCTTGTCCTGCTCCTTTAGCGCCGCTTCGAGTTCATGGTCGCGGTCAAAATGATCCTCGATCGCCCGCTTGCTGCTCCCGGTGACAAAAATCAGCCGCTCGGCGCCTGCCGCCAGCGCCTCTTCGACCGCGTACTGGATCAGTGGTTTGTCCACCACCGGCAACATTTCTTTTGGACTGGCCTTGGTCGCCGGCAAAAACCGGGTTCCCCGGCCCGCTACCGGAAAAACTACTGTCCTGACTGTTTTGCTCACCATCGACCGCCCGTTCCGCATCCCGGACGCGATCATAACCCAGCAGGTGGCGGTCTGGAATCCAGCCGGTCAAACGGGACCGCCCGGCCCCGCCCAACCAGGCCGGCTATTTCTTTTTCGCTGCTTCTTTCTTGCTGCCCAGCAAAATGTTCTCGCGATTTTTCTCGATGGTCGCCTTGCCGATGCCTTTGACCTTGGCCAGGTCATCGGCCGTCTTGAACGCGCCGTGAGAGTCCCGGTACGCCACGATCAATGCGGCCTTGCTGATGCCGACACCGTTGAGTTCCCTGGCCAGCGTCTCCGCATCGGCCGTATTGATGTTGACCGGCCCCGCCAGTAGCGGAAAGCTGCAAATCGCGGCCAGCAAAGCGATAATCAGATGTGCTCTTTTCATTGCTCGATCCTCCTGATGAATCTTGCGCATGACCTGGATGTCATGCCGGGCAGTTGTCGCCCGCCTTTGCCGAAACAACTCGGCGAGAACAAGCTAACGCGCGGGCATGTGCAGTGCAGTTGGATAATCTGCCGGGTGCAGCCAGTTAGTCCGGAACACGGTTTGAAATGCCGCGATAGATTGGCCCGGAGCCGGGCAGGTCTTAGGTCTGAATACTAAAACTCGTGTTGGGCCGCATGGTGTCCCACTTTTTACAGCTCGGACACTTCCAGTACAGGTGAACGCCGATGTAACCGCATTGATTGCACTGGTACATGCGGCCATCGGCGGAAGTCTTGCGCAGGATCCCGGCTACCCGCCGCAGCATGTCGGGGTTCGCAACAATTTTGTCCGAGCTCATCTGAAAAACGGCGAACCACTCGCGAAACGCGTCATTCTTTGCCAGGTACTCACGCAGGCATTCCTTGATCACCGGGTAATCGAGTATATCGTCCATGATCGCCGCGTAAGCGATCGCGGTCCTGTTCTTTAGCCCTTTTTTCGCCAGCGCCCGGAGCGCCTTGTCCAGGTCGGCGGCTGCGCCCGTCGCCTCGTAACAGGACAACAGCCGGGGCAACACTTCGGCAACGAATTCGGGGTCTCGGTCGAGAAGCTTTCGATAAAGCCTGATCGCCAACTGGTAATCTTTCGCATCAAGAGCAATATCGGCACGCATCAGCATCGCACGCGGATTGTCCTTGTGTATCTGTTTCGATCGGCGCAGCCTTCGCCTGGCCTTCTCGGTCTGTCCCTCATCGATACAAAGCTGCGCGAGTTCGCAATAGTAGTGCGCGATTACCGGCGCCTGGCCACCCACTTTCCCGGCCTCCAGCTCACGCCTGGTTTCTATCGCCCTTCGCCATTCCTGCTCCAGCTCATAAATTGACACCAACCGCTTCAACGCGGTCTCCCTGAATAACTCAAACTGGCGTAATTCCAGGAAGTTTTGCTCGGCACGATCCAGCAGACCTGCGTGCATGAAATCATCGCCAAGAGCGAGCACCGCATGCGCCCGGTGTTCGATAGAAAGCTCTTCCCTTTTCAGCAGGTTCTCGTGAATCCTGATGGCGCGATCGACCTCGCCCCGGCGCCTGAACAAATTGCCCAGCGCAAAATGGGTCGCGACCGTTTCGGTATCCATTTCCGCGATTCGCAAAAATACTTCGAGCGCTTTGTCGGGCTGCTGGTTGAGCAGGAAATTGAGGCCCTTTGAATAACTCGCGCTGAGCTTCTGTTCGCGCGGCTCTTTTTTGTGACCCGGGTAGTAGGTTGCAAATGCCCAGCCAACAGCCGCGGCAATGACAAAAAGGCTGGCAAGTAGCAGTGTGGATTCAGTCAGCATCGCCGGTTCTGGCCAAAAAAGCCGCTTCAGTCACGTTTTTCGCGTTGCGGACTCGATGATCCGCCACCCGTCCCCGCTAATGACATGGTCCGCAGGTTTTCGATTTCCTTTTCCGCAAGCAACAGCGAACGGCGTAATGTCCTGCGTTGCGCCAGCATGCGAAAAATCATGAAAGAGGCGCTAAGCAAGCCGAGTATCCAGCCGAGCGCCAGGCAGACGACAAGAACCAGGGTCAAGGGCACCTGGATTTCACCAAAAGCCAAATCGAGAGGAATAACGGCAGGATTCAGGCTGGCGAAAAACGCCGCGAACGCGCCAACCGCCAGGACCAGGAAAATTACGATAATTCTGCGCAACATGATCTGTGTCTGTCTGTCTTCAGAACGCTATTTAACAACAATAACGGGGAAACCGCAGCAGCAGTCGAAAAAAATCCGCGGGGCAGTTTGCGACAAAAACCGCCGCGGCCCGGATTGTGCCGCATGAGGGTCTTGCAACAGCCTGCTAGCCCCGGATCGGAACGTCCTGGCTGTGGTTGACCCGGTCGCGCAGATCCTTGCCGGGCTTGAAATGCGGGACATACTTCCCTTCCAGCGCAACCGATTCGCCGGTTTTCGGGTTGCGGCCGATTCGGGGCGGCCGAAAATGCAAAGAAAAACTACCGAAACCCCGTATCTCTATCCGGTCGCCGCTGGCCAACGCATCGCTCATGGTTTCGAGCAAATGTTTGACCGCCAACTCGATGTCCTTGGTCGGTAAATGTTTCTGTTTACGAGCGATGACTTCTATAAGTTCTGATTTTGTCATTCTTATCCCGATTTTTATGCCCTTGATTTATATGTCTTTATCCAACATTTGCGCCATAAAAACAAGGCCGCCGGTGCAATTATTTGTACCGGCGGCCGGTTTTCTATTCGTCGTCCTTGCCTGAAATGTGCGCTTTCAGCAAATCGCCGAGGCTCGTTCCACTACTCGATTCGGTGCGGTACTGCTGTACGGCTTGCGCCTCTTCGTGTACTTCTTTTGCCTTGACAGACAAAGCAATCCGGCGGGATTTGCGATCGAGACCGGTGAATCTCGCGTCGATTTCCTGACCCGGTTTCAGCACCGTGCGTGCATCTTCAACGCGGTCACGCGACAATTCGGATGCTCGCAGATAACCCTCTACGCCATCCGCTAAAGTGATCAGCGCGCCACGTGCATCGACTTCCGAAACGGTGCCGCTAACGATGGTTCCTTTCGGATGTTCCGCAAGATAGCTCGAGAACGGATCCTTATCCATCTGCTTGACACCGAGAGAAATTCGCTCCCGCTCCGGGTCGATCGACAAAATAACGGCTTCCAGATCATCGCCCTTCTTGTAATTGCGCACGGCCTCTTCGCCCGGAATGTCCCAGGAAATATCCGATAAATGGACCAGTCCGTCGATGCCGCCATCAAGGCCGATAAAGATGCCGAAATCGGTAATCGACTTGATCTGGCCCTGCACATGGTCGCCCTTGTTGTGGCTCGAGCAAAACTCGGTCCAGGGATTCGCCTGGCACTGCTTGATGCCAAGCGAGATGCGGCGCCGCTCTTCGTCGATTTCCAATACCAGGACCTCAACTTCCTGGCCGATGTGCACGACCTTGGCCGGGCTGACATTCTTGTTGGTCCAGTCCATTTCCGAGACGTGTACCAGGCCTTCCACGCCGGCTTCGATCTCGACAAAACAACCGTAATCCGCCACGTTGGTGACCTTGCCGAACAGGCGGGTCTGGGGCGGATAGCGGCGCCCAAGATCGCGCCACGGATCGTCACCAAGCTGTTTCATGCCCAGCGAAACCCGCATGCGTTCACGATCAAATTTGAGAATCTTGACCTCCACTTCCTGGCCGACCTCAACCACTTCGGATGGGTTCTTGACCCGTTTCCAGGCCATGTCGGTAATGTGAAGCAAACCATCGATACCGCCGAGATCGACAAACGCACCGTACTCGGTCAGGTTTTTGACGACGCCTTTGACGACGTTGCCATCTTGCAGATTATTGAGCATTTCTTCGCGCTCGGCGCTGAATTCCTGCTCGACCACCGCACGACGTGAAACCACCACATTGTTGCGTTTTTGATCCAGCTTTATAACTTTGAATTCCAGCGGCTTGCCTTCCAGATAGCTGGGGTCGCGCACCGGCCGTATATCCACCAGCGAGCCAGGCAGGAAGGCGCGCACAAATTCGATTTCCACGGTAAACCCGCCCTTCACCCGACCGGTAATCACGCCGGTGACGATCTCCTCGTTGTTAAAGGACTCTTCCAGACGCGCCCAGGTACGCGCACGTTTGGCCTTTTCGCGGGATAAGCGGGTTTCCCCGAATCCGTCTTCAACTGCATCGAGCGCAACCTCGACTTTATCCCCGACCTCTACCTCCATTTCACCCTTTTCATTACGAAACTGGTGTGCCGGTATCACGGCTTCCGATTTGAGGCCCGCATGTACGATAACGGCTTCGGGGCTGATCGACACGACACTGCCGGTGAGAATGGTGCCAGGCTTCATTTTTTGGGTAACCAGGCTTTCTTCAAATAATTCTGCGAAACTTTCAGTCATTTTGTTAATACCAAGGGCTTGCGCCCACCATTTAATTCGTTGCCCGTATCCTTGCTGCAACGTCGTCAAAAAAAAATGCCCCCCAATCCCTGGAAAGCGCTCCATTGCCGCCGCGCCTTTCGCTGCCGGTTTAGCGGTCAGCCAAAGCCGTGGCGACTATTTTCTTCACCTGTTCGAACACTTCGTTTATCGAAAGACCGGTGGTATCCAGAATCTCGGCATCCGGAGCCGGTCTTAACGGCGCAACCGCACGTTCTCTATCCCTGCGATCGCGCTCCGCGATGTCTGCGGAAACGGCCGGAAGGCTAACATCAATTCCCTTGTCCTTCAACTGCTTATGTCGTCTCCGGGCCCTTTCTTCGGGGCTGGCGGTGAGAAAAATTTTTACCGGCGCATCCGGGAAAACGACGCTGCCCATATCCCGCCCGTCGGCGACCAGGCCCGGTGCCTTGCGGAAGCTTTTTTGCAGTTCCATCAATGCCGCGCGCACCTGCGGCATCGCGGCGATTTTCGATGCAATTTTCCCCGTTTCTTCGGTTCTGACTTCGCCGGCAACATCGGTTTGACGCAAAAATATTTGCTCGGTCCCGTCCGCCCCGGTGGCGAACCTGATATCCAGGCCAACCGCCAGGCGACTGAGCCCGGCCACATCATCCAGGTCCGTCGCGGAATCCTGCGCGGCAACCGCGACCAACCGGTACAAGGCGCCACTGTCCAGCAAATGCCAGCCCAGGTAGCCCGCCAACTGTTGCGCAATGGTCCCCTTACCCGATCCGCTGGGCCCGTCGATTGCCACGACAGCAATGTTCCTGTCGTCCACAATATTTCCCATTACTGAACCTCGCCGGAAACCTGGGTTTCCGGATTGTCAATGACGGTCGCGCCCGCCTTGGCAAGCAAATCCTGAAACCCCGGAAATGAGGTCTGGATGCATTCTGTCCCGATCACGGTCACCGGATCCCGGGATACCAGCCCAAGAATACTCAACGCCATCGCGATGCGATGATCGCCGGCGCAGTCGACCGTGCCACCGTCAATTTCACCGCCCCGAATCAGCATCCCGTCGGAACTGGTCTGCACAAAAACCCCCAGCGTGCGCAGGGCAACGGCCATCGTCTCGATGCGATCGCTCTCCTTGAAACGCAATTCACGCGCGCCCCGAATCGTCGTTTCTCCGCGGGCACAGGCCGCCGCGACGCAAAGCGCCGGAAATTCGTCTATGGCAGGCGCCACCAGTTCCGTTGGCACATCGACGCCGGTCAAATCCGAACGCCATATTCGTATCTCACCGATCGGTTCCGCTGCCTCGGCGGAATGCTCCGTAACTTCAATCCGCGCGCCCATCCCCTGCAACAACCCGATCAGCGCGCTGCGGCCGGGGTTCAGACCGACATCCACAATCCGGGTAAGCTCATGACCTGCCAGGCAGGCCGCAACCATAAAAAATGCTGCCGCCGAAATATCGCCCGGCACACTGAATTCGATGGCCTGCAAATCCACCCGCCCGGGCACGACCGTGGCCTGCCCTTCGGCGCGGACCGGGCAGCCGAACAAGGGCAACAAGCGCTCGGTGTGATCCCTGACCATACCCGGGGCGGAAACCCTGCTTTCGCCATCGGCATAGAGCGCGGCCAGCGTGAGCGCGGTTTTAACCTGTGCGCTGGCAACGTCGATTTCGATCCGGGCCGCCTTGAGGTGTGGATTGCCGTCTATACGCAGCGGCGGGCATCCATCGGTCGTGGTGATCCTTGCGCCCATCTGCCGTAGCGGCGCCGCCACTCGTTCCATCGGCCGCCGGCTCAGCGAATCATCGCCGATCAAGATACTGGAAAAGCCTTGCGGCGCCAGCAAGCCGCACAACAGGCGCATCGTGGTTCCCGAATTGCCGCAGTCTATCGCCGCCGCCGGCGCACTCAGACCGTCACGTCCATGGCCATGGATGCTCAAGACCTGTTCGTCCCACGCATGTTCGATCCCCAGGCTACGCAATGCCGACAGCGTCGCCTGGCAATCATCCCCGTGACTGAACCCCCTGATGGTACTGGTCCCGCTGGCGAGCGCCGCGAACAGTGCAACCCGGTGGCTGATCGACTTGTCGCCCGGAACGCGAATGGTGCCGCCCACATGGCCGCCGGCGATGGTCAGGCGACCAACATCGGCGGCGTGGGGATTTGACGCGCTGCTCAATCTACCTCCCAACCCGGATTATTCATGAATAATCCGGGTCAAAGGACCTGGCGCAGCGCTTGCAGCAGGCGCTGGTTTTGCTCTGCCGTGCCGATCGAAATTCTCAGGTGCTCGGGCAAGCCATAGTTGCCAACCGGTCGTACGATGACGCCCTGGCGCAGCAAGTCTTCGTAGACCGGCATGGCCAGCCGGTCCATATCGACCAGGATGAAATTGGCCACCGACGGGACAAACCGCAGGCCCAGTTCCTTCAGGCCAGCCGCCACAACGTCACGCTGCTCGTTGTTCAGGGCGACACTGCGCTGCAGGTGTGCCTGGTCTTTCATCGCGGCGCACGCGGCTTCCAGAGCCAGGGCATTGACATTGAATGGCTGGCGAATCCGGTTCAGGACATTCGCGACATCCGGATGCGACAGCGAATAACCGATGCGCAGGCCTGCCAGGCCGTAGGCTTTGGAGAAGGTTCGGGTAACCACAAGGTTCGGAAAATCATCCAGCCAACGACTGGTATCCGGATAGTCCTGCTCTTCCAGGTAGTCGAAATAGGCTTCATCCACGACCACCAGCACATGATCCGGCACCTGCCCGAGAAAATCTCTGAGTTCACGGCTTTTTATCCAGGTCCCGGTGGGATTGTTTGGATTGGCAATAAAGATCAGGCGAGTCTTGTCTCCGATCAAGGTTTCCATTGCACCGAGGTCATGGCCCAACGGTGAAAAAGAGTCCCCCGGTTGCGCGGCGCTGACTTTCGCCGTGGCGCCGACCGCCTGCACGGCCAGCGGATATACCGCGAATGCAAACTCGGAGTAGATCGCCTCGTGATTCGGTGTCAGGAACGCTTCCGCCAGCAGCACCAGCACATCATTCGAACCATTGCCAAGCGTGATCCTTTCTACGCCGACATCGTGATGTGCCGCCAGCGCTTCCTTCAGATGAAAACCATTTCCGTCGGGGTACAAGGCTGTCTGCGGCGCAGCCTTTGCGATCGCGGCCAGGACGTTTGCACCCGGCCCCAGCGGATTCTCGTTCGAGGCCAGCTTGATGCTGTTACTGATCCCGTACTCACGTTCGAGTTCATCGATGGGCTTACCAGGCTGGTATGGGTTTATTTCCCGAACCCCCGGGGCGGCAAGATCAAGCGGCGATCGAGGCATGCTTTACTCCCGACTTGGGGCTGACAATATTCATCCTGACAAACAAAAAACCATCGCTACCGGTCGCGGCGCTGACATCACCGCGTGAACCCGGCGCGCGCCAAACATTCAGCCCGCCACCGCGCGTACCGACAAAACGCCTTCGATAGCGCCAATCCTGGTCACCGTTTCCGGGTCCACTTTGCCATCGATATCCACCAGCGTATAAGCCAGATCGCCCCTGGACTTGTTCAGAAGATCCGCGATATTCAGGCCCGCCTCGGCAAGAGTCGTGGAAATCTGGCCGACCATGTTCGGTACATTGGCATTGGCAACGACCAGCCTCTGGCCGCCATTGCGCGGCATGACCGCCTCCGGGAAATTCACGGAATGCCGGATATTGCCGTGCTCCAGAAAATCCCGGAGATTGTTGGCAACCATGATGGCGCAGTTCTCCTCGGCCTCATAGGTCGATGCGCCGAGGTGGGGAAGCGCCGTCACCCGCGGATGATTCTTTAGCGCGGCGCTGGGAAAATCGGTGACAAAAGCATGCAATTTGCCGTTCTCGAGCGCTTTGGCCACCGCATCTTCGTCCACGATCTGCGCCCTGGCAAAATTCAACAAAACCGAGCCATCGCGCATCAGTCCAAGCCGGTCACCGTTGACCAGGTTCTTCGTGCCCTCGTTAATCGGCACATGCGCGGTCAACACATCGGCCCGCGAAAAAAGATCGTCAAGACTGCTCGCCTGCTCCACGCCCGACGACATTTGCCAGGCACGTTTGACGGTGATCTGCGGATCGAAACCGACGACTTTCATGCCAAGATCCAGAGCCGCATTGGCCACTTCGACCCCGATGGCGCCGAGACCCACGACACCGAGCGTTTTGCCCGGTATTTCAAAGCCGACGAACTGTTTTTTGCCGGCTTCGACGGCCGCTTCCAGTTCCGCGCCATCCAGGTCAAGGTTTTTTACGTGATCCGCCGCCTGGCAGATGTTCCTGGCGGCCAGAAAAATCGCGGTCAGCACCAGTTCCTTGACGGCATTGGCGTTTGCACCCGGGGCATTGAACACCGGCACCCCGGCAGCGCTGCAGCGTTCGATGGGAATATTGTTGACCCCGGCCCCCGCCCTGGCGACCGCCAGCAGCGTGCCGGGGATTTCCATGTCATGCATATTGTGGGAGCGCAGCATGATGGCATCCGGGTGCAACATCTCCGATGCCACTTCATAGCGCTCGCGCGGAAACCGTTTCAGCCCCGCCAGCGCTATGTCATTCAGGGTCAGGATCTTGAATCGGGTTTTGTCGTTCATGAGGGTAGCTTGATATCAGGTGAAGGCTTGGCCATGGTTGCGCTCGAACTCGCCCATGAATTCCACCAGCGCATCGACGCCCTCGTCAGGCATCGAATTATAAATGCTGGCTCGCATGCCGCCGACCGAACGATGCCCCTGTAGCGAAGTCAGGCCACGCTCTGCGGCTTGTTCGAGAAACAAAGTATCCAGACTCTCGTCAGCCAGCATGAACGGTATATTCATCACCGACCGGTATTTTACTGCCACCGGGTTGGCGTAGAAAGCGCTGCCGTCTATGGCCCGGTAGAGGCGATCCGCCTTGGCGCGGTTACGTGCAGCCATTTTCTCGACCCCGCCTTGCGCCTTGAGCCACTCAAAAACGAGCCCCGCCGCGTACCAGGAAAAAGTCGGTGGCGTATTCAGCATGGACCCGGCATCGGCCATTCTCCGGTAATCCAAAACGCCCGGTATTGCGCCCTTTCGGGCGTTCCCCTTTTTGTCGTTGCCGTTATTATCAGCCAATAACTCGTCTCTGACGATGACGATCGTCAGACCCGCCGGACCGATGTTCTTTTGCGCCCCGGCGTAGATGACCCCGTAGTCTTCCACATTGATCGGTTCCGACAGGATGCTCGACGACATATCCACCACCAGCGGCGCCTTGGTCACAGGCACGGTCGGCAAACGGAGGCCACCGATGGTTTCGTTGTCGACATAATGAAAAAACGCGGCCCGCTCAGACAGGCGCCATTGATCTGCCTCCGGGATGCTCGTGTCGCCGTTGTCCGCAGTGTCCAGAACGATATTCGCCTGGCAAAAACGGGCGCCTTCCCTGACTGCCATTCTCGACCAGTAACCGGTCACCAGGTAGTCGGCTGTATCGTCCGCGGTACACAGATTCATCGGCACGGCGGCAAACTGCGCGGTCGCCCCGCCTTGCATGAACAACACTTTGTAGCTGTCGGGAATGGACAGCAAATCCCGCAGATCGGCTTCGGCCTTTTCGGCTATCGATGTGAACTCCGCGCTACGGTGGCCCATTTCCATCGCCGCCATGCCGGAACCATGCCAGTCGCCCATTTCTTCACGCAGCCGTTCGATGACCGGACCCGGCAACATCGCCGGTCCCGGACTGAAATTGTAGACCCGCTTCATCGTCACAAACTCCTAACCCGCGAAACTGTCCGCGTCACTCTTCGCCGGCATCCTCATCATCGACCAGCGCAGCGATGCGTTCCACGCCGGCAAGTTTCTGTCCTGCAGACAAGCGGATGAGCCTGACCCCCTGGGTGTTGCGGCCAAGCAGTGAAACCTCCGAAACCGGTGTGCGCACCAGGGTCCCGCCGGCGCTGATCAGCATGATCTCATCGTCGTTGGCCACCTGCAGCGCAGCGACCAGGCGCCCGTTGCGCGTGGACGTTTGTATGCCAATCACCCCCTGGCCACCCCGGCCACGAATCGGGAATTCGCTGAGCCTGGTGCGTTTGCCGAAGCCATGTTCGGTCGCGGTGAGAATCGCGCCGTCCGCAGCGATGATCAGCGCGATCAACTCGTGCCCGGGCGCCAGCCTGATGCCCCTGACACCGGCCGCCAGCCGGCCCATTGGCCTGACGTCTTTCTCATTGAAGCGAATGGCTTTACCCGAACTCGAGTAAAGCAGGATATCCTGGGTGCCATCGGTGATCGCGACGCCGACCAGGTGATTGTTGTCTCTCAGATCGAGGGCGATGATGCCGTTGGTGCGCGGTCTCGAAAACGCGCTCAACACAGTTTTCTTTACCGTACCGTTACTGGTTGCCATGAAGACATAACGGTCCTTGGTAAATTCCTTGATCGGCAGTACGGCATTTATTCGCTCATCCGGTTCCAACGGCAACAGGTTGACAATCGGTTTGCCCCGCGCGCCCCTGCCAGCTTGTGGCAAGCGGTAAACCTTGAGCCAGTAAAGTTTTCCCCGGCTGGAAAAGCACAGCAAGGTATCGTGGGTGTTGGCAACGAAAAGGTGATCGACAAAATCCTCTCCCTTGACCTTGGTCGCCGCGCGCCCGCGTCCGCCGCGTTTTTGCGCCTGGTACGAGTCCAGCGGCTGTGCCTTCGCATAGCCGCCGTGCGAAAGAGTAACGACGACGTCTTCCTGCTGGATCAGGTCTTCGATGCTCAGGTCGCTGTGGTCTTCGAGGATTTCCGTACGCCGGGCATCGGCATACTGATCGGATATCGCCTGGAGTTCATCGCGGATGACCTGCAACAGCCGATCCGGATCGGAAAGTACCTCAGAAAGATCTTTAATGAGTTCCAGTAAGCCTCTGTATTCACTCATTATTTTATCTTGCTCAAGACCAGTCAGCCGATGCAGCCGCAAATCCAGGATGGCTTGTGCCTGCACCGGCGACAACAGGTATTCACCGTTGTGCAGGCCATATTTTTCGTCGAGATCGTCCGGACGAGACTCGATACCCCCCGCCTGCGCGAGCATCGCGGTTACCGGGCCCGCGTGCCACGACCTGGCCAGCAGGCCGGTCTTTGCTTCCGCGGGCGATGGCGATCCCTTGATCAGGGCAATGATCTCGTCGATATTCGCCAACGCGATCGCCTGCCCTTCCAGGATGTGTGCGCGGCTGCGCGCCTTCCTCGACTCAAATATCGAGCGCCGGGTTACGACCTCGCGACGGTGCCGCAAGAATGCTTCCAGCATCGGTTTGAGACCGAGGAGTTTTGGCTCGCCATCGACCAGGGCGACCATGTTGATGCCAAACACGGTTTGCAGCTGCGTTTGCTTGTACAGGTTGTTCAGTACAACATCGGAAATTTCGCCGCGGCGCAGCTCGATGACGACCCGCATGCCGTCCTTGTCGGACTCATCGCGCAGTTCGGTGATGCCCTCGATCTTTTTGTTGCGCACCAGTTCTGCAATTTTTTCCAGCAATCTCGCCTTGTTGACCTGGTATGGCAGCTCGGTGACCACGATGGCCTGCTTGTCGTGGCTGCCGATATCTTCAATATGCGTCCTCGATCGCAGGTGTATGCGTCCCCTGCCTGTCGTGTACGCCTCGTAGATCCCGCTCGAGCCATTGATCATCGCAGCGGTTGGAAAATCCGGGCCCGGTATGTATTTGATCAAATCGCGGATTTCGATTTCCGGATCGTCGATCAAGGCCATGCAGGCCGCCACGACTTCCCCCAGGTTGTGCGGCGGAATATTGGTCGCCATGCCCACCGCGATACCGGTCGAGCCATTGACCAGGAGATTCGGAACCCGGGTGGGCATGACCGATGGTTCGAATTCCGACTCGTCGTAATTGCCGACAAAATCGACGGTTTCCTTGTCGATATCGGCAAGCAATTCATGGGCGATGCGCGACATCCTGACTTCGGTGTAACGCATTGCGGCCGGCGCATCACCATCCACCGAGCCAAAGTTTCCCTGCCCGTCGACCAGCATAAAACGCATCGAAAACGGCTGCGCCATCCGCACCAGTGTGTCGTAGACGGCGGAATCGCCATGAGGGTGATATTTACCGACCACATCGCCGACGATGCGAGCCGATTTCTTATAGGCTTTGTTGTAATCGTTGCCCAGTTCCTTCATCGCAAAAAGGACCCGGCGGTGGACCGGTTTCAGCCCATCGCGAACATCGGGCAAAGCCCGTCCAACGATGACGCTCATCGCGTAATCCAGATAGGACTGACGCATTTCGTCTTCGAGATTTACGGGTATTATTCCGCTTGTGATGTCGGCCATAAGGGAATTTAAGGGGTTCCATATAATATTTTGGCCCGGTCGGAGAACCACTCCGCCCAGGCCATCTGAACAAGCTTATATCTTAGCACAGCGAGCAATTTAGCCCTAGCTAAATCAGGCCGTTTTGCCCGTTTTCAGACCCTTGAATGCCTTGTCAAAAGGCGCCTGAAAAACGCCTTTTTCGGTCACGATAAAATCGATCAACGCGGCCGGTGTTATATCGAAAACGGGATTCGCGACGGTGATTTCCGGCAAACAGCTTTCGATGCCCGCCGCAGCGAGGATTTCGTCTGCCGAGCGCTCCTCAATCGGAATTCCGGAACCATCGCTGACCGTCATATCCACGGTAGCATGGGGCGCCACGACCATGACTTTCGCGCCGTGGTAACGCGCCACAACCGCAAGCGCATAAGTGCCGATCTTGTTCGCGACATCGCCATTGGCCGCTATCCGGTCGGCACCGACGATCAGCCAGTTGATCCCGGCCTCGCGCATCGCCTGGGCGGCGGCGGAATCGGCAAGTACCGTTACCGGGATGCCGTCCTTGGCCAACTCCCATGCGGTCAGGCGGGAACCCTGGAACCATGGCCGCGTTTCGCCGACAAAGACCTGCTCGATTTTCTTCTGCCAGTGGCCCACGCGAACGACCGCCAGGGCAGTCCCATAACCCGCCGTAGCCAGGGCGCCGGCGTTGCAATGGGTCATCACCTTGCTGCCTTTTTCGATCAGCGCGGCGCCCGCCTGCCCCAGTTGCAGGTTTTGCTCACGATCGGTCACCAGTTGATCCTGCGCTTCATCGAGCAGGCTTACCGCGAGCTTGCCGGACTCCGCCGACAACAGCTTCGCCATGCGAGCCAGCGACCACGCAAGATTGACCGCCGTGGGTCTTGCGGCCGCCAGCATTTCGATATCCGAGTCGACCCGGTTCCGCCAACCTGCGGCCGAGCCGTGCTGCTGGAACGACAAAACCACGCCAAAAGCCGCCGCAAAACCGATCGCCGGCGCACCACGGACAACCATGTTGCGAATCGCCTCGGCAACCTCGGGCGCGCTATCCAGGCGCAACCAGGTCTCTGCGGCGGGCAGTCGCCGTTGGTCCAGCAGGTACAATGCATGGTCCTGCCAGCGAAGCGGGCAAATCTGACTTTTGGGCTGCATAGCGGAATATCTTTGGCTGTGCGATAAAGTGGCTGGGCAAATCGTTCAACGACGATCCGGATCACATATTATAATACCCGCAACCCGCTGGCTCGCCCGCGATAAATTCGGGCAGACAACCGGTGGCCGGCCAACGATCCCGGCTGATTAGCAAGCGGCTGAAAACGAAGCAAAGCGTGGGGCAAAAATGGATCAGTTCAATGAATTAATCGCCTCCGGCCGCTTGACCGAACTACTGCTGCCATGGGGCATCAAGATTGGTCTCGCGGCATTGATTTTTCTGGCCGGGCGCTGGATTGCCAAACTGGCCACCAGCAGCGTCGACCTGGCGGTGCGCCGTGGGTGCGCAAGGAAGACTACGGATCCACCCCGCGGTGACTTGCTGGAAAACATCAAGACGGGCCTGGAAGATGGCGGCTGCAGCCTCCCCTACCCGCAACAAGACGTGCACCTATACAAGGCTGGAGAGTAATCTTGATACCGGTGACAGACCATGAATGAGCCCGCAGAAATCCATCTGGACAATGTCGATGCCGGCGAAATAAAAAAATTTGCGGCGCTGGCGGCACGCTGGTGGGATCCGGATGGAGATTTCAAGCCGCTGCACCGGATCAATCCGCTGCGGCTGGATTATATTTCGCAACGTTGCGAACTGCGCGGAGCCACAATCGTCGATATCGGCTGTGGCGGCGGCCTGCTGAGCGAAGCGATGGCCGCCGCGGGCGCCGAGGTAACCGGGGTCGACGCAGCCGATGCGCCATTGCAGGTAGCCAGGCTGCACCTGCTGGAAAGCGGTCTGCGGGTCGACTACGTGCTGGCCACGGCAGAAAAGCTGCTGGAAACGCACGCGCAGAAGTTCGATGTGGTGACCTGCCTGGAGATGCTCGAGCACGTGCCCGATCCTTGTTCGGTGGTCAGCGCCTGCGCGGGCCTGGTCAAACCGGGTGGCCAGGTGATTTTCTCGACCATCAATCGCAACCCGAAGGCCTATGCGCTGGCAGTCATTGGCGCCGAATATGTGCTCGGTATGTTGCCAAAGGGAACTCACGACTACCGCAAATTTATCCGGCCATCCGAATTGGCGGCCTGGTGCCGGCATGCCGGGCTGACAGTCCATGACATCACCGGCATGACCTATAACCCGCTGACCGATCAGTTTCGGCTCAGGCGCGATACCGATGTCAACTACCTGATGCATTGCAGTCGCGAGCCGGCGCCCTGAACTCTCCGCCCGTCATTCTGGTTTCGGCCGTGTTGCTCGATCTCGATGGGACCTTGGTCGATACCGCACCGGATATGGCCGCTGCGCTAAACCAGTTGCTGGCGGAGGAAAACAAGGCACCAATGGCCTATCCCGAAATCCGCCCGCATGTCTCCCAGGGCACAGCCGGGCTGCTTGGCCTTGCCTGGGCGCGGCAAGAGGACGAAGACAGATTTGCGGCGCTCAAGCAACGGTTCCTGGAGATTTATGCCGAATTGAATGGCCGGCAATCGGTCTTGTTCGATGGCTTCGCCGAGATCCTGGATTGGTTCGATGGCAACGGCATCGCCTGGGGAATCGTGACCAACAAACCTGGCTGGCTGACCGAGCCCCTGCTGCGGCATCTCGGCATCGATCGGCGCAGCGGCTGTCTCGTTTGCGGCGACACGCTGGCGCAGCGCAAGCCCCACCCGGCGCCGTTGCTCCATGCGGCCGGTGTGCTGGACGCAGCGCCGCAGGCGTGCGTTTATGTCGGTGACGCCAGCCGCGACATGGCAGCCGCAGAAAGCGCAAACATGGCCGGGATCGTCGCGGCATACGGTTATATTCCGACCGAATCCGACCCGTCTGCATGGCCGGCCGCAGCCATGATTGAAAAACCCGGGGAACTGACCGGCCTGATTGGCTTAAAATAGACCGATGGCTGCTGTTGCAACACAAAACCTGTACTGGATCCTGGCTGCGGCCGGTGTGGCCGGCCTGATCGTTGGCGCCATGGCCGCCAGTTTGTACCTGCTGAACAAAATCAGCGGCATGCGAGCCCGCAACAGCGCCCTCGAAGCACAACTCAAATCGCAGGACCAGCTGCGGGAAGAACGGCAGGCAACCCTGAAACAGGCAGAAACGACACTGGCTGCCAGCATGATCGAGCAAACGGGAAAATCCTTCCGCGAACACAGCGAAACTTTTCTCAAACTGGCCAAGGAAAATCTCGGCAGCCACCAGGAAAAAGCGCACGGCCAGATGCAGGCCAAGGAGAAAGCGATCGAAGCCCTGATCAAGCCGGTCGCCGACGCGCTAAAGAAAACCGAGGAGCAGTTGCTGCGCATAGAGAAAGAGCGCAAGGAAGCTTACGGCAGCATCTACAAGGAACTGGAAACGGTCAGCAGAAGTCAGCAGGCGCTGCAGGAAGAGACGCAAAACCTGGTCAATGCCCTGCGCCGGCCCGAGGTACGCGGCCAGTGGGGAGAACTCACGCTGCGGCGGGTGGTGGAACTGGCCGGCATGGTCAAACACTGCGATTTCTCGGAGCAGACCCAGGTCGATGGCGATGAGGGCTCCATTCGCCCGGACATGATCATTCATTTGTCGGAGGGCAGAACCCTGGTGGTTGACGTCAAGACGCCTCTAGACGCCTACCTCGAGGCTACCGCGGCCAAAGACGCCAAGAGCCGGGAGGTCGCGCTGAAACGTCACGCGAGGCATGTGCGCGAACGGGTACGTGAGTTGTCGAGCAAAAACTATTGGTCACAATTCGATGGCAGCCCGGAATTCGTCATCTTGTTTGTCCCCGGCGAACAGTTCCTGGCAGCCGCACTGGATATCGAACCCAACCTCAACGAAGAAGCGATCAAGCAGAAAGTCCTGCTGACCACGCCCAACAGTCTGGTTGCGCTGTTGAAGGTGGTTGCTTATGGCTGGCGGCAGATGACGCTCGCCGAGAACGCCGAGCAAATCAGGGATCTGGGCCAGGATCTGTACCGCCGGCTCACCACCTTTACCGGTCACTTGTCAAAATTGGGCCGCCAACTCGGCAGCAGCGTCGAGGCTTATAACAGCGCGGTGGGATCGCTGGAGCGGCAGGTCCTGCCCGGCGCCCGGAAATTCATCGAGATGGGCATTAGCGCGCCCAGGGAAATACCCGCACTTGACCCCATTGACAAAACAACGCGCCAACTCCAGTCACCTCAGAACCAAGACACCGCGGACGAAAAAGACGCAGCCGGAAGCTGAAAACGATGTCCGACCCGGCTCGCGAGCAAACCCCAACGCAGTCAATGTTGTCGGCAGCCATCCGGCCCGGCTCACTGAACTGGTTCACCTGCCTGTATGCGGCGCCCGCGCCGCGCATCCGCCTGCGCGCCCTGTTTGCTTTTCGCCACGCTTGCGAGATGGTCGTTCAGCGGGTTCAGGAGCCCGATATTGCGCGCATAAAACTGGCCTGGTGGCGCGAGGAGATTGGCCGCTACGCTAACGGCAATGCGGTTCACCCGCTCTGCAAGACCTTGCTGGACGAGCACGGCGAACCATTGCTCGACCCGGCAACGATGGCCAGGGTTGTCGATGCCGCGCAAATGGACCTCGCCAAGACCCGCTACCCGCAGTCGGATGATTTGCTGCGCTACTGCCGCCTTGGCGGTGGCAGCCTGCTCTCCCTGCAAGCCGAGATTTTGCATGGCAAAGCGTTTGCGGTGGATCATCAAGACGCGCTGTTGAACATCGGTTCGTGGATCAGGCTGATTGAATTGCTGCGCGACCTGCGGGTGAACCTGGCGGTTGGACAGCTTTACCTGCCCTTGCAATGGCTCGACGAGTCCGGACTGACGATCGCCGATTTCGACAGCGATCGCCCGCAACCGGCCGCGGTTGCAATCACCAGGCTCCTGGGGCAACTGACGCGTGCGCAGATTGCGGAGCACACGGATAGCGTTGCCGCCGGCAAACTGGGCGCACACCCGTCCGCTGCGGCCAGCCTCGCCATGCACCGGCGCATGTTCGACAAGATGCATGGCAGCGATTACCAGGATGTTTTCCTGGGCAAGACGGCTTTGTCTGCATTTGAGATGATGCGCGTTTCCTGGCGGGCCGCGAGGCGCGCCGCCAGGCAGGATTGAGCAGGCCAGCGATATGCGACGAATAGATAAATACGTGGCGCCTGACAAATTGCTGGATCAGCGCGTCATTTTGATCAGCGGCGTGACCGAGGGGATAGGCCGCGCGCTGGCTGTCAAATGTGCCGCGCTGGGAGCAACGATCGTGATGCTGGGCCGCAAGGTGCCCCGCCTGGAAAGCCTGTATGACGAGATTGCCGAAGCCGGTGGACCCCGACCGGGCATTTTCCCGTTTAACCTGGAAACGACCGAATGGGCGGAATACGAGAAAATTACCGAGCTGCTGAGCGGCGAGTATGGTCGGCTTGACGGCCTGGTTCATTGCGGCGGGATGCTTGGAGAGCTGAGCCCGATCGAACACCATGATCCTCATCTTTGGTACCGGGTCTTGCAGGTCAATCTCAACGCGCCGTTCCTGCTAACCCGGGCCTGCATGACGTTATTGAGGAAATCGGCCGATTCGTCGGTGGTTTTCGTCTCCAGCAGTGTCGGTCGCAAGGGGCGGGCTCACTGGGGCGCTTATTCGGTTTCAAAATTTGCCATCGAAGGGCTGGCCCAGGTCCTGGCCGATGAAACTGAAAATACTCCGATCCGGGTCAACACGGTCAACCCCGGTGCGACCCGCACCCATTTAAGACGTGCCGCCTTTCCGGCCGAAGACGCCGGTCAATCGGCCAAACCCGATGAGGTACTGGCGCCGTTTCTTTATTTTCTCGGGCCGGACAGCCGCGGCGTCAGCAATTTGAGCGTGGATTCTCAGCCATGAGCCTGGCTGTCTATCTGCGCCGGCGCCTGGCCGGGGCTTTGCGCGGCTGTGGTTTTTTGGGCTCGTGCTGCATGCCGGCGGCGCGGTAGAGCTCATGCACTTCATGGGCGGACAAGACCCGGGTTCGCCCCCTGGCCAGGCTGCGCGGCAGACGCAGGGAACCATAACGAGTACGTGATAATCGGCTGACCGTCACGCCAACCGCCTCCCACAAACGCCTGACTTCCCTGTTGCGCCCTTCCGCCAGGGTCACATGGAACCAGCGGTTTGCACCCTCGCCGCTGCCCCCGGGAACGACCGACTTGAACCTGGCTGGCCCGTCATCGAGCTCCATGCCGTCCAGGAGCCGTTGGATGCTTTCAGCGCCGGGGTCACCGTGCACCCGGACCGCGTATTCGCGCACCACTTCCCGGGATGGGTGCATCAAGGCGTTGGCCAATTCACCATCGGTCGTGAAGATAAGCAAACCATCGGTATTGATATCGAGACGGCCGACGCTGATCCAGCGAGCGCCTTTTAACGGCGGCAGGCGGTCGAAAACCGTTTTCCGCCCTCCCGGGTCGGTCCTGGTGCAGATCTCGCCAACCGGCTTGTGATACATCAGGTATTGATGATCGCCCAGGCTTTTGGAGCTAACCGGTTTGCCATCGATCTGGATCTTGTCATCGGGACCTACCGGTTCGCCGGCTGCGGCGAGACGCCCGTTAATTTTTATCCGGCCTTCGGCAATCCAGCGTTCGACCTGGCGCCGCGAACCGACGCCCCGAGCCGCAAGAAATTTCTGGATGCGTTGCTTGTCAGGCAATCGACTTGTCACCGGATTCCTCGATGGCGCTCGGATCCGATGCGATGGGATCAGCCAGGTCTTCCGGCTGCTGCCCGGCGGGAGCAGATTCCGTGCTGACGATCGTTAACGGCTGGGGCTCCCCGCCCGCTTCCGTTACAGCCGTGCTCTCCTCACCCGTTTCTGCGGATGGCATGTCCTGGCTGACCGCCGTTGGCGTTGACCCGGCACTTACCGTCTCGCCTGGAGCCTGCAGGTCCAGTTCGACATTCAGGTTGTCGAAATCCTGGATTTCACCGAGCGTCGGCAGTTCATCGAGACTCTTGAGATCGAAATAATCCAGGAATTCCCGCGTCGTCCCAAACATCTCGGGTTTTCCCGGCACATCCCGATGACCGACCACCCGCGCCCAGCCTCGTTCCAGAAGCGTCCTGATGATGTTTGCGCTGACGCTGACACCGCGGATTTCCTCGATTTCGCCGCGCGTTACCGGCTGACGGTAGGCAATCAACGCCATCGTTTCCATCAACGCGCGTGAATAGCGTGGCGGTCTCTCCTGCCACAGGCGGGACACCCATTCGCCATATGCCGGCCTGACCTGGATTCGATAGCCACTGGCGACTTCATTCAGCTTTATCCCTCGATCCGCATAGTCCGCCTGAATTTTCTCGATAGCTTCGCGTATGCTCTTTCGCTCCGGGCGGCCGGCTTCTTCAAACAGCGCCAGCAACCGGTCGATGGTCAACGGCTGGCCCGCCGCCATCAATGCGGCCTCGACGATATTTTTTATTTGTGTTTCATTCATTTTTTCAGACCTGCTCCCGGGTCTCATCGACATCCTGTTGATCCGGGTCAGTCTTTGCGACGGTTTCCGCCGTCGCCGATTTGACATGGATCTGCCCAAAGCTCTCCGCCTGCACCAGTTCCACCAGGCGTTCCTTTAACAACTCCAGCAGGGCGAGAAAAGTCACGACCACACCCATGCGCCCCTCGCGCGGATCGAACAGGCGGGAAAACTCGACAAATTCCTTGCCTTTTACGGTCAGCAACAACTCACCCATGCGTTGCCGCACCGACAACGCCTCGCGCTGGATCAAGTGGTGCTCGAAATGCTCGGCCCTTGCCAGCACCTCTTTCAGACTGACCAAAAGTTCTTTCAGATCCAGTTCCGGCAGCACATGCACGGTTTTTTTGTCGACCAGCTCCGCTTCGACCGGGAAAATATCCCTCTCCATGCGCGGCATCCGGCTGATCTCTTCCGCTCCTTTTTTGTAGCGTTCGTACTCCTGCAATCGCCTGACCAGCTCGGCCCGCGGATCGTCCTCTTCGTCACCGCTTTCAGCGGGCCGCGGCAACAACATGCGTGACTTGATTTCGGCCAGCATCGCCGCCATCAGGAGATACTCGCCGGCCAGCTCGAGCTGGATTTCCGTCATCAGCTCGATGTATTCCACATACTGACGGGTAATCTCGGCGATCGGGATATCCAGGATATCCAGGTTCTGGCGTTTGATCAGGTAGAGCAGCAGATCGAGCGGACCTTCAAACGCCTCCAGGAATACTTCGAGTGCATAGGGCGGTATATACAGGTCCCTGGGCAACTCGGTAACTGCTTCGCCCTGGACCACCGCGAACGGCATTTCGCCTTGCTGCGGAGTACCGCCGTCATCGCCTTCATGCAATGGGGGCGGTCTGCTGTGAACCAGTTTCAGATCGGGTTTTTTCTCTTCCATCGGGGTACCAGCCTACCTGTGGTGCAAACCCATGGCCTGGCGAACGTCATCCATGGTATCGCGCGCCACGTCTCTCGCGTCCTCGCATCCTTCGGCAATAATACTGCGTACGAATTCCGGATTTTCCTCGAATTCCGTGGCGCGCGCCCGCATTTCCTCGATCTCGGGCACCACCCGGTCGATCAGTTTCTTCTTGCAATCGAGACAACCGATTCCTGCGCTCGTACAGCCCTCTTTCACCCATACCAGGGTCTGCTCGTCCGAGTATATTTTATGCAACTCCCAGACCGGGCATTTTTCCGGGTTTCCCGGGTCGGTTCGCCGCACCCTTGCCGGATCGGTCTGCATGGTCCGCAGTTTCTTGTCGACCGAATCCGGGTCTTCCCGCAAACCAATCGTGTTGTTGTACGACTTCGACATCTTCTGCCCGTCCAGCCCGGGTACTTTCGGCGTCGGGGTCAGCAAAGCCTCCGGCTCCACGAGGATATTTCGCCCACCGCCTTCGAGGTAACCCAGCAACCGTTCCCGATCCGCCAGCGTCAGGCTGGCATGATCCATGACGATCGCCTTGCCCTTTTCCAGGGCCTCCAGCTCGCCTTTTTCCTGGTAGTTCCTGCGCATCTGCTGGTAAAGTTTCGCGTTCTTGCCGCCCATTTTCCTGACCGCCCGGTTGGCCTTGTCTTCAAAACCCGGCTCGCGACCGTACAGGTGGTTGAATCGTCGGGCAATTTCCCGAGTGATTTCCACGTGGGCGACCTGGTCGCCGCCGACCGGGACAAAGGCGGGCCGGTACAACAGGATATCCGCGCTTTGCAGCAGCGGATAACCCAGGAAACCGTAGGTAGACAAGTCCTTTTTCGTGAGTCTTTCCTGCTGGTCTTTGTAGGTCGGCACCCGTTCCAGCCAGCTTAACGGCGTTATCATCGACAGCAGCAGGTGTAATTCGGCGTGTTCGACAACCCGTGACTGAATAAACAACGTGCACATGCTCGGGTTCAAGCCGGCCGCCAGCCAGTCGATGATGATTTCCCGGACATAATTATCCAGATCGGCCGAATCGTCATAATGGGTGGTCAGCGCATGCCAGTCAGCGACAAAAAAATAACATTCGTATTCGTGCTGCAGCGCGACCCAGTTCTTCAACGCGCCATGGTAATTGCCCAGGTGGGTCCCGCCGGTCGGTCTGATACCCGAAACGACCCGATTGTTTTGTCCGGAATTCGCCAAAGAAATCTCCCGCTGGTTTTTATCCGCCAACCAAACCGAAAAAGAACGTGGTGACCAGATAGATAATCGGACCGACTATCTTCCAGAGAACGCCAGTCGCCAGTAGTCCGACAATGATAAACAAGCCATAAGGTTCGATTCGGTCGAAGCTGAGTGAGGCCCTGGGTGACAAAAATCCGCTCAATACCCGCCCGCCGTCCAGTGGCGGCAACGGAAATAAATTAAAAATTGCCAGCAGGACATTAAAGAAAACACCCCATTCAGCCATCAGCTTCAATGGATGAAACAGTGGAGAGCTGCCTGCGAAAGCTAATGCAAACGCCAGTATCAGTGTCCAGCCTGCCGCCATCGCCAGGTTTGATCCCGGTCCAGCCGCTGCAACTATCGCCATGTCCCGCTGTGGCTTCCTCAAATTTCGGGCCGCTACCGGTACCGGTTTTGCCCAACCGAACAGAAAGGGAAAACCAAGCAGCAACAAGGTCACTGGCACCAATATCGTACCGACGGGATCTATATGTTTCAGCGGATTCAGGGTCAGGCGACCGAGCATTTCGGCGGTTCGGTCACCAAAATACCGGGCGGCATATCCGTGCGCGGCTTCGTGGATGGTAATAGCCAGAATCGTCGGAATTGCGTAAATGGCGATTTTCTGGATCAGAGTCAAACTTTCCATCGACCTATTATACGCATCCGGCGGCGACAAGGCCCGTTATAAGAGCAAGGATTCTACCGGCCCCCTGCCGGCACGCAATATCGTCGGCGCGGCCCCGGTCAGATCGAGAACCGTGGTCGGTTCCGCCGGGCAGAGCCCGCCATCGATGATCAGATCCACCTTCTCGCCCAGCCGGTCAAGAATCTCGGCCGGGCTGTTCAATGGCATATCGTCGCCGGGCATGATCAGCGTCGAACTCAATACTGGCGCACCGAGTTCGGTCAGCAATGCCTGGCAAATCGGGTTATCCGGAACCCTGATCCCGACTGTCTTGCGCCGCCTGTGACGCACGCGCGCCGGAACCTCCCCGGTCGCTTTCAAAATCAGCGTGTAGGGTCCCGGCGTCAATGAGCGGAGCAACCGGTACGCCCAGTTATCCGGCCTGGCGTACACGCCGATCGTACTCAGATCAGGACACACCAGCGTCAGCCGGTGATGGCGGTCGGCCTCGCGAATTTTTGTTATGCGCTCGGCGCCTGACTTGTTGGTCAATACGCAGCCAAGCGCATAGGACGAATCGGTCGGATACACGATCAGGCCGTCAGCACGCAGCACGCTGGCCGCGTGCCTGATGAGCCTGGGCTGGGGATTGTCAGGGTGAATCGTAAGGAACTCTGCCATCGGTGAATTGTAACGATGTCGGCCATGAATTCGAGCCTTTTGCCGTCTCGCGATGCCTGCCGGCTTGGGACAGGGCCATGGCTCGGCTATGATACCCGGATTCGTTAGTCTTTCGTCAGCAAACCTTCGGCAACAATATGCAGCTCCTGTTCGATTTCTTTCCCATCGTGGCTTTTTTCGCCGCCTATAAGTTTTACGGAATGAATGTCGCAACCGGTGTCATCATCGTGGCGTCGGTGTTGCAGGTTGGCGTGCACTGGTTACGCACCCGCAGCGTTAACAAAATGCATGTCATTTCCGCAGTCCTGATTATCATTTTTGGCAGTATCACGCTGTATTTGCAGAATCGCCTGTATATCCAGTGGAAACCCACCATTTTGTACTGGCTTTTCTCCGCGGTAGCTCTTGGCAGCGAGTTTTTTGCTGACAAGCCGATAATTCAGCGGATGATGAACCACGCGATCGACATGGATGCCCGATCGTGGCGCTCGCTGAACCGGATGTGGGCTGGCTTTTTCCTGGTAATGGGTTTCGTGAACCTCTACGTGGTTTATAATTACGACGAAAATACCTGGGTCAACTTCAAGTTATTCGGATTTCTTGGCCTGACCTTTTTGTTCGTTCTTGCGCAGGGTTTTTGGATGCACTCCAGGGTCACTCATACTCCGGACTCCACTGACGACAAGGGCGTCCCGGTCTCGCCAAAAGGCGAGGATTAGCCATGCTATACGCGATTATCGGCGGGACGTACCGGAAAGAACGCAACTCAGGGCCTCAGCACGTCCGGCGCATGTGGCGCGATCGAGGCAACCGAAGCCAGTCCGTTCAAATAAGGTCTTGCCATGAATGAGGAACGCATCCAACTGCTGAGGGAAAGACTGGAAACGCTCGAGCCAACCAGGCTGGAAATCAGGGACGACAGCGAAAAACATATCGGCCATACCGGCGCCCGCGACGGCCGCTCGCATTTTTTCGTTTTGATCGAATCGCCAAAATTCAAAGATCGTTCCGCCCTCGAAAGACACCAGCTTGTCTATGATGCCGTGGGCGATCTGATGACCACCGACATTCACGCCCTGCAAATCGATGCGCGGTCCTAGCAGGCCGCATATTTCAGCAAGGATTACGGATTCCGCATGTGGGTCAGGGCGACCCGATCCCCCGGCGATGATTTTGCCTTTGCCAAAGTGTGACGTGGTTCACACCGTTGCGCCCGCAATTTTCCTATAAATGAACCTGGCTTTCCCTATCGCTCAGGGCAAGCCGCTCCAACCCTCAGAATCTCACCTTCCAAGGTGAGACTCAGGCCGGCAAGGATGCCGGCCTTTTTTATGCCTGGCCCCGCGAGACACCTGTTCTCCGCAAGACAGTGCATTCCCGCGCCATGTCGCTCGCGCAAATCAATCCGTTTCCTCTTTTTTTGGTCCGCCGTCAGGTCAAATGCGCCAAATCGCCATTTAGATCGAATATTTTTGGAGCAAAGTACGAGGTCCGATCGTTGTAATCAGATGTTTTATGTTTTTTTTCAAAAACTTACTAGCTTTTATTAATCTAATACATTCAGTAATGTCTTATGTCTCATCATTCTCACCCGAGTTTGTCAAGCAAGATTTCCTTGCAAAATAACCAGTTATGACGTTTTTCGCTTGACTGTCTAAAAAGTTTGGGATTAAAGTCCCCCAGACGTTGGGTTATGTAATATGCTGCGGATTCAGAGGGTTCCGCTCGATATTTCCTGAAACAGGCATGAATCAGACACCCAAAAACAGCCTGCTGGATACATTTAAAAAGATTTTACGACCGTTTATCGGAGTGATGCTAAGGAACGGCGTCTCGATCGCGGAATTTATAGAACTGATCAAGACCGCTTTTGTGGAGGTCGCGGCTAACGATTTCGAGGTACCCGGGAAAAAAATGTCCCAATCGCGGGTGGCCATCGTTACCGGCCTGACCCGCAAGGAAGTGGCCAGGGTTATTAAGGAGGAGCATCGCCGCCTTTACGGATACGAGGGATCTCCGCAGGGGCGAGCCGCCAGGGTGTTACTTGGCTGGCACATGGATGACGACTTTATCGGACCGTATGGCACGCCGAATGATCTGCCCTTCGACGCAAAAGAAGGGATGACATTTTCGGATCTGGTCAAGCGCCACAGCGGCGACATGCCAGCCAGGGCGATGCTCGATGAGTTACTGAGAATTGGAGCGGTAGAAGAAACAAAAGACAGTTTGTACCGGGTTCTGATGCGGACATACATCCCACCGAACCTGGCGCCCGGTGGCCTGGAATTGATGGAGAAGGCCCTGGCTGATTTTCATCAGACTGTAATTATTAATTTGGAGAAAAGGCCACTTGGTGGTGCTGGGCGATTTCAACGAACCGTCTGGTCTGATGAAAAACTTACGGAGGCAGAACTCGTAGATTTTGAGAGCTTTGTCAAGATATCCGGGCAAAAATATCTTGAAGAAATGGATGATTGGCTGGGAAAAAAGATCGCACGCCGGACCAGTGATTTCGTTCCTTCGAACGCAAAAGTTGCAGGTGCGGGCGTATATCACTTTGTAAGAAGCAAGAGCCGTTTCCAGGAATTAACAGAAATTTTCGGGGGCTATTATAATGAGCAGGAAGATGACTAAAGCAATTGCAGTATCGGCATTTACCGCAATGGCCTTGTTTCTTTCTGGTGCGACAATAGGAGAGCCAAAAACCGAAAAGAGGCTCGTAGGCTCACAGCTGGAAGCACTGTTGTTAGTCGGTCCGGCATCGACAGCAAAAGGCCAGAACCTCGAAATAATGGGCCAGGTCGCGATCCTCGAATCTTCCGATGCGAGAAATTCGGTCGCACGAATGGATCGAGGTTCGTATATCGCTGTTTTTGGATATATTTCTGCAACTGGCCAAATATCGGCTACACGCATCGAAGTGCTGGAATCTCAATATGTCCCGGGGTCATCGCCGGTCATGGTATCCGGGGTGCTCATCAGTTCATTGGATGAAAATGGTCATGTATCCCTCGGTGAATTGACGATAGACGTCACACCGTCTCTTTCTGCGCCAACCCAGATCGATGCCAATCAAATTGCCGTCTTTACCGGCGTGCAACCGAACCAGGATGGAATCATGTTGGCGCATGGAGCTCATGGGTTTGGGTCATACGCAAACTTCTCCGAGTACCAAAATCTTAAGGCGGGAATGTTCTTGGCCAGCATCGGCGGCGGTGATTCACCGTTGAGCATCGGTGGTGGCGATTCGCCCTTAAGCATCGGTGGTGGTGATTCGCCCTTAAGTATTGGTGGCGGTGATGCCCCATCAAGCATCGGTGGCGGTGATTCGCCCTTAAGCATTGGTGGTGGCGATGCCCCGTCAAGCATCGGTGGCGGTGATTCACCATCCAGCATCGGTGGTGGTGATTCACCGTTGAGCATCGGTGGCGGTGATTCGCCCTTAAGTATTGGTGGCGGTGATGCCCCGTCAAGCATCGGTGGCGGTGATTCGCCCTTAAGCATTGGCGGTGGCGATGCCCCATCAAGCATCGGTGGTGGCGATTCGCCCTTAAGCATCGGTGGTGGTGATTCACCATCCAGCATCGGTGGTGGCGATTCGCCCTTAAGCATTGGTGGTGGCGATTCACCGTCAAGCATCGGTGGTGGTGATTCCCCATCCAGCATCGGTGGCGGTGATTCACCATCCAGCATTGGTGGTGGTGATTCACCATCCAGCATTGGTGGTGGTGATTCACCGTTAAGCATCGGTGGTGGCGATTCGCCCTTAAGCATTGGTGGTGGCGATTCGCCCTTAAGCATTGGTGGTGGTGGTGATTCACCCTTAAGCATTGGTGGTGGCGATTCGCCATCCAGCATCGGCGGTGGTGATTCTCCCTTAAGCATGGGTGGTGGCGATTCGCCATCCAGCATCGGTGGTGGCGATTCACCGTCAAGCATCGGTGGTGGT
>JADFSO010000030.1 GCA_022560735.1 Pseudomonadota bacterium
GCTATATTCTTTATCTTTTTCAATTGGCCAACAGCAGCCGACAGCCACCAGCCTCTTAATAATCCAATAACAATCAACGACTTTACGGCAGTCTTGTTCGAATCTCGCTCTGTCATGCGGCCTGCCGGCCAGCCCGTGCGGGGATACCAACAGATTCCCGAATGCCGAAAATAGCACCATAGCGTGGAAAAAAACACCTCTCGGTCCATCGCCGAACTGTACCTCGCCGCCGGGAGCCCGGGGCAAAAAAAAGCGGCCCCGGAAAAGGGGCCGCCAAGGTCTTGCTTAATGCCCGGATTAATCGAAGCTGAGTGCAACCTGGAAATAACCGAACACACCCTGCGCGTCATAGTTCGACGGGTCGTAACCATTCAGCGAACAGCTGAAACAGGCCGGTGGATCCTCATCGAAGAGATTCTGGACACCGAATGTGATGGCCAGGTCGTTGGTTTCACCAAAGTCCGGCCGCCACATGACCTGCACGTCGTTGTAAGTCGTCGCCTCCAGATAATTCAACGAATTACCGTTATTGACCGTGTCCGGAATCGAGCACACCCCCTGGTTGGTCAGGCTGTCCGGCGAGCCGTCCAGGAAGTCGCTACAGGATTCGGTCAGGCCCGAAACGTGGCGCAGCGTCCAGCTCGCGTTCCAGTTGCCCTTCAGCCAGTTGATGCCGAGGGTGGATTTCCATTTTGGAATACCCTTGTCATTGTCCTCGAGCGCCAGCAAGTCCCGACTCGTGACGCCACCGGTAGAACTGACGTTGAGCAGGTCAAAATTTCTGACGAAGCTGTTTTGCCAGGTCACCTTGAAGGTACCGATATCGGTCTCCGGTCCCAGGTAGGTCAGGTTGACATCGAAGCCGTCGGTGTTGATGCCGCCGATGTTGGTCAGCTGATTGGCGAAGGCATTGATCGTGCCGGAGCTAACACGCGAGATACCGCCACACAGCGCCGGGTCGTTGGTCAGCGCACAAACATCAAGCTGGGTCTGGGCATCGATGGCCCCGATCGCGGCGTCCAGTTCGATGTCATAGAAGGTGACTTCGGCCGTCAGCCCATCGATCCAGCCAATATTGTCAACCCAGCTCGGGCTGTAGACAATGCCCGCCGTCCAGGTATCGGAGCTCTCCGGGTTGAGGTTCATGTTGCCGCCAGTAGTAACGCCAATCTGTCCGCCAGACGATACAAAGCTGCCGTTCGCGGGCACGCCCTGACTGATACAGTTAGCGATGACCGTCGCCGAGACACCCGTGTTATTAAAATCGGAACACGGGTCGGTCAGGGTTGCGTCGAAACGCGATGCCGAACCAAATAACTCACCGATACCCGGGGCACGGAAACCTTCGGAGAAATTGTAGCGAAACACGAAATCAGGCACGACTTTCCAGTACAGACCGTAGGATGCCGTCGTTTCCGAACCGGAAGTGCTGTAGTCAGAGGTTCTGACTGCCAGCGACACGCTCAAATCTTCAGCCCCCGAGACATCGGCAAGTATCGGTACGTTGACTTCGAGATAGAACTCATCGACATCGAAACCGCCAGATGTAGGCAACGACGGTATACCGGCAGACTCGCCCGCGACCACGATCGGATCGGGGTTGAAAGTGCCGTCTTCCTCACGATGCTCGTAGCCGGCTGCAAAGCCAAGCGGACCAGCCGGCAAATCGGCGATCGTGCTGCTGACGTTCAACGTGATATCAACCAGCTTCTGATCGCTGACGTCATGCTGCACAAAAGTGACAAAGTCGAGCATGTCCTGGGTGATCGTACCCTGGCCGTTCGCGCCCTGACCGCCAAAAATGTTCAGCGGCACGCATGGGGCGGTACACAGTGCGAGTGGGCCCAGGGCCTGTTTCAGCTTGGCCGAATTGGCCGCGCCGTGTTTCAGCTGCGAGGCCTGGTTCTGCGACCAGGCTCCGCCGATATCCCAGTAGACTTCGCGATCACCGACGGTGAATTCACCATCGACACGACCGGACAGGTACCAGGTATCGACACTTTGGTTGAATATACGGGGACCGGCTTCCAGCGGCCGACGGCCGATGAAAAACAAGTCCGGGAGCGTCGGATCGGCGTCGATCGTGAATCCGAACGGATTGAACGGATTGGTGACATCGATCGAGATCGTATCCATCAAGTTGCCGTTACCCGCATCGGAGCCGATAAACCATGGCTCGGGTGCGGCCTGGTTGGTGGACTCGCGATGGGTGAACGAACCCATCAGCGTCACGTTGACGTTGGACGAGATCTGCCGCGTCGACTGGCCAAAAATATTCCAGCGTTCCGATGGCGTTACCACCAGGTTGAACTGTGAGAAATTGAACCGGTCGCCATTGTCCCAGGGATCGAAATTCTGCAGAGGGTTCAAACCGTTGACCCCGCAAGGATCGAGAGGGTCGTATACGATCGTGCCCGAACCGGGCACCGTCGTGCAGTTGATGAAGACCCCGGTATTCGGGTCGGGCAATACGAAGCGGCCCTGCGGCGTTCCCGAACTGCCGTGCCGGGCCCCCCCCGCGAAGGGCGCCGGGAACTGGGCGAGGCTGCGGGTAGACGCTTTTACACTACTCTGCTTGTAATAATTCAGGCTGATCCACGAAGAGGATTCTTCGTTGGTTGTTCCCATCGTTATCGAGTATTCCTGGGTAACGCCGTCGCCTTCATCGAACTCGCCGGTATAAGCGGAAAAATTGATTCCGTTCACATCGGTCTTGGTGATGATGTTGATCACGCCGGATATCGCATCCGAGCCATACAACGGCGAAGCGCCATTTTCCAGCACCTCGATGCGCGCGATAACGCCCAGCGGAATGGTGTTCAGGTCGACACAGGACGACACGCCGGAGGCTGACGCCCCATTGACCCAGCGTACGCCGTTGACCAGCACCAGCACCCGTTTGCAACCGAGATGACGCAGATCGATTTGCGTCGAACCGGCGCCGATGCCGCCGCCATCGGGCGGAAATCCGAAGTTACCGCTGCTGTTGAAACGGGTATTCAGCGCCGAACCGGAAATTGACAGTTGATTGAGATAATCACCCAGGGAGGCAAAACCCGATTGCCTCATATCGTCCGCGGTGATAATTAATACCGGATCTTTCTGATCCAGCGGGTTTTGGCGGATGCGTGAACCGGTAACGACGACTTCCGCCATCGCACCTTCATCCTGCGCAAAAACACCGGCTGTCGGCATGACCATGGCCAGTACCGCCGGCAAGACCAGCCAGCGTATGAAAACGCCGGCACCAGATTGTTTGCTCATCTTCGCTTCCCCTTAACTTTTTGTTTATCGAATGCGGGCAGCCTTTGCCGGGCCACCACCGCTCCAAACTCACTCACACTCAAACCGGACCATCAAAAACCCGATTTGTTGTATGTTTGTCACATACTTTGTACCCGACAGCATCCTTGGTCAGGCAGTCAAATGCCTTGACTAACGCCAAGCCTGATTAACCTTACGCCGATTGGGGGACAATGTCAGTAACGATTTCACCGCCCAGCCCAGGACAGGCTGTTGTAAATACACCACACCCAGAGCACAGAGCAGAAAATTCCCCCTGCCAGGTACGGATGACAGTACAAAGAACATGCGTGAAATATGCCGGTTAGCCAGCTTCCAGCCGCAGCGCAGACCTGTCTTTCGACTGCTCAGCCGGGTGTCTGCAGGCGGCCGCCAGCGTGACGGCAGGGGATATCGCAACCGCGCTTGCGCGCGGTTGTTCTTGTGCTATTGCAATTCAACGACCATTTCGATTTCGACCGAGATGTCGAAAGGCAATTCCGCCATACCGACGGCAGCCCGGGCATGCCTGCCGTTTTCGCCCCACAGGTCGATCAGCAGTTGCGAGCATCCATTGATCACGGCGGGCATCTGGTTGAAGCCATCGGCGACATTGACCATGCCAAAGACCCTGACGATGCGTTTGACCCGTGACAGCTCGCCGATTTCCTGTTTCAAAGACCCCAGCATGGCGATACAGGTGTAACGCGCCGCAAGTCGTCCTTCTTCGAGACTGATATCCGAGCCGACTTTCCCGATGACATAACCGCCATCGGGTTTTTGTGGCCCATGGCCCGAAAGAAAGACCAGTTTGCCGCTGGTGACGGCCGGTACATACAGCCCCTCGGGCGGGTCCGGCTCAACCAGCTCTATACCCATCCCGGCCAGCTTTTCCTCCGGCGTTTCCGCCAGCAGGGAAATTGGCATCAGGGCCAGCAAAAGAAAAATCGTCAGCTTGTGCTTGTACATTGCGCTCTCCATTGGCTCGAGGGATTAAAGGCCGACAGCACCGGCATCGCTTCCTGTCAGACCCAGGTCGGCTGGCTCTTGTGGCGCAGATTTCGATCCAGCTCCAGTTGCCGGTCCGCATGATCGATAATCTCACCGGGCTCTTGCTGATCCGTGGGATAGGTCGCCATCCCCGCGTGTACGGCCATTTGCATCACCGACCCCTTCGCATCGTAGGTCAGGCTGGCGATGCGTTCGCGGATTCTCTGTATGCAAAGGCCGGCGCCGGCATGATCGGTCGCAGGCAATAATATCAAGAACTCGCCGCCACCCGCCCTGGCGAGCACATCCGTTGCCCGCATTGTCTCCTGCAGGGCCTCGGCCAGGCATTGCAGGCATCCGTTGCCGGCTTCCCTGCCAAATTTCTGGTTAATGGAATTAAGTCCGACCAGGTCCACGGCAACCACCGAATAAAGGTATCCGTGGCGTTTGGCAAGTCGATGGCTATGCTGCAGAAGATTGTTGAACGCCCGGATGTTGTGCACGCCGGTCAGTGCATCCAGTATTTCCAGCCTGACCACTCTCCGGTCAAGTGATTCCTTCTGGTTCCGCTGAAACATGACGATGGCCAGAACCGCCACACCCGGCAGAAAAAATTGCAATAACTGGTAGCGCGATGACCAGTCGGGTACGGCCAACCCCTGGGAAAGCAGGGCAAACAATAACAAGGCAACGACAAAGACCGGCGGCTGGCGCAGGGCTGCCGCCAGCAAGGGCAGGACAACCAGGCCATTCAGCCCGGCTGACGCCCCGTAACGCCAGACTGCCAGGGAAATCACACAAACGGCGACAAAATTGAGTAGCGGCAAAGACCAGTCGTCCCGATCGCTACGCCACACCAGGCCGGCGGTCAGCATGGCGAATGCAAAAAACGCCGCCAGCAATTTGCCGCTGCCGCCGGTTTCCAGGTTCAAAAACAAGAACGCGCCGAGCAACGCCACGAACAACGCGTGCAACCAGCAAACCTGGCGGCGGATTGTGGGTATTTCCCGTTCTTGAGTCATGGATTTGCAGTTTTGGCATACGGGTCGCGGCTGGCCGGCCGCCCGACTGCCTCTGCGCGTTTTTGCTGCTGAGCTGACTTGCGCCCCTCACGGTAGCGGATAAGCTCGGGCACGCTGCTTAGCCTGACGCCTTTGGCCAGCAGCGATGGAATAGCGCCTTCAAGAATCTCCATGGTCAGTGGATGAGGATGTGCGATAACCACCACGCTGCCTTTTTCCAATGCCATCTCGATCGCCTGCGCCAGGGCCTGCCGGATCGCGTCTTCGTTCAGTTCATGGTCCAGAAATATGTCTCTTTCGGTCGCACTGACTGCCTGCTCCCGGGCCAGCTGCAAGGCCACGGTGTGTGGAGTGGTCCTGCTGTCTACAAAAAACAAGTCGCGGCTGGCGAGTATACCCATCAGCCATCTCATGTGACCCGGGTGGCGGGTCAGCAAACTGCCACGATGGTTATTGACACCCACCACGAAGGGCAGCCAGTCCAGGTCGTCGAGTACGATTTGTCGCATCGCTTGCTGGCTCGTATCCAGGGAAATGCCGCCGGGCTCCAGCCGCTCACCGAATTCCGCCTCCAGCGGCAGATGCAACATGACCTGCTTGCCAAGCTCATGCGCCCTGATGGCCAGTTTTCTGCCAAAGGGCGTTTTTGGCAATACCGCACAGCTAACCGGACCCGGCAACTGCACCGCACGCAGGCCGTCTGCGTAGCGATGCCCCAGGTCATCGATGATGATCGCCATCATCGCCGGCGATTCCTCTATGTCTGAAGATATTTGGCCAGAGCCCGCAGCTGCCATCGAGGCAAACAGGAACAGGGCGAGCGACCGGCGTAGTGGCCTTGGCAAACTGCCGGCAGCAGCCCTGCCGCGGTTTTCCGTCACTCTGCCCTGCTGTGAAGAATGGTGCGTTTCTTGATCGTTGCCAGCGCCGTTCGCACCTGGTTGTCTTTCATCAAGGCTTCCGCCCCGACATCGCTCGTCAGTGACATCAAGGCAACGCTTTGCTCGTCATCCGAGATGACCACGATATCCGGCGTGATGCCTCGCTCGTGTATCGATTCGCCGGATGGCGTGAAATAGCGGGAAGTCGTCAGTTTCAGGGCCCGCCCGCCGGACAACGGCATCACGGTCTGCACCGAGCCTTTGCCATAAGTCTGCGAACCCACAATTGTGGCCCGATTCAGGTCTTTTAGCGCCCCGGCCACGATCTCGGAAGACGATGCCGATCCGGCATTGACCAACACGGCCAGCCGCGCTCCGTGGAGCAAGTCACCCCGCCTGGCGCTCATGCTAAAGCGCGCGTCATCGGCCCGGCCATTCGCCGACACCACCAGCCCCGAGTTCAAAAACACATCCGCCACTTCGACTGCCGAATCCAGCACGCCTCCGGGATTGTCGCGCAAATCCAGTATCAGGCCATCGAGCCGGCCTCCCGCCTCTTTCATCAGCTTGCGCAAGGCATCTTCCAGTTCTGCGCCGGTGTTATCACTGAATTGTGAGATGCGCAAATAGCCATAGCCCGGCTCGAGCATGTTTCCTTTTACGCTCGCTACCCGGATGTGGGTTCTCTCAAGATCGAAGCTCAGCGGTTCTGCGACATCCGCACGGCTTACGACAATTTTGACCCGGGTGCCCGGCTTGCCGCGCATCCGCGAAATGGTCTCGCCCAGGTTGTCATGAACCACCGGCATGTCATCAATGCTGATGATGATATCGCCACTGCGGATCCCGGCCCGTTTCGCGGGCGTACCATCGAACGGTGCGACCACCACGACCTGGTTATTTTCTATGCTGACATTCAGCCCGACACCGCTGTAACTGCCCGCGGTACTGATCAGGATTTCCTCGTATTCCTCTGCATCGAGATAGGCCGAATGGGTATCCAGCCCGGCAACCATGCCGCGTATAGCCATTTCGATCAGCTCTTCATAAGACACTTCATCGATGTAATCCGAACGAACCTTGTGCAGCACTTCCGCGAACAGCCTGGCTTGCTCCACCGGCATTTCGTCGGTCTCGTCCTCGACATCGTAACGATCCGCCTGGACGCCGGATGTCAGGGTCAGCGCAACCGAGACAAACAGGCCGGCCAGCAAAACAACAACGGATTGGTATTTTCGCGACATCAGGGATCACTCACATTCGTGGCCCGAATTTAACACATGGGCGGCATTTGCGGCAGCCAGACGACGCCACGAATACCCTCGATTCATCGCCGGCCCAGCCACCGATGCGGATTGAGCGGCGTGACTCCCCGCCGAATTTCGAAATACAGCGCCGATAGCGAGTTGCCGCCGCTATCGCCGACGACGCCTATGGTCTCGCCGGCCTCGACCCAATCCCCGACTTCCCGGTAGAGCGACTCGTTGTGCCCATACAGGCTCAGGAATCCATCGCCATGCTCGATAACCATCAACATGCCCAGCCCTGGCAGCCAGTCCGCGTATGCGACCCGTCCATGATAAACAGCCCGGACCTCGGTGCCCCGTGCGGCACCCAGCATGACACCCTGCCAGCGCAGCCGCCCGCCGGCACGCGGCTGCCCGAAGTCATTGATCAAGCGGCCTTTTAGTGGCCAGCGCAGCAAGCCCTTCTTGCCGGCAAACGGCTCCCTGACGACCATCGGAAATTCCACCAGCGCGCGTTGCAGATTGTTCATCAACTGCTGCAGTTCCTGCTCCTGAATCTGCAGGCTCGCCAGTTGCCTGCCGCTGCTCGTAATCTGCCGCTCCAGACCGGCGACTATGGCCGCCCTGTCCTGGCGTGCCGTATCCAGGCGGGCAAGCTCTTTTTGCCTTCGGCGCTCCAGGCCAACCAGGCGGCCCGTTTCCTCTTCCGCGCGACGATCGAGTTGCCGCAGCCTGGCCAGGCCCTGGTCGACGATTTTCAACAGGGCCGCACGTTGCTCGGTCAGGTAAGCGTAATAGGTCATCACGCGACCCAGCGCAGCCGGGTTTTCCTGGTTCAGCAGCAGACGAATTCGTTCCTGCCGGCCGCTGATATAGGCAGAGCGCAACTGGCGCCCGAGTTCCTGCCGGTGATTCCCCAGCGCCGCCCTTTGCTCCTTTTGCTCGGCCGCCAGGCTGATTTGCCGCGCGCGGCTCAGCGCCACCTCCTGGCTGGTTTTCCTGAGCAAGTTGCGCGCGGCGGCAACCTCCAGCTCCGCTTCGCGCAGACCCGTCTGGGCATGATCTTTTTTTCCCCGATCCGCTTGCAAGGTGCGGTTCAGCGCGTCGATGACCCCTCTCAGTTCGGCCAGCTCGGTCTCTTTGTCGCCGGCATCCTGCGCGGCAGCGACCGCTGCCATCGCGCACAGGCCTGCCAGGAAAAATGCGTATCGGGTTCTCATCTGGGGGTCGATTCTAACCCGCATATTTCACCAGGGCAGTAACCGCCGGGTGAAATATGCGGGCCAGGTAATTATTAATTTCCGGCAGCCCGGCCACCGCGGCTCCGCGCGCTGCTATAATGGCGCGCCTTTTTAGCCGGGCGCCCGGAGGCGCAAGCGCAAAGATGTCACAGCTTCTTGAATTTGCAGCCAACCATCCCTATCTAGCCGGTGGTGTCATCGTGCTGAGCATACTTGTGCTTGGCAACGAACTTCGCCTGCGCAGGAATACCGGGAGCTTCATCGATCCCGCCAATGCGGTTTCCCTGATCAACAAAGGCGCCGCGGTGCTGGATCTCAGGAGCGCCGAAAGGTTTGCGACCGGTCACGTGGTCGGCGCCAGGAACATCCCGGTTGACCAGCTTGAGTCGTCGGCCGGCAAGCTGAAACGCTACTCTGGCAAACCCGTGATCGTGTATTGCGACAGTGGCACCAGTTGCGGCAAGGCACTGACCAGTCTGCAACAGATGGGGTTTGAACAGGCGGTGGCAATGCGTGGCGGGCTGCAAGCCTGGACGCAGGAAAACATGCCGCTGGTAAAAGACTGAACTACAGGAAAAGGAAGCTAGCCATGAGCAAGAAAAGCACCGCAGCAGCCGAGGTCAGTGGACAGACCAGGACGTTTGCCCTGCAAAAAATTTATCTGAAGGATTGCTCCTTCGAGTCGCCAAACGCACCGGCTATATATACCGAACAGTGGAACCCGAACATCCAGCTCAATATGCACACGACAAGTTCCGTGGTTGGCGAGAATGCTCATGAAGTCGTGCTGCACACGACGCTCGAAGCCAAACTCGGCGACAAGATTGCGTTGCTGATCGAAGTGCAGCAAGCGGGCATATTCGAGATCGTGGACGCATCGGAGGAGGAACTGAAATTGTTGCTTGCCTGCCGTTGTGCGGAAATGCTTTATCCGTTCAGCCGCCAGATTATTTCCGACCTGGCGACACAGGGCGGTTTCCCGCAATTGCTGTTGCAACCGATGGATTTCGAGGAATTGTTCGCCCAGGCCAATGCGGCAGGCCAGGCCAAGACCAAGACCGAAACCAAGACCAAGACCGAGTAAAAGGCGTCAGACGGAATCAGCAGACCAGCCGACAAGACGATCAGCATACTGGGAGCCGGCTCCTGGGGTACCGCGCTGGCCATCCAGTTTGCCCGCAAGGACAGACCGGTGCTGATCTGGGGTCGGAACCCGGAGCATCTCGAGGAACTGGAGCGCGCCCGGTGCAACCAGCGTTATTTACCCGCCGCAGATTTCCCGCCGTCTCTCAAAATCGAAAGCGATTTTGCCAGGGCGGTCGCGGGCTCGGACGACCTGCTGCTGGTCGTACCGAGCCACGCCTTCCGGGAAATGCTGACGGCGCTGAAACCGCTGCTTGGAAAAGACCATCGAATTTCCTGGGCGACCAAGGGTTTTGAGCTGGACACCGGTAAACTGCCGCACCAGGTCGCAAGCGAAGTGCTCTCCGACAAATATCCGCTGGCGGTATTGTCCGGCCCGACCTTTGCCTGTGAAGTCGGTTCGGGTCTGCCGACCGCGATGACGGTTGCAGCGGAAGACCAGGAGTTTGCGCGCACACTGGCCGAGGAAATTTCCGATGACAACTTCCGTGCCTATACCTCGAATGACGTAATCGGCGTCGAAGTCGGCGGCGCGGTCAAGAACGTCCTGGCGATAGGCGCCGGTGTATCGGATGGCCTGGGGTACGGATCGAATACGCGCATCGCGCTGATTACGCGGGGATTGGTCGAGCTTGGCCGCCTGGGCCATGCGCTGGGAGCCAGGCAAGAGACATTCATGGGTCTGGCGGGCATGGGCGACCTGGTTTTGACCTGCACCGATGACCAGTCGCGTAACCGGCGCATGGGTCTGGCGCTGGCCGCGGGCAAATCAGCCGTTGAGGCAGCCCGCGAAATTGGCCAGGTCGTCGAGGGTGTAATGGCCGCGCACGCGGTACACCAGGTGTCTTTGCGCCACCAGGTGGAGATGCCCATCTGCGAACAGGTCTATCGGATTCTTTACCAGGGTGCGACTCCGGAATCGGCGGTACAGGCCCTGATGACTCGCGATCTCAAAAGTGAAGACCAGGCAGCGAACCAGGAGTAAATCCCGGTAAGCTGGCAAAGGCATGACGGCCGGCCCGGGGGAAATTGAGCGGCCGCTCCGCGATACGCCGTCTGCCCGGACGCTCAGGCTCCACCGGAAAAACCACACTGGCGCCATGCCTCATAGACGACAACCGCGGCTGCGTTGGCCAGGTTCAGGCTGCGATTATCGGGTCTGAGCGGGATCCTGAGACGCTGTGCCACTGGCACCGATTCGATGAGTTCGGCAGGCAGCCCGCGTGTTTCGGGGCCAAAGAGAAACGCGTCGCCGCGGCTGAATCGGGGATGGTCATATGGCGTCGGCGCGCGCGTGGAAAGCACGAACAACCTTGGGTCACCGGCGCTCTGCAGGCAAGCCTGCAAGGACTCGTGCTGTTGCACGTTGGCGAATTCATGATAATCCAAACCGGCGCGGCGCAACCTGGGCTCATCCAGTTCGAACGCCAGCGGTTTGATCAGGTGCAATTGCGCGCCAGTATTCGCGCACAGGCGTATGATGTTGCCGGTATTCGGCGGAATCTCTGGCTGGTACAAAATGACGTGAAACATGGCTGGCGCGGACTATCGGCAAACGGAATCGAATTGTATGACAGGAAAAAGCGACGGGCGACCGGATCGCCTGGCGATGGAGTTCTGCGGCCTGCAACTGAGCACGCCGATCGTGCTGCTGTCCGGTTGCGTCGGGTTTGGCGAGGAATACACGCGCGTAGCCGGTTTTTCGAATCGTGACGCGGGCGCGATCGTACTCAAGGGCACCACCAGGGAACCGCGCCTCGGCAATCCGCCGCACCGGATCTTCGAAACGCCGATGGGCATGCTGAATGCCATTGGCCTGCAAAACCCGGGAATGGATGTCGTCGTCGACGATATTTTGCCGGCCCTCGATTTTGCCGAAACCCGATTTATCGCCAACGTCTGCGGATCGACGATAGCAGATTATGCGGCGGTCACTCGACGTTTTGACGATTCCCCGATCGATGCCATCGAGGTCAATATTTCCTGCCCCAATATCAAGCAAGGCGGCGTCGCCTTTGGCAACGTGCCCGAGATGTCGGCCCGGGTCGTGGAGGCCTGCCGCAAGGCAACCAGCAAACCCATCATCACCAAGCTTTCGCCAAACCAGGCCGATATCGGGGAAAACGCGCGCCGATGCATAGAAGCGGGCAGCGACGCACTCGCGGTCATCAATACCGTGATGGGCATGGCCATCGATGCGGAAACGCGCGAGCCGGTGATCGGTAACGTGCAGGGCGGTCTTTCGGGCCCGGCGATCAAGCCGATCGCCTTGCTGAAAGTTCACCAGGTTTATGCAGTCGCCGGACCGCTCGGTATTCCGATCATCGGCCAGGGCGGCATCGTGACTGCGAGCGATGCGCTGGAATTCATTATCGCGGGAGCGAGCACCGTGGGTGTGGGTACCGCTCTTTTCTACGATCCGCTGGTCTGCCAAAAAATCAACGCGGGGATCGCCGAATATCTCGAACGCCACTCGATCACGCTGGAGCAGCTTGTGGGCAGCATGACGCATGGGCCGGACATCGAGGACAGCGCCGCGGCAGGATAGCGGGAACCCCTGCCCCGCATTTCTCGCCAGGACGACAACCGCCCGCGGTAAGGCGCGGGGTATTCAGGTATGGTGCGCCATCCGCTGCGGGTGTTTCTGTCCCGGTTCTTATCTGATGCTGGTTTGGTGAACCTGAAAGGTAATCATTTCAGTTTGCTGAATCTCATTGCCATTGCGGTCATTGACGACAGCGCGGACCGTATGGGTGCCCCGGTAAACCTCATTCAACACATAACTTTGCCGCCGGCTGCCAGGCGCCGACATATTCTGGCTGTCAAAAAACAGCGAAATCGTGTCGCCGTTTTGCGGAGGAGGCGAGATCTCGATAACGACGTTGATAATGCCGGCGACATTCCAGAATACCTCGTCCTGACCGGGCGTTGAAATCGCGAATGTGTCATAGGCGCTCCGGCCATCCCGGTCTTCCGTAGTCGCCGGTGCCGCGCTGCGATACAACGGCGGCGCTTCGAAACCCTGCACCGGATCGACTTCGATCGCAACCGCTCCCGGGCGCGGCGTATCCGCGTAATGGACGACGCCATTCTCGTCCACCCAGGTGTACATGGTGATCGCGGCAGCGGGTAGAGAGACCAGCATCATCAACAGCAACAGTTTGCGCATGCGCCTATAATACCGCGCAAAAATGAACACAAGCTAAAAAAATGGCGCCTATCCGGCCCGTATTCAACATAAACCCGTTTATTTCAGCGTTCGCCTGTCGCCTAAAGACTGTAATACAACTCAAATTCCACCGGGTGGGTGGTCATTCTCAGTTGAGTGACATCGGCCGACTTGAGCTCGATATAGGCATCGATCAGGTCGTCGGTAAACACGCCGCCGCCTTTCAGAAATTCGCGATCCTGGTCCAGGGCATCGAGCGCCTGGTCCAGCGAATAGCAAACCTCGGCAATATTGCTCTCCTCTTCCGGCGGCAGGTCGTAAAGGTTCTTGTCCATAGGCTCACCCGGATGAATCTTGTTCTGTATGCCATCGAGGCTCGCCATCAGCATCGCCGAAAATGCCAGGTAGGGATTTGCCATGGAATCGGGAAAGCGGACTTCGATCCGTCTGCCCTTGGGGTTGCTGACAAATGGGATGCGGATGGCCGCGGACCGGTTGCGTGCCGAGTAGGCCAGTTTGACCGGCGCTTCGAAACCTGGGACCAGTCGTTTGTAGCTGTTGGTCGCCGGATTGGTGAAGGCGTTCAAGGCCCGCGCGTGCTTGATGATTCCGCCGATACAAAAAAGCGCGGCTTCAGACAGGCCGGCATAGCCATCGCCAGTAAACAAATTGGCGCCGTCCTTGGCCAGCGACATGTGTACATGCATACCGTTGCCGTTGTCGCCAACCACGGGTTTCGGCATGAACGTCGCCGTCTTGCCATAGGTATGGGCGACATTCATGACCGCATATTTCATGATTTGCACTTCGTCCGATTTCTTCACCAGCGTGTTGAACTTCGCGCCGATTTCACACTGGCCGGCGGTCGCGACCTCGTGGTGATGCACCTCTGTTTCGACGCCCATGTCCTCCATCGCAAGACACATCGCCGAGCGCAGATCTTGCAGCGAGTCGACTGGCGGTACCGGGAAGTACCCGCCTTTGATGCCCGGGCGATGGCCAAAATTGCCATCGTTATAGGCCTTTTCGGAGTTCCAGCCAGCCTCGCTGGAGTCGATCTTGTAAAACGTCCCGGACATTTGCACGCCCCAGCGCACATCGTCAAAAACAAAGAATTCATTCTCCGGCCCGAAAAACGCCTGGTCCGCTATACCCGTTGATTTGAGATAAGCCTCCGCGCGCTTGGCCAGCGATCGCGGGTCGCGCTCGTAACCTTGCATGGTGTTCGGTTCGACGACATCGCAACGCAGATTGATGGTCGCGTCTTCACAAAAAACATCCATGACCGCCGTGTCGGTATCCGGCATCAGGATCATGTCGGACTCGTTGATGCCCTTCCACCCGTCTATAGAGGAGCCATCGAACATTTTTCCGTCTACAAAAAAATCTTCGTCAACCACGTGCGCCGGCAAAGTCACGTGCTGTTCCTTTCCCCGGGTGTCGGTAAATCTCAGATCGACAAACCGGATCTCGTTTTCCTCGATCATCGTCAAGACGTCCGCGGGTCCCATTGCTGTCTCCTTTTGCTTGGTTTAGCCCGTTTTGGGCCTGTGCTTTTACGCATTATACCGAAAGCGAAATCCATACCAATCTTCGTTAGCGCCCCTGGCGGTGCACAAGCGCCGGGGCAACCGTTATACTTTCTCGTCGCGACCGGCAAGCGGAAAAAAAATGAGCAATGACGCCAAGGGGAAGCCGTCCCGGACTTTTCAGGATTTGATCCTGGCCCTGCAGGAATACTGGGCCGGGCAGGGCTGCATATTGCTGCAACCCTACGACAAGGAAATGGGTGCCGGGACCTTTCATACGGCGACTTTTTTGCGCTCGATCGGGCCCGAACCGTGGAGTGCGGCGTATGTACAACCCACCCGGCGCCCAGCCGACGGACGCTATGGCGACAACCCGTTTCGCCTGCAGCATTACTACCAGTTCCAGGTCGTCATCAAGCCATCACCGGCGGATATCCAGGATCTGTATCTCGGGTCGCTGGTCGCGCTGGGAATCGATCCGCTGGTGCATGATATCCGCTTTGTCGAGGACAACTGGGAATCGCCAACCCTGGGCGCCTGGGGTCTGGGCTGGGAGGTATGGCTCGATGGCATGGAGGTCACGCAGTTTACCTATTTTCAGCAAACCGGCGGGCTCGACTGCCGCCCGGTAACCGGTGAGATAACTTACGGCCTCGAACGCATCGCGATGTATCTGCAGGATGTCGACAGCGTGTTCGACCTGGTCTGGACCGATGGCTCGCTGGGGCGAATCAGCTATGGCGATGTTTTTCACCAGAATGAAGTGGAAATGTCGAAATACAACTTCGAATACGCGGACACCGAGCTCATGTTCCGCCATTTCGACGAAAACGAGGCCACCTGCAGCCGTTTACTCGAGGCGGGCCTGGCTTTGCCGGCCTACGAGCAGGTCCTCGAGGCGTCGCACAATTTCAACCTGCTCGACGCACGCAAGGCAATTTCGGTCACCGAGCGACAACGGTATATCCAGCGGGTGCGCACACTGGCGTGCGCCGTCGCCAGGGCCTATTACGACAGCAGGGAAGCGCTGGGCTTTCCGATGCTGAACGCCTCCGCGAAAAAAGAAAATGAAGCGGGCCCGGGGCATGGCTGAACAGCAGGATTTCCTCGTCGAAATAGGCACCGAGGAGCTACCGCCAACAGCGCTGCGCAACCTGTCCGAAGCTTTCGCCCGGAGACTGGAGGACGCGCTCGCCGAGGCCGGCCTGGCGCATGGCACGGTCAGCCCGTTTGCCACGCCGAGGCGGCTTGCCGTGCTGGTCGAAGGCCTCGCGGCAAAGCAGGCCGATCGCGAAATCGAGCGCCGCGGGCCTCCGTGCAAAGTTGCATACGACAAGAATGGAAAACCGACCAGGGCAGCCATGGCGTTTGCCGAAAAGTGCGGCATCGCGGTCGCCGATATCGAGAAAGACGGGACGGGTAAAGACGCCCGGCTGATCTGGCGTGGTATAGAACAAGGCCGGACCGCGGCCAGCCTTCTGCCGGCAATGGTTCAGGACAGCCTGGACCGGCTTCCGGTACCCCGGCGCATGCGCTGGGGTGACGGTGAAGTCGAGTTTGTCCGGCCGGTACACTGGGTGTTGATGAAGCTCGGCGACGAGACGCTGGAGGCGACGATATGCGGTGTCAGAACGGGCGATACCAGCCGCGGTCATCGGTTCATGGCGCCAGCCGGGATAAAAATCGACAAACCGGCGCAATATGCGGCGCTGCTCGAAAAAAAGGGCAAGGTGCTGGTCGATTTTTCCAGCCGCATGGAAGTCATTCGCAAGCAGGTACTCGACCAGGCGGCCGCTTTGGGCGGGCAACCGCAATTGGACGAGGCCTTGCTCGAAGAGGTCACCGCGCTGGTCGAATGGCCGGTTTCCCTGACCGGCAGTTTCCCGGAAGAGTTTCTCGAGTTGCCGGCCGAGGTGCTGACGGCAACCTTGACCGGTCACCAGCGATATTTTGTGGTGCTTGACGATTCCGCGCGCAAGCGGATATTGCCGGCATTTATAGCGGTCGCTAACCTGGATAGCAAAAATCCCGCGAAAATTCGCGAGGGTAATCGGCGGGTCGTGCAACCACGCCTCGATGATTCCATGTTCTTTTGGAATCAGGACAGGATGACCCCACTCGAAGATCGGGTGAATTCGCTAAAGAACGTGCTTTTTCACGCCAAGTTAGGCTCTGTTTACGACAAATCGGTGCGAACAGCCGTGCTTGCCGCCAATATTGCGGGACAGCTCGGCGGTGACAGCGAGATGGCCCGGCGGGCGGCCATGCTCGCGAAATGCGACTTGCTGACGCTGATGGTCGCCGAGTTCCCGGAATTGCAGGGGATCATGGGTCGTTATTACGCAAAAAATGACGGCTTGGCCGGTGACCTCCCGGTGGCGCTGGGAGAACAATATCTGCCGCGTTTCGCTGGCGACCGGTTGCCGGGCACGATCATCGGGCAGGCGCTGGCCGTCGCGGAAAAAATTGACACCATCTGCGGCATATTCGCGATCGGTCAAAAACCCGGTGGCAGCAAGGACCCGTTCGCATTGCGAAGAAACGCGCTTGGCTGCCTGCGCATTCTGATCGAGCGCGAACTTGAGCTGGATCTGCCGGCCATCATTGCAGAATCGCTTGCACTACAGCCTGTCGATACCGGCGATGAGCTTGCCGATGAGATTTACGCTTTCATGATGGACAGACTCAGGGCCTATTACCTGGCCGACCAGCAGATGAAGATTGGTCACGACGTTTTCGATGCGGTGCTGGCCCGCAGCCCGGTGTCGCCGCTTGATTTCCACCAACGCCTGATCGCGGTCAAGGCCTTTCAAACGATGTCATCCGCGGGCTCATTGGCGGCCGCCAACAAGCGCATCGCCAACATCCTGCGCAAGAGCGAAGACAAGTTGCCGTCTGATCCGGATGCCAGACTGCTCAGCGAGCCGGCCGAGAAAATCTTGTACGATCAGCTGCAGGCCATGCTGCTAAAGGTACGGCCTATGCTCGAGCAACGCCGCTACCAGGACTCGCTGGAAAGTCTCGCGAGTCTTGGCCCGGCCGTCGACGATTTCTTCGACAACGTCATGGTCATGGACGAAGACGCGGCATTGCGCGCGAATCGTCTCGCGTTGCTAAACCAGTTGCGCGGTCTTTTCTTACACACCGCGGATCTTTCGCGACTGCAGCCCTGAGCCATGAGCAGCCCGCTGGCAATTCTCGATCGTGACGGGGTGATCAATTTCGACTCCGACGCCTTTATCAAATCGCCGGACGAGTGGCTGCCGATACCCGGGAGTCTCGAGGCTATCGCCAGGCTGCACCAGGCGGGATGGCGGGTGGTCGTTGCCAGCAATCAATCCGGTATCGGCCGCGGCCTGATGGACGAAGACGCGCTCGAAGCGATCCACCGGCGGATGGAGCAGGCGGTGACGGCGGCCGGGGGACACTTCGACGGTATTTATTATTGCCCCCACCATCCCGATGAAGGCTGCAAATGCAGAAAGCCGTTGCCCGGATTACTCGAGGCCATCGCGACTCATTTCGATATGTCCCTGGAAAATGTTCCGGTGATCGGTGACAGCGCGCGCGATCTCGAGGCAGCCGATGCGGCCGGTGCGAATCCGGTGCTGGTGCTGACCGGAAATGGTCAGAAAACGCGGGCCGGGCTGCCTGGCGATTCCACGATACCGGTTTATGCCGATCTGTCGGCTGCCGTGGATAACTTGCTGGCAGCGGACCAATAAAATGCAGTACCTGCGCTCGCTGTTATTCACCTTGCTGCTGTTTGTCTCGCCACTTCTGCCGTGTCTGCTGATCGTGTTGTCCGGTCCGCTGCCCTATCGATTTCGCATCGCCATCGCCATCGCCTGGGCAAATCGCGTCATGTGGATGCTGAAGCTGACCTGTGGTCTCGATTATGTCGTCGAAGGAAGGGAAAACCTGCCGCAGCAGCCCGGCGTATTGATGCTCAAACATACCTCGACCTGGGAAGTCATCGCCCAGTTTTGCATCTTCGATAAGCAAAGCTGGGTAATAAAACGTGAGTTGATGTGGGCGCCGTTCATCGGCTGGGCCCTGTTGTTTATGCGGCCGATCCCGGTCAACCGCAGCGCCGGCCGTACCGCCGTCGAGCAAGTGATCAAGAAAGGCTCGCAACGTATGCGGCAAGGGATGGGGGTAATGGTTTTTCCGGAGGGCACGCGCATGGAACCGGGCCAGACGCGCCGTTACGGGCTCAGCGGCGCCTTGCTGGCGCTGGAAGTCGGCCGGCCGGTTATTCCGGTTGCCCACAACGCCGGTGACTTCTGGCTGCGCCGCGGGTTATTGAAAAAGCCCGGCACCATAAGGCTGGTGATCGGACCACCGATCGAAGTGAGCGGCAAGGAGCCGGAAGCTTTGAACCTCGAAGTTCAGAACTGGATCGAGAACAAGATGCGGGAGATCAGCAGCGCTTATCAGTAGGAAGCTGTATCTTGGGATGCGCGAAAATTTTTCCCCTTACCGGCTCCATCGAGAATTCAAAAATCTGTTTTGTACGCCGCTTGCAAGCAGCGTAAATACCGCAGACAAAAATCGCTTGTCAAACATCAAGATTCGCGACTCGCAGAGCGTTACGCTCGATAAACTCCCGACGCGGCTGGACCTGGTCGCCCATCAGCATGGTAAACAAATCGCTCGCCGTTTCATAGTTCTCGATGCGAACCTGGGTCAGCAGGCGATTCTCCGGATCGATGGTGGTCTCCCATAATTGATCCGGGTTCATCTCGCCGAGACCTTTGTAGCGCTGGATGGCGATTCCTTTTTTCGCCTGTTCCATGAACCATTGCATGGCTTGTCGGAAACTGGTGACCGCCTGCCGCTGATCACCGCGGGCGGCAAATGCGCCCTCATCGACCAGCCCGCCAAGTTCGGCAGCGACTTCAGCAATTCGCCGATACTCGGCGGAGGCGAAAAATTCCTTGTGAATGTGCCGGGTATTGGTCACCCCGTGATGGGTCCGGTGCACCGCGATCTGGTGATCGCCGTTATCGTCTGCCGCTACCAGCTGCAAGTCGTAGGAAGCGCCGTTCTTATCCTCGAGACGCTCGCTGAGCTGGTTCAACCATGACTTCATAACACTTTGATTATTAAGTGTTTTTTCATCTATTTGCGGCAGATACAACAGTTGTTCGAGCAGGCGCTTGTCATAGCGGCGGGCCAGCCGATCGATGATCGCGTTGATCTCCATGTATTTCCTGGCCAGCGCTTCGAGTTGCGGACCCTTGATCGGCGGGGCATCGGCGCTGACATGTAGCGAAGCATCTTCCAGTGCGATGCTTAGCATCTGCGCGTTGAGTTCTTTGTCGTCCTTGACGTAGCGCTCCTGCTTGCCCTTTTTCAATTTGTACAACGGCGGCTGCGCAATATACACGTGCCCCCGCTCGATCAGCTCGCGCATCTGCCGGAAGAAAAAGGTCAACAGCAGCGTGCGGATATGCGAACCATCGACATCGGCGTCGGTCATGATAATAATTTTGTGATAACGCAATTTTTCGATATCGAATTCGTCGCTTCCTATACCGCATCCCAGTGCGGTAATCAGCGTGCCCACTTCGACCGATGACAGCATCTTGTCGAAACGAGCTCTTTCCACATTCAGAATCTTGCCCTTCAGCGGAAGAATCGCCTGCGTTCTGCGATCGCGCCCCTGTTTTGCGGAACCGCCCGCAGAATCACCCTCGACCAGGAATAATTCCGACAAAGCCGGATCCTTTTCCTGGCAATCGGCCAGCTTCCCCGGCAGACCGGCGATATCCAGCGCGCTCTTGCGGCGAGTTATTTCCCTGGCTTTGCGCGCGGCATCACGGGCCCGAGCCGCATCGATAATCTTGCCGACTATCGCTTTGGCCTGCTGTGGGTTTTCCTGCAGATAATCCTCCAGCACTTCGCCCGTGACCGACTCCACTATCCCCTTGATCTCAGACGAGACCAGCTTGTCCTTGGTCTGCGATGAGAACTTGGGGTCGGGTACCTTGATCGACAAAACAGCCGCCATGCCCTCTCGCGCATCGTCACCGGTCGTGTTGACTTTTTCCTTGCGCGTGGCCGGCAAGGCCTCGATGTAGTGGTTCATCGTCCGGGTCAGTGCGCTACGAAAACCCGCCAGGTGTGTGCCGCCATCTCGTTGCGGGATGTTGTTGGTAAAACAAAGCATGTTCTCCTGGTAGGAGTCGTTCCATTGCAGGGCGATTTCAACGGTTACACCATCGCGTTCACCCTGGAAGTAAGCGATGCCATCGTGGATTGGTGTCTTGTTCCGGTTCAGATACTCGACAAATGCCTTGATGCCGCCTTCGAATTCGAAAATTTCGCTGAGCTCTTCGCGTTCGTCGACCAACTCGATGCGGACACCGGAATTCAGAAACGACAGCTCCCGAAGGCGCCGGGCCAGGATATCGTATTGAAATTCGATGTTGGTAAATATCTTGCTGCTCGGCCTGAAGCGCAGCGTTGTACCGGTACGATCGGTTTTCTCCATGGTTTTCATCGGGGCCAGCGGCTCGCCCAGGCTGTATTCCTGCCGATGCACATGACCATCGCGACAGATTTCCAGTTCTAGGTGATCCGACAATGCATTGACCACGGAGACGCCGACCCCATGAAGCCCGCCCGAGACTTTGTAGGAGTTGTCGTCGAATTTACCGCCCGCGTGAAGCACCGTCATGATCACTTCCGCGGCGGAACGCCCTTCTTCCGAGTGCTGGTCCACGGGAATCCCGCGGCCATCGTCTGTAACCGTTACCGATTCATCGGCATGGATCGTGACCTTTATGCGACTGCAATGACCCGCGAGCGTCTCGTCTATCGAGTTGTCCACCACCTCGAAAACCATGTGATGCAAGCCGGTGCCATCATCCGTGTCACCGATATACATTCCCGGCCGTTTGCGGACGGCTTCCAGGCCCTTGAGAACCTTGATATTCGTGGCGTCGTAACTGTTTTCTTTTGTCATTTACTGTATCCGAACCTAAAGCCAAATATTATACCATCTTTGACACCTTTCCCTGTTCCACGTGAAACCTTGTAAAATCACCTGAAAGGCCCGCTATATCTGGCGCCAGCGCCGTGATTATCAGCTGCAGATTACGCTTTTGAATGGCCGCCATCAGCCGCTCGAGGTGCTCCCGATCAAGCTCTGCGACCGGGTCGTCTACCAGCAGAATCCGGTCGCTCGCCACCGCGTTTTTCAGCACATCGAGCTGGCCGAGGAGCAACGCACTGGCCAGCATTTTTTGTTGCCCGCGCGACACCCGGTTTTTTGCCGCTTTCCCGCAAAACCGCACGCTCAGGTCGGCTCGATGGGGGCCAACCTGGGTCGCCTGGTGCTGACGATCCCGCAACCAGGATTTATCCAGCGCCTCCTGAAACCCACAATCCTTGCCCCACCCCGGTCTGAGCTCCAGCTCCAGCGGCGCACCGAGCAATTCCTCTGCACAGGCCGCCGCCGCTGGCTGGAGAGCCTTAATTTGTCTCGCTCTCGCGGCCTGGATCAGGTTCCCCGCCTCTACCAACTCGATTTCCCACGGTTTGGTGGCTTTGCGGTCACCGTTTTGTCTCAACACGGCATTTCTTTGTCGCAACGCCCTCTGGTAACGACGCCAAATCTCCAGAAATCCTGGTTCCACGTGGAACACACCCCAATCGAGGAAACGCCTGCGCCGCGCGGGCCCTTCTTCCAGCAATTTGTGTATATCGGGGTCGATAACCTGGACTGGCAGCGCCTGTGCCAGCTCTGCCAGGCTGCGCACCGGTTCTCCCGCGATCCGGGCCTCAGTCTTGCTCCGCGAGCAACGCACCCCCAACGACGTTTCACGTGAAACATCACGAATCCGCCCCGCAACCACACATTCCGCCACCCCATCCTGCACGAGTTGATCCAGGTATCCGGTTCGAAAAGACCGCGCACGGCTCAGGAAAAAAACCGCCTCGAGCAAACTGGTCTTGCCCGAGGCGTTGGGTCCGCTAATCAGGTTGCGAGCCGGATTGAGTTCCATTTCGACCTTGCTCAGACATCTGAACCCCTGGATCTTGAGATTTTCCAGGGCCATCGCCTGACTCAGAGCCGCATCGGCATAACCACGTATTTGCAGCTCGTTGAACCCGGCTCCCTTATCAGGCAACTGCTATTCGAATCAATCAGTCCGACCTCGACCTGATCGCCATCGACTGCAGAGAGCGCATCCAGCAGATAATTCACATTGAAGCCAATCTCGAGGTCTTCACCACTGTATTTCACAGCGACTTCCTCTTCGGCTTCTTCCTGCTCCGGGTTGTGTGCCAGGATTCGAATTCTATTGCCTTTCACGTCCAGGCGAATCCCCCGGTATTTTTCATTGGACAGGATCGCCGCACGATGCAAGGCCTGTTTCAAAACCTCGCGGTCCCCGGTCATCGGGCTGGTTTTAGCAGTCGGGATTACCCGGCGATAATCGGGGAAGCGGCCATCGATCAGTTTGGAGGTAAAACGAATCGAACCCACTTGCGCCCGGATATGGTTGCTGCCAATGGCCAGACTGATATCCCCTTCTCCACCGAGCAAGCGCTGTAGTTCCAGCACACCCTTCCGCGGAACAATAACCTGGTGCTCACCCTTGCACGCTTTCTTCAATTCGACCTCACACAGCGCCAGCCGGTGCCCATCGGTCGCAACTGCGCGCAGCGTCTTGCCGGCCGCCTCGAGCAGTATGCCATTCAGGTAATAACGAACATCCTGCTGCGCCATCGAAAACTGTGTTTTCTCCAACAACCGGTTGGCATCTTTCTGGCTAAGCGAAAGCGTAACCTGTGCATCGATGTCCTCAACCACTGGAAATTCCGCAGCCGGCAACGTCGACAAAGTAAAACGACTGTGTGCCGAGCGAATCTGTACCCGGTCACCATCAAGCGTCAGGCTGACTTTTGCATCGGCCGGCAGCGCCCGAAAAATATCCAGCAGTTTGCGGCCAGGAATGGTAATTTCGCCATCCTGTTCAACATTTATTTTACTGCTGGCCACCAGTTCAACCTCGAGATCCGTCGCGGTAATCGACAAATGACCGTCTTTGGCTACCAGCAATACGTTGGTCAGGATTGGCATCGTCTGCCGTCTTTCAACAACACCGATAACCGCCTGCAATGGTTCTAAAAATGTTTCTCTTTGAGCGCTGAGTTTCATTGGCCCGCCTTTAATAATATTAAACAGTATATAGATTATTGTTATTATTAGCCCCCCCTCGTGCCTGTGGAAAGCTTAAAAATACGTTATGATTCAATAAGTTGCATGGTAAATGCCTGTGTAAAATCCGTGCTTATCCCTGGCTGTATTCTGTGCATGGTTTGGGGATAAGCAGCATCGTCGTTTTCGTCAACACCTTACCCACATCAACTGTTCATAGTCCTCAACAGGTTTTGATAATCCTCCCTGACCCGATTTTCCGACTCACGCAACTGCTTGATTTTCCGGCAGGCATGCAAAACGGTCGTGTGATCGCGACCGCCAAAAAGATCCCCGATTTCCGGCAGGCTGTGGCTGGTCAATTCCTTGGCAAGGCTCATCGCAATTTGCCTGGGACGGGCGATCGAACGGCTGCGCCGTTTCGACAGCATGTCGGCGAGGCGAATCTTGTAATACTCCGCGACGATCTTCTGGATATTTTCCACGGTGACCAGTTTTTCCTGTACGGCCAGCAAATCGCGTAGCGCATCGCGCGCAAATTCCAGGGTGATCGATTGCCCGGTGAATCTTGAGTTTGCCGCCACGCGGCGCAATGCGCCTTCAAGCTCGCGAACATTTGACCGGATTCGCCGGGCGATAAAGAACGCAACTTCCTCGGGCAAGTCAATGTTTTCCTGGGCCGCTTTACTCATCAGGATCGCAACGCTGGTTTCCAGTTCCGGTGGTTCGATGGCGACCGTCAAACCCCAGCCAAATCGCGATTTCAGTCTTTCTTCAAGACCCGAAACTTCCTTGGGATAGCGGTCGCAAGTCAGAATTACCTGCTGTTGACCTTCGAGCAAGGCATTGAAAGTATGGAAAAACTCTTCCTGAGACCGCTCCTTGCCGGCGAAGAACTGAATATCATCGATAAGCAGAGCATTGAGTGTTCGGTAGGCGCGCTTGAATTGATTGATCCTGTTGTGCTGCAGCGCCTTGACCATATCGCTGACAAATCTTTCCGAATGGACATAGGCCACGCGGGCCCCGGGATTGGCAGCAATCATGGCGTTACCGATCGCATGCATCAGGTGGGTTTTGCCGAGACCGACCCCGCCATAGATCAGCAAGGGGTTGTAGGCGCGGCCAACATTCGCGGCCACCTGGATGGCGGCGGCCTTGGCCAGCTGGTTGCTTTTGCCTTCCACGAAGGTTTCAAAGTTGTAGTCACCGTTCAGGCGGCTGCCGAGCGCTGGCATCATCGCTGGCTGTGGCGTTGGCCGGTTAGCGGCAGAAGCCATTTTTTCGGCTGGTGTGGTCTGCGACCTGCTGCCAACGCCAAGCATGACTTGCGGACAACCATCGGGTTGGCTTTGTCTGACGATTTCCTGGATTTTTTCGATGAAATGAGTGTTCACCCAGTCCACGACAAAACGATTGGGCGCCAGGAGCTGCAAAATGCCATTTTTCTCAATTGCCTGCAGGGGCCTGATCCAGGTGTTGAACTGCTGTTCGGGCAGGTCGTTTTCTAGTTGTTGTACGCAACTGTTCCAAAGAGGCGAGAGCACCGGTTTTCCTTTTTTTGTGCGGATAATTTTTTTGCTGCAGGGTGATCGAGTCTATACTCCTTGAGACGAGTTATCCACAGCCGATTTTTGGCCAAAAACTGCGCGCCTTTGCTTGACACAAAGCGAGGCCATCCGTACAGTGGCGGCTTTTCGTCGCGGGCTAGGGGCTCGCTGACCGGCGGATTGACAACAAAGATTATTCGGGGCCGAGCTCATCATGAAACGCACATTTCAACCCAGCATCATAAAGCGCAAACGCACCCACGGATTTCGTGCCCGGATGGCGACGAAAGCGGGGCGGCTGGTGCTGAAAAGGCGGCGCGCCAAAGGCCGCACAAGATTGACTCCATAGCAGACGATTACCAGATTAGCGCTTGCCAACGACCGTCAGCAGCAAAGACTGTTCATACCAGCAACACCAGAGGCTGATCAGCAAGGCTGATTTTTCCCGCATATTCGAAAAAAACCTACGCTCCAGTGACTCGCTGTTTACGGTGCTGGGAAAAAATAACGATCTCGGTTATGCCAGGCTGGGTATGGCTATTTCCATGAAAATAGCGGGTAATGCGGTGCGCAGGAATCGCCTGAAAAGAACGGTACGGGAATCGTTTCGTCAGGCTGGCGACACACTGCCGGCGATAGATTTTGTGGTGATGGCGAGAGCCGGCGCCGCGTCGGCGGATCGGAGTAAACTAAGGCACAGCCTTGACAGGCATTGGCAAAAGGTCAGCAAAAAATGCGCCGCGTAATGCTGTTTCTGATCAATATTTACCGCTGGTTTCTCAGCCCTTTGCTGGGTAGCAATTGCCGGTATTACCCGAGTTGTTCATATTTTGCGCAGGACGCAATAAAGGCCCATGGGACGTTACGGGGTTCCTGGCTGGCGGCCAAACGTATAGCGCGGTGCCACCCGTGGGCCGATGGCGGTTATGACCCGGTTCCGGGCAAGGATGAACAGGCAGCCAACTGCAATGGATAATCAACGGTTTATACTCTGGGTGACGCTCGGGTTTTTGCTCTGGCTTAGTTATCAGGCGTGGCAGCAAGACTATGCTCAGGCGGTATTTCAGCCAGGCAGTCAGCCAGCCATAGCCGAGCGCGCCGATAGCTTGCAGGACACGCTGCCCGATATAGTGATCGAAACTTCTTCCGCGGCCATGGACCCGGCCACAATCACAGTCCAGCCGTCCGCGACCGAGAGCCTCGGACAAGCACAACCGCCGCAGCCTGTACAGGCCAACAAAGCCCCGGTTATTCATGTCAGCACCGATGTTTTCGATCTCGAAATCGGTTTGCAAGGCGGCGATATTCGCCGCGCGACGCTCAAGGCATACCCGGTGGCAAAAGATCGGCCTGAGCAAAAAATCACCCTGCTGTCGTCGAACCCGGCGGATTTGTACCAGCTGCAAACCGGTCTGCGGACGACCGAGGGCGCCAGCGCGCCGGATTTCCAGGCCTGGTTCCGGACCGAGCAGCCGGATTATCGGCTTGCCGATGGCGAGAACGAGCTGCAGGTAAAGCTGCACTGGAACGATGGTCACGGCATCAGCGGGATCAAGCAATATACTTTTCGGCGAGGCGAGTACGGAATCCACGTAAAAACCACGATAAGCAACGGCAGTGATGCCAACTGGACCGGCGCCGATTACCTCAGGATTCGCCGCCACAACCAGAAACAGGAACGATCGATGTTCGATGTCGAAACGTTTTCGTTCCACGGACCGGTTTTTTATGACGGAGAGAAATACGAAAAACTGGATTCGGACGAGATTCAGGCCGGGGAAATCGATGGGACTTATGGCAACGCATGGATTGCGTCCATCGAGCATCATTTTTTGACTGCGGCGGTGCCGCCGGCGGGCTATGACTACCGCGGCAGCGTACGCCAGAACATCGATGAATTGCTTGCCCTGGGTCCGGGACACGTGATTCAACCTGGGCAATCCCATACCTTCGAGGGGTCTTTGTTCATCGGACCGAAGCTGACGGATCAACTCGAGGACCTGGCCAGCGGGCTGCGGCTGACGGTCGATTACGGCTGGTTGACGATTATCTCCCAGCCGCTGTTCTGGCTGCTGAACAAAGTCTACGGTTTTATCGGTAACTGGGGTTGGGCGATCCTGATCGTGACCGTGCTTTTGAAGTTGCTGTTTTTCAAGCTGACCGAGACCAGCGGCAAGTCGATGGCAAAAATGCGCAAGCTGCAACCGCGCATCAAACTGCTGCAGGAACGCTACAAGGATGATCGCGAAGCGCTGAGCAAGGGCATGATGGAAATGTACAAGCGCGAGAAGGTTAACCCGGTTGCCGGTTGCCTGCCGATGCTGGTGCAGATGCCGGTATTCCTGGCGTTTTACTGGGTCTTGCTCGAGAGCGTCGAAATGCGGCAGGCGCCGTTTATGCTGTGGATCACCGACCTGTCATCGCGCGACCCGTATTTTATCCTGCCGGTACTGATGGGTGCGGCAATGTTCGGCCAGTTCAAACTCAATCCCGCGCCGCCCGACCCGGTGCAGGCGAAGATCTTCATGATCATGCCTTTGATGATGACCGGCATGATGGCGTTTTTCCCGGCCGGGCTGGTGCTTTACTGGTTCAGCAACACGCTGTTGTCTATTGCCCAGCAGTGGCGCATCAACAAGGTTATCGAGGCGGCAGGCTAGCAGGCCGGTATTCTCGCGGTCTACGTTCCGTTCCGGTCGTCGGCTAAACTGATGTTATGACCTTGCACGCAGACGACACGATTGCCGCTATCGCCACACCGCCCGGTACAGGCGGGATCGGCATTTTGCGGCTCTCCGGACCGGACGCAACCGCGATCGGCGAGAAAATTTGCGGTGTGCTGCCGGCCCCGCGAACGACCGCATTCCGCAAATTCAGGAATGCGGCCGGCCAGGCACTGGATCAGGGGCTGGTCTTGCATTTTCAGGGGCCCGCTTCATTTACCGGCGAAGATGTCGTCGAACTGCACGGGCATGGCGGTACCGTGGTCATGGATACACTGCTGAACGCTGCGCTCGAATACGGTGCGCGACAGGCGGATCCAGGCGAGTTTACCCAGCGGGCTTTCCTCAATGACAAACTGGACCTGGCCCAGGCCGAGGCAGTCGCCGACCTGATCGAAAGCGGTTCGGCGGAAGCGGCGAGGGCGGCGCTGCGCTCGCTGCAGGGCGAGTTTTCTGCGCGGGTTAACGAACTGGTTGGCGGGCTGGTGTATTTGCGTACCTGGGTCGAAGCGGCGATGGATTTCCCGGAAGAAGAAATCGATTTTCTTGCCGATCCAAAAGTGCTCGACCAGGTTGACGAACTGTTGCGGCAATTCGCACAGCTCGAGCAGGAAGCGAAACAGGGGGTGTTGCTCAGCGATGGCATGCACCTGGTAATCGCAGGCCGGCCCAACGCCGGCAAGTCCAGCCTGCTCAACAAACTGGCCGGCTATGCCGCGGCCATCGTCACCGACATACCGGGGACCACCCGCGACCTGCTGCGCGAGCACATCACCATCGATGGCATGCCGGTACATGTCGTCGATACCGCGGGGATAAGAGCACACGGCGATGCGATCGAAAAAGAGGGTATACGCCGGGCAAAAGCCGAGCTGGCGATCGCCGACCGCGCCTTGCTGGTGACAGACAGCGACGAAGTGCTCGCAACAGACGACGAATTATACGCGGAGTTGCCGGCCGGCCTGGCGGTCACGGTCGTGTACAATAAGATCGACCTGCGTGACCAGGCGCCGGCTATCGTCGAACAAAACGGGCAGACCGCGATCTACCTGTCGGCGTTGACCGGCGACGGTGTCGAGTTGTTGCGCCGGCACTTGAAAGAGGCGGCCGGGTTTAGCGGCCAGGGCGGCAGCATCAGCGCGCGCCGGCGGCACCTGGACGCGTTGCGCAACGCGCATGGCCATGTGCAAACAGCGAAAAGCCAGCTACAGGATAATCGTGCCGGCGAATTGATGGCCGAAGAACTGCGCGAAGCGCAACAAGCGCTGAACGAAATCACCGGCGAGTTCACCAGCGACGACCTGCTGGGAGAAATATTTTCCAGTTTCTGTATCGGGAAATAGTTCCCGGGCCATGCCGGTTTACGAGCGCTGGTGATAACGCCAATATTTACTCACCGCCGTTCGTTTTCAACGGCGCTAAAAAGTTTCAAAATTACCGCCGGCACCAGAGTTCATGCCGGTTGCCTGGACCGAAAAATACTCATCGAAGTATTCGATGAAAGCCTTGACCATGAATAGATCAGAGCTTCCCTAACGCTCGCTTGCAAACCAAGGCTGCAATTCAGTGATCGGCCTGAAGTCTTTTTCTGGCGCATCCATCAAGGCCTGTATGTAGTCTGGTCGTCGAATCCGGCACCGGTCTGGCTCAACGTACTCGAGGCGCCAGGATTTTTTGCAAAAGATCGCGCTTGCGGTCGATGCGTTCGAGATGAGGGTATTTCTCGCCGCCATGATAATCGACCAATACCTCGCTGAAAAACTCGGCGTTCTCGATCAAGAGACGAATGGGCTCATCTGTATTCTGAGAATGGACGATTGCTTGCTGCAAAATCTCCGGGGTCCAGCGCCGGCCGTTGACAGCGACCAGGATTGATGCGTGTGGCAGGCCTGCGTCCGCGGCCGGAGACCCGGGGAGCACATCGAGAATCCGGTTGTCCTTGGTGGAAACAAAGAAGCCGAGCGAGTATGACAAGTTGAGCAGCTCGCCGGTTTCCTGGCGGCCTTGCTGGACAAGATTCGGCTCTGCCGTGTACACCAGCCGCCAACCGGAGTTTGTGATCCCGTTAAGTGGCGCCTCTGCTTGAATCGCATAAATACGAGTATCGAAAAAACCTTTCCAGTCATAGGGTTCGATTTCTGCAAGCGCTGCGACGAGGTCTGCGTATGAGTAGGGTGCAACTGTGGCCAAGCCGCTTTCACCACCGAAAAAAGCGCGGCAAAAGTCATCGAGGGTCCTGCGCCCCTTGCTGAGTTGGCGGATGAGCGTGTCCACCTCCAGCCAGATCAACGTGCCTTCGTCGTAGAAATCGACGCCGCGCCGCCATGACGAACCCGCGGTGGAACTACCGTAAAGAATTTGTGCGGCCCGCGTTGTGTCGAGAAGCGATCGCCAAGTGCGTCCCGGGCGGTTCGAGAGCCTGGCGGCGATCCGGGCCAACGCATCCTGGGTATATTCGGCTGTCCACAAACCGCTGCGGGCGGTCAGGACCAGGCCAAGGTATGAGGTGAGACCCTCATACACCCAGAGCAAATCGGTCTGAAAGGGCGTTTGAAAGTCGTCGCGCGTCAGGCCCTCGGGCCGTCGATACTTGGCGTTCCAGGAGTGCACGAACTCGTGCGGCAAAAGCCCGGCCCTCGAGTTCATGCGCACCTCTTCCACGAGCGTCCTTTCAGGCACCCGGTTGTCGCTCGACTCATGGTGCTCGAGCCCGAAGGACTGCACATGATCGCTCAGCGTCAGCAGGAAATCGTATTTGCTGTAGTGGTACGAGCCAAAAAGAGCGATGCCTTCGGCGACCAGTTTTCGAAACGCTTGCTCGGCTTCCGGTTTTATGGCGAGCGCTTCTTCGCTATCGGCGACCAGGTGCAGTCGATGCCGCACTTCAGCCGTTCCGGTCAGGTCAAGAACCCGGTGATGGGCGCCCGCCGATACCGGGGAATCGACCAGTGTGGCCAGTGAGACCGTTTCGAATCGTACTTCGTCGCCATCGCGCCCGTTCTCGACCAGCGCCGTGCCAAAACCCCATCCGGGCGGCAAGGTAAGAGAAGGCCGAAACATGATCTCGTGCGCCGACTTCCCGGCGGGGTAGAGCAACAGCGTGTTCCAGCTCATGATCGCGAGCCGATCCGAGGTCGCAGCCCCGGCGGTGAATTGGCCGCTGCCGCTGGGTGGCAGATAGTCGAGCTCGATATCGAGCCGGGTGACGCCCACCGGGATGTTCGCCTGGAAAGCGAACATTTCCCCGGGATCGCGAACCCACGGGATTTGCTGTCCAGCGGCGGACAGTTTGAGACCGGCAAGATCTACTATCGGGCCTGTGGGCCCATGCTCTCCCGGAAGCCACTTGGGATAAAGCAGGCTCAGGGACCCGGGTTGTACGGGCATCGAGAGACGGGCGTGAAAAATTCGGCGCGGCGCATCGCTCAGGTCAACATGAATATCGATTACCGCGGACGGCTCCTGCGCAAAAGCCGTGCTCTCGAACGAGAGCGCGATGAGCATTGCCAGTATCGTTGCAATACACACGTTGCGATAAATCGGTTTCATGGAGCTACCTCGGTGGGGTTGAAAAAGGACCAGGCGCCATTCTACTGTTACTGCGAGTCAATCTGTGACTATTGGGCAGAGACTGCAGGAACGGTTCGTAGGAAGGCCTTCAGGCCCAATTGGAACGCCCATCGGGCCTGAAGGCCCTCCTTGTATGTTGTTGTTGGGTTGTTTGGCAGCTTGATATGCTGGCCTCGAGCCCCGGGGTGAAACCGCGCCCTCCTAAAGGCTTTGACCTTGTTCTGTAGAGTGGTTCCCCCGCCTTAATTGCCAATGCCGAAGAGTATCCGAGACCCGAGAGTCTGCGTCACAAGGCAGGCAGGCAAATATGCAAGGTCGGGGGAACCGGGGTTCACTGTAGAACTTCACT
>JADFSO010000060.1 GCA_022560735.1 Pseudomonadota bacterium
TGCGTTTGTGAACCGGCCGCAGACTCCGGAGGGTTCTGTGATTGCTCCGCCTTGGCATCGCGTAGCTCGATGGATCTTGCGACGTAGAAAAACGGAATCAGCATCAGGCCAAACAAAACCCAGCCGAAATAATAGTGATCGACCTTGACCAGGAAGGTCTGCATCTCGGTCAGGTGGCCGGCGATGATGATGGTGGCCACGCGCAGCCAGTTGGTCAGCAGCGCGAACAAGGCCGCGATGCCAAGGAGCAAGCCCTTGTTGAGCCCGCGCCGATAATACAAATGCCCGTACAAGGCGCTGATCGACAATGCGACGATGAAAAAATGCAGCCCGCTGCAGCCGCCGGCGATCTCAAATGCACCCGATGGAATCTGCACGGTGTTGCCCTGGATGAAAGCCGGCACGCGAAACAACTCCAGGATCCAATCGACGGCGCCCACGGTCGCCCCCAGCAATGCGCCGTTGATCAAATCCCAGGCCGGGATGGCGAAATACAAAAACCCGATCGGGAAAAGTAAGCGCTGCGCTATTTTCAATCCGAAGACGGCGGCGACGGTGAGCCAGAGCACGGCCGGTAACATGGCTTGAACGCCAATCTCGACGCTGGCAGCAAACGACAGCGTCCACAGGAACAACGCAGCCAGCAGCGCAGGTATCGTCCACCAGCCTTTATCCGTCGCTGTATTGTTTATCGCGTCGCGCTGCCGCCACATCAGCCACAAAGATATCGCCACGATCGGCAAGCCGTGTGAATAGGTAAACGAATCCCACCACTTCGGCCACAGGGAAACAAAAGTCGGCGCCATGCCGAGCGTTGCCAAGGCGAGACAGGCAATCAGGATCGGCCAGTTGGCCAGGCCAAAGCCGACGGCGGGCAGGCCTGTCACCTGTTGATGATTGTCGTCAGCGGCCGCCAGCATGTGCCCTTGATCCCCGGTTGTCGTTTTTTCGCGTTTGTCCCGTCATATTCTTATGTTGTAACTCAAAAACTCTTCTTGTTTCAATTATTTACAAGGTATTCTATACCTGCTTTGGCAGGCGTTGCAGCGCATCTGCCGGGATTTCGAAAAACTGTGAACTGCGTCACAGTTTTTCGCCTTTTCGTTTAACAATAAGCCCTTGGTCCTGGTCATTATTTTTGCCATTCGCGATCTCGTGGCGATTGATCAGGTCATACAGCGTGGGCCGTGTGATACCGAGCAACTCGGCCGCCTTTGCGACATTGCCGCGCGCCACCGCCAGCGCTTTTTGCACGGCGTCTTTTTCGGCCTCTCCACGCACCGCTTTGAGATTCATCATCAGGCCGTCCGGCACAGCCAGGGCCAGGTCTTCGGCGGTGATCAGCTTTCCTTCGGCCATCACGCTGGCTGCCTTGATCTTGTTCTGCAACTCGCGAACATTGCCGGGCCACGCATACGCCTCCATCGCCTGGATCGCATCCTGGCTAAAGCGGCGGCGGTGCCTGCCGCGTTTTACGTTGAACTGCTCGAGCATCAGGTAGGCCAGCGCGGAAATATCGCCGCTGCGGTTTTTGAGCAGCGGCAAATCGATCATCACTTCCGCGATCCGGTAATACAGGTCCTCGCGAAACGCCCCTTTGCTTATCAGTTCCTGCAGATCCTGGTTGGTCGCACAAACCACCCGCACATCGACCGGAATCTCCTTGCGCCCGCCAACGCGTTCGATCACCCGTTCCTGCAAAAAGCGCAGCATCTTGGCCTGCAGCGAAGGCGGCATGTCGCCGATTTCATCGAGGAACAATGTCCCGCCCGCGGCGACTTCGACCTTGCCCAGGGTTTGTTTGTGGGCGCCGGTAAACGCGCCTTTTTCGTGACCGAACAGCTCGCTTTCCAGCAGGTTCTCGGGAATCGACGCGCAATTGATCGCGACAAATGGCTGGGACTTGCGGTCGCTGAGATCGTGTACCGCACGCGCCATTAACTCCTTGCCGGTACCGCTCGCACCCAGGATCAATACCGAGACATCGCTGGGCGCGACTTTCTCGACCATTCTGCAGACTTGCTGCATTTCCTTGCTGACCGCGATTACGCCATCGATCGGCATGCTGCCCCTGGCGTTCAGCAAGCGCCGATTCTGCTCCTCGAGATGCCACATGGAAAACGCCCGCTCGACCAGCAGCTTGAGCACCTCGGTATCGACCGGCTTGCGATAAAAATCATA